>CAVJHG010000003.1:0-125383 GCA_963649335.1 bacterium
GTCGGGAACAACAATACGTCCCTAATAGCTGGTGCGTCTGTCAACAACATGCAAAGACGATCGATACCATAGCCAATACCACCTGTAGGTGGCATGCCTATCTCAAGGGCATTGAGGAAGTCCTCGTCGGTGTGCTCGGCCTCGTCATCACCGGCCTCAGCATTGGCATCCTGAAGAGCAAAACGCTCACGCTGGTCGATAGGATCGTTAAGCTCTGAATATGCGTTACACATCTCCCAACCGTTGCAGAAGAGCTCAAAACGCTCTACCTTGCTAGGGTCAGATGGCTTCTTCTTTGTGAGTGGTGATATCTCAATAGGATGATCCATGATAAATGTAGGCTGGATCAGATTATCCTCACAATACTCTTCGAAGAATAGATTAAGGATGTGGCCCTTTGTGTGGAATGATTCGTACTCGATGTGATGCTCGTCAGCAAGCTTCTTTGCATCCTCGTCGGTAGCGACAGCATCGAAATCAATGCCTGCGTATTTTTTCACAGCATCAGTCATAGTAAGGCGCTCGAATGGCTTGCCAAGGTCAATTTCCTTGCCCTGGTATGTGATGAGTGTAGTGCCACATACACGCTCAGCAAGACGACGGAACATAGTCTCTGTAAGCTCCATCATGCCCTCATAGTCTGTATATGCCTGATACAACTCCATAAGTGTGAACTCTGGGTTATGACGGGTATCTACACCCTCATTTCTGAATACACGGCCAATCTCAAATACACGCTCCATGCCGCCTACGATAAGGCGCTTGAGATAAAGCTCAAGAGAAATACGAAGCTTAACATCCTCGTCAAGAGCGTTGTAGTGGGTCTCAAATGGGCGGGCTGCTGCTCCACCTGGATTAGCAACCAGCATAGGTGTCTCCACCTCCATAAAGTCACGCTCAGCAAGGAAGCTACGGATCTCACGGATAATGGCTGATCTCTTGATAAATACTTCCTTGGAATCAGCATTCATAATGAGGTCAACATAACGCTGACGATAGCGAGTGTCAACATCAGTCAGACCATGATACTTCTCAGGAAGAATCTGCAGACTCTTTGACAGAAGGGTCATCTCCTCTGCATGTATAGAAATCTCACCTGTCTTTGTTCTGAAAGCATAGCCCTTGATACCGTAAATATCGCCTATATCACTCTTCTTGAAATCAGCGTAAGACTCCTCGCCAATAGCATCGCGAGCTACATATACCTGGATGTTGCCCTTCAGATCCTGAATATTGCAAAAGCTTGCCTTACCCATTACACGCTTGAACATCATACGGCCTGCTATCTGAACATGAATAGGGCTGGCGTCCATAATGGCGCGACGCTCATTGTAATCATCGTTGGTTACCTGGCGTGCCTCTTCTTCTGAAAGTCCCTCTACTGATGGAAGTGGGCGGTCACCTATAAGCTCCTCTTCGTGAGCTTCATACAGGCTCTTTACCTCATCTGAGTGATGAGTCTGGTCAAATTTTGTAATCTGGAAAGGATCCTTACCTGCCTCCTGGAGATTCGCAAGCTTCTCGCGGCGAACCTTTAAAAGCTGGTTGACATCCTGCTGTGGTGCATTATTCTGCTGTGCCATAATATCTCCTTCAATAAAAATATACTAGTCAACAAGTCATAAGAGACTTGTAGTGTCCATAAGTTTCATAATTATATCCCAATAGTTAAAAAACTGTCAAGAATCTGGCTTCTGGTGCAGCCTATTTACACAAAGGGATTATAAAACCTGCTGCCGTCGGCATATGTGACTGCCAGCGCCACTACAGTAAAGATTACCGAAGCCACAATCACTACATAATCCAACTTCTGCAGCTTCCGGCCCATATACCAGCTGCGCTTTTTCTTTTTGCCAAAGCCCCGCAGCTCCATGGCATTGCTAACCACATCTATCCTATCCATGGAAGTAAAAACAAGTGGAAAAAGTATAGCCACAGTGTTTTTAATTCGTGTTCCTAAGGATGCCTTGTCTGACATCTCTATGCCTCGAGCTGCCTGAGCATTTTTAATAGTCCTGTAATCATCTTGCACATCCGGAATATATCGCAAGGCAATGGATATAGCATAACCTACCTTGTAGCTAACTCCTATGCGGCTAAGACTGGCGGCAAACTCTGATGGATTAGTAGATACAATAAAAATGAATACCGATGGAATGATGGTAAAATATTTAAGCATGACGTTGAACTCATAGAAGAGCTGCTCTTTGGTAAGATCATAGCGGCCACCCAGCTCAGCAATTACCGTCCTGGTACCATAAATTTCTGTGCCCTGGTTAGGTGAAAAAAGGTAGATTGCAAGCAAATTGACACACAGGAAAAACATGATGAATTTAAAGACAGTGCCTACCTGAGCCCATGTAGTCTTTGATATTTTAAAAACTATAAGACTTAGGACAAGCATTACAAGGAGCACTCTGGTGTCGTAGGTCAACATGCTGGCAACAGACCAAAGCAAAAAGTAGATAAGCTTTGTTACACCGCAAAGTCCATCTATCCAGGTGTCCTTTTTTTCATATGATAAAAGCTTACTGTTGGCCAATTTCCCTGCACTCCCTTCTCTCGTAATCTATGAAGCACTCTATAAAATCAGTGGTATCTGCGATGTCACAGCCTACCGCCAAATCATAAAGAGATGTTTTTTTCAAATATGCCTTGTCAGAAAGCAGGTCATCAGAAAGAACCCTGGAGGGCTTATCATCTGCAAGCATATGTCCATCGGCCAAAACAAGAGCCCTACCTGTATACTCAAGCATTAGATGCATGTCATGAGTAATCATCACTATAGTGATACCTTGCTCTTCATTAAGCTTTTTCAAAAACTCCATTATCTCTGTGTAATGCCTGTAATCCTGGCCAGCCGTAGGCTCATCTAAAATCATTATCTCAGGATTCATTACAAGAATGGAGGCTATTGTCACTCGCTTTTTCTGACCAAAGGAAAGTGCAGAAACTGGCCAATTTCTAAACTTATAGAGACCACATATCTTAAGAGTCTCATCGACCCGTGCCTTTATCTCCTCCTCTGGCAGGCCTCTGACAACAAGACCTAAGGCTACCTCGTCATATATCATAGGCTTGCTTATCATCTGGTTTGGATTTTGCATGACGAGACCTATATGCTCACCGCGCTCCTTAATAGACAAGGCTGATATGTCCTGATTATTGAGAAAAATCTGCCCCTGGGTGGGATTAATAAAGCCGCATATAAGAGATGAAAGAGTGGTCTTGCCTGCACCATTTTTGCCTACAATGGCCATCATCTCACCTTTTTTTATATCAAAATTGATGTCCTGCAGCACTGGAGTGGTGTCATCATAGCTAAAGCCCAGATTTTTTACAGATAATACTGTCTCCTGAGCCTTGCTTTTGTCATCCAAGGACTGAGCCGAAAACCATGTCTGCAGCTTATCCTTATAAGGAGCCAGGTTCATTGACTCTATGTGCTGAGGCTTATCCTCAGGCTGTATCTCACAGCCAGCATGCTTCATAGCTGTAATATACAAAGGCTCCCTGATGCCCTGCTGCACTAATATATCTTCACACAAGAGCTGGTCAGGCTTCATATCTGCCACAATACGGCCCTCGCCGATAACTACTATTCTGTCCACATCTCTATACAAAGCGTCTTCCAAACGATGCTCGATAATGATGATAGTAGTGCCCTTTTCCTTTTGCAGCTTGTCTATCATATCGATGGTGCGCTTGCCTGTAGCTGGATCCAGATTGGCAAGAGGCTCATCAAAAAGAAGAATATCTACATCACTGACCACAACGCCAGCCATAGACACCCTCTGCTTCTGCCCTCCTGACAGCTCGTGGGGATTATGACCTAATATGTCCTTTATATCCACAAGCTCTGCCACCTCATCTACCTTTTCAAAAATCTCCTGCTGAGGCAGGCAGTCATTTTCCAGGGCAAAGGCCACGTCCTCTGCCACTGACAGGCCTACAAACTGACCATCTGTGTCCTGAAGCACAGTGCCTACTATCCGTGATAGGCCAAATAATCCCAGGTCGGCTGGATTATTTCCCTTGATAGAATAAGCCCCACTTATCTGTCCTTCATACGAAAAAGGCACCAGCCCATTGATACAATGAGCCAGTGTCGATTTACCACTACCTGATGGGCCAACTATGAGTACCTTTTCTCCTGGATATATAGATAGATTAATATCCTTGAGTGTTGGTGCTTTTTGTGCACGATATTTAAAAGAAAAATCCTTAAATTCAATAATTGGCTTCATAATACTTCTTAATCTTCTTCAGAAAGGCTTGAAGACTTTGCCCCTATTTTAGAATATAAAACCCCAAGTATGCTGCCGAGGATACCGATGATAATAACATTGGCAATGCAAGCAACTGCGCCCTGAGCAAATACCTTGTTAGCAGGCTCTGCGTATATTACAACATCAAGTACAGGTGCAACTACAATCCATGCTACTGCATTGGCAATTACCTGTACAATATTGAAAAGTACTATCTGCTTTGCGCCGAAATCACCCTGCTTAATGGCATATTTGTCAACGAACCAGCCACATACAAAGCCAAATACTGCCTCTGGAAATACCCAGCTCCACCATACACTTCCATAGAAAAGCGCATCGCCAAGTGCGTGTCCGATAAGACCTATAGCACAACCAACGATCGGTCCAAATACTGCTGACATAAATGCAAGCAATGCTGCTCTTACCTGAAGTGATGTGTTAGGTATAAAACCAACAGGAATCTGTACCTGAGTGAGGGCAACAAAAAGTGCTGTACCGATACCTACAGCTACAACTTCTTTTACACCAAATTTAAATTTTCCAGCCATGATAAGCTCCCTTCTTTATAACAATAATACGGTCTAAATATAAGCCAAAAGCGCTATATTTTCAACCTTTTGAGCAATATTTATCCTTTATTCAAGCTGTAATTCTAAGGCAGTCTCCAATAATCAAAAACAAGGCTTCCCAAGCTTCAATCTGCTTACACCATCTGCACCAGCCACACATCACTTTTTACCATAAAGTATCCCATGGTAGCCTTGATAAGCTCCAAAGCCTGAATCATAAAGTAGATGGTAACTATGCCAAAGCCTGTAAAGTGAGCCAGACAATAGGCTACTGGAACCACAATTGCCCAGGTAAATACTGAGTCAAAAATAAAGGTGACAATAGTTTTTCCTCCAGACCTCAAGGTAAAATAAGAGGCATGTGAGAAGGAGCAAACTGGCATAAATATAGCCAATGCTTTGATAAAATCTGTGGCCAGCTTCTTAATGTTGTCAGCTGTGTTGTATATCTCTGGGAAAAGTCGGCCTAAAGCAAACAAAAGAATCGCCATAACCAGGCAGCAGGCAACAGAAAAAGCTATCATCTTATTATCGTTGTCCTTAGCCTCTTCCAGCTCACCAGCTCCCAGGTTTTGACCTACAATTATGCCTATGCAGGCACCAAGCTGGATATATACCGTATTGAAAAGATTGCCTATTGTGGTAGCTATATTAACAGCAGCCACTACTTCCAGGCCTCTAATAGAATAACACTGGGTGACAGTGGTCATGCCGGCAGCCCAAAGGACCTCATTAATCATCAAAGGAAAGCCCTTTATCATTATTGACTTAAAGACATTAAGGGGCAAACCGAAGCCTGCATATGCCCCATGTAAATAGCGGTTCTGCTCCATATGGCTGTGAGCCCAGACTACTACCACACCTGTCTCAACAAATCTGGAAATTACGGTAGCAAGAGCTGCTCCCCTTACTCCCATAACAGGAAATGGACCTATGCCAAATATAAGCAGATAATCCAAAACTGCATTGGTAGCTACTGCAATCATACCTGCTACCATAGGCACCATGGTCTGACCTGTCTCCTTGATAGTAGAGCCATATGCCTGATTGATACCAAAAGGAATAAGACCTATTGTCATTATGCCTAAGTACTCAAGGGCATATTCCAAGGCCCGCTGTGTGGCCCCATCACCGGTAGTATCTGTGAGATACAAGGATATAAGAGATGACCCTTGTGTGATAAAAAGCACTATAACCGCCAGACACACCAGCACTGCTGCATACAGCTTAAATCTAAAGCTGTACATATGCCCCTGATGGTCCCCTTTACCAAAGTATTGAGCACCATATATGCTGGCAGCTGCAGTAACGCCGAATATAGCCAGGTTAAATACAAATATAAGCTGGTTAACGATGGCAACTCCGGACATTTGCTCCGTGCCCAGCTGCCCTACCATAATATTGTCCAAAAAGCTGACAAAATTGGTGATGGCATTTTGGATAATCATGGGCAAAGCCAGATATATATATCTTCTGTAAAAGCTTCCGCTAGCTATGTATTTTTTCTTTATTGAAGCAAGCATACAATCCTCCCCCTGCAATTTCTTCCCTCAAAAAAGCGACCCACCACAAAAGTGAGTCGCCTAAAAAACATATCAAGTATTATACTGTCTTCTCTGCTGCTACAATCTTGTACTCAAAAGCGCCTGCCTCTGTCTCAACAGTAACAGTCTCACCGGCAACATGGCCAATGATTGCCTTACCTACAGGAGACTCATTGGAAATCTTGCCCTTGAGTGAATTAGCCTCAGTAGAACCTACAATCTTGTACTCTACTTCTTCATCGAACTCTACATCTAAAAGCTTAACTGTCCAACCGATATTGATAGTATCTGAATCATGCTCAGCGCCTACAACCTCGGCATTTTTAAGGATTGCTTCAATCTCAGTGATACGAGCCTCAATATCACGCTGCTCGTCCTTGGCTGCATCATACTCAGCATTCTCTGAAAGGTCACCCTGCTCTCTGGCTTCCTTTATCTTCTGAGATACATCCTTACGCTTGTTAACCTTGAGATCCTCAAGCTCTTCCTCTAACTTCTTAAGTCCATCGGCTGTAAGTAAATTCTTCTTTGCTTCCATCTTCCCCATTTCCTTTCAAAATTAATATATAAAGTATCTTTTAATCCATTTAGCTTTGTGCATTTTACTCCACTTGTCATACCATTGTCAAGACGGACGATAGAGACTTAGGAAATGAGAAACTAAAGCACAGTCTCTTCTACATTATCAAACAATTCTTCTATATCCTGAGCCTGATTTGCAAGTACCCTAAGGCATATTCCTGCCCTTGCCTGTGTGACTCCCACAAGGACTCTGTCAAAGACATCATAATCTTTCTCCAGCAGTTTTTCTTCCTGGCTCCTGCTTCCTCTAAAAAACAAAGTCCCCTGATGTGTGTAATCCTTATAATAGTACAGGCTTTGCAGATTAACCTGGTCAGGTTCTAACAAGGTCTGGTCTAGCCATATGAGTTTATCCTCCTGATAAACCCTGACTCGACTCCTATAATGCCTAAAGAAAAACTTTTCCCCCATGGCAACTCTTCCTGCCGTAAAAATATCTGACCAAAGCAATGTGGAAGATTCCTTCATATGTACTTCTACGCAGGAATCAAAGGATGAATTATTATAGGGCACCAAAGCCCCTGGTCTATAAATAAACCTTGCTCCATCCTCCAGCTTTATCTCCATATTTTTTGTGGCATTTCCATCCTGCCCCATGTCAAAAAGCTTGCCATAGGACTGCTCAGTAAGCCTCAGGCCAGAGTCAGCCATGCAATCTATGGAATAGTCAAAGGCATCTCCCTTTAAAATTCCAGCGGAAGCCATCATTAAAATAAGATTAATATTCTTTCCTGAGGATTTCGGCTCACCTATTTTAAGAGGCGCTGTAAAATAACAATCTTTTTTTACCGTCCTTTGGGAAATTGGATTATATTCTACAGCCAGTCTCAACTCAGTTTTCATGCATTATATCCCTTCAAAGAGAGCATTTTTCTTTATCCAATCTATAACAGCATCGATGGAATCGCCCTCCATCAGATTAGTAAAAAGAAAATCTCTGCCCCCACGCATACGCTTTGAATCCGCAGCCATCACATCCAGACTGGCTCCCACCATAGGTGCCAGATCCGTCTTATTAATGACCAAAAGATCTGACCTAGTAACACCTGGGCCACCCTTCCTAGGTATCTTTTCGCCCTGAGCCACATCAATTACATATATGGTTGTGTCCGCTAAATCCGGGCTAAAGGTAGCCGACAGGTTATCGCCACCGCTTTCTATAAAAACGATTTCCACATCTGGGTGCTTTTCAACCATCTCTTCTACAGCCTCCAGATTCATGCTGCAGTCTTCTCTAATTGCCGTATGAGGGCAGCCGCCTGTCTCGACACCTACTATCCTGTCAGCGTCCAGGGCCGAGTTTTTTATCAAAAATTCTGCGTCTTCTCTGGTGTAAATGTCATTGGTCACAACACATATGGAATATTCCTTTGACATTTTTCTTGTAAGTCTTTCGATAAGTGCTGTTTTACCGGAGCCTACCGGACCACCTACACCTATTTTTACATATGACATATTTTATCTCCTCTAAGACATATATTGCCTGCTATATAGCTTCTCATGTCGCATACAGTGGATATCACTTGCAGGGGCAGACACCCCCAAATCATCAATAGTGACAAGCAAGGCCTTTTCCACTGCTGCATCTAGTTTTTCCAAGCTGCCATACAAGACCTTTTGCCCCTCCAATTGGCTGAGGGGAACCAGCTTTACAGCATTATTCACTATGGCAGATATGAGGCTGTAGCCAAACATGGACAAAAAGACCTTTTCTTCTAGACCAGAGGCCTGGCCATACATTCCCAAAAGCACTGGAAAAGTCAATCCTTCAAGTCCTTCAAGCACCACATCATCTTGCTTCAAGCTAAAAAGAATTTTCTCAAAGCGCTTGCCCATCTTACTGCTTCCCTCACGAACTTCCCGGGGAATTTTCATGGCCTGGGCCATATCGTCAAGCTCTTTTATATATGCTTTGTCTTTTGCGTTGGCATATGCTAAGTGGGCCAGTCCCAAATCCTGATAGGGAAGAGTATGCAAAAATCCATCCAGATACTCATCCAAATCCCTGGGACTTTGCAACCATTCTTCTGCCACATAATCTTCAAGGCCATTTGATAAGGTAAATGCCCCTATAGGAAAAAATGCATCCACACTTTGCATAATCTGTAAAAGTCCAATATTATTCATAGCTTTATCCTAATGTGTGTGAGCATGACCATGGGCATGACATACTATATAGTTATCAAAAAGGCCTTCCACCTCTTTAACTAAAAAGCCCTTGTTTTGCAAGTATTCAAAGGTAGGCTTATCGTATACAACGCTGACGAGATTCCCCTCAATAGCCAAGGATAAATGCCTGTTTCCCAGCTCAAAGCAAAGTCTGCCCATTTCCTCCATGGAATCAACCTGAGCCTGGGTAAGCTTACATGGCAATTGCTCCACTACAAGGGCTTTTTCATTATCCATGTAAACTATATCCTTATTTTTCAAAGGCTCCTGCAAATCAAAGCCTAGCTCAACGCCCTGCTGGGAAACCTTTTTGATATGCTTTTTCTCCAGCTCAAACCATTCCATATATACCAGGTCTATGTCTCTTTGACCCAGATCAATATCCCTAGAATTTCCTACTATCTTTTCTATTAACATAAGTTAAGCCCTCTTAAAAGAGAAAATATTTCTGTGCAAGCGCCAATTCCTCAGCTGGCTGACAGCTAATAAGCTTGCCATCAACTCTAACCTCATAATTTTCCGGATTGACTTCGATTTGCGCTATCACGTCATTATTTTTCATGTCTTTTTTGCCTATATTTCTGCAATTTTTTACTGGCTCAACCCTGCGCTTCAATCCCAGCTTCTCCTTTATATTACCCTCTGCTGCAGCCTTTGAAACAAAGGAAATACAGGTATTGGCCCTTGCAAGACCATAGGCGCCAAACATATTTGTATAAACTACTGGCTCCGGAGTTGGAATAGATGCGTTGGCATCACCCATTTTTGAAGCCATAATAAAGCCACCCTTAATTATCATCTCTGGCTTAGCACCAAACATCTTTGGATTCCACAATACCAGGTCTGCCAGCTTGCCAACTTCCACAGAGCCTACATAATCGGCAATACCATGAGTAATTGCAGGATTAATGGTATATTTTGCAACATATCTCTTGATACGATTATTGTCATTTCTGTCAGAATCAGACTCTAAGCTGCCTCGCTGCTTCTTCATCTTGTCTGCGGTCTGCCAGGTGCGTGTAATTACCTCTCCAACACGGCCCATAGCCTGTGAGTCTGAGCTCATCATGGAAAAAATACCCATGTCATGAAGCACATCCTCCGCTGCAATTGTCTCTGGTCTTATTCTTGAGTCTGCAAAGGAAATATCCTCTGGCACATTTTTATCCAGATGATGGCAAACCATCAGCATATCCAAATGCTCATCAAGGGTATTTCTTGTGTAAGGCATGGTAGGATTAGTTGAAGATGGAAGAACATTTTCAAAGGATGCTGCTTTTATAATATCCGGTGCGTGTCCGCCACCTGCTCCCTCTGTATGATAGGTATGGATAGTTCTGCCCTTAAAGGCATTTATAGTATCCTCTACAAATCCAGCTTCATTGAGTGTGTCTGTATGAATTGAAGCCTGAACATCATACTCATCGCAGATGCTGAGGCACTTATCTATTGCAGCTGGTGTAGAGCCCCAGTCCTCGTGAAGCTTCAAGCCACAGGCTCCTGCCTCAACCTGCTCTCTCAATGTATCTAAATCTGATGAATTGCCCTTGCCCAAGAAACCAAGATTCATAGGCAGTTCCTCAGCAGCCTCCAGCATTTTTTCTATATTAAACTGGCCTGGGCTGCAGGTTGTAGCATTGGTGCCATCTGCAGGACCTGTGCCACCACCAATCATTGTAGTAACGCCTGAATACAGAGCTGTCTCCACCTGGGTTGGACTAATAAAATGAATATGGGTGTCTATGCCACCGGCAGTAACAATGAGTCCCTCTCCGGCTATAACCTCTGTGCCGGCGCCTATCACAAGATTAGGGTCTACTCCATCCATAATAGCTGGGTTTCCAGCCTTGCCTATGCCACAGATTTTTCCATCCTTTATGCCAATATCAGCTTTAACAATGCCCCAATAGTCCAAGATAATTGCACTGGTTATTACTGTATCAGGACAGTCCTTATCTCTAACCTTACATGATTGTCCCATGCCATCTCTGGCAGTTTTGCCACCACCAAACTTAGCTTCCTCACCATAGACAGCATAGTCCTTCTCTATTTCAAGAATAAGTGATGTATCGGCAAGTCTTATTCTGTCTCTGGTAGTAGCACCGTACATGTCTGCATATTTTTCTCTGCTTATCTTATTCATCTGCACTTACCCCCTTAAATCCTGCCAGTCTGGCTGCTTCCATGGCCTTATCCCTTACCTCAGGATCATCCATGGCTCCATTTACAAGACCATTTAAGCCATAGCCCTCACGACTTCCTCCGATTTCCACCAGATTAACCCTCTTAGTCTCACCTGGCTCAAATCTAACTGCATTACCAGCAGGTATATCAAGGCGCATACCATAGGCTCTGCTTCTTACAAAGGAAAGTGCCTTATTTACCTCAAAGAAATGAAAATGAGACCCTACCTGGATTGGTCTGTCACCAGTATTAGTAACTTCGATGCAGGCTGTGTCTTTTCCTGCATTAAGCTCTATCTCACCACTCTCTACCATCACCTGACCTGGAATCACCTTCTCTGATGGGGTAATAGGATTATGCACGGTTACCAGCTTGGTTCCGTCTGGAAAGGTTGCCTCTACCTGAATTTCCCCTATCATCTCAGGTACTCCATCCATGCAGTCCTCTGCCGTCAGTATCTGACTTCCAATACTCATAAGCTCTGTCACAGTATGCCCATCCCTGGCAAGCTCCAACAACTCAGAGCTTATATATGCTATTGCTTCTGGATAATTAAGCTTCAAGCCCCTTTCCTTTCGCTCCTTGGCAAGATTTCCTGCCAAATGCAACATAAGCTTGTCTGTTTCTCTTGGCGTAAGTCTCATTTCCTTCTCCTCTTTTCTTAAATAATTTTTTCTATGACAAAGATGATGACTTAATCAGTCATCATCTTCTGTACTTCATCCTTATCTATATCCTTTGTAGCACCTGACAAAACAATCTGGCCCTTTTCCATGACATACAAGCTGTCAGAGATGCCCAACACAAAATCCAGGTACTGCTCTACTATAAAGACACTTATATCAAGCTCTTTATTTACTCGTCTTATGGCATGCCCTATGTCCTCTATAATAGATGGCTGAATACCCTCTGTAGGCTCATCCAAAATAAGTATTTCAGGGTTTGCCACAAGTGCTCTTGCTATAGCCAGCTGCTGCTGCTGGCCACCTGACAAGTCTCCGCCCTTCCTTTTTGCAAACTTTGGCAAAATAGGAAACAAATCATATATATAATCTGGCACCTTGCCCTTACCACCAAGAGCCTGTAAGCCCAGCTCCAAATTCTCCTGGACAGTCATTTGAGGAAAAATATCCCGGCCCTGTGGCACATAGCCTATGCCTTTTTTTACCCTGTCATAGGTCTTCATTTTAATGATGTCCTGGTCTTTCAGCAAGATTTTTCCGGCAGGTGTTTTTACCAAACCCATGATACTTTTAAGGGTAGTTGATTTGCCCACACCATTTCTTCCTATGAGGCAGGTGATTTCACCCTTTTTTGCCTGGAGAGAGAGGCCATCAATAACCTTGCTCTCGCCATAATAAGAATCAAGTTTTTCTATCTTAAGCATTTCTCTCACCACCCCTTCCAAGGTATACAGCCTGAACTGTCTTGTCTGCCAGCACATCTCGCACGTCTCCCTCCATGAGAACCTTTCCCTCATGAAGAACAGTAACGCAATCCGCTATCTGCTTAACAAAGTCCATGTCATGCTCTACAACAATAACTGTGCAGTCCTTTTTTATTTCCTTTAAAAGCTCACCTGTCTTAAAGGTTTCCGGCTTGCCCATACCGGCTGCAGGCTCATCCAGCATAATTATCTCAGGCTTTTGTACAAACTGCATGGCAATTTCAAGCCACTGCTTTTCTCCGTGTGCCAAGGAGCCGGCCATCACGTCCATCCTGTCTCTTAAGCCTACCTTTTCCAAGGTTTCCTCAATAAGCTTTTTCTCTTCGACACTAGTCTTATGAAAAATCGTCTGCCATACCCTTTTATTTCCTCGCAGCGACAATTCCATATTTTCGAATACTGTCAGATTGACGAATACTGATGGCACCTGGAATTTTCTTACTACGCCTTCATTTACTATCTTGTATTCCTTCATACCTGTCAGTCGTATTTTTTCAGGATTTTTTGACTTTGGATAAAAGGTTACATTTCCCTTTGTTGCCTTGGTCTTAGCACAAATAATATCAAGAAGAGTGGTTTTTCCCGCACCGTTTGGACCGATGAAAAAATGTATGGTGTTACGCTTAACATTTATATTAACATCTGTGAGAGCCTGAAATCCATCAAATACTACAGATATATTTTTTATTTTTAAAGCTGTATCCTTGTCTGCCATTATCAGCCCTCCTTTACTTCTCTATTCTTCTTTATCAAAGCAGGAATCTGGTCTCTTACGATTCCAACCAAACCGCCCTTGAAAAAGAGTATGGTCACTACAAAAAGAAGTCCTATTATATATTGCCAGCTCTCTGCCATGGCTCCTGAGCTAAGCTTATATTCGCACAGGTTGATCAGGAAGGCCCCAATAACTGCGCCAATTAATGTGCCTCTGCCGCCTATTGCTACCCAGATTACCATGGTGATTGAATATGTAATGGACATCTGTGTTGGTGTTATTGAGCCATTAAAGTTAACAAAAACCGCTCCTGCAATGGCTGCAAATATAGCAGATACCACGTAGATAAAATTCTTAATACTACTTACACGATAGCCTGAAAAATATGTGCGGTTCTCACCATCTCTGATGGCTATTAAAAGCTTTCCAAACTTTGTATTAATCAAATAATATGACAGGCCATATATAACAACCAAAAGAGCAAGGGCAATATAAAAGAGCACAATCAAATTATTTTGATTTTTATCACCACGAAGACTTCCAAGTATTGACTGAATCTGACTTATACCAACATTTCCATTGGTGTAAGTAGATAAGGCAATAAACATAGAGTAGGCTGCCCAGGTCATTGCCTGTGAAATAATTGAAAAATAAACGCCCTTTACTCTGTTCTTAAAAATGAAATAACCAATAATGCCTGACACAAGAAGTGGTATGAGAATAATCAAAATAAATGTAAGGGGAAGACTTCTAAAGGGCTTCCATATAAGAGGCAGCTCTGTAAGTCCACCGACCTGCATAAAGTCTGTTATCTTTCCACCTGTCGCAACCATTTTAAGATACATACCCATGCCATAACCACCCAGGCAAAAGTAAAGGCCATGTCCCAAGCTAAGTATTCCGGTATAGCCCCAGATTAGATCCAGGCCGATTGCTACTATCGCAAAGGCAATGCACTTTCCCAAAAAGAGAACTGTGGTGGATTTTACCAAGCCATTCATAAGGCAAAGAGGTAATATTGCAAGTATTAATACAATAATGGTGAAGCATATATTACTTCTATTTTTCTTTAAGCTTTTCATTTCACAGCCCCCTATTCATCAAGTGATCTGGATCTAACTGTAAAAAGACCCTGTGGTTTCTTCTGCAAAAATACAATAATGATCAAAAGCACTATAGCCTTTGCTATAGATGAAGATGTAATAGTCTCAAATCCTATACTGCTAAATCCTATAATTCCAGAACCAATTACAGTTCCAAGAAGCTTGCCTACACCGCCAAGTACGACTGCCATAAAGGTATTTACAATGTAGTTCTGTCCTACTGTAGAATCGATAGATCCAAGTAAGGCTATAGAACAACCTGCTATACCTGCCAGACCTGAGCCTACGGCAAATGTTATATTATCCACCATTCTAGAATTAATTCCCATGCACTGGGCCATGGCCCTGTTTTGCATTACAGCTCTCATCTGCTTGCCAAAATTGCTGTGATACATAATAAGCCATACAAGAAAGAGACAAGCTGCCACAAGACAAATGATGAAAAGTCTGGTGATTGAAAGGGATGCTCCTCCAATTCTGATTGAGCCTGACAGAATCTTTGGTGTTGTTACAAGCACACCCTGGGTACCAAATATAGTTCGTGCCGCCTGCTGCAAAATAAGACTGATTCCCCAGGTTGCCAGCAAGCTGTCACTTTCTCGGCCATAGAGTCTGGAGATTACTAGAATCTCCAGAAGTGAGCCGATTAAAAATGTTACTGCAAAAGCTACTACTATTGATAGGAAATATCCTATATCAGCACCATTTGATGTGTTTTTTACAAATAAACCCTGGACCACATATGTGGTGTATGCTCCTATCATCATGAACTCTCCATGAGCCATATTGATAACTCTCATAAGTCCAAAGGTAATTGCAAGTCCAAGGGATGCAAGTAAAATTATTGAAGATAAGCTCAATCCGTTAAATATGAGGTCCATTGTTTTTTCTCCTTTTTTACACTGATATCTCTTACTCTAAAGGCTGAACTCCTGCTTCTACTGCCCAGTCATAGGTTGTAAGATATGGATCTGGCTCTACAGGTCCATCTGTTGAATAAATCTCATAGATAAGGCCATCATCTGCAACCTGACCAATTCTTACTGGCTTTGCCAAGTGCTGGTTGTCACCATTTAAAGTGATGGTTCCCTCTGGAGCATCAATGCTTAAGCCCCCAAGAACCTCTCTGATTGCATCCACATCAAAGCTTCCAGCCTCTTCACAAGCTGCCTTCCACATGTATACTGCATCATATGCTGCTTCAGCAGGGTCAGATGTCACTCTGTCCTCACCATATTTTTCCTTGTAAGCTGCTACAAACTCCTCATTCTTTGCTGTATCAGTTGTCTCATAGTAGTTCCATGAAACAAGATGTCCTTTAAGGATATCTGAGCCTATTGTTGCTACCTCTTCCTCAGCGATAGAGAAGGACATTGTCATAATGTCATCTGATGTGATATTTCTATCTGAAAGCTGCTTGAAGAAGGATACATTTCCTGTACCGTTTAATGTATTGATGATTACATCTGGCTGAGCGCTCTCAATTTTTGAAATAATAGATGAAAACTCAGTCTGATCCATGGCTGCATATTCCTCGCCTACAACCTCTGCTCCATCAGCTGCTGCAATCTGGGCATTGATAATCATGTTTGCAGTTCTAGGGAATACATAATCTGAACCAATCAGGAAAAACCTGGTATAACCCTGGTCAAGCAAGTACTCAATAGCAGGTACAATCTGCTGGTTTGGAGCTGCGCCCATGTATACGATATTCTCTGAAGATTCCATTCCCTCATACTGGACTGGATACCATAAAAGATTGTCATAGTCCTCAAAAATCTGCTTTACAGCCTTTCTTGATGAAGAAGTCCAACAGCCAAATACTGTTGCAACCTCGTCCTCGCCCAAGAGCTTCTCGGCCTTTGTTGCAAAGGTAGATGGCTCAGATGCACCATCCTCCTCGATATACTCAATTTGCTTGCCAAGAACACCGCCGGCTGCATTGATTTCCTCAATTGCAAGGACCTCAGCATCTCTTACAGAAGCCTCTGAAATTGCCATAGATCCTGTCAATGAATGTAAAAGACCCACTGTCACTGTATCTGAACCATCAGCTGATGAAGACGATGATGAATCAGAGCTGCTGCCGCAGGCTACCATTGAAAGTGTCATCATTGCTGCTAAGGCTGCAGCTGTAATTTTCTTTAATCTGTTTTTCATACCCTTTTCCTCTCTTTCGTTTTCCTAAACTAGTCTTGATATTTTCATATCCTTGTAATTGATGATTATATCTGCACAGTCCTCATAGCCTATTCTGTCGCTGTTCAATGTCATATCGTAGGCTACTGGATCTGTCCATTTCTTTCCGCCTGTGTAATAGCTGTAGTAATCAGCCCTATATTTATCAGTCTGATATATCATCTGGTCCGCTTCCTGGGCAGTTACGTCCAGCCTTTCCATTATGGCTGACCTGCAAGCCTTTCTTGGAGCCTCCACATATACACTGATTACATTGTCATAGTCCTTCAATATCTCATTAGCGCATTTTCCTACGATAATGCAGGACTCCGTCTTGGCTAACTCCCTTATAAGCTGGGCCTGAACATTGAAAAGATTCACATCAGAGACAAAATCCTTTTGATTTGGCTCCGCAAGCTTTGGCATCTTGGGAAATTGCTTAAGTGCCAAGGCTATCTTCTTTCCATTTAATTTTTCATCCGCTTTTACAAACAAGCTTTTGTTGATTCCGCTATAGTCTGAAGCCATCTGCAAAATCTGTTTCTCATAGCATGGAATGCCAAGCTTTTGAGATAAAATAAGGCCTATCTGCTTACCGCCGCTGCCAAAGCCTCTGGCAATGGTAATAACATAATTCTTCACGGCTAAACCTCCCTTCCTAATACAAGTCAAAAGGATTATTTGTACTTATACAAAAAGGGGCTAATCTCCTTTCGGAAATTAGCCCCTTTGCTATCCTTGTGCCTTTTGTAAATGTTGCACAAATCTTAGCATAGCATTTTGTGTATAACAACCCAAAACATCAGATGAAATACCCCAAAAATTACGACATTTTATTTTTTCTATAATCTGCAGGTGTCAGACCAGTCCAATCCTTAAAAAGCTTTGAAAAATAATCACTGGTCTTGAAGCCCAGCCTGTCACCTATCTCGTATACCTTGTCATCAGTTGATTCAAGCAAATATTTTGCATATTCCATTTTATATTTTAAGGCAAACTGATTAAAGGACTCATTCATTTGCTTTTTAAATAGCCTGCCAAAATAGTCTTTGTTGAGAGCAAAATAATCTGATATATCTGTCAAACTTGCATCACAATGTTCTTCAAAATAGGCCATCAGCTTTTTCACAAAACCTGCTTCAGTGTCTACCCCACATTCTTTAAATATTTTTTCTGTCACAGATTCTCTTTGTTCCTGCAGCAGGTCTGCCTTTACTCTTTTTAAGCATTCACTAAGCTCCTCTTCAGAAAAAGGCTTCAGCAAATAGTCCATGGCCCCCTGCTTCATCCCACCTCTAACATACTCAAATTCATTGTAGTTGCTGGCGATAATCTTGGCTCCTTCATAGCCGCCTTCTTTGAGCCAGGCCAAAAATTCCAATCCATTCATTTCTGGCATCATTATATCCACCAGAAACATATCAAACCTTTCTTTTTCAACAAGCTGGCAGGCCTCCTTGCCATTGGATGCTGCGGCTACTACCTCAAAGCCTTCCTCCTGCCAGGCCTGCATCCTCTTATACAGCACCTGATTTGTCCTGTCATCCTCTACTATTAGCACTTTTAGCATGGCTACACCTCATATTTTTCCATGTACTCAAGGACCTGGGTTAATTCATCATACATTTGCTTCATATGCTCTGAGATTATTTTATGGTCCTTTGCATCCTTTAAAGCTGCAGTGGCTGCCATTTCCAACTGCCTGCACAAAAGATTTCCGCTGACACCCTTTATCCTGTGTATTTCAGTTTCCAGATTATCCCAATCCTGTCTTTTTAACATATTCTCCATTGTATTAATGGAAGTTGTGTTATCCTCTATAAATATTGCAAAAAGCTCCTTTACAGCTTCCTTGTCACCGTAGAGCTGACTCTCCAAAGTATCTATATCAATTATTTGAGATGAGATGTCACTTACCTTAGCTGAGACTTTTTCACTTTGACTATCCTCATAAATTTGCACTTGCCCTGTGTAATACTCAAGCTTATTGCGCAGCTGGTCTATCGGTATGGGCTTTGGCAGATAATCATTCATTCCTGCAGCTAATACCTTTTCTACCACATCGCTGCCTATATTTGCTGTCAATGCAATTAATATCAGCTGACTATATTCATCCTTTTCTCTTATCATTTGAGCCAGGTCATAGCCTGAAATATCTGGCATTGATATATCTAAAAATACGATTTGATAGTTGTTCTCCTCTATTTTCTTAAGGACCTTGGCAGGATCAGACTCTATGTCTGCTATATAACCAAATTTGTGCAATATCTCAGCCTCCAACACCAGGTTAATGCGATTGTCATCTACAATCAAAATCCGCAGGTCTCTTCGCTTATTTTTTATCTCAAGCCCAATCTCCTTTACCGGCTCACTTTTTCCAAAAGCAAAATCCATATCAAAATAAAAGCAGCTGCCAACATTTTCCTGACTCTCAAGAAGGAGAGTATACCTGCCCTGACTCATAGCCTCCACCATTTTCCTGCAGATAGGAAGTCCCAGACCAGTCCCACCGTATTTTCTGGTTATGCTGCTGTCTCCCTGGGAAAAGGCCTTAAAAATCTCATTTTTCCTATCAGGCGCTACCCCTATTCCTGTATCCTGCACAGAAAATCTAATAAGACATCTGCTATCAGTGCTGCTTTCCCACTCAAGGGATAGCTTAATGCTGCCTTCATGGGTAAATTTTAAGGCGTTATATATGAGATTGGTCAATATTTGCTTTAATCTCAATGGATCACCCTGCAGAATATCTGGCACCCTGTCATCCACGCAAAGCTGAAAGTCTAATCCCTTTTTCTCAGCCTCATTTTCAAATATCGCCCTTATATTTTCTGTTATTGCTTTCAGGCTAAAATTGATTTCTTCAAATACCATCTTGCTTGATTGCAGCTTTGAATAATCCAAAATCTCATTGATTTCCTCAAGAAGCATTTCTGTAGCCAGCTGCATATTTTCCACATAGTGGTGCTGCTGTCCGCTAAGTCTGGTATCTCCAAGCAAATACAAATAGCCATTGATAGTATTTAGAGGTGTTCGCAGTTCGTGAGACATTTGTGTCAAAAAGTTGCTTTTCACCTCATTGGCCTCCATCAGCTTCTTTTCAACCTTCTCATATTTATTTAACTGCTTTATCATTTCTGAAGACAGAGCATTAAATTCTTCGGCAAATTCCTGCAGCTCCCACACTCCTTCAGGCACTACAAACATTCCCCTTCTTCCGTCCTGTCTGGCAATCATCTGCTTGTATTTAATGATTGGATTAATATACCAGTGCTGAAATATAGTTAAAATCACGATAAGTACTACTATTTCACCTATACTGCACAGCACCTGGGCTGTATAGGCTTTATCGGCTTCCTCAACAGCCTCAGCTACATAGCCTTCCATTCGCTTGGTCATGGTTGTTTTAAAATTACTTACATTGCCATCTATTAAGTTCTTGTAGGCAATGTAGCTTGTGCCATACAGCATCTGTATGCATATGTCTGGATTATCTGTCTGCTCATTTATATAGTCCTCTTCCAGTTCATATGCTTTCACATAAGCAATCTGTTCTTCTATAAATTCCTTTTCATCACGACTATAACCCTTTATTAGAGGCTCAGATTCCATCAGCTTTATTTTCATGGAGCTTATTTCTATATGCATAAGGGTGTCAGAAAAATATTTAGCCCGTTCCAGATAATGCTGCTCTGACCTGGTTAAATCAGACTTTTCGATTTCATCTATTATCCTTTCCCGATTCATTTGATTTTTTGCTTCATCCCAATATTGGTAAAAATAATCAATGTCACCTGTAACAGCAAAAAGTCTTACCTGATTAGTCAAAAAATCTGATGTATCCTGCAGGCTTAAGGCCATGTCCTGATATTTTTGTTGCTTTTCATATGCATCCTGAAGATTTCTCGTACTGCTAAGCTGTAGATTATTACTCACTAAGACAAAAATAAATACTACCACCGCCAATATAATAACTATCAGATTTATAGTTTTGGAATTCTTGTATTTTTCCTTAAAGAACTTTCTCATAGTAGCTCCAGAATCACGATTGCCAGCCCCACCTTCCTTAAGGCTTAAAGGCAGGGAATGTCAACCGCTGAGTTAAAAAAGGCAGAGAAATCGCAAATATGACTCCTCTGCCTCAAGTATCATGTAATTATTTCCTCACCAACTTAATGACCGCCGTATTGGCATAGGTCAAGGGCTCATTATGAATAAAGAATACCTCACCAGACACAGGCGCATATAAGGTCTCTATATTTTCACTCTCATAAAGATGAACAATATTGGCAAGGGGCTGGCCTATTTCCACCATATCTCCGGGCTTTGCCAGTGGCTCGAATATGCCTGACTCAGAGGTTCTTACAGATACAAGGTCTGTGTCCGCCACTATCTGAGACTGGGCCAAGACTGGGCCATTGTATTTTACTATACCCTGAGCTGACAGAAAATTAAGCACTGCAAGAACCGCCTGTCCTGCTCCATTGGCATCTAAGTGGGTGGTGCTTGTGGTATACAAAGAAAATGCCTGGGTGTCCCACACCTGCCAGTTATAGTTGAGGGTTGTGGTATCGTATGGTCTCACCTTTCTCACTACTACATAAGGCAAGCCAAACTGGCTGGCCAGCTCTGTAGTACTGTAGCCCTCATCCATCATACGGACATGGGGCACGAAATCTCCTGGCATGTAAAAGGATGTAAACTGAATTCCCAGCTTATAGTCCATTATCTCTTTGAAAACACCATCAGCTATACGCTGGGTTGTCTCTCCCAAATCGTATCCGGGAAACATACGATTAATATCCGTATTATCAGTAGGCCAGAACCTTTTTTGTATATTCATAGAGGAAGGGTTAATGGTAGGTATAATCAATATCTTATGGCCTTCTGCTATACGGCCCTCCTTCTCCAACTGACGAAATTTTTTTACCAGCTTGGAGCAGCAATATATCTGTTGTATTTCATTGCCTCGAGAGCTTCCCACAATACAGCATGACTTTTCCCCTGTGCCAAACTCATAGCCTGTTATGCGGAAATCATCCCTATAAAGGCCCTTCATCTCGTATATTGTTCTCTTAATCATTTTCGTACACCTCCTTGGCAAGGAGTCTGCCGATGAGAGAGCCCTCATCCACCACCGGATAGTCCCTTATTGTAAAAAGCAGGCCGTCTCTTGGTGCTGTCACCTCAGTCAATACCTGGCCTGACAAAGGATCTACAATACGACCAATCAGCTCATCCTTTTTAAGCTCTACCCAATGCTTCACATCAGGGATAAAGATACCGCTCATCTTGGCGTTAAGGTAAGAAACATCAGCCCCATTTCTGGAAATAATCGCCTCGCGGGAAGGCTGTACCTGACCCTGCCATATACCAAAATGCTTCATGAGATTAAATATTCCATCCACCATCTGGTCCCCATAAGACCTGCTTATTCGCATGCCCACTCCCATTTCCACAACCAAGGTAGGAGTGCCTGTAGAGTTAAGACTATAGGCAAAGGTAGACTCCAAGACTGTATTTGCCCCATGAACCCAGATAAAATCTACGTTTGCCATTTTTGCCAGGGGTACCAGAGTTTCTTCATTTAACTCATTTATTCGAATCTGAGGGATCTCTGTGAGAAATATATTGCTGGCATGAATATCCAGCACACAGTCTGATCCTGAAACATCTGAGATAATCTCTGCTGCCAGGTACTCTGTCATATTTCCCTCTATGTTTCCTGGAAAAAGTCTGTTCATATCCAGGTCAAAGGCCGGAATACCCCTGTTTATAGAATCAATACCCAGAGGATTCATGGCTGGATACACGTCTACAATTCCAGTCAAGTACTCTGGATGCTCTGCTATCCAGCGCTGCAGCTCAAAGCATACATACTGGCCTTCCAACTCATCTCCATGGATGCCGGTGACCACACTAATCCTTTTATAATCTTTTGACGGCCCTTGGGGCTGAATTCTGTGCTTTTTTATCTTAAGCACCTCATCCACCGGCAAGCCCACCGATGCTACTGTACTTATCATTTTCCTTCCCATCCTTATTTGAAGACTAATACCTCTTCTACTTTTTCATTATTACTAAAAATCTACCAATTATTTTTTATTGCTGGGTCACCAAGGCTGTTATCTTCTGACTCTGGCTGCAATTCCCCCGCATAATACCGCGGTTAATAGCACATTCTGTGGCATCCCTGCCATCTCCCAGCTTAATATGACTGTCTGCCACCAGGCAATTATTGGTAGGGTCTAATCCTATCCACTTATTGTCTGCCAAAAATTCTACCCAGGCATGACTTGCCCCCTCGCCAACCAAGAGTCCGCACACATACCTTGCCGGTATTTTTGCCATTCTAAGCAGAGATATGAATATATGGGCATAATCCTGACATACCCCTGTTCCTTGGCTAAAGGCAGTCTCTGCATCTGTCTCTAAGCCGGTAGTCCCAGGCACATAGGAAAAATCCTGATATAGCCTCTGCATAATATACATGGCTTTTTCATAGTCGCTTGTCAGATGAGATATATCCAGACTCTTAAAATATCCCCTTATGTTTTCTCCAGGGATACATTTTCCACAAGGGTATTTGTACATAGCAATGCGGCCAGGCAAGGCTTCCTCTTCATAGTCTGAAGGAAGAATTTCTACCTGACCTGCTATATGAAATTCAAAAAAATCGTGAGGCTGCGGCACATGACCATATATTGTTGCATTGCCATAGGAATCCTCTCCAGCTGAAAAAACTACTGGTGGAGTCAGGCTTATCTCTTTTTTAATAAGCCTCTGTCTGCAGGTATCCTTTGGAATACATTTGATAGTAAAGTGACAAGTATGTATAGGGGCAGAATAGGTCAGCTGCATATCATAATCAAATTGTAATAGCATGTTCCCTCTCCTTGGTTTGAGATTTAAAAAATGTTTTCTACATTCGATATAATCTGATAATAATCTATTTTTTCCTCTTCTACCATATCTCGCACATTGATTAAGGCATTTTCACTATAGGGCAAGCCACTGCGTGTTACTCTAGGCAGCATACGATGAACCTCCCGGCGAAGCTCTTGTGGCTTTACCCCAAGGCGAGCATATATATCGATTCGCTCTATTCTTTTACCTGCCTTAATAATATTTCTAATCTGCTCTGAGTCTATTCTGTCATCCACAATTCCCCAGAAAGCCAAAAGCACATCCAATACATGCTGGAGCTCAAAAAGAGGTGCATCACTTGCAGCCGCCTTGTTCATCTCATAAATAGCAAGCTGGACGTAGGACAAGGCCTCTGTTGAAATGCTGTCCCTAAGAACGATGGCATTGTCATAGGCTCTCTCTAAGTTGCTGATAATTGAGTCCGGATTTTCTTTGTTAAAAGCATAGTTTGTCTGAAAATCAGCCCTGTCTGCATATACATTTGGAATATCCACAGCGCTGCAAAACTTGATATATGCATCCTCCTTGTCATCAATCATTGTATCAAAGGTCTTGAAATACATACGGATTGTGGTATAAACACGCTCCGTGTACCTGCCCAACCAATATAGCTCATTTGCCTGTTCTACTGATATAACACCCATGTATCCTTAAATCCTCCTCCCTGTGATGAATTAACAATAAACGAATCTGGATTGCGAGAAAAACGAGTCAAACCACTTTTCCACACTACCGGCTCTTCTCCCATAAGGACAAAAGCTCTCAGGTCAGCCTTTCTAGCTACCACCTGGCCCTGATCTACTATATCAAGATCCTGAAAATCAATTACCTCCTGGGCAATAAAGCGGCGAGGTTCTGCCTTTAACAGAGCTATGAAATCCTCCTTTTGCTGCTTAGTCATAGAATTGCCGAATACTACTCCATAACCTCCCGCCTCTGCAACATCCTTCAGTACCAGATCATCAAAATGCTCTAAGACATAGGCCATATCTTCCTCATAGAAAGGTAAATATGTAGGAGCATTTTTAAGAATCGGCTCCTCATTCAGATAGTACTTAATCATCTTTGGCACAAAATAATAGATTCCCTTGTCATCGGCAATACCATTGCCTGGTGCATTTAAAAGGGCTACATTTCCCTTTCTGAAAACATCGTAGATATGAGGTATGCCTATAAGGGACTCAGGATTGAAGTTCATAGGGTCTAAGTACTCATCAGAAATTCTCCTATATACAGCCCCCACTCGCTCTCTTTTTCCATCTGCCATAATGTAATAAAGCTTGTCATCCTCTACTACAAGCTCTGAACCATTGACAAGAGCTGCCCCTGTCTTTTCTGCCAGATAGCTGTGCTCAAAATAGGCTGCATTATACCTGCCCGGGGTCAATATTACATTGAGTCCTCCTGTGTTAACATAGTCCATAGTGTTTTTCAACAGGTCGGCATAGTTACGATTATCCTCAAGCCTGGTGTTTGCAAAAGTGGAAGGAGAACAACGACGGCATAGCTCTCTTGCAATCATAGGATATGATGCCCCCGATGGAACTCTTAGATTATCCTCTAAGATATACCACTCGCCATCCTTTCCCTTTACCAGGTCAATGCCTGATATATGAGAATAGATATCTTTCACAGGACTGACACCCTCGCACTCTGCCATGTATCCACTTGAAGCAAAAACAAATTCCTCTGGAACCACCTTGTCTGCCACAATTTTCTTGTCACTGTAAATATCCTTTAAGAATAGATTTAATGCCTTTACCCTTTGCTTAAGTCCCTTCTCCAGATACTCAAACTCATCATGGTAAATTACTCTGGGTATAGAATCAAAGGGAAAAAGCTGCTCCTTAAAATTGCCATTTTTATAAATGCCAAATTTTACCCCATAACGAGCTAGCAGTTCATTGACATTTTCGGTATGCTCTAACAATTCTTGCATATGCACCTCCTGCAAAAAGAAAAGGCGCTCTGCAAATACTTGCAGAACGCCTTTGTTCTTTTCTTCTAAAAAATATAGTGACACTTTACCATGTTAAAGCAAGGGTGTCAAGAATCAATAGGGATGATACTGACTGAGAAACTGAGAAAATAGCTGCTCTAAATCCTGGTAAGTTTCCACGTCATTGATGCGGCCCCTCAGCTTGCTGGCTCCCTTGTAGCCTGCTGTATACCAAGCGGCATGCTTGCGCATCTCCCTGATGCCTAGATATGGACCCTTGTATTCTATCTGAAGACGGGCATGACGCAGCATGGTAGCTATCATTTCCTCTATAGGCGGCTTGCCAATAAGCTCACCTGTCTCAAAATAGTGAAGTATCTGGTGAAATATCCATGGATTGCCCTGGCAGCCTCGGCCTATCATAAAGCCATCACACCCGGTTTGCTGGCCCATGGCTATGACATCCTTTGCGTCTAGTATATCTCCATTGCCTATAACTGGTATGTCTACTGCAGCCTTGACGTCAGCTATTATAGACCAGTCTGCCTTTCCAGAGTAATATTGCTCTCTGGTGCGACCATGAACCGCCACTGCAGCAGCTCCTGATTCCTGGGCTACATGGGCCATTTCCACGGCATTGATATGGTCATCATCAAAGCCTTTTCTTATTTTTACTGTCACAGGCTTTTTTATTGCCTTGACTGTTTTTTCTATAATCTGACCTGCAAGGACAGGATTTTTCATAAGGGCTGAGCCATCACCATTGTTCACAACCTTTGGCACAGGGCAACCCATATTAATATCAAGAATATCCCAGTTGCGATCCTCAATACGGGCTGCCATCTGAGATATAATGTCAGGATCTGAGCCAAATAGCTGCAGGCTGACAGGCCGCTCCGCCTCATCCACCATCAGCAGGTTCTCGGTGTTTTTGTTATTGTAAAAAATGCCCTTGGCAGATACCATCTCCATACAGCATAGTGCCGCCCCCTGCTCCTTGCAAAGAATACGAAATGGCAGGTCGGTAACGCCTGCCATTGGAGCCAATATGAGATTATTTTCTAGGGTTACATTTCCTATTTGTAGCTTTTTAATCATCTCTTTTTCTGCTTGTCATATATAAACTTCATGCCATACAAGGTCAAATTAGGGTCGTAAACATCAATGCAGCTTGTCTCATTGGCAATAAGGCTGCCAAGACCACCTGTAGCTACTACCTTTACGTCTCCCAGACAGCTTTCCTCTATCATATGCTTAACTATATACTCTGTCTGACCTATCTGACCATAAACAAGACCTGCCTGCATGGATGTAATGGTTTCCTTTGCCAGAATTTTATCCGGCTTTTTGATTTCTACCTGAGGAAGCTTGGCTGCCTCAGAGGTAAGAGCCTTGGCGCAGGTACGAAGGCCTGGAGCTGTGACTCCTGCTATAAAAGATCCGGTACCATCCACCAGGTCATAGGTCGTGGCTGTGCCAAAATCAACAACCAGCACAGGGCCACCATAAAGCTCGTATGCACCTGCTGCGTCTACTATTCTATCCGCTCCCAGCTGCTTAGGATTTTCCGTAACTATACGAATGCCAGTCTTGATGCCAGCCTCCACCACTATAGGTACAATATTAAAATATTTGATAATGGAAGATCCCAATGAATGCATTACATTTGGCACAACTGAGGCGATGATTACATCAGTGATTCCATTTTCGTCTATCTTATTTGCACGCAATATTTCCTTGAAAACTATACCAAACTCATCTGATGTACGATTTATCTTGGTGGTAACACGAAATGTGCCGACAAGTGTATCCTTGTCAAAAACTCCCATGGTAATATTGGTATTGCCCACATCTATAGTAAGTAGCATTACATTTCCTCCCCTAAAAATACCACCTTGTAGTATAATTCCAGCGACTCAAAGAGCTCTCTTCTCTCACGCTGCATCTGCTTTACCTTGAGAGCAGAGCCTATTTCATCGTACAGAAGGTCTGTCTCATCTGAACCTACCTCTATGCGGATAGCCCCCTCCTCATCATATATAAGCTCTATTGTGCCGCTGACATCCTCTGTGTAAGTGACACATAAAATCTTCAGCTCATCCTTTACCATAGGTGGCAGTCCCTCAAACTCTGGATTGAGGTAATATTTTTTGGTGTAGCAGCTTGCTGCGCAAAGTACAACTTCTTCTTCCATACAACTCCTATACATATCCGTAGATGCCACGCACTGACACCTCGCCGGTACTGATTATTTTTTTCATGCCATCTGTCTCAACAATAAGCTCGCCCCTGTCTGTTATTCCAAGACAAATAGCCTCATAAGGTCCTGTCGGGTCCTCCACCCTGACTTTGCAGCCTTTATTGGCAAGATGAGCCTCGTACTCTTCTCTAAGATGAGACAGGTCTCCCGTCTGCAAAAACAAATTATAATATCTGCTAAAATATCGCCACACAGCCTCTGTAATATCCTGCCTGTGGACAGCATCAGGCAGATTAGTGGCGCCCTCCTGCCTGCATTTTTCCATCTCAATATCGATAGATGTAGCCTTGAAGGCAATATCAGGAGCAAAGTCCTTATTGTGGACATTGATGCCTATGCCGCAGACTGCGTACCAGACCGCCTTGCCCTGCATTTCCATCTCTGTCAAAATGCCACATATCTTCTTGCCCCCTATAACTACGTCATTGGGCCACTTGATGCTGGCTTCTAGACCAGTGACATCTGCTATAGCCGCCCTCACTGCCATGCCAGCCACTGTAGTAATGGTAGGGACTGACTCTATAGGTATATCTGTTGGCTTAATAAGGGCAGAGGTAGCTATACTGACACCGGTAGGATTTTTCCAACTGCGTCCAACACGGCCCTTGCCGGCAGTTTGGACATCAGCTGTGATAACAAGGCCCTCCTCAGCTCCTGCATGAGCCCTTGCCTTTATCCTGTCATTGGTGGAATCCACCCTGTCATAATACTCAAATACTAATTTATTTAACATCGCCCAAAGTTGCGTACATAATAGCCTTGATAGAGTGCATTCTGTTCTCTGCCTCATCAAATACTATAGAGCGCTCGCTTTCAAAAATCTCGTCAGTAACTTCCATGCAGGTAAGGCCATACTTATCATAAATCTCCTTGCCTATCTTGGTATTCAAATCATGGAAGGCTGGCAGGCAATGCATAAATACTGCCTCTGGCTTAGCATAGCTAAAGGCCTTGGCATTAACCTGATATGGCATCAGATCATGGATACGCTTCTCCCATACCTCATCTGGCTCTCCCATAGATACCCATACATCAGTGTAAATCACATCAGCATCCTTGCAGCCTGCTGCTACATCCTCTGTAAGAGTAATTGTAGCACCAGTTTCCTTTGCAATGGCCTGACAGATATCTACAAGATCCTTGGCCGGGAAATATTCTTTATTGGTGCAGGCAACAAAATCCATGCCAAGCTTTGCACAGGTAACCATAAGGGAATTGCCCATGTTATAGCGGGCATCTCCCATGTATACAAACTTAATTCCCTCTAAGTGACCGAACTTTTCCTTGATAGAAAGCATGTCGGCTATCATCTGTGTAGGATGAAACTCATTGGTAAGGCCATTCCATACAGGCACACCAGCATACTTTGCCAAATCCTCCACTATAGTCTGCTCGAAGCCACGATACTCTATACCGTCATACATGCGACCAAGCACCCTGGCTGTGTCAGCTATAGACTCCTTTTTGCCTATCTGTGAGCCTGATGGATCAAGATATGTCACATGAGCTCCCATGTCATGGGCAGCTACCTCAAATGAGCAGCGGGTTCTTGTAGATGTTTTTTCAAAAATAAGGGCAATGTTTTTGCCTGCAAGGTAAGATGCCTGGGAAATGCCCTTCTTCTTTTCTTCCTTAACACGAGCTGATAAATCGATAAGGAATCTTATCTCATCAGGTGTGTAATCAAGCAGCTTTAAAAAATTCTTTCCTTTTAAGTTCATTGTATGTCCTCCGACTTTGTCCTTCGTTTTTAATTGTCATGCTTGTTAATACATTAACATCTAGTATAAGTCAAAAAAAAAGCCAGGGCAATGCCCTGGCTGGTATTTTATTTAATAGAATACATGATTGCCAATAACTAAACCTGACTTAGAACCTGCACGTCTAAAATGAGTAGCTCCACCTGTAGTATCTACACCTGCAAGAGCTTCCTGAGCTGCCTGGATGCAGCTAGCCTTAGGGCCCTTTGAAATAACAGCTGACATACGGGATGTAGAGAACTGACCCTTGGCAAAAATAACACCACTTACACTATTTGCATAAGAGCCACTGCGAACACGGTTGCATACAACTGAACCTACAGCCACCTGACCTTCGTAGCACTCATTTCCTGCCTCTATCTGGATAATGGCTGCAAGGAGTGTTACGTCATCAGCTGAAGCAATAACAGCCTGCTTGTTTGCTGCTGCAGCTTCTGCTGCCGCCTTGGCCTTAGCTGCCGCTTCCTCTGCTGCGGCTTTAGCTGCTGCCTCCTCTGCAAGAGTGATGGCCTCACCTGTCTCCATGTCTACCTGGACATAATCTGCCTTAACATATCCTGAAGTGCCTGCAGAGTTAACAGCTACCCAGCCGTCAACCTCCTCAGCATCAGTATCAACAACAAGCTTGGTGCCCTCTGCTACTGTCTTTCTAATCTTAGAGTCCTCTGAAGCCTCGCTTCTGACACGAAGACCAGCTACAGTAGTGGTAGCATATGAAGGACATGCCTCTAATGCAAGCTTATAGGCCTCAATACCAGTAACGCAATAATCTGCTGAAACGTAACCGTGAGCATTGCCTGACTCTATTTCATACCATCCGTCAAATACATCAACAAGTGTAGCAACATCACCTGCACGTAGCTTGGCAACTACTGCTGAGTCAGTGCTAGCTTCCTCTCTGATAGATAAGTAGTCATTAACCTGAGCCATAACCTTGTCTGACCATTCATCATACTCATCATCAATCTCACCTGCCTGGTCGCTTGTAGCTGCTACTACAGTAGCATGACTGGCATCCTCTGTAACAGAAGACTCCATTGCTGCAAGCTCAATACTTGTAACAGATGCAAATACACCTGATGTACTAGCCACCTGAAATGAAGCATCAATAGCCTCAGATGTAACTTTCTCTGGTGCGCTGACAACTGAACCTGTGATAAGAAGAATTGTTGCAATGATAAGGGATAATCCCTGATTTAATCTCTTTTCTAAACTCATAAAACTCCTGTTAATTTCAATAATTACAAACATTTCATAATTGTTACAAAAATGTTAACGCTGCATAATATAACATTCTTTCTTCCTTTTGTCAAATTTGCCCAACTATTTGCCCCAAAAGCTGGCATTTACTCAAAGTATTATTTATAATTTAGTTTTGCAAAATACTCATTATTCACCCAAATCATTGGCTAGTGATTTGTTTGTGAATGGGTGATTTTAACTATACGACTATCAAATAAAGAAGGTGTTTTCCCATGAAAAAAATAGTAATGACAGGCGGCGGTACTGCAGGACATGTCACTCCCAATATTGCTCTCTTTCCTTATTTAAAGGAAGCCGGCTACGACATAGCCTATATTGGCTCCTATACCGGTATTGAAAAGCAGCTCATAGAAGATTGTAATATTCCATATTATGGCATAGCTTCCGGAAAACTGCGCCGCTACTTTGACTGGAAGAATTTTACTGATCCTTTCCGCGTTATAAAGGGCTTTTTTGAAGCTAAAAAGCTTATAAAGACCCTCAAGCCTGACGTGGTTTTCTCAAAAGGCGGTTTCGTCTCAGTACCTGTTGTATTTGCCGCAAGCTCGGCACATATTCCTGTTATCATCCACGAGTCGGACATGACCCCTGGCCTGGCTAACAAGCTGGCTATTCCTCACGCCACCAAGGTCTGCTGCAACTTTGCTGAGACTATGCAATACCTGCCTCAGGGCAAGGCTGTACACACAGGCTCTCCTATTAGAAAGGAACTCTTTTACGGAAATAAGACAAAAGGTCTTGAGTTTTTAGGCTTTACTGCTGACAAGCCCGTCATACTTATTATGGGAGGCTCCATTGGCTCTCGCTTCATTAACAATGCAGTGTGGGAAGCTCTTGATTCTCTTCTTTCAGATTTTCAGATAGCCCACCTGGTAGGCAAGGGCAATATCAACACTGCCCTTGAGAATAAAGCGGGTTATGCACAATTTGAGTTTGTCTCAGATCAGCTTACGGATATTTTTGCTGCTACTGATCTGATGATTAGCCGTGCCGGTGCCAACTCTATTTCTGAGATTTTAGCTCTCAAAATACCAAATATCCTGATACCTCTTTCTGCTAATGCCAGCCGAGGAGACCAGATTCTCAATGCCGAGTCTTATAAAAAGCAGGGATTTTCCACTGTACTGCAGGAGGAAGACCTGACCAGCCAGGTTCTTATAGACTCAGTAAGAGATGTGTACAGCAGACGAGAACAAATAAAAGATGTTATGGCAGAAAGCAAGCTGTCTGATGCCAACAAGACTATAATGGAGCTGATAGAGTCTTTGTAATTTTAAAATATCAATAGGCCAGAGCTAATAATTAAACTTAATACTATATTTAAAAAACGCCGTGAGCAAATGCCCACGGCGTTTTCTTTTACCTAAATCACATTACATAGAAAGTGTATTTTTGATCTCCTGCATCTCATCATCTGTAAAGCTCTGGTGGCTCCATCCACAGATACCCTTGTCTGGATCATCAGTATAGCGAGGTATAATATGCAAATGGAAATGATGCACTGTCTGTCCTGCTGCCTCACCATTATTCTGCACCAGGTTAATGCCAACGCAGCCTAGTTTTTCCATCATATTAGAGGCTATTTTTTTAGCCAAAGGAAGTACCTTGGCTGCTGTAGTGTCATCCAGCTCAAAAAGATTAGCAGCATGATTCTTTGGCAAAATCAGGGCATGACCCTTGGTAGCAGGATCTGCATCAAGTATTACCTTGAAATCCTGATCCTCGTAAATAAAATTAGTAGGAATGTCTCCATTAGCCAGCTTACAAAAAATACAATTATCGTCTCTCATAGTAATCTCCTTTATTGACTAAATGTAAATATCTCATCAAGCATGCGCAGGGTTCTGAAATTGCCCTTGGCAGTCATATCGCCCACAGAAAAGGCTCGCTGGAAGGTCTCTCGGCCAGCCACTATGTGGTCCATAATACCGGCTGTCAGCTTTGTGTACACATCAATATTGTCTTCCTTGCCATAGTGACAATTAAGCTCCTGCCCCTTTACTTCCACAAAAAGTGGCTTTTCTTTGCCATCTATCATAAAAAGATAACGGGCACTAAAATCATCCTGCCCCTTGAAATGATTGGTGAAATCTCCTATGTACTCGTTATTTTTATCCTCTCCACTGGAGTCTATCATGCTGCGAAACATGCTGGTCAAATCAGCTATGTCAGCCTTTTGGGTCTGCACATAATCATCGTCTGAGACAAACTTGGACAGCTGCTCTGACTCCTGAGGACTAAGCTCTATCTGAGCTGTGCGAAGCACCGACCGCTTTACTGCCTGATTAGATGTAGGCAGCCCCTTAGTATGCTGGGAAATGGTGCGGTACAAGGTCTCTACCTTTTTTTCTATTATATGGGCGTAGTCTGTATTAGCCTTAAAGTCACCTAAGTCCTCTACATAGCCACAAAAGCCCGAGCATGGCAGTCCGCCAAGTATTTCCCAGGCATTTTCCAGAGTGACCATAGCCTCCCTCTCCCCATAGGTGGTGGACATAACCACCGGCTGCATATAGGTAGTAGCGATGGCATTTTTATCAGCATAGAGCCAGCAGGCATCCAAAAACTGATTCATATATCCGCCAATACCCAGCCACTCCACTGTGGTGGCAAGTATGATACCATCAGCCTCCTTTAAGGTCTGAGGCAGCATAGCTATAGCATTTTTCTGCTCATATATATTGTATCGATTGACCTCTACCTGAAGCTCTGCCAAGACCTGCTCCATCTTGCTTATGACATAGAGGGTAGGGTCCTCCAAAAGTCCCCGCCCACCGTAGTATATATTTACCTTCATTGATCTCCTTCTTATCACAAAACACGAAATATTTATCTAAATTTTAGTACATTTATTCGGCAAAATCAATCAAACTATTGGCTTCATTACTGCTGATCATTTGCTGATTTGCCTCTTTTTTCCTTAGCCTTACCAAGCAAAAAAGGCAGCCCATAAAATATCCAGGTCAGTACAAAGCCAGCAATCAAACCACCAATATGACCTACGTTATTAGTATTGGCTGAAGAAAATCCTATTGCCAGGGTAATGAAGGCCATAAAAAGCATGCGCCTTATGGTGATATTATGGTAATGGCCCTTGTGAACCAGAATAATCACTATCATGCCTCCCACAAGACCAAATATGGCCCCCGAAGCACCTGCAGATACATCATCTGTCCCCCGCAAAAAACTATATACAAGGGATAAAAATGAGCTTGATATGCCTGATGCCAGATAAATCCCAAGATATCTGACAGGGCCAGCAGCCTCCTCAAATATCTGCCCTAATAAAAACAAAAGCAGCATGTTACTTGCTATGTGCTCAAAACCAAAATGCAAAAAGCAGGACGACAAAAGGCGATACCACTCATGATCATACACTACTGTCACAGGGCTCATGGCCCCATGAGCCAGCATGAAATAACCATCGTAGGTGTCGCCTATTATTTCGTATATTATAAAAATAATGATATTGATGGCACATAAAATACATGTGAGAGGCGCTCTTTTTACCGCCTCCCACATGCCCCTTAATATATCATTTTGAGAATGGTCTCTAAATAATGCCATTAGGATTTTCCTTTATTACCTCTGCAATAAGCTCTCGCTCGTCCATGTGGTGCTTCACGCCCTTTATTTCCTGGTAATCCTCATGTCCCTTGCCAGCAAGTACCACAATATCTCCTTCTTTTGCCTTGAGAAGAGCGTAAGCAATAGCTTCCTTGCGATCTGGAATGGTGACATACTCTCCGTCTGCCTTGGCTACACCTATAAGGATATCATTTATTATATCCATAGGCTCCTCATTACGAGGGTTGTCAGAAGTGACAATAGTCAGATCTGCCAGACGAGATGATACTTCACCCATCTCGTATCTGCGGCTCTTGGCTCTATTGCCGCCACAGCCAAAAAGACATACCAAACGGCCAGGTTCATACTCCTTCAGTGTTGTAAGTAGGCTCTCCAAAGCCATAGCATTGTGGGCATAGTCTATCATAACTGTAAATTTCTTTGACACAGGTACCAGCTCTATACGGCCCTTTACATGCACCTTTTTCAAGGCTTCCTTTATCTTGTCCTCTGCAACCTCAAACTGCTTACAGATAGTCACTGCAGTCAAAGAATTGTATACAGAAAAGCTGCCTGGTACGTTGCACTCTACATCCATGTCATACTTGCCTGTAATATGGTATTTTACCCCCAAAGCTCCATGCTCCTTAAGAAGCTCCACATCAGATGCCACTATGTCATTATCCTTGCCATAGCCGTATTTGATTACCTGACAAGTATGTCCCTGCAAAATACCAGCTATATGCTCGCTGTCACCATTGAAAATGCCAAGTTCACACTGCCTGAAAAGAAGGCTCTTGCAGTGCATATAATCAGCAAAATCCTTATGCTCATTTTCACCTATATGATCAGGCTCAAGGTTAGTAAATACACCAATGTCAAAAGTAAAGCCATCAACTCTATGCTGCATAAGAGCCTGAGAAGACACCTCCATAACCACTGCATCAAGGCCTGCCTCTACCATCTGGGCAAAAAGCTCCTGGACCCTGTAGCTTTCCGGAGTAGTATTAACTGCTGGAATGCGGTCATCTCCAACTATGGACTCGATAGTACCAATAAGGCCTGTCTTAATGCCCGCTGCCTCTAAGATAGACTTTACCATGTAGGTTGTTGTAGTCTTGCCCTTGGTGCCAGTAATACCTATAGTCTTTAGCTTTTCAGCTGGGTGACCAAAATAGGCAGCTGCCATAAAAGCCAGGGCCTTTCTTGTATTGTCTACCTTGATAAATGTAACACCACTGTCAGGCTCTACGTCCTTTTCCACTATTACTGCAGCGGCACCCTTTGCCACTACATCAGGAATATAATCGTGGGCATCTCTCTGAGCTCCCGATATACACACAAATACTGAGCCCGCCTCTACCTTGCGGCTGTCGTAAACCAGGCTTGTAATGTCACAATTAATATCTCCTGACACCAGGCTGTAATCCAATCTGTCAAGTAAATCTATAAGCTTCATTATTGTCTCCATTCTGCTGTCATATCATCGGCAGCACTTTTATTTATGAAGTAACCTTCGATAACTATTTCTATTTAAAACAGGAATATCCCTCTATTATTCTTCTATCTCTCCTGAGAAAACCTCTGTCGCAGGTCCTGTCATAAATATATGATTGCTTGCCTCGTCATACTCTATGGTAAGGTCACCGCCTCGCAGGTGCACAAGCACCTTGTTGTCTGTCTTGTTATTTAAAATGCATGCCATGGCTGTGGCACAGGTACCAGTGCCGCATGCCCAGGTCTCAGCAGAGCCTCTCTCCCAAACTCGCATATAGGCCTCATTTCTCGATACTACCTGCACAAACTCAGTATTGATGCGCTTAGGAAAACGACTGTGGTTCTCAAAATATGGGCCATATTTTTCCAACTCAAAATGCTCCACATCATCAACAAAAACAACGGCATGAGGATTGCCCATAGATACACAGGTCATGTGCCAGGTCTTGTCGCATACCTCGATAGGCTCATCCACCACCTTGTCACCCTGGGCTACTACTGGTATATCAGAAGGCGCAAGTATTGGCTCTCCCATATCAACTCTGACCTGGGTTACCTTGTCATCTTCTACTGTCAGCTGCAAATACTTGATGCCTGCACCTGACTCCACAGATACATTGGTCTTGTCTGTAAGCTTGTGGTCATAAACATACTTTGCCACACAGCGAATACCATTGCCGCACATCTCTGCCTCAGAGCCGTCTGCATTGTATATACGCATGCGAAAATCTGCCACATCCGATGGGCCTATGGTAATGAGGCCATCTGAGCCTATGCCAAAATGTCTGTCGCTGACCTTTATAGAAAATGCAGCTGGATCTGCTATGTTTTCCTCAAAAAGATTGACATATACATAGTCATTGCCGCAACCGTGCATCTTTGTAAACTTCATATCCTATACCTCCTGCTTTTGTAAAATATCCACTGTATGAGCACTTGCTCCAAGCAAATCTGCTCTCTCACACACTGACAACTGGTACTGAATAAAGGCCTGATACTGGGCCTCTGTCAAAGCATTAACTTCCCTGCGCATATGGTTTGCCGGGCCATCTGGAGAAATGATCTGTACTCTTTTTAGACCTGCCTCTTCATTAAGAGAAGCAATATCCTCTGTGCGCATAAACATATACAAATCATCGTCACCAGGCCGCACATGAAAGCTATCGTCCAGCTTACCCTCAGCCATATTTTCCAACACATGGCCTTCCTTAATACCATAGGTAAGAAAGGCATATTCATTCATAACATATGCCACCAGGATGTATCCCCCTGGACGAGTCACCCGCTTGGCTTCAAATAGGGCCTGCAACTGCTCCTCCCTGGTCTTCAAGTGATACATAGGGCCAAAAAGAAGGGTTATATCAAAGCTATTATCCTCAAATCGCTTTAATTTGAGGGCATTGCCCTGATAAGCCTTTACCCCACTGCCCTTTGCTTTTAATACTCCCAGGTTGTGCTTTACAAGCTCCACCGCTGTTACATCATAGCCTTCCTCTGAAAGAGGCACTGAGTAGCGACCAGTGCCTGCCCCTATATCAAGGATTTGTATCTGCTCCTTATCCTTTTTTCCACCCTCGGCAATAAATTCCAGATACTTATGCACATACTTCATGCTGATAACAAACTCTATATTACCATGGCGGGAATTGAGACGCTTTTCTTCATTAAACTTATTATAATACTCTTCTAACTGATTCATTCCTCTTCAAGCCAAAAATCTCACATCAGAGCCACCCTTGGCCCCAATGTGAGATGATATTTTTTATAAATTACTTTACTCTGCCACAACACTGCTTGTACTTAAGCCCTGAACCACATGGACATGGATCATTAGGGAAAATCTTTTTCTCAGCACGCTTCTTAGGTGCGCGGACAGAAGTATCGTCCTTGTTGGTGCCAGTAACCTTGGCAACCTCCTCACGCTCTACCTTCTTTTCTATGCGGATACGATAAAGCATGGTAAGTGTGTCATTGATGATAGCTGCATTCATGGCATCAAGCATGTCATAGCTGGCTGCCTTGTACTCATCTACAGGATTACGCTGGCCATATGCCTGAAGGCGAATACCCTGACGCAGCTGCTCCATGTCATCTATCTCTTCCATCCACTTGCGGTCGATAACCCTAAGAAGAATAACTCGCTCTACTTCTCTAAACTGCTCTACTGTGTCGAATTCCTTTTCCTTGGAATCATACATCTTGAGAGCTATATCGGTAAGCTTTTCTTTCAGCTCCTTCTTTGTCTTGATATTGCCAATAGAAAGCTTTGACATAACAGGAACAGGAATAACTGGGCAAAGAAGGTGATTAAGCTCTGTAAGCTCCCAATCGTCCTTGCTTGCATCATCTGGAATAACCTTTTCTACACACTCATCTACCTTATCCTTGATCATGCCAAGAATCTGGTCATGCATATCCTCGCCCATGAGAACACGGCGACGCTGCTTGTATATAAGCTCTCTCTGCTCGTTCATTACCTGATCGTAGTCAAGAAGGTTCTTACGAGCTGAGAAGTTGTTGCTCTCTATCTTCATCTGAGCCTTTTCGATGGCTCCTGAAAGCATCTTATGCTGTATCTGCTCACCCTCTGGAACACCAAGAGAATTGAACATGGTAATAAGCTTATCTGAGCCGAAAAGTCGCATAAGATCATCCTCAAGAGAGATGAAAAACTGTGACTCACCTACATCACCCTGACGACCTGAACGACCACGGAGCTGATTATCTATACGACGAGACTCATGTCGCTCTGTACCTATTATCTTAAGACCACCTGCTGCACGTGCATCCTCATCAAGCTTGATATCTGTACCACGACCTGCCATGTTGGTAGCAATGGTAACTGCACCATGCTTACCAGCCTCAGCTACAATCTCAGCCTCCTTCTCATGGAACTTGGCATTTAAGACATTGTGCTGAATGCCTTCCTTTGAAAGCATGCGGCTGATCTCCTCAGAAATATCGATATTGATAGTACCAACCAATACTGGCTGTCCCTTTTCGTGAGCCTTTTTAACCTCAGCAACAACAGCCTTGTACTTTTCCTTTTTGGTCTTGTACACTGCGTCCTCATGATCGATACGCTGTACAGGCTTGTTAGTAGGAATCTCGATAACATCCATGCCATAAATATCACGGAACTCCTGCTCCTCAGTAAGAGCAGTACCGGTCATGCCGGACTTCTTGTCATACTTGTTAAAGAAGTTCTGGAAGGTAATATTGGCAAGAGTCATAGACTCACGCTTAACCTTGACATGCTCTTTGGCCTCGATAGCCTGGTGGAGACCATCAGAATAACGACGGCCTGGCATAATACGTCCTGTAAAGGAATCAACTATGAGAATCTCATCATCCTTTACCACGTAATCCTGGTCACGGAACATAAGATTGTGAGCACGAAGAGCCAGGATAATATTGTGCTGGATCTCCAGGTTGTCAGGATCTGCCAAGTTGTCAATGTGGAAGAACTGTTCTACCTTCTCTACACCCTGAGCAGTAAGGTTAACCACCTTATCCTTTTCATCTACGATGAAATCACCTGTCTCGTTCCGCTCAACTCCCATGATGGCGTCCATCTTGGAAAACTCAGGCATATCCTCACCACGCTGCAGCTGGCGAGCCAATACATCGCACATCTCATAGAGCTTGGTAGACTTGCCAGACTGACCTGAAATAATAAGTGGTGTACGCGCCTCATCAATAAGAACTGAATCCACCTCATCGATGATGCAATAGTTAAGACCACGCTGCACCAGATCCTTTTCATATACACACATATTGTCACGAAGATAATCAAAGCCCAGCTCGTTATTGGTGATATAGGTAATATCACAATTGTAAGCAGCCTGACGCTCCTCCTTGGTCATGTCATTTAAAACAACACCTACAGTAAGACCTAGGAAACGGTGTACCTCGCCCATCCACTCAGCATCACGCTTGGCCAGGTAGTCATTGACAGTAACAATATGAACACCCTTTCCCTCCAAGGCATTGAGGTATGCTGGAAGAGTAGACACCAAAGTCTTACCTTCACCTGTACGCATCTCAGCAATACGGCCCTGGTGCAAAATAGTACCACCAATAAGCTGAACTCTAAAATGCTCCATACCAAGAGCACGCTTACCGGCCTCACGAACTACTGCATAAGCCTCTGGAAGCAGGTCGTCAAGAGTCTCTCCCTTGGCAAGGCGTTCCTTGAATTCTATTGTTTTTCCACGAAGCTCCTCATCAGAAAGAGCCTGCATAGCAGGTCTGTATGACTCGATTTTATCGATTATCGGCTTAATACGCTTGAGCTCATGCTCAGAGTGGGTGCCAAATATCTTCTCTACAATTCCCATGTGTATATCTCCTAACTGCCTAATCAGCACAAAAACTGTCATAATTGTACCAAAAATATAGGGATTCCTCAACCTTGAGGACGGTTTTTATACAATCTTAAGAATTACATAAAGATATAGCCAACATCTGCAAAACGCAGCTTATCCATAATATTTAACTTGTGCCTCTCGTGGTAATTTAGAAGCTGCCCGTTTACATAGGTTCCATTACTGCTGTTTAAGTCTTCTATGTAAAAATCCTCTCCCTCTCTGATGATTTTTGCATGAGCTGAGCTGACAGCCTTACTATGGATTGTGGCGTCATTATTTCCCCTAAGACTTCCAATTTTTAAGATATCTCTTTCCACAATAAAATCAGCCTCTCGACCATCTCCATCATATACCAGCTTTCCCATAGGCTTTTGCTCTGTCAAAAGGACTGTTCGCTCACCTATTTCAATATCTGGCTCCACATAAAAATCCTGGCTTTGCACATCCTCATCCTTGATTCTATTTCTACCCTTAAAAATACCTCGTAAAGCCCCAAACACTGTATCCGTCAGTCCTGCAAAGGCAGATGGCTCCTCCTCATAATAATCACTGAGATAATCTCCACCCCCATACTCATTTTGCTCAGGCGCAGGCCTCTCTTCGGCTTCTCCCTCATCTAAAAGAGCCTCATTATATGCCTGGTCTCTCATGTCGATTTTGGTAACCTTTATTTCATCCTCCTGATTCGAAGCCTGTATTTCTTCTAAAAGCTCTGGCAGGGTAAAATCGTCTTTTAAGCATTTTTCATAGAGGCGATACAGAACATCCATTAAATCTTTATTATTAGATGACACTTCCTTTATAAGAAAATCCATTATTTCCCGGAACTGCTGCTGCATCTCCCTGTCTATTCCGGGATAATAGCAAAGAGCTACAGAAATATTTTCTGTATCCTTTGACACCATGACAGTTTCCTTTGACAAATATATATGGCTTGGATTGATCAGATATTTATTTAACTGCTCATAGGCCATATATATTTTTCTTATAATATTTTCCAATACCTCAGGTGTCATGGTGGTGCTTTCAATATAATCCTGCAAGGACTGCATGGAGCTTATGGTATACCATCTTTCGGACCTGCCATTTATTCCTATATCCTTAAAAGGCAGCAGGACCGGTATGTAATTATTTTTAATCATCTTATACTCAAAACCAGCACCTGCTTCCTGCTCCATAATCATAAACGAATCATTATGCTGCCTTATATATCTAATCTCCATCTTCAAGCTTCTCCTTTATTCTAAGCATTTCTTCTTTCACTCGAAATTCCTGCACAACATCTATATCATTTTTACAGCTCTTTATATATGCAGAGCTTTCTGTAAAAAAATTAAAAGCCACGCCCATGGCTGTTCCAAATACTATGCAGATAAATGAAAATACAATTGCCGCCTCCACTGTATAGGATCCCTTTAGCTTCATAACAAAATATCTCCCAACAATTTCATGCCATATACATAAGTATAGCCTCCCAACAAAAATGGAATAAATGGCATCTCGTAGGCCCGGCCTCTTCTTTTTATCAAAAGCTCATAGGCTCCTGCCAATGCTGCCAAAAGTGATGCAAACCACACCACTCTAATTGTGTTAAAAGTCCCTGCGTATATTCCAATTGTCATCATTACAAGTGCATCTCCTTTTCCTATTTTTTCCTTTGAAAAAAAGCTTATGAGATAAAATATTGCCCCGAATACCAGCGCAAACAGCAGCTTTTGAATAATCTGCCCCTGCCACAAGGCAAGGCCTATGCCAAGGATTAAAAATACAGCTACTTTTCTTATATCAACAAGCTTCGTCTTTTTATCTTCAATGGACCATATAAGAAGGCCCGGCAATAAAACTAATTCAACCATTGTCTCTTTTCTCACACTTCAAACATTCTGGCACCGCATCATCTACATCCCACAGCAGCACCTTGTTAATACTTCTTTTTAACTTGTAGCAGGTCAAGCTGGAATGGTACTGCCTGCCGTAATCCGTTATATACACACTGCCTGATGCAGATTCTGCCTTACAGCTTGGACAAGGATAATATTTTGCCCCGCTTTCGTTGCGTTCTTCATCAACATGAGACTTATCTACGCTATGGATAGACAGGTCCAAATAGCTACAGTCCAGGTGGGTATGATACACCTCTCCATTGTCAGTCATGTACACCCATCTGCCATCCCAGCTGTTCTCCGCCGGATCATAACCAATCCATTTGCGGCTTTTAGCATTTTGATTTATGTCAAAATTGTAGCTAGACAGCAAGCCTATTGGAAAATGCATAGTGTAGCTCGCCTTTAGGTCTATATAGTTGCCCTCAGCCGAGGATTCAAGCAGGTTTATTCCTGCCTGGCTTCCCGAAATAAAGCTTACAGGTACATTATTTGCCAAGAGCTGTTCCTCAAACAGCGCTATAGCAGCCGCAAGCTGAGCATCGTCTTCTATCTCATCACCTGTAGTTACCGCTACTGTAGCACTGGCATAATCCAAAGCCTGCTGCACTCCAGCCTCCACCTGCAATATCCTGTAAAAATACACTGCAAACATCATAAAGGTAATAAAGAGCGGCAAAATTACCGCTGCCTCTATGGTGTAGCTTCCCTTGCAAAAGGGAACATGGAGGGATATCTCTTTTTCGTTTTTTAAGCTATGCGAGAGCTTGTTTTTTCTTTTATTTTTTTCAAAAATCATCATATTATTTTCCATTTATCTAAGTAAGGAGTGGTTTTTGGTGCAACAAAAACCGCGTATTAAGCCTAGTCACTTTTTTTCTCTTTCGACCAGGCTTTAAACTAAATTGAATAGGGGTAATTTGAAAAAGAGACACCCTTCCATACTCCCTTAATAGCTTAAGGAAGCTTGGGTAGATATGACATAATTGCCATCTAACTTGTGGCCTGTATTAAACAAGGCTAAAAACAGGCTTTTCGCCTCATAATTTATCGTCACATCTGACTGAGACAGCATATTGTCAAGCCTGACAGACCCATAGTCCACCTGGGTACTAAGCGCATCCTCCATAACATCAGCCTGACGAAGACCTAATGTAGCGGTGGAATTCAAAGCCAGCATGGTTACGAGACATTCCTTATAGCCTATGCCACTGCCACAATCCTTGGCCTTGACACTTGTGTCTGCAAAAGCTGAGAGATTGCTTAAATTAGAGGTCCACTGACTGGCATTTTTTATAAGTGCCACCTGGCCTCCCGACAGAATCAAACGCAAGTCAAGTATGCTTTCCATATAAGCCCATGCTCCAATAAGCGCATATTTTACTGCCTCTACTATGGCAGGATTGGCTGTCCAGCCTGCCAGGAATGCAGCCATGGCATCTACCTGAGACAGTAGAGAAGCCTCCTTTAATATAGCAGCATAATTGGCTGCCTCTCTTGCCACAAGAATCTTCTCAACCACAGTTGCCAAATTGCCTTCATCAGTGGCTCCACCTGTAATCAAATACTCTGCTTCATACTGAAATCCATCATGGGACAGATCATTTCCGTAGTAAGACATGTTTTCCAACAAATACTTGATATATAAGGTTTTATCTAATGTGCCTACATCCGTCTTGCTGCCATTTCCTTCATTCAGACTTCTCTCAGATGGCAAATCACGAGTCTTTTTATATTGGGACACTTCATTATTTCCTAAGACTGTAGTCAAAATCCCAGAATCCACCATACCCTTCATTTTGTCGAAAGCATCCAGAGGATTATCATCCACTGTTGTAGGATCTGGATAATCTCTTGAGCTGGTTTTAGGATCATGATCTTCATCAGCCCTTTTCTTTTTCTCGGCATTCTCCCGTTTGGCTTCGTCTAAGCTGTTTTTTCCAGATGAAACCATGGAGTCAATATCAACACTTTCAACAGATGAGCTGTTTTCTAGCATACCCGTAATAAAATCCAGGCCATTTTCCACAAGTGAGCTTCCTGCTGCATTTACAGCCTGCTGTACTATGGGATTTCCACCTGAGTCAGTAAGGAAACTATAGTTATCCACAGTCATTCCTGCAGTTGTCACCCTTCCTATCCGCACTCCCTCATCAGGGTTGGCGTTATAGTCTGCTCTTCCAAGAAGCCTTTCTTCAAAAGCGGCAGTGCCGTATGTATCAGAACCATAGGCCAAATCAATTCCAAGTATCTGATAATTAGCCCACAGGTAGGCATTGTACTCGCTGAAGGCACTTTCCATGGCAAGATTTGTATACTCTGTCGCAACAGTTTTCATCTCCATTATCCTCAGGTACTCTCCTAAGGTAAAAAGCAGTGTTTCTGTGGCCACAAGTATCATGGCCACAAAAACTGTTACTGATCCTTTTCTTCTCATACTTAAATGCTGTTGGCATTGTCTGTGATGGTTTCAAAAAGGTCATTTACAAGGCTTGTAAGCTGGCCCTTGAAAATAACCACAAGACTAATAAGTACTACCAAAATAAGTATCATCTCCACTGTTCCGATACCATCCTCTTCCTTTAAAAAGTCCTTCATTCTTAAATACTTCATCATTTTTGTTCTCCTTTTTCTATAAATTAATTTGCAGTACCGCCGGAATTACCAGCACTACTATTACTATAAAAAGCATGCCACTCATTGGTAAAAGAAGCTTAGTTGAGGCCTCCTCCCCCGCTCTTATGGCTCGCTGCTTTTTCATTTCAAAGGCTGCCTCTTCCTCATTTTCCAGGCTTATTATCAAATCCTTGGAACCCTTCATCAGATTTTGAGACAGTAGCATGGAAAGCTTTCTATACTCCTTGCAGTCGCTGTATTTTCCCAGCTCCTCTATGGCATTTTTCTCTCCTATGCCGTCCTTCATGCGCCTAAGACAATGAGCCATATCCTCATAGCCTGCGCTCTTTTTGCTTTTATCCTTTTCTACCTTTTTGTAGTAACGACCTATTATTTTTTCCAGGGCCATGCGAAAGCTCATGCCTGCCGCCATAAGTATGGACAAGTCAGACACTATAAGGGGATAATCCCTTATACGCTGCTCTAATAATGCCTTTGCAGCTTTCTTTTTTTCTTGTCTGTCACCTAGATAGACAGCAAGAGCTCCTGCTAGCCCAAGAAGCATCAGCTGCAGCCCCCGATAATCTATAGGCCTTTTCCAGGTAAGGGCCATGTCCTCCACCTTTTCAGGAAGCTGCACCTTTGCCTCAATATCTGAGGCTGCCAGTTCCTCTACAGCCTTTTCTATGGCATAGCTCTGACCAGCATAAGTATCCATACCCAAGGGGTATACAAAAACTGTTAGCTGATATATCCTCTGACTTTCTCCGTAGGTTAGAAAGGCCTGCAGGTGAACCATCTGTCCATCCTCTGGGATATTTTTTTCATTAACAAGTCCTTCTGTAGTAATAATGCTATAGTCATCCACCTGCCAGGTGGCCTTTACCAGACCATCTGCATATTTGCCATTTAACACCAGGTCATACTGAACATTATCAGGACCTTCATTCTCTCCCAAATAGGTCTCATCAATCTCATTAATTGCCTTATCAAATGCAGCTTCAACCTGCTTTGCATCAAGTGCCTGCTCCTCAAGCTCTATTAGCTTTGTCTCTTTAGTATCATTGAAAAAAACCTCTACTTCTTGCGTAGAATCTCCCTTGCCCGCCTCTCGGCGAGTTAGTATTCCATCAAAATTTACTCGATTATTTAAATAATCTGATAGCAGGATGGCTCCTCCCATGAGAAAAGATACAAGCACTATAAGCTTTATTTTTTTCTCCAGACTCAGCTCCTTTTTAGGTGGTCTGTCTCTTGATTTTTTCTTTTTCATACCATCCTCCTAGACATTAATATTGATAATGGACTGCCCCAGCTCAATCATGACGCCATAAATAAGCAGCAACACTGTCATTACTCCAACTCCCACCATATTGCCATACAAGGGAGCAATAAAATCTCCTGAGGTGAGAGACACATAGGCCAAAATTCCTAAGGGCATGGCGCACATAACCTTTAACTCCAGCCTTTTTTCTGTAGTAATGGTGTCTATTTCCTGCTTTACCGCCAGCTTTTCATCTATTTTTCTGGCAGTGTTTTTTATGTGTTTGCTGTAGTCGCCACCAGATCTTTTGGAATAGGACAATATCTCACTGAGGCTGACTGCCTCCTCAATATTTACATCATTTGCAAACATCTCAAAGGCCTGCTCTACCTGGGTATTCAGGTCAATTCTCTTATTTAGGGTGGCCACATGGGGTAGTAGCCTTGAATCTGCAAAAAGCTTTGCCAGCTCACTTTGAGAATTTTTTACTGCTCTTTCCAAAGAATATCCAGCCTGCAAGCTTGAGGAAATCAGCATCATATACTCCTTAAATTCATTTTCCATTCGAGCCTGTCCACACCGGGTCTGCTCTAGCATATACTTGCGATACCAAAAGGGCACAATGACTACTCCAGCCAAAAGCCCCAGCAGACTCTTATAAAAAAGCAGAGCCACAAAAATAGTCAGGGCAAAAGCCTGAGACAGACCTATCCAGTTTTCTTTTTTTAATCCGGCAAGGCCAATCCGTAGGCCTGCCACTTGCCTGTGTTTTTTAATTTTCCTGTCTTTTCCCATACTCCTTGTATCTTTCCATTTTCCTCACCTATCTCCTTAAATCTGTATATAGTATTAAGCTGTATCTCACCATTTTTTATTCCATCCACCTCTGCTATCTCCAAAAGCTTACGGCTCTTATCTCTAAGCCTTCCCAGCTGGACTATAATATCCACACCGGAGGCTATCTGCGACCTGATGGCAGGCAAAGGAATTTCTGCTCCCATCATGACCATGGTCTCCAGACGAGACAGCATATCCTTACAAGAATTGCTGTGGCCAGTGCTAGCTGATCCATCATGACCCGTATTAAAAGCTGAGAGCATTTCCAAAGCCTCGCCCCCTCGGCACTCGCCCACAATAATCCGATCAGGTCTCATTCGAAGACTTGATTTGAGCAAGTCACGGATACTTATCTCATTCTTGCCCTCCAGGTTTTTAGATCTAGCCTCAAGACGCACCAGATTTGCTACATTTTTCAACTGCAGCTCTGCAGAATCTTCTATTGTTATGACTCGCTCGTCTTCTGGAATAAACTCAGCCATTGCATTTAAAAAGCTGGTTTTTCCTGAGCCTGTGCCGCCGGAAACAAATATGTTGTAACCAGATTGCACCAGTTTTTTAATAAATAAAATCTGCTCATCATCTATAGCACCAAAGGCCTTGAGCCGCGCCATGGTCATCTGTTCTTTTGGAAATTTTCGTATTGAAATGACGCTGCTGTCTACAGATGCAGGCTTCAATACGATGTTGACACGAGAACCGTCAGGAAGACGGGTGTCAACTATGGGATTTGATTCGTTTACTATCTTATTATTGATAGCCACTATATTTTGTATTATGTCATTGAGCTTTTCCTCTGAAGAAAAATGCTCTGTCGACTTCATTACACGGCCCTGTTTTTCTATAAAAATATTGTCCGGACCGTTGATCATAATTTCGGTGATATTTTCATCTGCCAAGAGATCCTCTAATACATCAAGCTTGCGCAAAGAATTAAAAACATGGTTTTCTATTGAAGCCCTATCCTTGATGCTGATGGGATATTCCTTTGACTCCCTCACCAACTCATCCCGGATAATAGAACGAATTTCCTCATCCGTAGGATCATACATGCTGTCAAGCCGTGTCAGCACATTCTCTCGCACCTTGTTTTCTATCTTATCCACAAAGTGCCTCCTCACTCGGTTCATTTTTACACATAAGCCGTCCTACAAATACTCCCAAATTGCCCTGTAAAAGCTCCTCCAGACAATATGAACCTGTTGACAAGTTAGCAGCTGACATTGGAAGAAGCACTTCCTCCATATCACAGTCAACGCCTGCCCGCTGCAAAAATTTGATAAAATTTTCCTGCATGAGACAGTAATAATCCCCTGGCTTATTCAAGAGATACAGTTTGTCTAGCCTCTGTAAGTGCTTAGCAAAACCATTTATAGTCCTGCCAAATAACACTACAATCACATCGAATTTTTCCCGCATTAACCTGTCAAAAAGTCTTGCCCAGGTATCTTCCTCAACCTCTCCAATGTCACTTACATTTGAAAAAGGAGATATGTACTGAAAGCCCATAAAATACCGGGTATACTCTATCAGATCAATATCTTCATTTCCTATGCTGACCTCATACAAAAGGTCCATGAGGTTCTTGTCTTTGCCACCTCCCAAAAGCTGTGGCAATATGGATATTTCTTCTAAATCAAGGAATAAAACCTTGGCCTCTTCTTTTTGAGCCTGGCCAAGCGCCATTGAAAATGGCATTGAAAGTTCATGGGAATTTGGAGAATAAACTCCTATAAGCTTGGTTTTGCCGAGAGATTTGCTTCTTTTTGCCTGCCCCATAAAACCAGCAGACTTCAACTCAATTATACGGTCGATCACCATATCCATTGACTGGTATTTAAAAATACAGTCCTCATCCTCAGTGTCTTTCTCGCAAAGCAGATACCTGTGAGACACCTTTCCTTTTTTCCTAAATGCAGATATCTCTTCAAAATCCGTGGTCAGCAGCGCCACATCATAATCTTCTTCATCTGCAAAAAAGCTTTCCGGCGTAGTAAATATGTGAATGTTACTTCCCGGCACATGCTCCATCATGTATGAAGCAAACGCCATTATGTAATCCAAATCCAGATCACACAAGGCTAGTTCAATATTTGCCATAGTGATAATTCCTCCTTCACTAATATCAAAAGAAAGGAAGCTGTAATGTAATATGAATAGTGTAGCTTAATCTTTGGGATTGCTTTGTGACGAATGCACAAGAACAGAACAGCGACTGCTGCTAAAATGACGGATAATATCATGGACCTTCCTGTAAGTGTGCCTCCCACCATAGTAGACATTACTGAGAAAAGCTTGATATCTCCAGCGCCCAGGCCTCTTGCTAAAAATAAGATGTAAAGCAATACTATTGGCCACATGGCTTTAATTAAGAAAAATGCTATGCCTTTGACTCCAAAGGATGCCACATTGATGTAGGCTCCCGTGATGTAACCCAAGGCGATAAGTGTATTGGGGACCTTGTAGTCCCTAGCATCACACAGCGAACCTGCTGTGAGAAAGCTCAAAAGCATTAAGTCTTCCGTTTCTTTCACCTCCGCTTCGGGCAAAATTATAAACAGGCTTTTTTATTTTTCAAAACCTCATTTTACGGAAGGTGATTTTATGGATAATTTTTACAAAAAAATATAGGCCCTCCTTATCGAAGTCCCATATTTTATACAAATATCACTGTGGCTTTATACCCAAAATCCTCTATTTGTCTCATTATTTATGAAAGTCTCATTTAAGGAACTGCGGCCATAGGTCATTCCCGCCATGACTTTTTGAGAATTTTGCATAAGCGGGGCCGAATTATCTTCCCTGGCAATTTGGGCAAATACCTCTCCCAATTCTGCCATAATTCCCCTGGCTTCTACCACGCCCTCGTCAGTTGCTTTATATATAGAACGGGACAGACAACGCTGTACATAATCATAAAGAGCGTACAGGTCCTTTGAAACTGAATAATTAAAGTTCAAATCCTTTTTCAGATGCGAAACTACTTCCGAGCATTTTTTTAAATTGTCTACCGCCTCAGTTCTCTCCCCTGCTGCAAAGGCGTCAATTGCCTCATTCTGATACTCCTCATATATATCGTAGAGCACGCTGATAAGGCCTGTTTTATTGCTTGAAGCTATTCTTAAAGTAAATGCTGATATCTTGTCCCTGTTCATAGTCTACCTCATACCTTTTACTGTAAAAGCTGTAGTGCAAGCTGCGGAAGCTCATTTGCCTGGGCCAGGGCTGATGTGCCTGCCTGCTGCAATACTGTGTACTTGGTGTACTCTACCATGGCACTTGCCATATCAGTATCCTGAATACGAGAAATAGCCGAATTCATATTTTCCGAGGTAGTATCAAGAGAGTTTGTAGTGTGCTCCAAGCGGTTCTGATAAGCGCCAAGCTGTGAGCGCACATCTGTTATATAATCAATAGCTCCTGCAAGTGCATCCATGGCCTCCTCTGGTCCACCCTCTTTGGTTACATCCACATCAGCTATACCAATAGCCTTGGCACTGCAGTCTGCAATAAATATGTCAATTGTCTGGCCTTCGTTTGCTCCTATCTGGACGGTCAAGGCTCCTATGGTCTCGTCATAGTCTCGCTTATTTAAGGATCCATCCAAAAGTGTATTGCCATTGAAATCAGTAGTGCTTGCAATTCTATCCACTTCATCAGTAAGAGAGTCAATTTCCTTTTGTATAGCACTAACCTCCGATGAAGAATTTGTGCCATTGGCTGCCTGTATTGACAGCTCTCTCATACGCTGCAGCATGTCGGCCACTTCTGTGAGAGCACCATCTGCTGTCTGTATAAGTGATACTGCATCCTCAGAATTATCAGAAGCCTTATCCAGACCATCTATCTGATTTTGCATTTTACCTGCTATAGCAATTCCTGAAGGATTATCCTTAGCATGGTTGATTTTTAGACCCGAAGACAATTTTTCCATCATATCAGAAAGAGAGTCCTCTGTTCCAAGAAGCTGGTTATTTGTTATCACCGCCGAAATATTATTGTTTATCTTCATAAATAACCTCCGAAGCCTTAGTAATATTCTCGCGTCCATGCAGTGTATTTGGGGGCATCCTTGCCCTGCACTTTAGTTATCGGTTTTATTTTTGGTAAAATTTACATCTGTTTTATGAAATTTTTTTAACCTGTCTTTGAATGACTGCCTTACTAACATTTACTAAGGGGAAATTTCTCACTCTAGTCTAAAATTATAGTCTACTGACTAAAATAATAAGCCTCACACTCCGATAACTTAAATACAGGAGGAAATCTCATGCAAATAGATCCAATCAAAATCACAGATTATATAAAGTCGGATACAAGCGACTCTACCACAATAAATACGCTGACAGACTCTATGGAAAAAGAAGCTAAAAGCGCTAAAAGCTCTTCCCTTTCCACCATTTCCATAGATTCTTCTTTTTATAATAAAAATGGAAGCCTAGAAGATGATGACAAGAATATGCTTGAAAAAGTAGATGCAGCCTCATCTCTTGGCATGTCCGCTATGGATCAAATACACTATGTGGAGCGTGGCATGACTGATGAAGCCACTGAAGAAATCTCTAAGGCCGGCTTTGACCCTTTAGATACTGATGCCCACACCATTGTCACGGTAGTTGACCAGATAAAGATGAATATTGCCAAGGGTGGTGGAGATATATCCAAAATGGGAGGCCTCAGCGATGCTGAAATAGAGGCTATGTCATCATCATACACCCAGGCAATTCAGATGGAGCAGAGCTTAGATAAGACTATCTCTGATGAGCAGGCTGCCTATCTGGTAAAAAATAACTTAGAGCCTACTATAGAAAATCTTTACAATGCAAAATATTCTGCTCCATCAGATAATGCTACTGCCTTGTCAGATGAAGCTGTGGTTTCACTTTTAACTAAGCTTGCTGACAGCTTAGATTCTATGATTGCCTCTGTTGAAGCTTCTAATTCTTCTGATACTGTCACAACAGATCAGTTGCAAACATCTGTGGAAACCATGATAAAACAGGATGTTCCCCTGACTAATGACAACCTATCATATATGGCACAGCTTCAAACCTACGAAAAGCCAGATGAGAATGCAATAAACCAAGCCATCTCTGATATTGTGGCTGAAGGCAAGGAAGCCTCCCAGGCCTACCTGATAGAAGGATACTCTCTAATGGACCAGGCCAGAGAGGCAGTTAACACTATCCAGTCCATGGATTTTAATGAGCTTTTCGACGTCCAAAGCCGCATTACTCTCACAGAGGTTCAGCTATCTATGACAGTTGAAGCTACTTTTACCATGATAAAAAATGGTATGGAAGTAAATACTTCTGACTTAGATGATCTTTTGACCAAGCTTAAGGCCCAGGAAAAATCCCTACTTGATATACTTTTGACAGGAAAGACTGATGAAGAGACCTCTGCAAATGTTGACCTCTACAAAAGCACTATGGAGCAGGTATCGACTATAGAATCTGCCCCTCTCGCCACACTTGGACGTTTTACCAATATATCCCAGGAGAGCTTATCAAGGGTCTGCGAGGTGTCTGTTAATGTAACCGCAGAATATCAACGTATGGAAGCCACCTACGAAGCGGTGGGAACTGAAGTCCGCAGTGACCTTGGTGACAACATTCAAAAAGCCTTCCAAAATGTGGATACTATCTTAACAGACTTAGATCTTGATACCACAGAAAGCAATAAAAAGGCTGTTCGCGTCCTGGCATATAACAATATGTCCATAACCACTGATTCAGTAACTACTATGAAAAATGCCACAGAGCTTGTGACCAGGACCTTTAAAAATATGACTCCTGCTCTTGTATCTGAAATGATTAAACAGGGCAAGAATCCTCTGGACATGACTATGGAAGAGCTGTGCTCTACCACAAATGATATAAAATCACAGCTTGGCTCCACCTCTGAGGAAAATTCTTTTTCTGAATTCCTATGGAAAATGGAACATACCGGGGGCATTTCTGAAGAGGACCGCTCCAGCTTTATAGGCATATACCGCCTCCTTAACACTATAGACAAAACAGATGGCGCTGCCATCGGAGCCCTTATAGGCACCGGCACTGACATCACTATGCGCAATCTTATGACTGCAGTGCGCTCCACCCGTGACTCTGGTCGAGAATACGAAGTAAGTGATAAGGTAGGAGCCCTAGATCAGCTTATAGTCCAGGATTTGTCCATCACAGAACAGATAGAAAAGGCCTTCCTCACCAACAGATGCCAAGATGCAAAAGAAGCCATGACTCCTGCTGCCATGCTGGCTCTTACCACTGACAAAATACTTGAGATGGACCCCGATGCCTTTGCCACTGCCATGGAAAATGCAGACACATCATCAGTTGATGAAGCCTATACTGCTTCCCAGACTGCTGCCATAAAAGAGGCCTACTCTTCTTATGAAAAGGTAGCTCAGATACTGGAAAACTACAATATACCAAGCTCAGCCAATATGATTAATGCAATCACTGCCATGTATGAAAACAACAACCAAATGGTAAAAAACTTATATAGCAAATATTCAGAGCAGACCAATATGGATATAGACTATCTCATAGCCGAGACCTGGGAGCGCTTTGGCCAAGCCTGCAAGACTCCTGAGGAAATGGCTGACGCCCAGGAAGCCTTAGCCGACATAGCAGAAAATGTTATGAAAAAAATGGTGGAAGTGGAAGATGTCAATACCATCGACATGAATGGCATGCAGATGATAATTTCACAATGTAAGGCTGATAACATCATGGCAAGGGAAAATGAAACCTACCATATTCCAATTATGGTGGCAGATGAAGCTGGTAACCTCAATTTGAAAATATTTCACGGAAATGGTCAGTCAGGTCTGGTAAAAATGGCCCTGTCTATGGAATCTACCGGCACCATTTCTACCACATTTCGCTATGAAACAGGGCAGGTTGACGCCTCAGTAGACTTTGACAATGCTGATACAAGAGAAGCCTTTGCCAATCAGGCCCCTCTCATAGCCCAGACTATGCAAGAGACATCAGGACTTTCATTCTCCTTTTCCTTTGGATTAAAAAGTCAGCTCAATGTAAACGATATTTATAATATGGAATCAGGTAATTTTACCAAAGGCAGCCTTTCTTCTATCTCGAATGTTGATTCTGGCCTAAATATCATCAATGCAAGTGCTAATACTACTAGCTCAAATATTCAAGCTAATAGCTCACCAGACAACCAGATAGCTACCAGAGATTTATACAGAATTGCTCGAGGTTACATTCAGGTACTTGGAGAGATTTTCAACTAAGACTGACTATCTCCCTTTTGAATGCTTTACTAATTATACATAGCCACAAAGTCTACTTTTTATTATTATTTACAAAGCAAAAAGCCACAGTCCAAAAATACCGACCTCCAATCGTTAGATTTTTTGGTCTAACTTTTGGGGGTCGGTACAAAAAACTGTGGCTTTTTATAACTTCATAATTTTATAATTCTACTCGACCATCTAATGCACGCAGCAAGGTAACCTCGTCTATATATTCCAAGTCTCCTCCTACCGGCACTCCAGATGCAATACGGCTTACCTTTATACCAGTCGGCTTAATTAGCTTACTGATATAGGCTGCTGTAGTCTCCCCCTCCAGGGATGAATTGGTGGCTATAATAACCTCCTGCACATCGGTGCGCTGCAGTCGCTGCATCAGCTCTGTCAGCTTAATGTCCCCTGGACCAATGCCAGCCATAGGAGATATAGCACCATGCAGGACATGATATACTCCTTCGAACTTGCCCGTCTTCTCATAGGCAGCCAAATCCCTGGTGTCCTCCACCACCATGATAGTATTCTTATCACGCTTGGGATTAGCACATATAGGGCAAAGCTCCTCATCAGTTAAGGTAAAACACTCCTTGCAGTAGCGGACATTTTTCCTGGCAGAAACTATGGCATTTGCCAGGTCCTCCACCTTTTTTTCATCCATGCCAAGTATGTGAAAAGCCAGACGCTGGGCTGACTTGGTGCCTATACTTGGAAGGGATGAAAGCTCTGCAATTAGATTGCTTATTTCTTTACTATAGTATTCCATTTACTTAAAAACCAAGTCCGCCTGTAAATTTAGACATGCTTGCCTGGCTTGCTTCCTCAACCTTGCGAAGAGCCTCGTTGGTAGCAGCCATAATAAGATCCTCCAGCATCTCTACATCATCTGGATCCACTGCCTCTGGTGCAATATGTACCTTGGTTACTTCTCTTTTACCTGTAACAGTAACCTCTACTACACCACCGCCAGCTGTACCTGTCATCTCGGCCTCATCAAGACTTGCCTGAGCTTCCTCCATCTGACGCTGCATTCTCTGAGCCTGCTTCATCAGCTGGTTCATGTTGCCTGGCATACCGCCTCCTGGAAATCCGCCTCTTCCTTTACCCATTTATTTTTTCCTCCTTATTCTTCCTCGTCTTGTTCCATTACTATGCCCATTTTGGCAAAATAATCGCCTCTTACGTCTATGCGGCCTTTGCTGGAACGACCATTGTCACTGTATATAGTAACCTTTACTTTAACACTTTTGCCTATTTTATCACATATTGCTTTCTCAAGAGCTGCAATGTGATCTGCACTATTAAAAAATTGTGCCACCATACTATGAGAACCTTGCTCTTCGTTATAAACTAGCTCAAGCTCGTTATTTTCTGACACTGTCACCTTAGCAACACTGTTTAAATATGACTTTACTGGCATATTAAACTGCCCTACTATCTGAGGCCACATCTTGGCAGCCTCCTCCACCTCTTCTTTAATTGCAGCAGGCAGTGGCACCTGCTTTATTGGTTCTTGGGCCTGTACCGCCACTCCCTGTGCCGGGACTGCTGCCATGTTTACAGGTATACCCTCCTCCAGCTTCTTTTCCATGTTGGACATGCGATTAAGAAGAGCTGAAATGTCCTGCTCCATTTGAGGCTTGCACAGCTTGATAAGGGCTATCTCAATAAGGACACGCTTCTGGCTGGCATATTTTATCTCATTGGACAAATCTGACAATACCTGAATATAGCGCATTACCACCTCTGTGTCTACCAGCTCTGCCTCTTCCTTGAGAAGTGCCAGGTTATCTGAAGACATCTCAAGTACATCCTCCATGCCATCTGAGCTTTTGATAAGCATCAGATTGCGGAGATACCAGGTAAAATCAATAACAAACTGATTGAGGTCACGGCCCTGAGCAACTATAGTCTCCAGCAAGTCTATGCACTGGGTAATCTGCCCTGCAATAATATATCTCAGCAAGCGGGAAAACACCTCTGTATCAATGGCACCAAGGACCTTGAGAACATTGTCATAGGTCAGCTTCTGCCCCATATAAAAGGCCAGGCACTGGTCTAAAAGAGATAAGCCATCACGCATAGAACCGTCTGCAGCCTTGGCTACATAACGAATAGCCCTTTCCTCCACCTCTACCCCTTCACGCTGCATCAGGTCTTGAAGACGTGCAGCTATGGTGTCAATAGAAATCCGGTGAAAGTCATATCTCTGGCAACGGCTTAGTATAGTGATAGGTATCTTGTGAACCTCTGTAGTAGCCAAGATAAAAATGACATAGCTAGGTGGCTCCTCCAAAGTCTTAAGCAAGGCATTGAAGGCGCCTGTACTAAGCATATGAACCTCGTCAATAATATATACCTTGTAGCGGCCCTCAGTAGGTGGATAAGATACTTCCTCTATAATCTGACGAATAGAATCCACGCCTGTATTTGAAGCCGCATCCATTTCCACCACATTTAGAGAATTGCCGGCTGAAATGGCCTTGCACATGGCACATTCCATACATGGGCTGCCGTCTACAGGGTTCTCACAGTTGATAGTGCGAGCAAGTATTTTTGCAATAGTTGTCTTACCGGTACCACGAGTACCAGTAAAAAGATATGCATGTCCCAAACGGTCATTTTTTACCTGATTCTTAAGTGTTGTAACAATATGATCCTGTCCCTTGACCTCATCAAAGGTCTGAGGACGGAATTTACGATATAATGCCATGTAGGACATGCTTATTTACCTTCCTTTAAAGGAATCTTTTATAGATTAATCGCCAAAACTGATTCCTATACTTTTTGCTTCTTTAATCATCTGGCAGTCTGGCTCTACCATCTTAAGCTTACCGGCTACATCACCGAGAGGTACTCTCTTAGTCTTGCCATTGATCATAGCTATCATGTTGCCATAGTCCTTATCCATAATAGCCTGAGCTGCTGCTGCACCAAGACGTGTGCAAAGCACTCTGTCGTATGGACATGGGCTGCCACCACGCTGTGTATGACCTGGCACTGTAACTCTTGCCTCTGAGCCGGTTCTCTCAGTAATTTTCTCTGCTATCTCATAAGAAACTGATGGATACTTGTAGTCTGCCATCTTTTTCTTATATTCCTTTTTGCCAAGGGCAGCATCTTCCTTGGAAATAGCTCCCTCTGCCACTGCAAGAATTGTAAAGCCCTTGCCTGCTTCCTTACGCTTGTTAATAGCCTCTACTACCTTATCGATATCATAAGGTATCTCAGGAAGCAGTATAATATCTGCGCCAGAAGCCATACCTGCGTAAAGTGTAAGCCAACCAACCTTGTGACCCATAACCTCGACTATAAATACACGGTTGTGAGATGCTGCTGTAGTATGGATGCAGTCAATTGCATCACAGGCAATATTGATAGCACTCTGGAAACCGAAGGTCACATCTGTGCCATAGATATCATTATCAATAGTCTTTGGAAGGTGAATAACATTGAGACCCTCCTCACGAAGCAAATTGGCTGTCTTTTGTGTACCATTTCCACCAAGGATAACCAGACAGTCCAGATTCAGCTTGTGGTAGTTGGACTTCATAGCCTCTACCTTGTCCAATCCATTTTCATCAGGCTCACGCATAAGCTTAAATGGCTGGCGGCTAGATCCTAAGATTGTACCACCTCTGGTGAGTATTCCAGAAAAATCGGCACTAGTCAAAAGCTTATAGTCTCCATAAATCAAGCCCTTGTAGCCATTGAAAAATCCGTATACCTCCAGATCCTTCACATTGTGTGAAAGCCCCTTTACAACTCCTCTCATGGCTGCATTGAGAGCCTGGCAGTCACCACCACTTGTAAGCATTCCAATTCTAAGCATATCTTTCTCCTCCTGTTTTTTTATTTATCCATGTAAAAATTCATGAAAAAAGATTCTATATTATTTTGTCTCAATTACCTTTCTGACAAAAGCATACATGCGCTCTGTAGACTCTATCGAAAGTCGCTCCTGAGGTGTATGAATATCATATAATTCTGGACCAATAGATACAGCATCAAGGCCTGGCAGCTTTGCAGCAAGAAGGCCACACTCAAGACCTGCATGTATGGTCTCTACCACTGGCTTTTTGCCAAACATCTCCTCATGGATAGCAATCATCTTGTCTCTAAAGCTTGACTCTCTTACGTACTCCCAGGCTGGATACATGCCCCTAGTCTCTGTTGCAGCCCCAAAAGAATGAGCTACATTGATGCATTTTCTGATGAGAGCTTCCTTAGCTGTATTTACTGAGCTTCGAATAGCCTGAGATAGACAAAATTCACTGTCATCTAAATGCAATACTCCCAGATTTAGAGAAGTCTCCACAAGACCTTCTATATCATGGCTCATATTCTGTACGCCATCAGGCAGGCTGTTCATCAAAGAAACTATCTTTGCTGAATCCTCTGATGCTACTGCCATACCATCTACTGTAATCTCATTTATATTTATCTCCATGTCTGGATCGGTAATGGCATACTCATTTTTGACAGCCTCTGCTTCATACGCTATTGCCTCAGCTACGTTTTCCCCTTTAATTACAGCAAATTCAACTGAAGTCTGGCGTGGAATGGCATTATCCATCTTGCCACCCTGATAGTCATATATAGCTATTTCAGCTACATCCTGCACTGCAGTAAGCAAACGATTGACTATAAAGGAAGCATTGGCTCTGCCCTTATCAATCTCTGTGCCTGAGTGACCTCCGGTGGCATTTTTTACCTCTATCCTGTATCCTGATGCTGACACCTGAGCTCTTGAAACAGGCAGCTTAATATCCAGCCTGCAGCCACCTGCACAGCCTGCTGTAAAAATCCCCTCTGCCTCCGAGTCAAGATTGAGAAGCTTTCTGCCCTTAAGCATTGATACGTCAATACCCTGAGCCCCCTCCATGCCTACTTCCTCAGAAACTGTAATTATTACCTCAAGACGAGGATGCTGTAATGTGTCATCCTCCAGCAAAGCCAAGGCAACTGCCACAGCTATGCCATCATCACCGCCAAGTGTTGTGCCCTTAGCCTGTACAAAGCCATCCACTATCTCAAGGTCCAAGCCTTCTGTATACATGTCCTTGGTGCAATCAGCTTCCTTTTCAGCCACCATATCCATATGGCCCTGAATCAGGATAGGCTCCTCTTTTTCGTAGCCTGCCGATGCCTCTTTTATCATAATGACATTGTAAAGATCGTCCTGATAATATTCCAGCTTATGTTCCTTTGCAAACTCTACCAGATAATCGCTAATTGCCTTCTCGTGATAAGAAGGATGAGGGATGTTACATATCTCCTCAAAATAATGAAATAATCTTTTTGGCTCACAATTTTCCAGTACTGACATTTTCTACTCCTTATGCTAATTATTTATGCATGGCTCAATGGCCAAATGTCCCTTTAGAAAAGCTAAAAATTCCTACTTTTTGTCTTCTTTGGACTTATCGTACTCCCCATACTCACAGCCAACATTGTAGGCTTCCATATCATCTACCAGCTCCCACACAAACTTGGACTTAGATGACTTGTTGTCTTTCACCTTGAGTATCTTCTTGTAAAGCTTTATCTCTCCTACTCCATTGCCGCCATTCCACAGATTGTTGTGGCGCTTTGCTCCATCCGGAGACTCGTAATTGATAAGAAGCATGTCCTTTTTCAGACAAGTAAACTCTGCTTCCATACGAGCAAGTGGGGTCTCCTGCTGCACCTTCCATATAAGCTTGTCCCCAGTCTCCTTGCAGTCAAACTTGGTCTTGGTCAGTGTCCAAAAATGGGAAAAATTAAACTCGAAAGGCTCACCCTCATACCAAAAAGCCCCCAGGATAACATTTTCGAAGGAACGACCAACTGTAAGCTTAGGTCTGCCACCACCTATATCAAAGACAGAATTCTTGAGCCATTCACCTGTTACCTTGCTCTTTAAGTGAGAAGAAGACAACCACAACCATGGTGAGGTAAAATCCTTGCCCCAGTTTTTATCTGAGTAACCGCAGCATGTGTCCTTATGGATAAAATACTCCTGGCCATCCAAAGCCACTGTGCCAGAAAACTCTGTCTTCATACCCTCTGCATGCCAGAACATCTCAAAGGCATCTACCTCACGAGAAGCCCAACCAGCTCCATAGCCCACATTGAAGGCTATTTTTTTATCTATGGTAAGGTCCCACACCATCTTGCCTGGCTGACACATCCACTCAGGATGAGCTGCTGCATCCTCCTCGGTTACCTCCACCATACCAAGAGTACGGGTCTCAGAACAGAAGCAGTTGTCTGCACTAATGAGAAATGGCGCATCCTGCTTAATGTTGACCTGATTCCAGCCAAAGAAACGGTGAATCTGCTTGGCATCCTCACCCCAGCAGCCCACCTTTACCATCATATATGAAGGCTTAATACCTGCCTCCTTGTTGGCTGGCAGTTGGCCAAATACTGGTTCGTCTCCGCCAAGGGCAGGATTGATTGTAAAAAATTCGATAAAAAATGCTTTTTCCTCACCGGTAGCCTTATTATGACCAGTGAAGCTGTGCCACCACCAGTCATAGCCTTCGCTGGCCAGTGGACCCTTAAGCATAAATTTATCTCTTAAAATATCTGAGTTATTGAAATTGCCTTCAGGCAGCTTTTCCTTTGGATCAAAGCCATCGATTTTGTTAAGCATCTCGCCTTCTAACTCTTTTATTTTTTCTTTAAAATCCATATGTCTCACCTATTATCTTTTAAAACACATCGTCATTTATAGATATAATTTTTCCGTCTATAAGTATTTAGAGCTCATTTATATAATGATACTTAATTACACCCACAATAATCATATCTACTATAACATTTTGCCTTCAATTTTTCTATTCTCTTAGCACTTTTGTAGTGGTAGAATACAATTATTGTTTATAACTTAGTGGGATTTCAATCTCCGACTAAGTAATATGCTCCGCGAGGATGCCCACAGATTCAAAGAATCAAGTCTGCTAAAACAGACTTGAATCCAGTGCGCAAGACTCACAAGGGAGTTTTGATTTATAGGAGGGTAACATGGGAGAAAGACTTACACAAGGTGATGTGGATAAAATACAAGCAGAGATAGATGAGCGCAAGCTGGTCCTCAGACCTAAGCTTCTAGAGGAAGTAAAGGAAACCAGAGCCCAGGGGGACTTGTCTGAGAATTTCGAGTATCACGAAGCCAAAAGAGCCAAAAATATGAACGACAGCCGTATCCGTTATCTGGAAAAAATGCTGCGCTATGCAGATGTAATCGATGACTCATCCAAGGATGACGAAGTTGGCATTAACAACACTGTTACCCTCTATATTCCTGAGGATGATTGTGAAGAGACCTACAAGCTAGTCACCAGTATCCGTGGCAACTCTCTAAAAGGACTTATTTCCATTGAATCTCCTCTTGGTGCTGCCATTAGAGGCAAGCACGTAGGGGACAAAGCCACAGTAGTTGTCAACAACGACTACTCCTACGAAGTAGAGATTCGCTCTATCGACAAGACCACTACTGATGAGGATGATAAAATCAAACGCTATTAATTTTCACACATACAAAAGCCCCCAGTTCATTGAGAACTGAGGGCTATTTCTTTACATTTGTTTAGCCAGTATATCCTGACGAACCAGCGATTTTCTCAGGGCTATTTCAGCTCGCTTCAAATCCATACTATCGGACTTATTTGCAAGCCTTTCCCTGGCTCTTTCTTCTGCGCTCTTAGCTCTGGCACCATCTATTTCATCTGGCCATTCGGCTATCTCGGCAAGGATTGTTACCTTATCTGGCAATATTTCTGCCAAGCCGGCATGAATTGCCGCCTTCTTTTCGCCTTCTGGCTCTGTGATAGTGCAAACACCTGGAGCTATTACTGTGGTGAGAGGAATATGCTGTGGCAGCACACCTATTTCACCTTCAGTTGTGGTAAATTCAATCATGGTCGCCTGTCCCTGGTAAAAAATACGGTCAGGGGTAATGATTGATACTTGGAAGGTATTTTCTGCCATAAGCTGCCTCCTACTGTGCGTTCATCTTGGCGCGAACCTCGTCTATGCTTCCTGCATTGAGAAAGTATGACTCCGGAATATCATCATGCTTACCTTCAAGAATCTCCTTGAAGCCCCGGACTGTCTCAGCTATAGGCACATACTTTCCCTCGAGGCCTGTAAACTGTCCTGCTACGAAGAATGGCTGAGACAAAAATCTCTGAACCTTTCTTGCGCGGGAAACTACCAGCTTGTCATCCTCGGAAAGCTCGTCCATACCAAGAATTGCAATAATATCCTGCAGCTCCTTGTACTTCTGTAGAATCTCCTGAACTCCACGGGCTACCTCAAAATGCTCCTGACCTACAATACGAGGATCCAGGATACGAGATGTAGAACCAAGTGGGTCTACAGCTGGGTAAATACCAAGCTCAGCAATGCTTCGCTCAAGTACTGTTGTAGCATCCAGGTGAGCAAAGGTTGTAGCTGGAGCTGGGTCTGTAAGGTCATCTGCAGGCACATATACAGCCTGAACTGATGTTATTGATCCATTTTTTGTAGATGTAATTCGCTCCTGAAGGGCGCCCATCTCTGTCTGAAGTGTAGGCTGGTAACCTACGGCTGAAGGCATACGGCCAAGAAGAGCCGAAACCTCTGAACCTGCCTGGGTAAAACGGAAGATATTGTCGATGAAAAGAAGCACGTCCTTTCCACCCTTATCTCTGAAATACTCAGCTATGGTTAGTCCTGTAAGACCCACTCTCATTCTGGCTCCCGGTGGCTCGTTCATCTGACCAAAGACCATGCAGGTCTTGTCGATAACTCCAGATTCCTTCATCTCGTAGTAAAGGTCATTACCCTCACGGGTACGCTCACCTACACCTGTAAATACTGAATATCCACCATGCTCTGTGGCAATATTGTGGATAAGCTCCTGAATAAGTACGGTTTTGCCTACACCGGCACCACCGAAAAGACCGATTTTTCCACCCTTCTGATATGGGCAAAGAAGGTCAACGACCTTTATTCCGGTCTCAAGCATTTCTGTTGATGTTGCCTGCTCTTCGTATGAAGGTGCTGGCCTGTGAATAGGCATCTTATCTACACCCTCTGGTGGGTCAAGCTCATCTATTGGCTGGCCCAATACATTGAAGATACGTCCTAAGGTAGCCTCACCAACTGGAACTGAAATAGGTGCCCCTGTTGCAATAACATCCATTCCACGAATCAATCCGTCGGTAGGTCCCATGGCAATACAACGTACTATATCATCTCCCAAATGCTGTGCTACTTCTACAACCAGCTTTTCACCGTTTGTTCTTGTAATCTCAAGAGCATCGTTGATTTCTGGAAGTCCGCCCTCAGCGAACTTTACGTCTAATACCGCACCGACAATCTGGGTGATTTTGCCGATATTATTTGCCATCTTCTTTCTCCTTGTAGTTTTATTAAGTAGCTTTTGTAGTTAATCCTGATAAAAGCCACCTTGTCGCGACAGCGTCACGACAGTGCTTCCGCACCGCCTATAATTTCTGTGATTTCCTGAGTAATAGAACCCTGGCGGGCGCGATTGTATTTAAGTGACAGATCACTGATGATATCCTCAGCATTGTTGGTAGCATTGTCCATGGCCTGCATTCTTGCGCCATTTTCTGAAGCAACTGCTTCCACAAGGGCTCCGTAGATAAGGCTGGTGATATACTTTGGAACTATGAGATTTAAGGCTTCCTCTTCGTTTGGCTCGAAGGTCATTAGAGCCTCTGGTCCCTTATTTTCTTTTTCAAGTACATCCTGCTCATCTATGGATACTGGTAAAAGCTGCATCAAAGTCGGTACCTGGCTGACTGTGTTTTTAAAATGAGTATAAGCTAAATAAATCTGCCCTATCTCTCCTGACACAAAGTCCTCCAGCACCTGGCTGCATATAGCCATAGCATCTGTGTATTCTGGTCCCTCCATAATATGAGAGTAATCCTGAACCACCTCATAGCCTTTTGAGGAAAGTGCTTCCACGCCCTTATTTCCTATTGCATATATCTTGCAATTTTCCACAGGTATGTCCTGGCCTGTAATAAGCTTGACTACGTTTGAATTGTAGCCTCCAGCAAGGCCTCGGTTAGAGGTAATGACAATTATTCCCTTTTTGTCTGAATTATTAGACTTGAGGTATTTGTTATCTATCTCTCCAGCCTTTGCCAGCATAGAGCTTACTGCATTATACATTGCGTAAAAATAAGGTGATGTATTTTCAGCCTGTGTCCTGGCCTTCTGCAGCTTAACTGTAGATACCAGTTTCATGGCCTTAGTGATCTGCTGAGTGCTAGTGACACTCTGTTTTCTTCTTTTTATGTCTCGCATTGAGGCCAATGCAGATCACCTCCTTATTTGTAGGACTTCTTGCACTCCTCGATAGCTGTAATCAGCTTCTTTTCTGTCTCCTCATCCATTACCTTAGTGGTGCGGATAGTCTCTGGAACCTCAGGATACTTGGTATCAACCAGCTCAAAAAGCGCCTTCTGGAAAGGAAGTACATCAGCTGTAGGAATATCCAGCAGGTACTTCTTGGTAGCAGCATAGATAATCATAATCTGGTACTCAACTGCCATTGGCTCATATTGAGGCTGTTTGAGCATTTCCTTGATACGCTCACCCTGAGCCAGCTTTTCTGCTGTATCAGCATCCAGCTCTGATCCAAACTGGGCAAAGGCTGCCAGCTCGCGATATTGAGCCAGCTCCACACGAATAGGAGCCGCAATTTTCTTCATAGCCTTAATCTGAGCAGAACCACCTACACGGGATACGGAAAGGCCCGCATTAACCGCCGGTCTAAAGCCGGCATTGAAAGCCTCTGTCTCTAAGTATATCTGACCATCTGTAATAGAGATTACATTGGTAGGAATATAGGCAGATACATCGCCTGCCTGAGTCTCGATAATAGGAAGAGCAGTAAGTGAACCGCCTCCTAGCTTGTCAGAAAGTCTGGCTGCACGCTCAAGCAATCTTGAGTGAAGATAAAATACATCTCCAGGATATGCCTCACGTCCTGGTGGACGACGAAGGAGCAATGAGAGTGTACGGTATGCTGTAGCATGCTTACTCAAATCGTCATAGATAATGAGTACATCCTGCCCCTTTTCCATCCATTCCTCACCAATAGCACATCCTGCATATGGTGCAATATACTGAAGTGGGGCCAGCTCTGAGGCTGTGGCTGCTACTACTGTAGTCCAAGCCATGGCACCATATTCCTCAAGAGTCTTAACTAAGGATGCAACTGTTGAGGCCTTCTGTCCGATGGCTACATAGATACACTTTACACCCTGTCCCTTTTGGTTAATGATTGTATCGATGGCGATGGCAGTCTTACCTGTCTGTCTGTCACCGATGATTAATTCTCTTTGTCCACGGCCGATAGGAATCATGGAATCAATAGCCTTGATACCTGTCTGAAGTGGAGTATCTACGGATTTACGTGAAATAACACCTGAAGCTACACGCTCAATTGGTCTGTATCCTGTAGCTGCAATAGGTCCCTTGCCATCAATTGGCTGACCAAGTGCATTAACTACACGGCCCAGCATGGCGTCACCTACAGGCACCTCAACTACCCTGCCGGTAGTTTTTACAGTATCGCCCTCGTTGATATTTTTATTTGAACCAAGAAGAACGCAACCTACGTTATCCTCCTCCAAGTTCATTACCATGCCATATACCTGACCAGGGAACTCCAAAAGCTCACCCTGCATAGCCTTCTCTAATCCGTGAATACGCGCTATACCGTCAGCCACCTGGATAACAGTGCCTACATCAGACACGTCCAAATCAGCAGCATAGCGTTTCATTTGCTCTTTTATCACAGAGCTTATCTCTTCTGGTTTTAAATTCATGAAGCGCATTCACCTACTTTCAATTGAATATTTGATAATTCCTGTGTCAGCTTATTTAGCTTTGTTTTAACAGAGCTGTCCACAACCCTGTCCTTTATACGAATTACCATGCCCCCTATAAGTGTAGGGTCTAACTCATATGTTATGTCAAAAGACACATATGAAGTTGTTGCAAGAAGCCTCTCTTCAACAGCCCTTTTTTCGCTGTCACTTAGCTCAAGAGGAGTAACAACTGTTGCCTTACCGATTTTTTTGTACTCATATACCTTGTCTGCAAAATATACAAGCACAGCTTTCATATCCTTGGCATGTCCTTTTTCCACAAGCTTGAGCATAAGCGCTAATAGCTCATCAGTAATATTGCCCTTAAAAGCTATTTCAAGCATCCGAAGCTTCTTTTCTTTTGTAATTTTTGGATGACTCATCATTTGAGACAACTCAGGTGTTGTATCAAGTACCTCAACTACCACCTGGGCCTCCTGCAGATATTCGTCTAGGCGGTTCTGCTCCACAGATAGCTCAAACAATGCATCTCCATACACGTTTGAAACTAATTTTGCCATGTAGCATCACCCATTTCCTTAAGTGTCTGCTCCACCAAAGTAGACTGGATAGTAGTGTCGATATTTGCAGCAACAACCTTGCCTGCCATAAGGGCGGCCACCTGTATCATCTCCTGCTTCATCTCGTCGGCTACTCTCTTTTTCTCCAGTTCTGCCTCCTCATTAGCACGGGCTATGATTGCAGCAGCCTCTGCCTTAGCGTCACTAACTATCTTGTTTTCATTTTTCAAGGCCTTCGCTCTTGCCTCACTAAGAATAACTTCCGCCTCCTTATTGATATTGGCAAGCTTGCCTTCATATTCTGCCTTTAGCTTTTCAGCTTCTTCCTTATCCTTTCTGGCATCAGACAGGTCCTTGGCTATGCCATCTTTTCTGTCCTTTAACAGCTTTCTGGCTGGATTAAACAAAAGATTGGACATAATCAGGAAAAGGAAAAATACTGCGATGGCTAAAAGTACGGCATCATTGAGCAATTGGAAGTCCAAGTCAAAAAGTCTTTCCAACTTCTAGCCCTCCTTTCTTGTCCTGAGCCTTTTCTTATGATAATGGCTGAACGAAAAGTAACAGAAGGGCAATAACAAGACCATAGAGACCTGTTGTCTCGGCAACGGCCTGACCTAAAAGCATGGTTGACATGATCTGTCCCTGAGCACCTGGGTTACGTCCAACGGCTGCTGCACCGTGACCAGCTGCAATACCCTGGCCAATACCAGGTCCGATACCTGCGATAACTGCAAGTCCTGCACCAATTGCTGAGCAAGCTTTAATTAAATCTTCACCTGTAATGTTCATAAATTTTTCCTCCTGGTAATACAAAGTATAATTTTAGTCCCCATAAGATGAGGTAATGTATGTCATAGTGAGCATACAAAATACATAGGTCTGAATCGCACCTGAGAATAGGTCAAAATAGACATGCAATGCTGCGGGCCATATAAGTGCGAACTTACCCAGCAGGCCATACACTAGACCCATAATGATTGTTCCTGACAATATGTTTGCAAAAAGACGCAGCGACATGGAAATAGGAACCGCTATGTCAGAAATAATGTTGATAGGGAGCCACAGTGGCAGCCATGGTGGCAATGGAGAACACTTATCTATCCATATGTCCTTGGCTGACTGGTGACGCACCTTAACAACGTGAATGCAAACAAAGGTAATCAGTGCCAATGCCAGAGTTGTGCCGTAATCGGCTGTTGGTGGTCTGAGTCCTACCAGACCAGAAATATTGGATACGAAAATAAATACAAAAATGGTACATATCCAATTTGCAAACACTGGAGCGTGCTTACCCATTGAGCCTTCCACCATACCATCGAGAAGCTCTACGATGAGCTCTAGAATACTTTGGAAGGTATCAGGAACTTCCGTGGCATGCTTTAGCTTGCGATTGGCTATTATGGAAAAAATAACCAGGCTAAGCATAACAATGATAATGCATACATGAGATGTGGTAATCCATACTTCCTGTCCAAATACTGTGTAGGAAAATAGACCTTTTATCATGTCAACAGTATCATTTGAGGCCAGTAAAATCCCCTGATTCACATTTCTTCACCTCCTTATTTTATTTTTATTGCTGGTTCGTCCTTTTTCTCTTTAAAAAAGACTTTATTTAGCAAAGGCTGTGCATATGCACTGACCTTGAGCCCAAGTAAACCGATGAGTGCCGTATAAATATTGCCCAGCTTAAAATAAGCCATGACAATAAGCACTACACACACTATTAAATATCTTGCTACTGATTTGATGGAAAGTAATTTGGAATTGGAAGTTCTTCCACTAACAGACTCCTCAATAATCATGGCTATATGAATAGCCATCCCTACTGCACAGGCTATACCTATGAGAAGTCCCGTAGTGTAATGTAATTTATCCCCTACAAACCATACACCTATAAGCTCTACTAATACCCCATATATCAGTATACCAAGAATCAACCCCAAAAGCGCCTGATTGAGACGCTTCAACCATTTAATTATCATCTTTATTAGTATTTTTTTCTAGTCTATTTGCATAATTTTTACAATTATTCTTGGGATTTATGTATTTTTTCAGAGATCTGTACCCTCCGTTAATCCCTGAAACCAGGCCAATTACAATGCCTGCAACAGCATAGCCCTTAGAGCCTGTATGCTTAGTGAGAAAATATCCCAAGAATGTGCATATCAGTATTGGAGTCAGTATCCCTATTCCAAACTGCAGCACCATAATAAAGGCATTTGCTATCTCGCCCTTATTTTTTAACTTTTTTCTTGCCATAAGAGCTCCCCTTTATAGAGACAACTCTATCTTTCGTCCAGTATGCTCATACTGATAAAAGCTAACCCCGGCAGCCTTTAACATACGCTTTGAAGCAATAACTGATGGGGTATTTTCATATTTATCACAGTCGTATATAACTGTCTTAATGCCCGACTGAATAATAGCCTTGGCACATTCATTACATGGAAAAAGTGAGACATACAGCTTAGCTCCCTCAAGAGTGCCACCCCTATAATTAAGGATAGCGTTGAGCTCGCTGTGTGTTGTATAAAAATATTTGTTTTCCAATGGGTCACCAACTCTGGCCCATGGGAATTCATCATCAGAACATCCATTAGGGAAACCATTGTAGCCCATGGACAATATTTTGTTGTCCTGGCTTACTATGCAGGCTCCCACCTGTGTATTTGGGTCTTTTGAACGCATACCCGAAAGCATTGCAACCCCCATAAAGTACTCATCCCAGCTAATATAATCCAGTCTCTTGTCACTCATGGTCTTTCCTCCACCTATATAATTTTAGGGTAATCCCCTATCGCCTACCCGCTTTCACAAGTCTCCGCCGTCGACTTTGTATTCTGCTTAAAAAAACAAATCCCTAGGCCTCTAATACCTTCATTAATTTTTCCATAGAAAGCTTTAACACCTCATAACACAAACCATATGTCTGTATAGGTGCTCCATATGGATCCAACACCTCTAGCTCATCTCCTACAAGCTCATTGAGAGTGCGGGTGTTTTCCTCTGTGGCATTCTCATAATCAGCAAGTATTCGCTGACGCTGGGCCTCCTCCATGGTAATCACCAGAGTCCCTTCCGTAAAGTCTGATTCCATCAGCTGCTTTGACTGATAGTCCTTCAGCTCCAGGCCCTTGCTTATAAGAACTGCCTCTGCTTTTTGATTAAGTGGCTCTGGAAACTGTACTACCAGCCCCCTGGCCTCTGCAACAAACTGGCGTTTTCTTGGTGTCGCCAAAAATATGGCTGTAGCCATTGGTGCCCGAGTCGTTCCGCTTCCTGCTGCAAAAATAATTCTGTTAATATTTTTCATGTAAAACCCTTGCTATACTTCTATTGTCTTCTGCCCTGCTGCCTTAAGCAATCTGTTCATAATAGCCTGCCCCATATTAGGTGTGGCAAAGCTCTCTGAATATATCACATCAACCCCCAGCTCATCAAACTGGCGAAGGATGTCGTATAAATTGTGGGCTATGCTTTTTTCATCTGCCCTATCACCAATAACAAGCACATGATCAGCTGAGTACTTGTCTGCTGTAGCCCCTGTGGCTATAACTCCTACCTTTTGCCCCTTATGTGCTGCCTCCCCAGACAGCTTTTCTATGGTAGTAACCACTGCAGCTTCCTTGCCATTTACTATGGTAAGATCCCCCTTTGGCGCATAATGCTTATATCTCATGCCAGGTGCCTTGGGCTTAGCACCCCCGGTGGTGCCCTTGTCGCTATAGACAATACCAGGGTCTATCTGGACCTGACCCACTACTTCCTCAAGCATGGCCTGATTGATATAGCCTGGCCTAAGAATAGTAACTATATCCTCTGTAAGGTCTACTATGGTGGACTCCAATCCTATGTCCACAGGGCCTCCATCCAAGATAGCTTCTATCTTGCCTGACAAATCCTCATATACATGGGATGCCTTGGTCGGACTTGGCCTGCCACTGGTATTAGCACTTGGGGCCGCTATCATACAGCCGCTTGTGCGAATCAAATCCAGGGCTATAGGATGAGATGGCATCCTGACTGCTACTGTATCAAGGCCACCTGTAGTCTCATATGGCACCACATTATTTTTCCTCACCACCATGGTGAGAGGACCTGGCCAAAATGCATCCGAAAGCATTTTAGCTGTAGCAGGTAAATCTGCAGCAATGTATTCCAGCTGAGAAAAATCCGCTATATGCACTATGAGGGGATTGTCCGACGGACGGCCCTTGGCTGCATATATCTTGCGGGAGGCTTCCTTATCACAGGCGTCTCCTCCTAAGCCATATACCGTCTCAGTAGGAAATGCCACCAGACCACCTTTTTTTAAAATATCCGCGGCTTCTTTTATTGCTGCTTTATCGTAAGCAGCCTCTGTAACATCGTATACTTTAGTAATCATATTTATCTTCTTTTACATATACTTGGCAATGGTATTCCATGCAGCAGTATTACCCATGCCAAGCTTCCAATATGCTGCTCCAGCCAAATTATACTGGCCTATAAGCTTAAGCTTAAGCTCTAGAGAATTTTCATCTTCGACCCACACCTTATATGTGTCGTTGCCAGATATCTTTTCTCCATAATACTGACCGTATTCATCGCTCCATGTAGGTACAATTCCATTATTAGCCAGATATGACTGAATACCGCTTAAGCCATATATTTCACTACTTAAACTGCCGTCTTCTGCTTCCTTCCACACTCTGCAATAAAAAGGCATACCTAAAATAACCTGAGAAGCATCTACACTTTCTAGGGTAGCAGATACACCTTCCTCTACCCAGCCGATAGATGCCACAGAGCCTGCTTCCGCACTTGTGGCATAGTGCTCATCATAACCCATGATAACCACATAATCAGCATAATTTCCTTGGACCTTTCTATTATAGATGCCATTGGATGCATCTGGTACATAGTTATCCACAGAGAGAATTATGTCATTTTTCTCACACTTTATTGACAGCTCCTTGATAAACTGTATATAACCATCTGCTGCTGCAGATTGAAGCTGCTCTATGTCTATATTAATGCCATCCAATCCATAAGTAATAGCTGCCGCAATAAGGTTGTTTACCAGATTATCTCTGGCACTAGTAGAATTAAGTACTGTAGTGGTGTCGATTGAAGTATCCTCAAGATTACTTACAAGCCCCCACACTTGTATGCCATTATTATGACAATAGGTCACGTAATCTGAAGAAGCCAGATTCTCAATGCCGCCCTTATTATTATTCAAATAAAACCATGTAGGTGAAATAACATTGATATTGCCAGCCTCAGCCAGTACATTGGCTATATCAGCATTGGCCGCCTTTGCTGTCACCTGATGCCAGCCCATTGATACTGTCTTGCCAAGACTCAAGTGATTATAGGTGCGCTCTGCAAGGGTCGCCTCTGCTGTATAATCAGAGGTATCGCCTATCTTGTTATTGCGCATGTAACCCATGACGCCCTTGGCTGATACTACAAAGCTCCACTTGCCTGTATCGCGGATAACATATATCTGCTCGCCTTTTTCTACATCCTCAAGTATAGGACTCTTTGGTCCATTAAGATTGCGAATCTGAGACTTTCCAGTAGCTGAAGCCACCTGGGTGCTATAGCCTGCTGTCTGAATAAATACACGGCCTGGGTCGCTGTAATAATTGTATTCAAAATCTGTCAAGAGCTTGGCATATTCTGCTGCAATATACACACTGTCATCCTGTACCATCACAGCATTAAAGCCCAAGTCATAAGACTGCTTATCGATAAGATATGATGCTGCGCCAACTGTGGCTGTATATACCTCTGCATCTGTAGCATATCTGAGAGTTATCTCCGAGCTGTCATATACGTAGCCGTCATCCATGTGCTCCTTCATAAATCCCAGCTCTATATAGACATTGCTGCCATCATATATAGCGTATGGATGTCCTGCATCGTCACCAGCTTTATAATACTCATTGTTAAATACCACAGCTGCTTCATTTTCATAGCTTGTGGAAAAGTAATCGGAAAGCTCCATGTGTTCACTGGTTGGCGAATACTTTACTGCCCAATATATTCCCAGTACAATAACCATTAAAAGGATTATTCCCACACCTATATAAATATATCCTCTTGGGATTATTCTTCTCTTACGTCTTCTTCGTTTTGCCACCTGAAGTTCTCCCTTCTCATCCATAACAGGTCAAAAGTCAGATATCTCAGCCTCAAGATTTGCTCGCATGTATAAAATACTATATTCAAGTCTGCCTTAGCAGACCTATACATCTACCTTCTGAGATAAACCTATCAAAAGTATAACAAACCCTGTCTAACTTTTCCATTGATAGTAAAAAAAGGAGACAGTTTTTTCTGTCTCCTTTAAGTGTTTTTCTATAAATATTCGTTTATTTTATTTGTCTTTTTCTGGAGTCATGACGATATTGACTCTCATTTGCATTTTTATTAAGAATGACTCCTTTCTCGCAGCTGCTTAAATTTGTCTTTAAACGCCAGTTTTCTAATGGGGATAGGATTAATTTCTTCACCCAGTAAAAAACAGTCAAAATATACTTTCAATGCGCTTGAAATCTTTTTCGGATAGAGAAAATGGATCTTCAATATAAGGAATTGCCTTGATTTGGCACTCATACATTTTATTAAAATCTCGTGTTTCCTTTTTTAATAAGCTATTCCCGTAAAAACTTATTTGTCTCATGTCGTATTCTTTAATAATTTTTTCTCTGATAAATCCTACGTAATCCTGCTTATTCCAAGGCTTCATGGAACCTATCACCATCTTTTTGTGACACACATTCCATACCTTTGCAGTGCTTTTATCCAGGTTTTCGATTAAAACAATGACATTATCATGAGTTGATCTTATTGTGCTCATGGCTTCATTAATTGACGAGGACACAATATATTTAACACCCATATATCCATACCCGACACTTGCTTCCACCTTCATTTTATTTTCGCAGACCATTTCATATATTCGACTTTTTTCTGATAGCTCGATAAAAATAACTGGTCTCTTTTTCTTTGACCGAAGGTAATTTGCCATGGTAAGAGCTGTATGCATTGCTCCAACGCCCCTATTCACACCGCATATTCCTATTATTGTTTTTTCTTCCTTTTTAAATATCCTCATAAATTTCTTCTTATTGAATATGATATTTTTTCATCAGAACATTGAATAATTTGGTTTCGTCCTTTGAGACTAAAAATCCTCGACTTACCATTGGATACATGTATACAGGCTTTTTCAGGCTTGTTGCCATTTCAATCGTTGACAGTTTATTTGATAAATTATTTATCACTATTACTCTCTTATCCTTTATCCAGTTTGGAAGCTTATATTCCTTCCAGGGACTGGCGCTTACTACAAATACTGTCAAATCTGCATCCGGCATCTTGTCCGTCAAACCCATATCCATTATCTGGATTCCTTCAGGAGGCTTGTATTTTTCTACAGCTGGACCGTAATCCATAATTGCCGCAAAATCGTTGTGGTATAAAACACCTTCCTTTATTCGGTTTCCTTTCAATGTTTCAGTCAAAATCTCCGTCGTCCGGCAGCCTGTCATGTCCCGGTAATATGCTTTTATTTTATTTTTGTTCAAATACTGGGTTAGTGCCACTGAAATAAATGTGGCTCCGCAGGCATTACTTGCTGAAATTACTGCAATGTTCTTCTTGAGATGCTTCTTTCCTTTATTATTAATAGTTAATTCATTTGATATGGCCTCTAGCTGCTCTCGTAAAACCTTTACACTACTTGCTCTTTGGTCCACTTGTTCTGCTGTAGCCTTTTCAATTATTAATTTTACTTTGTAATCCTCTTCTGGAACCAATGTTAAAAATGCTTCATTTATTATTTTTCCTAAGCTATATATATCACTACGTTCATCTACTGGCTCTCCCCTTAGCTGCTCTGGAGCAGCATATCCTAGAGTACCTAGCGAAGCAGCTAAATGGCATTCAGATTTTCTTATAGATATTCCAAAATCGATAAGCCTCACTTTATCATTTTGTATAATGATATGCTCTGGCTTCAAATCCCTATATATTATTGGATCTGGTCTTGCACCATGTAGCTCTTCAAGTATTTTGCATAGATCAATAAAAATACTAAGAAGTTTTGATTTTTCTATCTGAGCTTTTTCAAATATCAATTCCTGCAGAGAAATTCCCTCTACATATTCTTCAATTAAATAAACATAATCTGTAGTAGAAACTACATCGTAAATGGTGGGTATTCCAGGCGAATTAATGCCTGATAAAAGATTTGCTTCTGATAGAATCTGTGATGACTCAGGTTGGTCGGCTTGAATGACCTTAAGAACCCTGAGCTCTCCTATCTGCTTGTGCCTGACAAGTAGTACTGCAGCAGCTGCTGATTGATGCAGTGTCTTAATGACTAAGTACTTGTCTTCAATACCGTATGGTATCATGTGCATCAGCTCCTTCCCTGTGGAAGTAAGCACCTCGGGTATAGTTTATAGCATGGTTTTCATTATAATGCAAGCCCTAATTTTAATTTTTTTATTTTTTTGTAATGACTCTTAATAATTTTTTAAGAAAATCAGCCCAACCTTTTCCCGGCTATCGCCTTTACTTTACTGAACCTTTTATATATAATGCCTTTAAGCAAATAGTATTATGCTTGCATCAAAGTGAGGTGATTAATATGAAAATCGAAAAGATTAACGAAAACCAAATCCGATGCACTCTTACAAGGGAAGATTTAGTCAGCCGTCATATCAAGCTTTCTGAATTAGCCTATGGCTCAGTTAAGGCCAGAGATTTATTTAGAGAATTAATGGAACAGGCTTCCTACCAATATGGTTTTGAGGCCGAAGATATTCCGCTTATGATAGAAGCTATACCACTTCCATCTGAGTCAGTTGTCCTTCTTGTTACAAAAGTAGAAAATCCAGATGAGCTGGATTCCCGCTTTTCTCGTTTTACAGACAATGACGATGACGAAGATTTCGATGACGATTACACTGAGTCATCTTCTGCAAAGCCTTTCAATAACATTGCTGCAGATGATATCCTCAGCGCATTCAATTCTCTTTTGGACAAGACAAAAGAGCTCCTTCGTGAGTCCCCTGAAAAGGCGGCAGCTGCAGGACTTCCTGTAGATATCACCAAGATGTTTGCCTTTGACAACATGGATGATATTATCAGTCTTGCTCATATGTTAGAGTGCTTTTATCACGGCAAGAACTCCCTTTACAAGAGTCCTTCTGACGGCAATTATCTACTTGTTGTATCAAAGTCCTCTGACAGCCCAGAGGTATACAACAAGGTCTGCAATATCATTGCAGAGTATGGTGATCAGCTCAATTATGTTGTTGGCCAGGACCAATACATGGCTGAGCACTATAATACCATTATTTCAGGTACCGCTTTGCAGTCTCTGGCACAGGTATAGGATTTGTTTTAGAGCAGCTTCGGCTGCTCTTTTTTTGTTTAAGTCAATACCTGCACATGAAACTCCCCACAAAAAAAGACCAGTCCCGAGGGACTGGTCACTTAACTTATAATTAAGCCTTTGAATCGAGGAATGTATTGATTTCCTCAACAAGATCATCAGCATCGATACCGTGTACCATTGCTGCCTCCTCGATAGTCTCCATCTGAGAAGATGGGCATCCAAGACAGTGCATGCCGATATTAAGTAAGATAGGTGCTACCTCAGAGTCAATCTGAAGAAGCTCGCCAATCATAGTAGCCTTAGTAACTCTTGCCATTGTACGTACCTTCCTTTCTTTATTTGACTTAAGCATAATAACACGAGACAATCCTTTTGGCAATGAGTATCTACAGCCTTTATGGGCTCATTCAATTGTTTATACAATTTAACCATTGTTAGCCTCTTCTAACCTGTGATTTTTTTAACAAACCCCCGTAAGCCTTGTATTTCCTTGTTTTAATTAAAATACATAAATGTACTTGCTTTAGACACAATTTGGTAGTATTATCATTTCAACGAAAGTTATTGATAATAATTTTTCATTAAGTGATTATTTTTAAGGAGGATTTACATTATGGCATACGTTATTTCTGATTCATGCGTTTCATGTGGTACATGCGAGGGCGAGTGCCCAGTAGGAGCTATCTCACAGGGAGATTCACAGTTCAACATCGATGCTTCAGCTTGTGTTGATTGTGGTACATGTGCTGGTGTTTGCCCAACAGGCGCTATCGCTCAGGGCTAATACTTACAAGATAAGTATTTTAGGGACTGCCTTATGGCAGTCCTTTTTTTTTTGTGCAAATAAATAAAAAGCAGGCAACTAATAGCTGCCTGCTTTTCTTATATCTATCCTTCTTCAGATCTGTGATTCCTGTTGTAATTGGCAAACCTGGTGTATTCAGGCAGCCATGCAAGCTCCACTGTGCCAATAGGACCGCTTCGCTGCTTAGCAACAATTATCTCAGATACATTCTTTTTATCTGTGTCATGATTATAATAATCATCTCGGTATATAAACATAACCACATCGGCATCCTGCTCGATGGCTCCTGACTCACGCAAGTCAGAAAGCATTGGTCTATGATCTGGACGCTGCTCTACTGCTCGGGACAGCTGTGATAAGGCTATAACCGGTACATTAAGCTCTCTTGCCAAAAGCTTGAGAGAACGTGAAATATCACTTATCTCCTGCTGACGAGACTCACCTCTGCCACCGTTACCTGTCATAAGCTGTAAATAGTCGATTATAACTATGGCCAAATCATTTTCCATCTTGTACTTACGACACTTTGACCGCAGCTGATTGACGGTAATACCTGGTGTATCATCAATAATTAGCTTTGAGGTACCTACTTTACCGGCACCCTCTATCAGTCGCTCCCAATCCGCCTCCTGCAGATTACCTGTACGCAGCTTCTGTGCGTCTACCTGAGCCTCCAAGGCAAAGAGACGATTAACCAACTGTCCCGCTGACATTTCGAGAGAAAATACTGCAGCACACATACCCTCATGAATGGTAATGTATTGAGCAATATTGAGGACAAAGGCTGTTTTACCCATGGCAGGACGAGCTGCAATAAGTATAAGCTCAGAGCCATGGAAACCAGACAGCTGGTAATCCAAATCTATAAAGCCAGTAGGAATACCTGTTACCACGCCCTTTTGCTTGGATGTCTCCTCTATCTGGTTGATAGCCTCCATAACTATCTTACTGATAGGCACATAGTCTGTCTCACCTCTATTTTGTACCAAAGAAAAAATGTCCTTTTCAGTACGATTGAGAATAGTCTCCATATCCTCAGTGCCTTCAAAGCACATGTTTTCTATGTTTTGATTGACCCTGATTATGCTGCGAAGTACAGACTTATCTTTAACTATATTAGCATAGGACTTAACATTATAAGTAGTAGGTACACTGATAGCCAAATCCTGTATATATTCAATTGATGCTACTTCCGGGGCAACACCCTTTTCCCTTAGCTTATCCTGTAATGTTATCTCATCTACAGGCTTGCCTGCTGTATAAAGCTCCACTATGGACTCAAATAAGATGCCATATTGCTGATTGTAAAAATCGTCCTTACTAAGAATCTCAGAGCATGTCATTATGGCATCTCTGTCTACAATCATGGAACCAATTACGGACTGCTCTGCCTCTAAGGAATGGGGCATTTGTCTTTTAATAACGTCTTCCATTGGCTACCTTTACTTTGATGACTCTGATACGTGTACCCTAAGTGTCGCTGTTACCTTTGGATGCAATTTTACCTTGACCTCATAAGTACCAAGAGCTCTTATTGGATCCTCCAATACAATCTTTTTCTTATCAATATCCTTGCCATACTGCTTTTTGGCAGCCTCAGCTATTTCCTTTGTAGATACTGAACCAAATGTACGTCCACCCTCACCGGTCTTGATACTGGTCTCTACCTTCCACTCCTCGATTTCCTTGGCAAATGCCTGGGCAGCCTCATAATTTTCCTGAGCTACCTTTTCCTCATTCTTATTGTGAAGCTTTAAGTCATTGAGATTGGCTGCAGTAGCCTCCTTGCCCAATTTTTTCTTAAAAAGCATATTGCGGGCATAGCCTTCGTTAACCTCAACTACATCGCCCTTTTTTCCAAGTGTCTTAACATCTGCAAGTAATATTACTTTCATATCTTAATTGCTCCTTCTTCTATCATCTGATCTATTATCTCTTCTAATTGCTTTCTGACTTCTTCGATAGTGCTGTCAGCCACTTGGGCTCCTGCCATATTAAGATGGCCACCACCTCCAAGACGAGTCATAATCTTTTGCACATCTATCTCGTCAATAGAACGAGAGGAAATGTATATCTTGTCCTTAAACTTGGTAAGAACAAATGATGCCTTAATACCAACTATATTGAGCAGCTCATTGGCTGCCTGAGCTCCCACTATAGTTGGAGACTCTATCTGCTCATCAGAATCACATTGGGATATAGCAAAAACTCCCTTATAGGTAACGGCCTTGCGAACAACCTCGGCTCTTGCCTTGTAGGTCTCCATGTTTTCACGAAGCATCTTTCTGACACGAGTAACCTCTGCGCCATTACGTCTCAAGAAAGCTGCCGCCTCAAAGGTACGGACACCAGTCTTGGTCATAAAATTGTTGGTGTCTATGAGAATACCTGCATATATACAGTCAGCTTCAGTAGGATTGATAGTAATTTTTTCAGTAAAATACTGCAAGACCTCTGCAATCATCTCACTGGCTGAGGAAGCATAAGGCTCTATATAAGACAAAATAGGAGACTCAATAACCTCTTCCACCTGCCTGTGGTGGTCAAAAACTACTATATTTCTGTTGCGGTACAACAATCCCGGGCACTCAACTATGCTTGGCCTGTTGGTGTCTACTACCATGACCAAGGTATTGTCTGTGCATAGATTAAGGGCTCTTTCAGAAGAGATAAACATATCATCCGGGTACTCTTCCTTACTGGTAAAGCTCTCTACTACCGGCCTCATAGAACTGCTGATGGTGTCTAGCACGATATTTACCGGCTTGCCAAGCTCTCGACCTGCACAAAATACACCTACCTCAGCGCCCAAACAGTCTGCATCCGAAAGGGTATGTCCCATAACGATAATTCTGTCTCGTGTCTCCATAAGCTCACGGAGAGCCTGAGCCTTTACTCTGGCCTTTACGCGGGTGTTACGCTCCACTTCCTTACCATAGGCTCCATAATATGATACTTCGCGGCCCTTTTTCACAACTACCTGGCAACCACCTCTTGCCAAGGCCAAATCAATAGCAACATGGGCATACTGAGCATTTTCGGTATAATTTTCACTGCCCAAACCTATACCAAGGCTTATAGTGATATCCCTCTCATTGCCTAGCTTAACTGACTTGATTTCATCAACAATAGAAAAATTATCATCCTCCATTGCCTTCAAATACTGGTGCTGGAATATGACAATGTACTTATCCTTTTCAAGACGGCGCACAATAGCATTTGAGGAATTGAAGTACTTGTTGATTTTCCTGTCTAGAAGAGCAAGAAGCATGGACCGCTTGGCATTTTCTACCTGGTCAAAGACTTCATCGTAATTATCTACATATAAGAGAGCGACAACCATTTGCTGGTCAGTCAGCTTGGCTTTTGTAGCCAGATAATCTGTCTCATCATATAAAAGAAGGGCTACCAGACTTTCCTGTACCTCATCAGCCTCTGACACAATCTCTGTTCCTGGCAAAACCTCTGGCAGCTCCATACGCTGCAGGCAGGCTCTGTACCTGTGCTCCTTGAATATAATGTGCATATCAAAGCAGTCTTCCTTGGCCTTTACTATACTTTCCCTGGTAATCTCTGGGAAAAGTGAAGTAATAGACTTATTATATGAAGACTTTTTCTCAACTACTGCCGAGAATGCCCCATTCATCCACATAATCTTGCCATTGTTATCCAAAAGGACATAAGGCACTCTGAAATTTTTGAGAAGCTCTTTTTGAACAGTGCCATAGTGTATGGCAAAATCCACAAGAGTGTCCTCAAAGCTTTTCATATTAAGCTTGTAGACTATGACAGTCACCAGCAGATACACTAGGGTGATACCTGCTAAAATACTGCAATACCTGGTAGAAACAAACCACATAACTATACAGGTAATCACTGAAATAACCGTCATGTATATAGGTAATCTCAGAAAGCTTTTCAGCTTGCCTTTATATTTAATCTGATCCATATTTACCTCTTTAGATTCTCGTCTTGTAACTATTGATTATAACCTTATTTTATTCCATTGTCATCATATGGTTTTTTATTGAAAAATAAATGTGATTTGGTACTTGGGCCCTGCCAATTCTTTATTTTCTAAAGTTTTTTCCTTTTAAGTTAAAATGACCATAATACTTTACTTTTTTTGTCATTTTAAACATAGGCTTATTATAAAAAGCTATATATAATAAATGACAGTTAAGGGCGTAAGCTCAAATATATTAAAGAGAGGGTAATTATAATGGCAGACATTCAACTTCACAACATTAACAAAGTTTATCCAAATGGCTTCCAGGCTGTTAAGGATTTCAATCTTGACATCAAAGATCAGGAGTTCATCATCTTCGTTGGACCTTCTGGTTGCGGTAAATCAACAACACTTCGTATGATCGCTGGTCTTGAGGAGATTTCTTCTGGTGACCTTATCATTGATGGCACTCGCATGAACGATGTAGAGCCTAAGGACAGAGATATCGCAATGGTATTCCAGAACTACGCTCTGTATCCACACATGACAGTTTATGACAACATGGCATTTGGTCTTAAGCTCCGCAAGGTACCAAAGGACGAGATCGACAAGAAGGTTCGCGAGGCTGCTCGTATTCTTGATCTTGAGTCACTCCTTGATCGCAAGCCAAAGGCTCTTTCAGGTGGTCAGAGACAGCGTGTTGCCATGGGTCGTGCAATCGTTCGTAACCCTAAGGTATTCCTTATGGATGAGCCTCTTTCAAACCTTGATGCAAAGCTTCGTGTTCAGATGAGAACTGAGATTTCTAAGCTCCATGATTCACTTGGCGCTACAATGATTTACGTTACACATGACCAGACAGAGGCTATGACTCTTGGTACTCGTATCGTAGTTATGAAGGATGGTGTTGTTCAGCAGATCGACACTCCTGAGAACCTTTATTCTAAGCCATGCAACCTCTTCGTTGCTGGATTCATCGGTTCTCCACAGATGAACTTCATCGATGGTACACTTTCAGCAGATTGTACTACAATCGATGTTGCCGGTACTACACTCAATGTTCCTGCTTCAAAGGCTTCTACTCTTAAGGAAGCTGGATATGCTGGTAAGGTTGTTACTCTTGGTATTCGTCCAGAGAACATCCACGATGCAGCTCTTGGTACCACAACAGATACTTCTATCATCGAGGCTACTATTTCTGTATACGAGCTTCTTGGTGCTGAAGTTTACTTATACTTCGATTATGCTGGAACTCAGCTCACAGCAAGAGTTCATCCAAGCACAACAGCAAGAGGCGGCGACACAGTTAAGTTCGCATTCGACATGGAGAAGGCACACTTCTTTGATAAGGATACAGAGCTTACAATTGCCAACTAATCAATATTGATTTAGAATTAGGGTTATCCAAAGAAAGGATAACCCTATTTTTTATGGAATTTAATGAAAAAAAAGAAAAGCTTTTATCTCAGCTGTCTAAGGCCTGCGGCATAGATTTTGAAATAAAGGACTCATCACTTTCAGATGATGCCACCTTAGACAAGCTTTCAGAGATACTTACACACTTCAACTCAGCAGATACTAAAATCAACTTTCTCAAAAGCTATTTATCTGGTGAGACAAGCTACGCTGATGCTTCTCCAATGCTGCATCGATACCACTACAATGAGGCCGGCATATACCAGCTCTTTTATTTAAAAAGTGCCACTGAGTATACAAAAGAGACCTTATCTTTAATAAAAAGTCTTCTCATCAACTCTTCAGATACTGTTGTAGAGATTGACAGTAATCACATTTTAGTGCTTGTATGTTTCGACGAGATTCCTACAGATGAAGAAGTAAATGACTATGCCTCGCAGCTTCAGGATATGCTGGAAACAGAAACCTATACTGCCTACAAGCTGGCCTACGATAAGCCTTGTCACAGCTTTAAGGGGCTGCAGACTACTTACAAATCCACTCTTATGTCCATGAATATAGGTGAGATTTTCCTTAGTGCAGAGAGGCTTTACTATTTTCCAGAGCTAGGTCTGGGCAGGCTTTTATACAATGTTCCAATTGCAGAGTGTACTGCATATCTGGATAATTATATCCCGGTTTCTATGCTTTCTTCCTTAGATGAAGAAACTCTCAATACCTTGTCGGCTTTTTTTGATTGTGACCTTTCACTAGCCGAAACATCACGAGCCCTTTTTGTCCACAGAAATACCCTTATTTATCGATTGGACAAGTTCAAAGAACAAACAGGCCTTGACCCAAGGAAATTTTCTGACGCCATCACCATCAAGATTTCTCTTATGCTCTATGAATATCTAAAATCATTGAGTCACAAAATAAAGGCAGAGTTGTAACTATATCAAGACTTGCTTGTGAGTCTTGCATGCTGGATTTATATCTGCTTTATCCCAAATATACATCTGCGAATTCCTACGCATCATAACGGATCGTCTAACGAAAATAGACCCGACAGATTGATTTTCTTCAACCTGCCGGGTCTTAATTTTTCTCTTATTTACTTCAATAGTAACTTACCAAAACCTTTGGTAAGTGACCTTTTACAACTTAGGCAATACGACCTGCTCCGTCACCTATGCTTACTACATAAAACTCTGCATCAAGATCATACTTCTCCTTGTAGGCCTTACCTACAGTCTCCTTGAAGTTATCTACTGCATCATTTTCTACAATAGCAACTGTACAGCCACCAAAGCCGCCGCCTGTAATACGGGCGCCTATAACACCTGGTACGCTCCATTCTGTCTCTACAAGGAAATCAACCTCCTCGCATGATACCTCATAATCATCACGAAGTGATACATGAGAAGCATTCATAAGCTTGCCAAATGTAGCAATATCGTTATTATTAAGAGCCTCTACAGCCTTGATAGTGCGCTGATTTTCAGCTACTGCATGCTTTGCTCTCTTATAGCATATCTCGTCCTTAATAGCTGAGCCATACTTCTCGAACTCTTCATCTGTCAACTCGCCAAGACTAGAGATACCACATACTGTCTGCAGATCTGCAAGAGCCTGTGCTGACTCATTTCTTCTATCATTGTAAGCTGAATCAACAAGAGAGTGCTTTACCTTGCTGTTTGTAATAACAATTTTAGCTGTAGGAAGCTTAACAGTAGCGTACTGATAAGAAAGATCTGCACAGTCAAGGAAAATAGCACAGTCCTTTTTACCCATGGCAACTGCAAACTGATCCATGATACCGCAATTGCAACCATTGAAATTGTTCTCTGAATACTGACCAATTAAAGCCAGCTCTGTCATAGACTTGTCGATACCAAATAAATCAGTAACAACAGTGCCTGTCAACACCTCAAGAGAAGCAGATGATGAAAGGCCAGAGCCATTTGGAATGTTGCCCCAAATAACCATCTCAAAACCAGAGTCAAGCCTAATGCCTTCCTTTTCACCAAAAGCCCATACTACTCCAAGTGGATAATTAGCCCAATTGTACTCATCCTTATTTGTCAAATCATCAAGAGAGCTCTCTATAACACCATACTTCTCAATGTTTGCAGAGTAAAGCTTGATTGTTCTGTCATCTCTTTTTCTTGCAACAGCATATGTACCGATTGTAAGAGCACATGGAAAAACATGGCCGCCATTGTAATCTGTATGCTCGCCAATGAGATTAACACGTCCTGGTGAAAAATAGCTGCGAATGTCTCCACCCTCTCCAAAAGTCTTCTCAAATAATGCTTTCAGCTCCTGCTGGTTCATAAGTACCTCCTATTAATCAAATATCTCTCGCTTATTATACTTTTTCATGGCCTCAATAAGCTCCTCTGAAGGATTAAAGAATATCTTATAATCCTCTCCCTTCTTATTATCGTGACCAATAAGTACATATTTTTTGTGACCCTCGTTGACAGCGCTGCAGTCAAATTCCTTCAGCTCTACATGATCATACTTCAAGTACTCATTAGTGCCCTCAGCAGCCACCTGACGAATATCTGTAGGGTCAACGCTGATAATAGCCTTACGCTTATTGTCATTAATAATTTTTGCTATATCCAACGAGCCATTGCCTGTAGTATAAGAATACTCATACTCAATATTGCCACTACCTGACATTATAAAGCTAATGATAATACATGCTATACATAAAATAATCGCAATAATTGTAAAAATGCCCATTATTGCAAAAATAGCTGTCACAGGTATACCCACAATAGCTCCTATACGTAGGGCCTTATGACCTGCAGTTTCCTTACCTTTTACAAACTCTTCAATAAATACTTTTCCCGAATCTGTCATAACCAAAATACACCTTTCACCATAATATGATACAAAAAGCCGGAGCAAAAACTCCGGCCTTTATTATACCCTAAATACCCTTAAAACTAAAGGAAATATGCATATCCTGGCTATTATCTAGCATATACTCTGGGTGAGTCTTGGCTCCCCAGGTATTATCACCAGCAACACCCATCTGCTGTCCTACACGCACGTAAGTATAATGTACTGGAGGCAGCTCAGTATGATGCATGGCTTCCTCAATCTCATGCGGTGTATATGGAAGAGCTGATACACCTAATCCATTTGTGATAAAAAGTATACCCTCACCGGTATCTTTTGTCACCTTGGCATAACGAACCTCCTGCTTATTGCCACATTCCTGAGGCACCAGATATTTGGCCATATTATCAGCTACCTTATTGCTGTAGACGCCTATCTTGGCATGAGCGCGATCATTGTAGGTCTCCTCTGGGCCCTTACCATACCACTCCAAGTGGTCATAATCAGCATCCATAGTAAGCATCATTGAAAGCTCTGGCAGTTCACCTATCTCTGCAGATTTAGGTAAATTCAAATCTACCCCTATCATGCCATCATTATGTACTGTATATGTGACATGGCATGTGCTAAGTGGCTTGGTTGCAAGATAATAGGTAAATCCTACCTCTATGCTGTCTTCATTTTCCTTTACCTCAGCCTTGCCAAACTGACCATTATCCAGGTGATTGAGCCACAAATACTTGGAAGCCAACTTCCACTGACCTGCTCTCATAGGCAACTGATTAGCCATATCATTTTCGGTCATTGCTCTCCAGAAGTTAGGGCGCACCATCTTTTTCAGCATTTCCTTGCCATGGTATTTATATGATGCCAGACCCATCTGCTGCATTGAAAAATAAATTTCAAAGTCATCACCCTTAATACCTATATTGTAAAAGCCCTTTACCATTTTAAGAGTCTGCTTCTGGCCTTTTTTATATGCAAACTGACCTACAAGCTCTTGACCATATGCTACTTCATGGCCAGCCTTTGCCCAAATAGTATCCTCCTTAAGTACAAAAGAAAGTGTAATTACATACTCTCCCTCAGTAGGAAGCTCAATACCAAGCTCAACATCTGTCTCAGAAAGAGGAGGACAATCTATTGAAAGCTTATTTTCAAATATAGTAAGGGACTGATCCTTAACTGTAAGAATAGCATCGTACTCATTTGTGTTGGTAAAAAGGTTTCTGTTAACTATGTGAGCCTTGCCATCTGAAAGCTTAACCATAATGTTCTGGTAGTCGTACTTTACCTCCTGCATCTTAGGAGAAGGCTTGCGGTCCTTACTGTAGCAAATACCATCACCAGAGAAGCTACCGTCATTTGGCCTATCGTCAAAATCGCCGCCGTAGCCCTCGAACTCCACTCCATATCTATCTCGAGTAGTTATAGCCTGGTCAATATAGTCCCAGATAAAACCGCCCTGGAACAAAGGCTCCTCATAAGCAAGCTCTGTATACTTGTCCATTGCACCTAGGGAATTACCCATAGCATGCATATATTCACAGTTAATATATGGCTTATCCTTATGTGTGGATAACCACTCTTTTATCTCGGTCACCGGTGCATACATGGTGCTTTCCATATCTGATGTGGCTGGGAAACGCCTGTCATTGTACAAGCCCTCATAGTGCACTAATCGGCTGTCATCCCACTGGTGGAAGGCATCATGCATAGCCTGCAGGTTGCTGCCGCCAAAGCTCTCATTACCGCATGACCAAATAAGAATACTAGGATGATTCTTATCACGCTCAAACATATTGTGAGCTCGATCCAATACATTTTCCTTATATTCAGGTCTGTCTCCAGGCACTGCATAGACTATCCTGTCCTCAACTCTGGCAAAACCAGGCTGCTGCCAGGTACCATGGGTCTCCAAGTTAGTCTCATCAATAACATAAATACCATATATATCGCAGAGGCGATAGAATACGGTCTGATTAGGATAATGACAGCAACGAATCGCGTTGATATTATTCTGCTTGCAGGTAATAATATCCTGTAAGATCTCGTCAAGTCCTATTGCTCGGCCCTTATTAGATGAAAATTCATGTCTGTTTACGCCCTTAAATACAATACGCTTGCCATTGATATGCATCATATTGTCTATCATTTCAAAGCGTCTAAAGCCCACTTTTTCCTTGATAATCTCACTGATTCGTCCATTTTCTCCATGTACAGTAATCTTTAAATCATAGAGATTTGGATGCTCTGCAGACCAAAGCTTAGGGCTGCGCACATTCATTGTCATGGTGTTATGACCCTTGACCAAGTCCATTTTATTTAAAATGTCAGTCTCGTCATCAGAAAGAACTATTTGAATTAAGCCCTCTGTTGTGATATCCATATCGATAGCAAGTACTGCATCCTTGTAATCGTCATCAAGCTGGGTGTGGATATATATGTCACGGATATGGGTTGCTGGCACTGTATACAGGTAGACTTCTCTAAAGATACCAGAAAATCTAAAGAAATCCTGGTCCTCGCACCAGCTTCCTGCAGTGTATTTATACACCTGAACAGCCAGCTTATTAACTCCATCTACAATGTATTTGGTCAAATCAAATTCCGCTGGAGTAAATGAATCCTCGCTGTAGCCTACATAGTGTCCATTAAGCCAGAGAGCAAAGCCTGACTCAACACCCTGAAAAGAAATATATACTGGGCCTTTTTTCATATTATCCGGCACTGTAAAATACTTCACATAGCTGCCTGTAGGATTATATTTTTCTGGTATGTCACCAGGATTTATGTCCTCATGTCCATCCCATGGGTACTGGGTATTCACATAAGCTATCTTATCATAGCCTTCCAGCTGAATATGGGCTGGAACCTTGATATCAGCCCAGTCTCTGCACTCATAATCAGCCTTGTAAAAATCATGGCTAGCCAGGTAATAGTTTGAGGCATAGGCAAATTTCCACATGCCATTTAGTGAATACTTAAAGCCAGAACTCTCTCCGTACTCGTAACTATCATCCTCATAAAAGAGATGATCAGAGTGAGCTGGCAACCTGTTCTGCTGAAAAATTGTCGGGTCCTTAACTATTGCAAAATCGAATTCTGACATTTCTTTCTCCTTTAAAAATAAGGCAGGGAAATGACTCCCTGCCTTTTAATACCTAACTCAGATGAGCCGTAAAATTATTTAACAGATCCTGTAATACCTTCTGCAAACTGCTTCTGAAGAATGAAGAATATAATCATTGTAGGAAGTGAGCAGAAGAGAACGCCAAGCATTAACATACCGTAATCTACAGTATAGCCAGATGAAATATTGGCAATGAACATAGGCATTGTCTGAGCTCTGTTATCGCTCATTACTACCTTTGGCCACAAGTATGCATTCCATGCATTCATGAAAGTGATTACTGCAGCTGCTGCATATGTTGACTTCTGTACAGGCATATACATTTTAAAGAAAATCTTTATCTCTGAAAGACCATCAATACGAGCTGCTTCCATGATGTCAGGTGGGAAATTACGAGAATTCTGTCTGAACATCATAATCATGAATGGTGTTGAAATTGATGGCAAAATGAATGCCCATACTGAGTTCAACAGCTTCATACCAGAAATCATGGTGTAGAGAGGAATCATTGTAGCAACCTGAGGTATCATCATGGCAAGAAGTAAGAATGCAAAAAGCTTATCCTTTGCCTTATCATGATAAAGCTCGAAGCCATAACCTGCTAATGAACAAACAAAGAGACAGAAAATTGTCTGCACTGTAGCATAGAGGAATGAGTTGCCCATTGCCTGCCACAGATTGTTTGAGGTACTAGTAAGGTTCTGGAAGTTGGTAAGCAAATTGCTGCCAATTCCTATAGAACCTGTAGCTACATCAATTGACTTGTTGGTAGCTGCTGAAACCATCCAATACAGTGGGAATACTGATATGAATGAGCATATTATCAAAAATATGTATGTAGGTATAAGTCTACGCTGAATCATTGATTTATTTTTCTTAGTCACGAGAATCACCTACTTTCAGATTAATGAAGGCTAGAACGCCAACTAATATAAATACAATAAATGATAATGCTGATGCATAACCAAAGTTTGCTGTACCTTTACCAAATGAAAGGTTGTAGATGTAGTGTGACATTGTGATTGTCGCATTGGCTGGACCACCACTTGTCAAGTTTACTGACTCATCGAAGAGCTGTAATGTACCATTGATTGACATGATAGCTGTCATAACGATGGTTGGTTTTAAAAGAGGAGCTGTGATGTACCAGAAGGTCTTCCAACCAGTAGCACCATCAATTTTGGCTGCCTCATATACTGAGTACTCGATATTCTGTAATCCTGCAAGGAAGAATACCATGTTGTAGCCTGTCCATCTCCAGATAAGAGCTATGATAATGATGGCTCTTGCTGTAGATGCTGTTCCAAGGAAGTTAATCTCTTCAGAGATAAGACCAAGGTTAAGTAAGATTGAATTGATAAGTCCTTTTGTGGCAAACATAGACTTGAAAATCAATGAATATGATACAAGTGATGTTGCGCAAGGAAGGAATATACATGTTCTGAAAAGTCCTTTGAACTTCAAGTCCTTGTTGTTCAAAAGCTGTGCCAAAAGCATAGCCAGCACAAGCATGATAGGAACTTCCACTATAAGATACAGGAAGGTATTTTTCATTGATGTCTGAAAAATAGTATCCTGGAGCATTCGAGAATAATTGTAAAGAATTGGTTCAGCGAACTTCATGTTAACGCCTGCACCAGTCTTCAATGATGTAATGAAAGCTCTTATGATAGGATAAAAGCTCATTATGATAATAAGAATAGTAGCTGGAGCCAAGAATATCCAGCCAGCAGCAAGCTGCTTTTTGGCAAGGGTCATCCCTTTATTTTTTTCCACGACGGTTACCCCCATTCTTTTTTAAAAAGGGGAGTGGAAGAATCCACTCCCCGCAAATTCTAGTAGTTCAAGCTGTAACTATGTGATGTGTAAATTAAAGTCCCATTGTAAATCTGATATTTGTCTCAGCCTCTGCAAGAGCATCCTCAACTGTGTAACCATTCTGAGTTACGTTGATGATAGCTGTTGCAATCTGTGTACGCATATCATAGTGATAATCTGACTGCTCAACTGTAGGAACGTTCTGTGTGTACTCTACGATCTGTGAGTAGATAGCCTGATCGTTGAAGAACTCAACGCCCTGGTTGTAAACCTCAGAACCAGCAGCTGCTGCGCATGTTCCGATAACACCACCATTTGTAAGAGCCTCATCATATGTGATAGATGTGCCATCTGTTACAGAGCCACCGCCAAATGTGTAAGCAAGGAAGTCCTTTGCAAGATCTGTCTTTGTGCAGTTAGCTGTGATGTAAAGTGAAGAACCACCGTTTGAAGCATATCCTTCCTTACCATTGCCCTCAAGTGTAGGAGCTGAAGAAATCTCCCAGAGACCCTTGTTAGCCTCTACCTTTTCCATTGTAGGAATAATCCAGTTACCATTGTAAACACCAGCAACCATGTCGCCCTGGATAGCCTGATCTGTGTAATCTGACCAGTCATTTGCAAGATAAAGAACATTGTCATTTACCATCTGGCAGATAACTGTAACAACATCAATAAGTGTCTGGTTATCTGTGATGTATGGCTCGCCATCCTTGAACTGTGATACGCCCTCTTCCTGAAGCATCAGGTAAACAAGGTCGTTTCCATCACCATCCATGCAAAGAAGGTACTTGTTAGTTGCAGCGTATACCTTCTTACCAATCTCATCGAACTCTTCCCATGAGATACCCTTCATATCGTCTACAGTGTATCCAGCTGCCTCGAGGCAATCTGTTCTGTATGCGAAAATAGCTGTACCAGCATCTACTGGAAGACCATAGTGAACGCCATCCTTTGTAGAGTAAGAAAGCTTCTCAGCTCCAAGTCCATCCCAATCTACATCTGCATCATTAACATCCTGCCATGCATCTGGATAGTTAGTAACATACTGCTGGAAATAGTGATCCTGGAATAATACGATATCAGGTAATGTGCTGTAATCTCCTGCTTCAGCTGCAAGTGTGATAGCATTCTCAACGTCTGATGACTGAGACTGTGTAATAACCTCAAGCTTGAAGTCTGGATTCTTCTGCTGATAATCCTTCTCAGCAGCCTTAAGTGCTGGAATATTGAAGTTCTCATCCCAAGCATATACTGTAAGTGTGTTCTCATCTGCTGACTGTACATCAGCTGCAGCTGCGCCATCCTCTGTTGTCGCTGCTGAATCATCGGTAGCTGCTGAATCTGATGAGCTACCACAAGCAACCATAGAAGCTGCCATTGCTCCAACGAGCATAAGTGAAATTAATTTCTTCTTCATTTCCCTTTCTCCTTATCTTGTGTGTAAAATTTGTAGGCAGTTAATTGTGCAAGTTGCACAATCTATATCCCAATACCTGCCTTCGTTATAGTCATAATACTAGTTATTCTTAAAAATGAACTTCCATATTCGTTCTAATAATGTGCATATTCGCTCATTTGTAAAATGAAATTAGTAAAATTTGCAAATGTTATTTAATTAACAAGGGCCCTCCACATAGGAGAGCCCTTGATTTTACTGGCTTTATTAGGTTTTTGTGCAAGACTGACAAGACATCCTACCTTACCAGCCCCTCTTTGCACTTATTTTATAATTTTTTGAGTTTCCACTGACATGTTGCTCATCTTTTTTCCATTGATAAGGTGTTTTGCCAGTTATTTTTTTAAAATTACGATTAAAGGTAGATGGGGTTTGATAACCTACCCTATAGCCCACCTCTTCCATGGCTACGTCGCTGTTTTGTATAATTTCACAGGCCTTGTCTATGCGGATCATATTCAGGTAATCCAAGGGCTTCATATTCATGCTTTCCTCAAAAATACGCCTGAAATGGCTCTCAGAAAGACCTGCAAAATTGGCCACATCCAGCATCTTAATATCCTCTGCGTAGTGCTGGGCTATATACTCCACGCTGCATTCTATATAACTGCTTAGCCTTTTTTCCTCTATGGTAACAGAAGTGTTCATATCCTCGGTTATTCTAAGCATCTCAATAACCATAGCATGCAAGTATCCCTTTACTGCCTCCTTGTAATAAGGCTTTTGCTGACGATATTCATCAATTATATTTTTAACAATAGCTGTAAGGGCCTTATTTTGGCTCCACTGTATCACATAACCCTGCTTATTGATTCGCTTAATAATTTCCTCAGGAAGAAGCCTCTTTAATTGCATTTCTTTTCTTATAAAGGACTCAATATCTATAAAAAGATACTCCCACTTACAAATAGAATCTCCATAGCTGGTGGTAGTATGGGGAATATTAGCTGGGATTATGGTAATAATAGCTCCCTTGTAGTTAATATTGGTCTTCTCCAAGGTCAGCTTGCCATTACCCCAATAGCAATATCCAATCTCCATATAATTATGAAAATGTAAGAGATTCTCTATCTCTGCTCCATAATTCTGCTCCCATTTTTTTCCTAAAAGAGCCATTACATAATGTCCCTGCGGCATCTCATAATATCTATATTCTATAAGCTGTTTTGGTTTTGCCATAACTTATCCCTCCCTTTCAACCTATTCAAGTATAGCACTTTTTTGCAAAAATAATAGATTTTGCAAATAATTCCCCTAGTCATTTCCACAAAAAAAGACATCCACTAATCTTAGTGAATGTCTTTCAATCTTTTATTCAGTTGTTGCCAGTTTTTCTAATTCTCTAAGTATAATAACCAAAAGAAAAATTTAGAAACAGCATAGTGAAGCTTTTTAAACATCTGAAACTACCTCCTTTACTGCTCTGTTAACTATAGGGGTAGTATATCAAGATATAGTGTCTAAATTGTGAAAATCCCGGTCAAACTACACAAAATATAGTATACACCTGTGTATTAATCATTACTTCTGCCAAATATCTGAAGAAGTCTGACAAAAAGATTGGCTATATCAATATAAATATCCAGGGCACAATCTATAGCATTGTCTACCGTTCGTGGAAACATCTGTGATCGATGAAAATCGTAGCCTATGTACAATGAAAAAATAGCAGCTGCTGCATATGAGTAAATTGTATACATACCTGGCATAAACATGGCAAAAATACCACATATTAAAAGTGCAATAAGGCTTACGAAAAGGAAGCCACCCATTCTATCAAATACACTTGGAAATGCAAGGGATGCAAAGACCATAATAGCTGTAATCAGAGCTGTAAAATAAAAAGCATCTGTTACAAGGGCTGAACTGATGCCGCCATAGGCCTCAACCAATGTGGAAATCACCAGACCAAATGGTACCACAACCATGTTATATCCTAAGAAGCTTACAGCCGGATTTTGCGACTTATTAGCAATAAATATTCCTGCAAAGCAAAGCACAAAATATGCCAGCATAAACATAATTGGATTAACGTACATGTATACGTTGCCTACCAGATTACAAAGAATAATATTGACAGCAATACCGTAAAGCACTGTGCCACCCATTATCAGGTTATAGGTTCTATCTGAAACGATAGCATTCGCATTGACGTATGCATTCATTCGCTCCATTCGTCTTTCTTTTCCCATGTTTGCCATAGTAATACCTCCATAAAATCGCGACTACCATATATTGCAGTCCCATCATATTTTTAGATGGCGACATTATACATCATAATGGTGGACATATGTTGATTTTAATAAAATCTTAATATATTTTCGTTATGTAAATAATAACAAAAAAACACCTTCCACTGTATACACAATGAAAGGTGTTATAAACATTGCTAAAAAGATTAGTCCTGTACGTATGGCATAAGTGCTACGTGACGAGCACGCTTGATAGCTACTGTAAGAGCTCTCTGGTGCTTTGCACATGTACCAGTGATACGACGTGGAAGAATTTTGCCACGCTCTGAGATATACTTCTTAAGCTTTGCTGTATCCTTGTAGTCAATGACATTGTCCTTTCCACAGAAAACACAGACTTTCTTTCTTCTATGCATTGGTCTTCTTCTCTGCTGACCATCGCCTGTTCTATTAAAAGCCATGATTTAACCTCCTGAATGATTAGTTAAACGGTATTTCCTCTTCAATTCCATCAGGGATATTCATGAAACCGTCGCCTGCATCAGAGCCAGGTGTGAAACCTGCAGCACCGTTAAAACTGCTACCGCCCTGTGAGCTCTTGCTCTCAGCAAACTCAATATTCTCACAAACAACATCAGTGGTGTAGACCTTCTTGCCCTCACCGTTAGTATAGCTACCAGTCTGGATACGACCTTCAAGAACAAACTTTGTGCCCTTGTGACCATACTTCTCGATGAACTCTGCTGTCTTACCGAAGGCTACGCAGCCAATAAAGTCAGCACCCTGCTCCTCTCCATCACGCTTGAATCTACGATCAACAGCGAGTGTAAAACGAGCTACTGCTGTATTATTAGCTCCACCATAACGGACCTCAGGGTCCCTTGTCATACGTCCCATAAGAATTACTTTATTCATAATTGTTCTCCTATTCTTAGTTATTAAGCCTCGTCAGCTCTAACACATAAGAAACGAAGTACGTTGTCCATGATGCGGACATTCTCTTCAACCTGAGCTGGTACATCAGCCTCAGCATCGAAATGGATGAAGTAGTAATAACCTTCACTCATCTTCTGAATGTCATAAGCAAGTCTCTTCTTGCCCCAATCATCGACGTCTGTAATCTGGCCACCAAAGCGAGTGATATACTCCTTTGCCTTTTCAACTGTGGCTGTTCTTACGTCGTCTTCGATCTTCGCATTAACAACGAGTGCTAATTCATACTTGTTCATGCTTCTACCTCCTTTTGGTCTATTGGCCATATCGCTATGATATGGCAAGGATATAATGTTTTATACCACGAATTAAGATATTAGCATGTCTGTCAAATAATAGCAAGCACTTTTTTGTACTTAATTTCTTTTTCTATAAATTATTGTAACAGCTTTATCTTAGGCTTTACAAAATCCTCAAAAACAGCTGTCAATTTCCTCTTCTCTCGAAATCATCTAAATGAAACGATCTACTACTACCCTTTCTTAAAAAGGAAGCAGTAAAACTACACATGCACAAATTAAACCAATTATCATGCCAACTAAAATTTCTGGTATAGTGTGTCCCAGCTTTTCCTTGAATTTGGTAACCTCAAGAGGCTGCTTACCCTCTTCTTTGCGCTCGTCCATAAGATTGTTAAGGGCTCTACCCTGGCGCTGGGTCTCATATCGAACATTTTTGGCATCATATATAACAATTATGGCAAAAAATAAAGCCATGACAAACTCAAAGCTTCCTGCCCCATATGTTGCACCTGTTACCACCATGAGAGCTATTACCGTTGCAGAATGAGAGCTTGGCATGCCACCGCCTCCACCGAGACGTTCAGCATCAAAGCCAGATTTGGCTGTGTCGATAATAACCTTGATAACCTGAGCTATAAACCAGCCTGAAGCTGGAGCCAGAAATATCTTGTTTGTAAAAAGTTCAATAAGAAAATTCACCTGCCACCTCCAATACTTATATCAAATAAATAACCTCTACAGCAATGCATTATAAATGTCCCGTTTGCTTACACCTCTGTCCTTTGCTACTGCTTTCATGGCTTCTTTTTTGTCCATACCAGCATCAAGATAGATCTGCATATGGTCTTCTATGCTCATGTCTTCGTATGCTGCCTGCTGCTCCTTACTTACCTCAGCCTTGGACTTTCCGGCAATCACCAAGACATACTCTCCTCGTGGCTCCTTGGTCTCATATATGGAAAGAGCCTCCCCCAAGGTAGTCTTTTCCTTTTCCTCGTGCTTTTTGGATATCTCTCGAACCAGTGTAATAGATCGAGACTCCCCTAAGGCCTGAGCCAGTTCCTTGAGGGTGCCAATCAAATGATGGGGTGCCTCATATATGATAATGGTTCTGGTCTCCTTTGCCACCTCTTCTAAGACTCTCTTGCGCTCCTTTTTATCCTTTGGTAAAAATGCCTCAAAGGCAAAGCGGCGACAGGCCTGACCAGACATTGTCACTGCCGTAATACAAGCCGCTGGACCGGGAAGAGAAGTAACCTCTATCCCCTCCTCATAGCACATGGCAACCAGCTCTTCGCCAGGATCTGATATACCTGGAGTGCCTGCATCTGTAATGAGGGCTATATTTTGCCCTTCCTTCAGCTTATTTATTAAAGTAACAGCTTTTTCCACCTTGTTAAACTCGTGGTAGCTTGTCATGGGTGTGTTTATCTCAAAATGATTTAAAAGCTTAATGGAATTGCGAGTATCCTCTGCTGCAATAAGGTCTACTTCCTTCAGGGTACGAAGCACTCGAAGTGTAATATCCTCCAAATTGCCTATGGGTGTTGCGCATAAATACAAGGTTCCTGACATATTTTCTCCTTACATACCATACAGGTCATATATTTCCTGAGTGTATACTCCCGGCGCCTCATATACTATAAGAGGTGCTTCCACAGTAAGCTGTGGACCTCCGCCTCTAACGCCCTCAATAAGGACCATATTGGGCTCCCTGTCCTTATAAGGATACACCAGACGCATACGCTTGGGTTCCAGCTTATATTGCTTCATTAAGGTAAAAATCTCCACCAGTCGAAATGGCCTGTGGACAAAATAGCACCGTCCTCCAGGAACCAATACCCGGGCTGTCTGGCAAATAACATCCTCCAGGCTGCAAAGGACCTCATGCCTGGCTATTGCCTTAGCATCTGTTGGATTTTTCAGGCCATGGTGATTAGTCATATAAGGCGGATTACTTGTCACCACATGCATGGTAGATGGGCCAAATATAGCGGCCGCCTCTTTGATATCACCTTCTACTATATCAATGCGATCCTCCAGATTATTGTAGCGCACTGACCGAGTTGCCATCTCTACACTACCAGGCTGTATTTCCAGGCCAGTAAAATGCTCTCCCTTAGTCTTTGCTGCAAGAAGTATAGGAATAATACCTGTGCCTGTGCCTAAATCAAGGCATTTTTCTCCTGGCTTTACCTTGGCATAGTTTGATAATAATACAGCATCCATGCCAAAACAGAATTTGTCAGGATGCTGTATTATTTTATAACCATTTTGAAGATCATCCAACCGCTCATCTGAGCGCACCAATGATCCCATTATTTCTTGTCCTCCAGGTCTTTTAGCTCCTTGGCTTCCTCCTTGGATACCTGTACCTTTCTGCGACGTGGCTTAAAACGAAGCTGAGAAGCAGGATAATCCCTTGCCTCCTTGGTATCACCTTCTTCTATAATGACCCTTACCATCTGACGAAGCACATTGACACTCTGCACTGTGCCCTTTTCACCCTCAGGTGTGGTAACTGTATCGTTGATGCCTGGCAGACGGCTATTGAGATATTCGTAAGTCTCCTGCTCATTTTTAAGACAGCACATCAATCTGCCGCAGAGGCCTGATATCTTAGTAGGATTCAAGGAAAGATTCTGCTCCTTTGCCATCTTAATCGAAACTGGTGCAAAGTCTGCCAAGTAGGTTCTACAGCAAAGCTCTCTACCGCACATTCCCATACCGCCCATAAGACGAGTCTCATCCCTGACACCTATCTGTCTAAGCTCTATACGAGTATGGAAAACTGAAGCTAAATCCTTTACCAGCTCTCTAAAGTCAATACGACCATCTGCTGTAAAATAAAAAATAAGCTTATTATTATCGAAGGTATATTCAGTGCCTACAAGCTTCATATCCAGCTGGCGATAAGCTATTTTCTCTTCGCCTATTTTGAAGGCTTCCTTTTCCTTTTCTTTATTTTTGACTGCCTTTTCCTTATCGGCATCGGTAGCCTTTCTCATGATTTTCTTGAGAGTGCCTCCAGGAACCTGGTCCTCGGTAATCTCCTTGTCCACCAAAAGGACTGTACCTATTTCCACCCCGCGGGCTGTCTCAACTATGACCTGATCGTCTCTTTTAAGCTCGATGTCTGCCGGGTCAAAATAATATACCTTTCCGCCCCCTCTGAAACGTACTCCTACAACTTTTATCATTCTATGTTCTCCTTAATAGTCAAAATAAGCAGCATCATTGTTAGGTCAAGATTGACGTTGGACTTGATGCGGCTGCGTGTCTCCCTGATAGAGGCAAACACTTTGTCCAATCCATGGTAAGGATATCCCTTTGCCATTTCCTTTATATTGTACATATCTTCTTTAAAAATAAGATATTTTTCACTGGCAGTTGCCTTATATAATAACACATCTCTGTACCAGAGGGTGATTAAATCCAGCTCCTCTTCCAGCTTATCCTTGTGCTCTGTCAATGCCTTTACTGCCTCGGACACATCGTATTCGTCCATTTTATCTGCTTTTTTAAGCACTGACAAGACCGTAGCCTTGGTTGCATTAAAGTCATCGCTTTGGGACAGCTCTATAGCCTTTCCCATATTGCCTTGGGCAAAAGCAGCTACCATCTGTGACTGATAATCTACCACCTGTAAATTCTGCTGCAAATAGCTGATTATCCTCTCTGAAGACACAGGCTTCATTTGTATAGTAACACAACGGGATAATATAGTCTGCAAAAATGCATTATGATTGGTTGTGAGCAAAATAATCACAGCGTATGCAGGTGGTTCCTCGATAGTTTTAAGAAGAGCATTCTGAGCCTGTTGGTTCATCTTTTCTGCTTCTTTTACTATGTAAACCTTGTATTTGCTGCTGTAGGGCTTAAGAACTATGTTATTATTGATTTTTTCACGAATCACATCTACACCCAAACTGCTTTTGTCATCCTCTGGCATGACGTATATAATATCCGGATTATTCCGTGTCATAGCTTGCTTGCAGGAACGGCACTGACCACAAGAATCCTCACCAGGATTCTCACATAGCAGCATGGAGGCAAAGGCTTCCGCTAGCATTGTCTTACCTGAGCCCTTTTCCCCACTGAATATATAGGCGTGGGATGTGGCATCATTCATTATGGCATGTTTTAATAGATTTTTGGCATCTTCCTGGCCTATTATTTCATTGAAATTCATGTATCTCCTAGGTGGTTATATCAAGAAGCAGGCCTCTTATCTCATCCACTCTGTCTAAAATATCTATGTGATCCTTTTCATCCGCAACAAGGGCAGATGCCAGCTCATCCATTTTTTCATCAACAAGCTTAATCATTCCATACACTCTGTGCCTGCCCCTTCTGTCCAAAAAATTCTCTCTGGAAAACTTGTGTGACCTGTTGACCACCTCATTCAGAAATTCTTTGACTAAGCCTCTGTAGCGCTTCATATCCCTGACATCCATATGTTCGCTTAAAAGCTTGCCCTGGACCGATATGTCATTTAAAAGATTAGTCAGCTTGTCAGAAAGCTCTGCATCAGAAATGGCGCTTGCCAATGTAAATTTAAAGCTGTCGTCTGTAACTGGCTTAGTGGAAGTAGTCTCCACATTACTTGTGCCCATTACCTGACTGATTTTAATATCCATATTTCTACCTGCTATTAATAAAATCTGCTATTGCATCACAAGTATCCTCTATTGAGTCATCATTATTGAAAATATTACTTATACCTGCGGCCTGGATTTTTTCAGAAGAAAAATCCTTGGCATCTGCCAAAAAACGCCGGCACATCTCCTCATACTTTGGATTTTCCTGCTTGCGTTCTCTCTTTAAGGCTCGTTCTAAACGCTCTCCGTCATCTACTTCTATGTATATAGGTATGACTAGCTGCTGGCCGTAATAATCTTTTAGCTTAAGAAAGCTTTCCACGGTACCTATAATAATATAATCACCCTGACTCAAATCCATCTGGCCATCATCAGCTGTAAAATAATACCATGGACCAAAAACTGTATCGTATTTTCTTATCTCTATAACTTTGCCTGCTGCAAGAAAATCATCCTTCTCGCTTTCTGTTACGAAATGATACTCTTCTCCCGGCTTCTCTTTGCTTCGTATAGGGCGGGTCGTGTAGGAAACAATTTTATTTAAATTGAGATCCTTGCGCTCCAAAAGCAGCTTGTATATTGTATCCTTTCCTGTCGAGCTTTTGCCCATTATGCAAAATAAATGTCCCATAATCTCCTTTAAATCAAGACTCCCTTTCAAGTCTTGGACTTCTAATTTAATTGGTTTAGGTGATTTCCACTAAGATTAAGCTATTAATCTCCTGCTCTTATAATATCTAGAGGACCTGAATTTCCACCACTAAACTAGAACCTCTAATAAGTATAATTCTAAAAATACTAATTGACAACGAAGACAGTATCTTCCGCCATTCCCGTTACGTGAAGGCCCTGCTTCTTTACCTTTTTTATTAGATCTATAGTCTGAGTCGTAACCATCTCCCCAGGCGAAAGCACAGGTACTCCTGGTGGATATATACAAACCATACCTGCTGCCGTTTGCCCTTTTGCCTTTGACAGAGATAGCCTCACTTGACCTTTTGCCTTGGCCTGCCATGGCTCCATTGCCTTCACAGGCCTAATATCTATATCAGCCTGTTTTCCGTGCCCTTTTTTAAGCCCACTATCTATATCAATCAATGCAGCTTCAAGCCGATCAAAGCCCTGCTTGGTATCCATAATACTTGTCATTGCCAAAACATAGGTGAAGCTTGATAGCTCTGTCTCTATTTTATATTCTTCTCTAAGCTTCTTAGCCAGCTCTGGACCTGATATGTCGGCTTCTTTTGTGGATATAATTATTTTTCCAGGGTCTTTTATAGCAACTGGCTCCTCTAGGACCTTTAATCTTTTCAGCTTTCCACAATTTTGATAAAAACGCTGCAGATTATCCACATATTGCTCAAACAAATCCCCTCTTTTTTCAAGAATCGAAGCACAATGTGATATAGAATTCATGAGAACATAAGAAGGTGAGCTGGTCTCAAATATGTCAAGCGCCTCTCTTATACGACCTATATCCACCCTATTTCCATTGACATGCATTACTGCAGTCTGGGTTAGGGATGGCAAAGTCTTATGAAGGGACTGAATGCAAATATCCGCTATAGCTGCTGCCGATTCCCTAAAGCAGTCATTAAACCCTAAGTGAGCGCCATGGGCCTGATCCACTATAAGAAGCATATTATTTTCATGGCATATATCCGCAATAGCTTTGATATCACAATGGTAGCCTTCGTAGGTTGGTGAAGTAAGAACCACCGCCTTTGCCAAAGGATGGCTGGCAATAGCTTCTTTTACCATATCAAGGCTGACAGCCCTGTATATATTATCCTCGTCTATATCTGGGAAAATATAATCTACCTGTAGATGACGAATTATCGCCGCATTATAGACACTTTTGTGGGAATTGCGCTGAATGATTATCTCATCGTCATCCCTCAAGGCTGCATAAATAGCTGATAAATTGCCCACAGTTGAGCCACCCACCAGCATAAAGCAATGGTCTGAGCCATATATATCTGCAAGACGCTGTTGTTCGTAGAGAAGCACATCCTTAGGATCATGAAGATCATCCACCCCTTCTACCTCGGTCATATCGATGCTATAGGCCTCTACTCCACACACATTTCTCTTATGGCCTGGCATGTGAAAAGGATACATGTCACTTTTGCTATATTCTTTTAATGTTTCTTCAAGGTTTATCATTGGACTTTCACTTTTAATAAAAAATTTATATAATCTACTGTATATTACTTATTTGCATTCTAAGTACTGTTTTCTTAGTCCATATTATTTTTAGACTTTGCTAATACTAAGAACAGTAGGATTTTTCAGACTTAGTTACGCACTATGAGAATGCTCTCTAAATCAATCTTAAAGGAGATATTTATGACCAAGGCTTTAGTTATTTTATGCGGCGGAGACAGCTCCCGCATGGGCACCAACAAAGCACTTCTCCCTTTTTCAGATAAAACCATGGTGGAATACATCATTGATAAGTATCAGCCTTACTATGACAAAATATATCTGTCTGTAAACGAGCGAGGAGATTATGCCTCACTTAATCTGGAAATACCTGAAATACCTGATATATACCGCAATGCAGGGCCTATCGGCGCCATTTTATCTTCCCTTACCATGATAAGAGAAGACAGGGCCTTTTTTATGTCAGTTGATACCCCTTTTATGGATCCAGTAATCGGAAGTTTTCTTCTTGATGTGTCGGGGGACTACGACATAACTACTTTTAAAATGCCAAAGGAATATTTGGACAATATATGTGGCGTCTATGGCAGGCGCTGTATATCAGCCCTTGGCAAGTGTATTATAAGCCATACCTTGACTCGAAGTGCCATACAAGCCAGATGCTACTCCAATCTCTTGGAGCTTTCTGAAATAGAAAAAATCTCTCCTGTAGCTATTCCACAGCAGTTTTTTACCATAAAAGACAGAGATGACTATTATATGGCTTTGTTCTCATTGTTAAAGGGCAACTTTATTTAGGCCATATAGCTATAAGTGCCTTTATCTTCTGCTTCTCTATCTCCAAACGCATTATAGGCTGCTAATCAAGATATCTTTTTAACTGAGGCATCCAGTCACCCAGAAACACCTGATTATTTTCCATGGCCATCCATATTGGCTCAATAAAGCCAAAAAGACATTTAAAAAGGTCTGACCACTGTGGTTCAGACTTCTTTTTTTGTCTTAATTCCACCTTCCACTTCTTTTTCATATAGGTATAATCGCTGTATGTTCCCAATATTTTTATGCGACTTTCTGTGATTTTAATATCCTTTTCTGCCAAAGTCTCTTCTAACCTGGCTTTTACATGTCTGCCATTTATCGGACATGATGCCAATATCTCATAGGCATCATAATAGCAATCCATGTCATTTATAAGCTCCAGCTTGGAAATAATCTCTGTAAGGCAACGCACCAAAGCTTCCTCCTTAGAACTAGCCAAACAGTCAATAGTTCTGTTTTTATACATGGTGAGTGGAAGGGTTAGCTTTTCTCCCTCCACTTTGGACTTTTGTCGGCAAAAATGCAATAACACCGGCACATACATATCCCCTACTGTCACCCTTAACCTGATACAGTTGTCCTCCAAATGCCCTTTTATAATTAATGCCTCTGCGGCAGCCTTTGAAATAATAAGCTTTAATATGTCCTTAAAATAAAGAGGATCCAGCTTGGGATCTATATCCTTGTAAAAATCAAAATACAGCTCATTTACAACAAAATCTCTATAATAATCTGCATTTAACTGGCTGCCATTACACAAATACAGCTCGTCCTTGTATACAGATTGAAAAAGGATATCTACTATTGCCTCACATACTACTCCTGGCAACATATTGGCAAAGCTTATATTCAGTTCCTCTGATTTTTGCTTTACTTCTGCTCGAGTAATCATTATAACCAAATCCCTATCATGCTCTGGACCTTCTTTAAGACCTTGCGCTCCTTGGCATACTCCATAAGAAAGGCTACATCCTTGTCCTCATCCATGATATAGCCCAAAACGCCCTTCTTAAAATCCTCTCTATTGACCTTTTCCTGATATTTCAGCAGATCACAAACCAGACGTTCCTTGGTGTATATCTTCATACGTCCACCGGCAAAATCGGTCTCGGTTACACCCAATTCCAGCACCTCTGGCTCTGTATAATAAGGCTCTACCACAGGATAATCTATCTTAAAGCGGGACTTACTGGTGTTTTTGTTGATGGCAATACTCCACTTATAGGGCCTGTCCTTAAGGTATCCATAGACATACAAAGCCGATTCCATAGTTAATATGCCATCCTGGCCAAATAATTTGTATATCCAGCCTTCCTCACTACATTCAAAATACTTGGTGGTATAGTAACCGCTTTTTACACGAATAAGCAGCCCTTCCTCTACAAATGCCAGAACCCTGCGGTAATCCACCCCAAGACCCTCTATATCTGAGGCCTTGACCAGGCCACCGCCTTCCTCCACCATTTCATGAATTTGTTCTAATTGATATTGTTTTTTTTCTTCTCTGGATAGTTCCATTTCTTCCACTCCATTATCTTAGCCGTGGTTATTTATATACATTATTTCATTCCCAATCTTATATGTCAATCAATGATTATATTGTCTTTTTTCTGTTGTTTTGTCTTAAAACTTGTCCTATACTCTCTTTAGATCATTATTTTATGTCTTTTTTATGTACTCTTGTAGTCTTCTCAATGAAGCGTTCCAAGAATACATCTTTTTATAAAAAGGAGGTCCTATGGCAGAGTCAGATAAAACAATTCTTCGAAAAAATCCATCAAGACAAGCCTGCGAGGATATCATCAGGCGCATTCTTATGACAGAGGTCTTGGAAAAAGGCACTAACGAGCACTTTAAAACTGCTGCAGATTTTATGCCCTACTTTCAATCACTATACCCTGCCAGCGATGCTTTAAACAAGCAGGTACAGCGAGCAGTCAAGGCTCTTGCCATGCCCAAAGACAAAAAAGGCTTCTACATCATCAATAAAACCGAAGCACAGCTTGCCCAGGACAATGAGTTAGCCTTTCTTCTAAAGAAAACAAATGCTTCCATATCATGCTTGAATAATCTGGATACCATCTTCCTTAAATGCTCCTCTTCATCCAAGGACTATCTCTACCAAATGCTGTCTGAATCAACCACCTTTGCTGAAAAGGTAGTCACCATGGTCAATTCTTCAAATGGCATTATATTGTATACAACAAATAAACAACAGCTTGAAATTCTAATAAATAGTCTGATAGAAAAATAAATTTTCTAGCCAATTGCTCTCATTTTTATTGAAGTCGGCTTAATATAAAAAAGACAATTATCTTATCGATAATTGTCTTTTTATTATATATAATGTCTCTAATATTGCTATACTAGACATAATTTATGTCTTTCATCTGCGTTTTTTGCCCTTACCTGCTCTTCTTTCAATTACTTTAAAATTAGTCTTAGGCTTTCCCGGATGCTTACTTTTAAACCGATACATCTTCAAGCTGATATCATTCATCCTACTTCTGATAAATAATATAAATACTAGCACAGCAATAATAATAGCAGCTATGAAACCTATTTTTCCATAATCAACCTGAATGTATTCTTTACCACTGCCACCCTTTTCCTCTGATATATTGTCAAATGGATAGCTCTGTGCCTCTATATTACTAAATATCAGATTGGCATAACCTATGGATCTGTCAGCATAGGTATACTTCAATTGTCCCACCACTGAGGAATCCGTTTCATCCTTATAGGCCTCCACTGTGGACTTTGCATCCATAACACTGGCTGTTTTGGGTAGTATTATTTTACCCTCTTTATCAATTTTAATTAAATCTCCTGTTTCAGATAAAGAGCCGGTGTAGTTGGCGTCATCCTGGGAGATGCTGGCAAAATCAGCCACATTATATACTGCAAAATTATCGAAACAATAATCAAACAGGCTTCTTGTATCGTTATACTGCTCCGCCGTTGTGTCCTTCATAACGACACACACCAGGGTCATTCCATCTTTTCTTGCATATGTCACTAAATTGGCTCCTGCAACCACTGTATAGCCTGTCTTTCCACCCAAGCAATAATCATAAAGATATTTATTTGTCTTATAATAGTGAAGCATACAGTGATGATTGTTAAGCGGTGTAGGATCACTATGCTTATTGGTAGGCGGAATGGTGTAATTCTTGGTGCCTACTATCTCAGCAAACTTTGGTATCTTATAAGCCGCAGCCGAAATAAGGGCCATGTCATAGGCACTGGTGTAGTGCTCCTCATCTGGCAATCCATTGGAATTATTAAAATGTGTATTAGTGCAGCCCAGCTCCTTAGCCCGGGCATTCATCATGTCCACAAAAGCGCTTAAAGACCCCGCTACGTGCTCTGCAAGCGCATATGCACATTCATTTGCCGATTCAAGCATCATTCCGTACAAGGTCTGCTCGACGGTCATTTCCTCGCCTACATCACGGGCAATACTTGATGAGCCAACCTCCGTGCCATAGACAGCCTCTGCACTAAAGGTGACTGTCTCATCCAAGTCACAATTCTCCAAGGTAAGCAGGGCTGTCATAACTTTGGTAATAGAGGCAGGATAATGCTCATCGTTCATATTTTTTGAATAAAGAATGGTTCCCGTGTCTACATCCATAATAATAGCTGATCCCGCCGCTACATCAACTCCTGCAGGCCAATAGTCCTCAGCCTGAGCCACAGTAGCAGGCGCAAGCATCAATCCTGCCACCAGTGCAAGGCTAAGGACCTTATTTTTTATCTTTTTTAAAAATGTAAAATTATTTTTTTTAGAAATCATGTATATCCTCACATAAGGCTTTGCTAAATAAAAGCTTGTCGTATTTTATCGCCTTATCATCTATAAATCCTCTATTTATACTACTTTAGGAACCTGCCTGGCGCAAGGCTTATCTTTTGTTTTATTTTAAAATCGTGTATTATGTCTTTTGTAATTATTTTTCAAAGAAAGGATTATTATGAGACTTAGAAACATTCCCGGGGCAGATGATGTTATTTCTTCTAGCCCTTATTGTATAAATGATGTAAAAATGCACAAAGGCTCTTTTAAAAGCGATATTTTCCAAAATAACAATCCACTCTACATCGAAATAGGCATGGGAAAGGGCCAGTTTATCACTACCCTTGCTAGGAATAACCCAGATATCAACTATATTGGCATTGAACGCTATTCCAGCGTATGCCTTAGAGCTGTACAGAAGGTAGCGGATGAAGACATCCCTAACCTGCGCTTTATATGCTTTGACGCGGCTGAAATCACTGATATTTTTGATAAAAACGAAATCGATCAAATATATCTTAACTTCTCTGATCCATGGCCAAAGGATAGACACGCCAAGAGACGACTCACTTCATCTACTTTTTTAGACAGATACGATGCCATCCTGGTTCCTGATGGCCACATAGAATTTAAAACAGACAACAGAGATTTATTTGATTTCTCAATAGAAGAAATTAATAATCATCCATTGTGGCATACAGATGCTGTTACCTACGACCTGCACCATGATGAAACAATGAATATGGGAAATGTAATGACTGAATATGAAGAAAAATTCTCCAGCCAGGGCAATCCTATTTGTAAGGTAATATTCAGCAGATAAAACCAACTCCGTCTCAGTCGTAGGTATCTTCGCCAGCCCTCAGAGGAAGGCGACTTATTCTATTGAATAAAAGCCATAGAAATGAAATCATTTCTATGGCTTTTATTTTTTACTATGACACATGTCATTTATGTTCTTTCACTAAATATTAAACCTGCAAGCTCTCTTTTCCTACTTGCTTTACAGCAATAAAAAAAGCACCAACCCCGAAGCTCATACGTCTTCAAAATCGGTACCTTATTTAGTGCGCGATCAGGGGTTCGAACCCTGGACACCCTGATTAAGAGTCAGGTGCTCTGCCAGCTGAGCTAATCGCGCTTATTTATTAGGTGTTGTCCTCAACAACAAAATGAATTATATACTCCTTCTCAGAGAAATGCAAGCCTTTTTTTAAAATTTTTTCGAAAATTAAAATATACAGACAATTTCAATAATTCAAGGATATAAATCAGACATGCATTCCCCTAAGTTAAGATTATTATCTCCTTACCACTAACACTTATAACAGGTGATATCTCTGGAAAGTTAAAAGACTTATTACAAGCTTGCAAAAAGCTTCTCAATCTCCTCAGGACTCATAACCCTGTTTGGATCAGACAAATCTACGCCTGTATCAGTAAGTATGGATGTTGACTCCTCCACAGAAGCCTCTTGAGCTTCCATAGTCTCTATCGGAGCGTTCAGAGTTTCCATAACCTCTTCAGCTGCTACTTCTTCCTTAGAATGAATCAATTCTTCAGCTTGGTCTGCAACTATTTCCTCAACAGACTGCATTATATCGTCAACCGCTGGGATTTTTTCTGCATCCTCCTCATGAGCTATAGCTGGCTCGTCAACTACAGCTTCTTCTGTTACAACTGGCTCCTCAGAAACCATAGCTGATTGGTCAACCGCAGTTTCTTCTGTAGTGACATGCTCCTCTGCCATCATTTCATTTATTTCTATAGGTTCAGTGATAACAGGCTCCTCATAAGCATTAGCTTCTTCGACCATAAGCTGTTCTTCTACTGCATCAACTCCAAGCCCCTCTTCAGACAATAAGTCACTGTCTGCTTCAGTCACGTCAAAAAGCTTTGAATCCAAATCAAAATCATTTGCTGCTTCCTGTACTGGTGAATCTGGCAAGTCTTGAGAAGAAGCTTGCTGATAGGCAGGCATAGGCGCCCCCTGTCCTATTCTTCCCTCTATATTGGAAATTTGGGCTGTAAGCTCTGAGATTTTGTTCTGCAAATCATCTCTCGTAGCATTTAACAAGGCCTGCTGCTTTTCTAAAAGCTCATTATTGCTTGAATCCATTTTTTCCTGAATGGTAAACAGCTGATTGATAAGCTCATCATTAGAGTTCATCAAAGCATCAGTATTTTCCTTGCTGCGAGAAATTGTAACTTTGGCCACTGCCTTTTGTGCGGAAATAATTTCTTCAGTGGGAATTGCACTGTTTTCCTCAATACTTCTCAGTCTGGCATCCATTTCCTCAAAGCTTTTTCTTATTACAAGGTAAGATGCCTTCTGGGCATTATATATATTCTCGTACTTCTCTGCTTCCACAGCCTTGGTTTTCATGGTCACATCCATGACACCAGAAATCAAGAAAAAAAGCCCCACCACCATACACAATATGCCAAAGGCCATAGCAACAAAATAACCCTTATAATTAATCATTATGTAAATTTCCATAATAAGTATTATAAGTTCACATATTGAAGAAATAATTATTTTGATTTTTGCCTTTGCAATATCCTGCTGCAATGTCTTATTTTCGTTCATGTCTCACTCCCACAAATTTATTTTTGCTGAAATAATGAAACCATATCCTTAGCAAAGGATATAGGATAAAGCTGCACCATTGTCGAATCCACTACATCCTCTATTTTCAGGCTAAATTTCACTTTTACAAAATCAAGTTCTGGTGATTCAAAAAGCTTTTCAAATATCTTTACGCTCTCCACATCGATATTGTCAGTCTTAGGAGGGGTAATATCCACCTCTCTGTTAAGCATCATGGAAAGTGCAGTTGAAGCAGACCCCATCATCTGATTCATTGCCTCAGACACTGCCGACAGCTGAAGCTCTCCGACTGGCTGGCCGGCAAAATTAGAACCGTCTCTACCCATCATAAGGTCAGCTATGGTATTTACATCATCTTCCTTGAGAATCAGCACGTTGCTGCCCATAAGCCCCTTGATAAAGTTGATGTGAACCAAGGTACATACATTATTATAATCGTCAAGAGAATCGCTTTTTTTAATAAGATTAATCTGAGGTGTGGTAATGTCCACTATTTTATTGTTAACCAAAGCGCTTAAGGCTGTAGCTGAGCTTCCCATGCTTATATTGGCTATCTCTCCCAATATATCAAGCTCTGCGTTTGTAAATATTTCTCCCATATTTTCTCCTGTGTATACTTTCACATATTTTATCTCTTGTTGATTCTACCTTAAAATTGCGAATAAAGTGTGGATATTTTAAGAATTTACTGTATCTTTCTCTTATTTTTAGTAAAAAAGAAGCCCATCTGCAATCAGATGGACTTCATAATCTTATATTTGCCAATCTATAGGCTCCAGACCATGCTCCTGTAAAAAGTCATTAGTCTTAGAAAAATGCTTACATCCAAAGAATCCCTTTCTCGCTGAAAGTGGGGATGGATGGGATGTTTTCAAGATAAGATGGGCTGAATTATTAAGCTTTTGACATTTTTTTTGTGCAGGATTACCCCAAAGCAAAAATACCATAGGTCTATCCTGAGCATTTAATACGTCTACTACAGCATCTGTAAAATGCTGCCAACCCAGCTTTTTATGGGAATCCGCCTGGCCTGCGCCACCTCTTACAGTCAGAACATTATTAAGCATTAAGACCCCCTGAGAAGCCCACTTAGCCAAATATCCTGTGTCTGGTATACTGCAGCCTATATCATCCTGCAGCTCCTTGTATATATTTTTCAGTGATCGCGGCACTTCTATGCCCGGCTTTACGGAAAAAGCCAAGCCATGAGCCTGGCCCGCCCCTGGATAGGGATCCTGCCCCATAATGACCACCTTGACAGAAGACAAGGGGGTCAGATTAAAGGCTGTAAAAATCTCCTCCTTAGGCGGATATACCACCTGACTAGCATACTCATCTTCTACGGCTTTCATAAGTGTAGAAAAATACGGCTTGTCATACTCTAAAGACAAGGCATGATACCAATCATCTGCTATTTTACCTTTTAAATAATCCTTTTCCATAATCACTCCTAACCGTCTACCAGATCATAACTCACTCTAAACCCTGCCCCACTATAAAACCTCATTCTAAGCCCTAATCCACTATGAAAAATCGTGCTAAGGGAAGTCATATTAAGGCATCATCTTGTTTAAGACTTATTCCCTGTCTTAATTAACAACTGATATAGTGTAGGCTCAAAACCAAATTCTTCAATAAGGGCATCTATTTCAGACAAAGCTTTTTCCCTTACCCCCTTTGGCATGACAGGCTGTCGCACTGCCCTAATTAGAATATTTTTAGGAGTATGGTCAAAATCAATAAACTCCAAAAGCTGGGCCCTATAACCCATATACTCCAACAAATTGCCCCTGATAGCATCAGTAGCCAAGGCGGCAAAGCGTTCCTTTACAATACCGTAACGACTCATTATAGTCTGGGTCTTTGGCTTCATCTGCTTATTTAACTCATGCTGACAGCACGGTACACTAAAAATCATCTTAGCCTTCCACTGAATAGCATTGTATAGAGCAAAATCCGTAGCTGTATCACAGGCATGGAGCGTAATAACCACATCTACATCAAAAGGGGCCTTGTATCCATTGATATCCCCCAACTCAAAATGTAGATTGTCATAATTATATTTCTGGGCTGCCCTGTTACACTTTTCTATTACATCAGCCTTTAAATCCAGACCAATAATATGGGCATCAATCCCCATCACCTGCGTCAGATAATAATATACAACAAAGGTCAGATAAGACTTGCCGCAGCCAAAATCAATTACATTTAGCTGCTTTAACTCTCTTTTGCTTATCTCGTCATTTAAAATCTCAAGGAAGCGATTAATCTGCCTGTATTTGTCATACATAGCATTAACCACCTTACCCTCCTTTGTAAAAATGCCCATATCTACAAGTGGCGGAATAATCTGTCCCTCCCCTAGAATATAGTTCTTTTTCCTGTTGTGGTCTAATGTAGTCGGCTTACTTTCTGCACCTGCCTGTTTTTTCTTTTCTTTATATGTAGGACTTCCCTTTTTTGATATCAAAATAATATGCTCACCTTCTTTGGAAAAAGCATTGACCTGGCGGTATGCTCCCTCTATAAGCTGATATAAACGAGAAGTCACAGCCTCTTTATTCAGGTTCTCATGAAACACCTGCTTTTGAGTATATTTTGCAATTTGATATCCTGATTCCTTCTCTTCCACAATTATCTTTTTATATTCATTACTTTTTGAGACAGGATTACTGATAATCATTTTGTAAAAATCAGTCATGGCAATTTTATCTATATATTTTTGTAACTCGGACATTTTACACCTTTCCCTTATAACAAAAGTTCAAATAAAGCATATTTAAATCATCATATTGTGGTTCTAATACTACAAGGGTATCATCTACCCACATACTAATTTTTAATTTTACCATCACCTATTTATTTTTCATAGCATTAAAAAAGACCTGCCAGCATCATTTTAGTCAAATGCCAGCAGATCTTTTAACGCTTCTTACATATCAACGATTTTCTTTAATGCCAAAATGCATCTCTTTGAGCCCCTCTACCTCGTCACAAATCTCCTGCAATCCACAGGACTGACAATCCATGTTCACATCCTTTAGCATGTGGTCGATTGTTGCCGTAATTTGCTTTGTCTTCTTTTGATTGTCTGCCAATTTCCCATAGTCAAAGGAGGATTCTGTGATAAAAATTATTTTTACAGAAATCACCTGCTTATGAAGCTTAATAGCAGAAATCATGCTGTTTCCAATGGCAGTAAAATCCAATCCTTTACTTAGAGCCTCTTTTGAAATACGGACACTCTCCCTGTCGTTTGAGGATGAAACCCTAAGCATAAAGCCTTCAGGGAAAATATGATAGCGAAAATATCCTATATTTTGAATTATATTGTATAATTTATCTCCACTTCCAATAGCCGACTCATCTACTTTTACAATGGCTATTCTTCCATAAGGCATGTCTTCTGCAATCTCAGACAAATCAGGTCCCAGGAGCAGAATCTCATCCTTTTCAACAAGGCTGTCATCAGTAGTAATCATGGTATTTCCCACTGCAGGAAGGTTATTGCCTCCCAGCTCATAAGCCATGTCTGACCTTAAAATCATCATAGCCTTGCCTGCATCTGGCCAGCTTGCCTTATCTTTTGCATCTACTCCCACCGGAAGCTGCTTACAGCTATTTGCATCTAAGCAATCTAGGGTGCTTACAATTAAATCATCATATAGCCTCATAGATGTGTGTCTCTTTCTATCTTGTCATAGTGTTTGAGCATTAAAGGCTCAATAGCTGCGCATAATTTCATATCAAGATTGAAAAAGTAAACTATAAAGGTAACTACAAACAGGCACACTACAACTATTGCTATGATTAAAAGTATATGTAAAAAAGTTGCCATATTAATTTGCTCCTTCCTTTGCCATTCCTTTTTGACGTGCAAACTCTGCTGCACCAAGAGCTCCCATAAGCTGTGGGTCAATTGGCAAATCTATAACCTTTAGGTTAAGAACATGCTCTATAGCAGCCTTCAATCCCTCATTTTTTGCACAACCGCCGGTAAGGGTTACCGAATCAACTGCACCAGCCTTTTTAGACATTACAAAACATCTCTTGGCTACGGATAGTTCAATACCTGCTGCGATTTCATCCATAGGCTTTCCCTCGCCAACCAATGAAATAACCTCTGATTCAGCAAATACCGTGCACTGAGCAGTAATTGGAATAACATTTTTTGCCTTAAGTGACAACTTGGAAAACTCAGATAAATCCATTTCGAAGGCTCTTGCCATTGCCTCGAAAAAGCGACCAGTACCTGCTGCACATTTATCATTCATTGCAAAATTACGAACTGTTCCATCTGTATCGATGGCAATTCCCTTAACATCCTGACCACCAATATCAATAATGGCCTTTACACTTGGGTCAGCCACATGTACACCCATTGCGTGACAGCTAATCTCTGAGATATTTTCATCTGCTGATGGCACCTTATTACGTCCATATCCTGTTCCCACAAGATAAGCCAAGTCTGCTGCAGAATTAAGGTCTGGTACCTGGGCTATAGCCTTTTCAATTGACTCTTCGCAGGAAAGTACTGCATTAATACGACTGCGAAGTGTAACATCAGCTACCATTTTGCCTGTCTCATCAATGATAACGCATTTTGTATAAGTTGAACCGGAATCACATCCGCCATAATATTTCATAAATACCCCTCCTTACCATGAATGCTCATCTGGAAGCACCTCAAGAGATGGATCCAATGGCTCTTCATTAAACACTGTACGCATATAGCGGTTTACCTGATCGCGAACCCCCTGTCTTGAGACAATTCTTGGATCAAATAAATCATGGGTAACCCAAACCAAATGGATGCCCTTTTCTCTGGCCTTCTCTTCAAATTGACCATGCATACCATCTAAGGCCTTGCAAGACATATGCTCCCAGAGAATAACCATGTCTGCATTAAACTCCTCGCAGAACTCCCAAAGATCATCCAAGAGAACCTTATATCCGCCATGAGTACGGTTACGCATTATCATGTTTTCTGTAAGCCATGCCATGTCATAATATGCTTTTTCACGATTTTCAGGCGTATCTTCCTCTGCAATCATGTCTGTATTGACCATAGAAAGCATATCTGTAAGTGGAACAATGCCCCAGCAGTTTAAGATCCAAAGCAAAAAATCCATATAGAAGTGTGACTGAACACCCCAGACAATAGCACGATGACGATACTCTCTTGCCATCATCATTTTTTTCTTATATGCTTCATTGGCAAGGGCTGTAAGCTTTCTGTCCACCTCCACGAAGGCTGGCACCTTACCACAAATTGCCATATAGTTGGTCTCTGTGTAAAGGGCAAGGTTTGAACCAAAGACCTGCGGATAATCGGTCTTGTTCATATCAAGCCACTCCATACGGTGTCTTGTGGATTCATTTACACGCTTTGCGCACTCAAAATAATATGACCAATCCCACTTTTCACCAGTTTTTTCCTCAATGAACTTTATGCAGTTTTTGATTTCATTTGCTGCATAATCCTGAACGTCATCCTCCTTATGTCGCATAGGGGCTGCCAATTGAAAAATTGGAATACCATCCTCTAGCTCCAGACGCTTGGCGATGCCACCATTACTCATGAGGGAACCATCACATGTGGTGTTGCACTGTACTGCACATGCTCCAAGTATTGGAGCATCATCATCAATTGAAACACCCAGCTCTGCCTCAGGCATAGGACATACATCGCCTGCCAATCCAAATTCCTGAGCAACATCAATATAATGAAGAGCAGCATTCTGATTCAAAAGAACTGATACATAAGTAGATGGGGTTTCTCTTGAAAGCCCCTTCAATGTAGGAAATCCCATCAAAACAGCTGTCATTTCATTTTCATCTACAAGGACTACTTTTTTAGAAAACTCCTCATCATTACCGATACGTCTGTCTCCTCTGAAAAGACTGTCCAAAAGCTTTGCCACGTCATAAACAACCAAATCCTGCTCCAGATGGCACATGCGAAGGTATGGACCTCTCAATCCCTGGGTATGCTTATCCACCATCATTGGAACTGCCAAATAATTGGCCATCCAGCGGTAGCGAAACATGGCCTTGATATTTCTTGGCTTTATGATAAAGCCTGCCAACTGGCTCATAATATAAAGCCAACGGCTGTAATCATACAGGGTATCCTTGAGACCTCGCCATTCACGACGACTTCTAACCTTTCCGTCAGTAAAAAATCTGCCAAGGGCTTCTTTGCCTACTTCTTTTGCCATTATTTTTTACCTCCCTGAATTTTCTTTATCTCTATACTCTCAACAAAGGCTTGTACACGTGTACGCATCTGTCCAGAAGAACCGATTGCATATGGGCGGTCTACAGCAAGCACAGGATATCCATGCTCATCACGCAGCACCACGGTTCCTATCATACGCTCGTATGCCCAAGGATCACAAAATTTCATCTGCTCGTAGATGATTCCATCCGCGCTATATTCCTTGGCCAAATCTGCAACATAATCCCGACGCCCAACCATTTTTGCCATATCCCAGTAACGTGGGCATTGGGCTCTGTGCTGCATCTGACTACAAATCTGCAGAACTATATCCTCATCATCATTTAAGATAAACTCGTCTCGTCCAGGAAGGGAGCCATAGCAGAAGCGGTCTGCACAGACATAAGCCCCTGACTCCTCAACTAATTTTATAACGTCAACATCATCCACTTCAGATCCTACAAATACTACTCTAGCACGGTATTTATCAGCAGGATCTGGCTCTCTGGTCTGTAGTTCCTCTAAAGTCTCACGAAGCTTATCAAGCAAAAGGTGCTTTGGAGCAACATAAGTAGCCAAGGTAATAATATGAAATTCATAGCCTGTGATTCGTGGATTTTTTTCTTTTCTAAAATCCCCAATCTGTCGAATCAGTCGGCACATTTCATTATGCTCTTCCACTGCCTTGCGAATAGCTTCATCTGATGTGTCAATTCCATATTTTTCAGCTAGCGGCTTTAAAATATGATTGCGACACTGCAGGGTATACATCTCCATAGCGTTGGCATCATCCTTTTGTGGAATTTCCATATATTCCCAAAAGAATCCATCCTTGCCCTCACCCATGGTATGCAGCAGCTCCATATTTTCTACGCAGCGATTTATCATGGTGCAGCCATCAGGTGTAATAAGACCATCAACAAAGTTAAAACCACCCTCAATAGCTCTCTCCAAAAGTGCACGACTATATTCACAAAGGAAACTGGTCATATAATAGGTAGCCATCTCCAGTGAACCAGTCTTTGGTGCCCGCAGACGAACAGAAAATACCCCAGGCAGATTTAAAAGCGGCTCCGGCACAGACTCACAGGTTGTCGCAATGCACTTGTATCCTTCCTCCTTGCCTTGGCGAACCAATTCATTGTTAGCATCTTCTAACAATTTTTCAAAATAATATAGATGCTTAAGATCTTTCACAAATCCCCCTCCTTTTACATTAATGTACTCTTGAAGACTTCTAAATATTGCCAGAATAATTTGTTTATAGAAGACTCATAGAATACATTTTATTTTAGACTTAAATAATACCCATATTGGTAAGGGCTTCCCGGGCTCCCTTAACAATGGCGCTGTTTTCGTCTAAGTAGAAAACGCTTTGCCCCTTTAAATCAAATTCTGCCAATGATGAATCTGATAAAATATAAGACAGTACAGGCAAATCTCCCAAGTCCATGTATTCCTTGACGTCAAGACTTGGCAAACGATTTGCAATAACTCCAATTTTGTCATACATAACCAAATCATCTGCCACCTTTTTAATGGTGGAAACCACCTGGGTTCCCTTCTTGGATGAATCTGTAATAAGCAAAAGATGTGTCACCTTTTCCATAACACGTCTATTGATTTGCTCGATTCCAGCTTCTCCATCAATCACTATGTAGTCGAAGTTTTCCGCTAAAAGAGCAATTACTTCCTTCAGATAGCTATTGATCTTGCAATAACAACCGGCTGCCTCTGGCCGTCCAATTGCAATAAAAGAAAAGCCATCCATCTCAACGAGTGCATCGAAGATTCTGGATCTGGCTTCTCCCAATAATTCAATTGCTGCTTTTGCATTGCCATCCTCGGCATTTGCAACCACTTCCTTGCGAATGTCATCTACTGTAAGGCTAACATCTACTCCCAGTGCTGTTGAAAGTCCAACAGCAGGATCCGCATCAATAGCTAAAATGCGCTTGTCTGGAAATTCAGACACCAATAGCTTTACCATGACTGCTGCAAGTGAGGTTTTACCTACACCACCCTTGCCTGCTACCGCAAGGATTTTAGCATCAATCTTGTCAGTATTCATTTGTACCCCCTCATTTGTTGTTTAGATATTTAACGAAGCAACATACTCCTTGTTAAAATTCTAACACACTTTTTTCTCCTTTACGAGACTGGCTTTGAGGCATTAAACCCAATTGAAGCATAAGCCTCAACTGGGTTTAATTTTTTATAACTATTCTTTTTTAAAGCAATACTGCCTTCTCCCTTTCTATTGGTTATTTTCCCCTCTTGCTATATTTTTTAATTTCTAATTACAACTGAAATCAATATTTAAAAATCCTGCTTATTTGCACAATCACTGTCGGTAGTACCGCAAGTCCCAGAATCCATCCCATTTGCCCAATACCTAAACTTGCCACCATAAATAATCCTGATAGTACTGGCACAGTCAATACAAGAACTAACAACAAACATCCCAAAGCAAAGGCTCCCAAGCTCCAAACATTAGTGGTCAGCCCCAGTTTTATTAATGGCAGATTGCTTCTGCAATTAAAGCCATGGAAAAGTCTTGCCAAGGTTAATGTGGCAAATGCCATAGTGCTGGCGCTTGCCGGACTTATCTTAAGTCCCAAATAAAAGGCTGTCATGGATACGATTGCAATTAATACTCCATAGCCAAGCAATTGCACAGTAAAATCTTTTGTAAGAATCCCTTCTTTTGGATTTCTCGGTGGCTGCTTCAGTAGTCCCGAATCAGCTGGCTCCATACCAATAGCCAAGGCTGGCAGAGAGTCAGTTAGCAGGTTGATAAACAAAAGATGTACTGGCTCAAAAGGTGTTGGCAGCGCCGCAAATGAACAATAGAGCACCGCCAGTATGGCTGCCAAGTTACCTGACAACAAAAATCCTATGGCATTTTTTATATTTCTATAGACATTTCGTCCATTTAATACTGCCTTTATTATGGTAGCGAAGTTGTCATCAGACAAGATCATTGCTGCTGCATCCTTAGATACTTCTGTTCCGGTGATTCCCATGGCTACACCGATATCTGCCTTTTTTAGAGCCGGAGCATCGTTTACTCCGTCTCCCGTCATGGCTACGATATTGCCCTTTTCCTGCCAACGCTCTACTATACGAATTTTATTTTCCGGGCTTACCCTTGCATAGACAGAAATATACGCCAACTTCTCATCCAACTCTTTATCAGTCATGGCGTCTAGCTCCTGACCTGTAAGTGCAAGATCTCCCTCTGAAAAAATGCCAATTTTCTTTGCTATGGCAGTGGCGGTAATCTTGTGATCTCCTGTTATCATGACAGGCTTAATGCCTGCTTCTATGGCTTCTTTTACGGCCTGGGCTGATTCTACCCTTGGTGGATCCATCATGGAAATCAGTCCCAGGAAAGTGTAGCCTGTCTCACTATCTGGTGTAAGAGGAGCATCTTCTGTATATTCTTTATATCCGAAAGATAAGACTCGAAGACCCTGCTCAGAATATTCCTGATTTTGTCTTAAAATAGCCTTTTTATGACTTTCTGTAATAGGCACCACACCTTTTCCCATGGCAATGTGGGTTGAACGGTCTAAGAGTACATCCAAGGCTCCTTTAGTAAATAGAATCTTGCTTCCCATCAGCTCATGCTTTGTGGTCATTAGTTTTCTATCTGAATCAAAAGGTATCTCATCTATACGTGGAATTGCTTCTCTTAGCTCGATATCAGAAACATGTAGTTTTCTAACTAAGGTAATTAGTGCCGTCTCTGTAGGATCTCCAATTTCACTGCCATCTTCTGTAATGGCAGAATCGTTGCACAATACACTTGCTAAAAGAAGCCTTGAAGCAAGATCTTCTTTTTCGTATGTAAGGGAAGAACAAGCCTCTTTTATATCCTTTGCATGAGCCGTTTTTGAAATGTTGATTTCATCTACTATGATACTGTCATTTCCTATATAAATATGCTCCACTGTCATCTTGTTCTGAGTCAATGTTCCTGTTTTGTCAGAGCAAATAACAGATACACAGCCCAAGCTCTCTACAGCTTTTAATTCTTTTATGATGGCATTATCTGCAGCCATCTTTTGGGTACCCATAGCCTGAACGATAGTAACTATAGAGCTTAAGGCCTCTGGTATAGCCGCCACCGCTAAGGCTACTGCAAACATCATGGCATCTAAAATAGCTTCGCCCTGATAAAGCCTTAGTCCTAATACAATGACAGAAATAATTATAATTCCAATAGCTAATTTCTTACTAAATTCATCGAGACTTCTTTGAAGAGGAGTAGTTTTTTCCTTAGTGGCATTCATGAGGCTGGCAATTTTACCCATCTCTGTGTTCATGGCTGTTTCTGTTACCAGCACCTCCGCCCTGCCGTAGGTTACTAAAGTACCGCCATAAACCATATTTTTACGGTCCGCTAGTGGAATGTCCATGCACTCTTCCAAACCCTCTATATTTTCGCTTTTATCTACATTGGTAGATTCTCCTGTCAAAGAGCTTTCATTTACTTGTAGAGAAAAATTCTTTAAGATTCTTCCATCAGCCACTACCATATCCCCAGCCTCTAACATCAGAAGATCTCCAGGCACTATATCTTTTGATAAGACTTCTATTTTTTCTCCATCGCGAATAACCTTTGCATGAGGAGAGGATAAGACTTTAAGGGAATCTAAGGATTTTTCTGCCTTTACATACTGCACCGTTCCTAAGATTGCATTTAAAATCAGCACTACGAAAATAACTATGGTGCTCTCCACACTTCCCGATGCCATGGAAATCAAAGCTGCTATAATTAAAATGATAACCAGCAAATCCTTGAATTGTTCAAGAAAAATCATGAATGGATGTTTTTTCTTTCCTTCCTCTAGGATGTTTTCTCCGTATGTTTCCTTTCGCTTTTCAGCCTCTTCTTTTGTCAGGCCCCTTGCTTCATAACCAGATTCTTTTAGACCATAATCGGCGAGAAGCTCTGAAATGTTCTTCTGATAATTTTCCTTCATCATCTGCTCCTTTCTTTTGTAAAAAAAAACGAGACTTTCCGCGTACTAAAATAGTACGCAGAAAATCTCGTTGAACTTTTCTTATCTAGTCCCACAGGCCCCGGATCATGCTTTTATGATCGTACTGACGAAACCTGCAACATAGAATATTTTTATATCCTATGCAACTACTCCTCTTCTACAAAACTTATATTACTCTACAACTACAACTGCTGTAAAGATTTTTTTACAGTAAAGCTTCCATTCCTTGCAAATATACTTCTACTGCAGCTCATCTTTTTTCGCTTCTTTTTCTCTTTTCAATCTTTCCGCTTTCAGCCTTGGACTTTCTTTGGTCTGAATACGAAAAAACTTAAGCATATTTGTATAACAGTTTTCCTGGCCTTCCATTGTTTTGACATAATCCACATGTAGATCCTCCGGATTTATCAAAACGCTTTCTGGAATTGTCTTCAATAATCTCTGAACGCCATGCACCCGGTCCTTCAGGGCTGCCATCTCATACATGGTCAGAACATCATAAAAAGTATATTCCAGCATCTCATCACTTAAACTTAGAATTCTTGTATACAAGCTTTTATCAATAAAGCTTAGCACCAATTTCTCATCTTTTTCGATAGACTTTATAGATTTTTTTTGCTGTACATCCCAATATTCCACTGTACCAAAGCTCATATCATTATCGATACCCTGAATGCTTTTAATCTCATTCTTTTCTTCATCATAGTCTACCATAATGTTGCGCATATGTCTGTCTACCTGACCAGCAATGAGATCCATAATCTGTAGAGAATTCATCTGTAAATAAAACTTATCATTACATACAAGACGTTCATCATTCTGCTTTTCTTTCTCTTGTTTCGCTATTTCCCAAAGCTCCTTTCCCTTAGCTTCTGCCATAATGACGCCCTTATGATCATTTCCCTTCCGATCTTTATATTGCACATTTCGGCTAGCTGGAATCAAGTTTGTCAATCCTAGAAGCTCTGCCAAACGGTAATTTAACACATTCCTCGCGGTAATATTATAGCCCTCTGTAATTCTTGCATTTCCTCCAGCTATTTGGTTTCCCAGCTTATGTCGAAAGTAATATTTTGAATAATGAGCAATAAGTGCCCTCACCTCATCAGAATTTAAAGAAACTTCTTCTATAATATTATTGAGTTCTTGACCTTTTTTCCTCAATAAAGTGCCTAGAATAAGTAGCTGAGTATCTAGTTCATCGAAACTCTCTGCTCCTATTTCTTTATCGTCAAACACAGAATCCATTATTCCTTTTGAATACTCACGCATTAAAAAATCAAGAAGTTTTCCCAGTTGGTCATCTGTAAGATTGAGATTTTTTTTTGCCTTCTTATATTCATTTAGCTCCTTAAAATTCTGCTTATATCGTTCCTGCAGATTTTCATGATAAGGCTTAACATTATATTCATTTTCCTTGATGAATCCCACCTTGCCATCCTCTGTTTGTAAACGAATGACACTGCTGGTATTACCACCCATATAACTGACCTTATCCTCAGGAATATTTCTCAAGTCGATATATTCTGTTCTAACCTCCGCCAATACATTAATCCATAGCGGCCGTTCCTGTTCTTCTGGCAAATTTTTACAACTCTCAAACACCTTCTTGGAACGGCCTACATAACGGGCATATTCCACCTTGGATTTTACACGGATTTCCTTTACCATGCTAAGTCGCTCATTTCCCTGGCGAGACTTGAAAATTGTAAAAAAAGTATCCCGTGCATTCACATAGACGTCGCAAGATTGAATTAGCTTAGTATAAAGATTTCCAAGCCTATCTAATTGGTTTTTATAGGTTTCTTCGTCTGCAGGCACCTCATTGTCCAGATAAAAGTTTGTCAGCTCCTGCATAGCAGCTTTGACATTCTTCATCTCGTCTGAATCTTCGATATCAGTATTACTCCACCAACTAGTTCGCTTACTTTTTTGGAGATTTTTCTGCTGGGTAGTCATCTTACGATATTCTTCCTGCTTTTCCTCAGCTATCATGGGTTGCTGCTGGTTTTGCTGCTGATTCAGCTCCTGCCCCTCCTGAAGCTTTCCTGGGCCATCACTTTGCAGAAGCTCCTTATTTGATTTTGTAATGTATCCGTCTCCTGGCATCCAATGTCACCTCTTTCTTCTAATGATTCTATTTTATCATCGAATCATCTCAAAATATAGAAGTTAGCCAGAATCTTTAATGAATCTTTAATTAGGAAGGCCCTTGACACCGCTTTTTATCAATTTGACCACATTGCTGTTCAGTCCGATGACCGGCACCAGCTTGCCTAGTAACCACGCAGAAGTGCCCTTTTTCGTCAGGAAATATTCGACACGAGGCGAGATATACTCACCATAACGAGTTTCTATGAAATTTATGAGCGGGTGCATTTCTGTACCCGCTCATTGTTCTTAAAGCTCCTTCTTATTATCCGCGCCTGGGGTGGTGATGATGACCGTCTCCGGGGTGATAATGAGCGCACCCTTGGCCGTGGCTGCACCGTTGAACATCTTCTCCACCATAGCCTTAAAGGTACTGACGACCTCACCATCGGTGACATACTGGGCCCTACCCTTGACCTGATAGCCCTCTAGATTCTGGGCATCATAGACGGAAATGGCAATTCTGCCTTTGTTCGCTGCGATGTTCTTCAAGGTTGTATCCAGAAACACATCGCCTACCACCAGCTTGCCATCCGGAGTCACATCCTTGAATGCAACAGGCACCACATTCGGCTCTCCGTTAGCGCAGATAGCCAGATCCCACATACTGGTCTTGAGCAGCTTTACAACATTTTCATTCAGCATAACAGGTTCCTCCTTGTATTGTGAGCCTTATGGCTCATTCGTTGTGCTTATCATAGAGCAGATACAATGAAAGCAGAAGATATTGGTTGATTTATGAGTCACTCATAAATTTCATAGTGCAATCTAAATTACGTCTATTGGCATATTCAAACCATATCGCCAATACGTCCTAAATGATTGAGATTTATCATTAGAAGAATGTATGCGGGCGGAGGAGATCTTAGCAAAAATATCGATGCTTGCGGAATCGGGACTGTGGAATTTGCAGGCAAAGCCATTGATATATTTGCAGAGAGTAAAAAGCCTAGACATTACCTTGGCTTTATGCTATAAGTAAATAACAATAAAATAAAACATGATACTTTTCTGCCACCGGGTAGGAAAGTTAAGCGTCAGAATTTCTATCGTTAGGTCTGAGAAGATGGGAATTGCTGGCGCTTTTTTTGTCGAGATATTTTTTTGCCGATGAAAAAAAATAAAAAGGAGGATAAAGACCAAAATGAGTAATCCGATTGCAAATTTAACAAAAAAAGAATGGTGCGCGTGGATCTGTTCGCTGCTTATAATAGTGGCAGCCAATGTTCTATCTGGGTGCTTTGATCCGCTGACCTTAGTTGCGGCATGTATAGGAGTCTCGTCTTTGATATTTGCGGCAAAAGGAAATGTGTGGTCCCAGATCCTGATGATAATATTCAGCATTCTTTATGGCATTATTTCGTGGCAATTTTGCTATTGGGGCGAGATGATCACCTATCTTGGAATGACGATGCCGATGGCGGTTTGGTCAACGATAACATGGATAAAGAACCCATCGGAAAATGGCAAGGAGGTTGAGATTCAGAAATTGACAAAACGTCACGTTTTTTGGCTGTTGGTCAGCGGAGTTATCGTCACAACACTTTTTTACATGGTTCTCTCGGCGCTAAAAACACCAAACATCGTATTTAGCACGATTTCTGTCACAACCAGCTTTTTTGCCGCCGCATTGACCATGCTAAGGTCATCCTTTTATGCCGTAGGATACGCGGCGAACGATATCGTGCTGATTGTTCTCTGGTGTCTGGCATCCATGAACGACTTGCGGTATTTATCGGTAACGATCATCTTTATTATTTTCTTTTTCTGTGATATATATGGATTTATCAGTTGGAGAAAAAGAGAGCGGGCAGTGTAAACCAAAGGGGACTTCGTGCGCCAAAGGGCGGTGCGTGTGTCAAAAGGAAGGCTGGTTATTTACCATTTACGAAAAAAAATTTTTAAAAAATATTTAGAAGGAGTCAAGTTATGATGAAGGGAAATATCACCGAGTTTCTTGATAAACTCTATTATGGGGGGTGAATTGCTGTTCGAATATCAAGGTATTACATATTTTTTGCAAGGCTGGACCAAGAATGGCCAAGCATCAATGGTACTCGATATCCAAGACACCTCTCCTTTTAACGGTTATCTATGGGAATGTGTTAGAAAAACCATGAAAGAATGTGCTGAAGAATTCTTAGCGGCTCGCTTATGGAACGAAAAGACGTTTCTAGAGATAGAAAAAACAATTACTTGGATAGATTAAAAAATCCCTGCCTAATGCTACCAACACTAAGCAGGGCGCTATTTGTCATCTAATTCAATACCTCATCTAAAATGCTATCTATTTGCGCCAGCATGAATTTAATAAATTCTGTAAATTCTCCCTCCACATGGCATTTTGCCATGGCGTCATAATATTCATCTTGAATTTATATTTCCCTTTTCCATGACCGGATACTGGTTCAATAATATCTGCCTGTAGCAAATTGGAAAGAAATTTTGAAGCTCCATAACTGCACTTCTTCCGAAGGCCTTATCAAAACCAAATCTTTCAAAGAGTCTATGAATCCTTGTTTTTAAAGTGAAATCGCTGCATTTTTCGGAAAGTATACTTTCAATATCCACTTTTTTTCCTCGAATGTCCACTTTTCCGCTCTCAATATCCACTTTTACATCTCCAATGTCCACTTTTTCTTTGTTCAAAAGTGCGCTTAGTATGAAGATTTCTATTATGATGTACTCTCCAAAACGTTAATCATTCTTTCAAGTACTGTTCTTACCTCTCCGGCCTGCGCTCGGCGTATAAAAGAACCGTTGCTAAAATGGTCTTCCCTAAGAAGCATGGTAAGCAAAGCCGTACATAGTTCATAATCTGCATCGGATACTCTCTTTAACTCCTCATTGCAGTTAACTGGTTTCGTGGTCATATAATCAAAATAATTCCCTTTAAGATCACCTATGTTCTCTAGTGCCTCATAGAACTTACTTACACAACCTTCTTCCAAAAGTGACTGGATAATCTCAACTTTTTCTTGTTTAGTCATTCAATGCCTCCAACAAGCCATATTTCTACACAATCTTTATGTATCCCAACAGCTCCTCTATCCAATCCAGCTTCTGCAAAGCCTGTATCCAATCTGTCGGAATGGCATCATATCCATAATACAGACCGGCAAGTCC
>CAVJHG010000004.1:0-95984 GCA_963649335.1 bacterium
TTTCCGTCACGACCTGTGAAAGCGCCATGCCAAGCAAAAGCTTCATTTCTGCCGGCTCCAGATGGTTAACCTGTCGTTCTCCAAGCTTTTCCCGCATCCGGTAGATCTTCATGGCACTCAAAAAAGCCTTGTCTCTGGCAGCCTGCAGCTGTCCTTTTACAAGGTTTTGTATTTCCTGCTTGGTAAGATTCAAGGTCACATAACCCGGGTAAGCCTTACATACCTCCTGAATCTCTGCAATCTGCTGTCTTCTCTGACGCTCCAGTTCCTCTTCCTTCTGGTTCTTTTCGTGCAGGAAGGCACTTCCAAGAAGATCCTGGATTTTAGAAGCGGTCTGATAAGCCAGGTCATCCTCCTTCTTATCGATAAGTCTTCGATCTACCTCCGAAACCTGACGGTTGAAGCGGACAACAAGTTCTCGCATCTTTCCCATATTGACCGGTCCGGCTACTTTCCCCCTGAGATCGGCTCCCATGCTTCGCATGAGATTTCTTCTGATTTTTTCCTTGGTAACCTCTGAAAAGCTGTTCTGACGCTCCAGAATCAGATTGACAAACTGTTCCAGCATCTTATAATTTTCCGAAGTCCGGCCACCAGGATTGGAACCGGCGGACTTGCTGTCCCTGCGGTAGAGCTGTCCGTTTCTGCAAAGAATACTGTCATCCTTCTTGTCAGTCAGCATCTTTACATAGTCCTTCATCTCCAGCCGTTGGATCGATTCGTTTCTCTCTCGAAGCTGATAAGCCAAATCAAGGAAGGAGACCTTCTGCTTTTCCTGATAATTTTCCGGATTTTCGGCAATATCTATGCGAAGCTTTGTCACATAGCCAAGCTCCTTGGTTAAAAGCTCCTTGGTACTCTTAACAGACTGGTAGCGCTTATGAAGACTCGCAAAAAAGGTAGGCTCTCGCTTCGCCAGATAAACCTCACACGCCTCGATGGCTGCACGATATTTCTCTTCGATGGCATTTAATTTCTCATGTAAGCTATCGCGGTCGCGGGTGAGATCGACAGTGTCGTCACCCGGAAGCATCGCACGCTCCGTATCGACAGCCAATGCGGCCAAGGCCCCTTTTACTGCCTGCATATAGCGGCTATCCTTCTGCTCATCGATCTTGGTTCTGACCTCTATTTTACATTGCAGCCGTTCCCTTACTGCCAAAGGGGCTTCCGCCATGCGCTCCACCCTGACGAAGCCCTGAAGTGGATCAGCTTCTACCTGCTGCCCAGGCAAAGCCGCCTGCAGGGGGATCTGGTTCTGCTGAACTTCCTGCTGGGGAATCTGGTTCTGCTGCTCCTGCTGTTCCTTATTTTTTTTCTCTTCATAGTTATAGCACATGGTTCTTTCCTCCCTGATGCTAATTATTATTTATATCTGTTCCTTATTTTCCAAATCCTGCCAGTGTATCGTTTCACAAATAACTGGCCGAATCACGCATAATGCAGAATCGAGTGTGCAGTTCAAAAAACGCAGGCGTAGCGGGCTACGCTGAGGCTTTTTAGACAACTCGCAAGGCGAGTTTAGCAATTACCTAACATTTAATAAAATTCCTTGAGAGAAAAATCAATGGTGCGGGCACTTTCATCTACCGACTCTAAAACCACCTCAAGGCTCTGTCCCAACTTAAACACCCTGCCGGTATGTTCTCCCACCAGTGTAAGATTTTCCTCTACCAGATTATAATGATCATCCATGAGGGTCGATATATGCACTAGTCCCTCTACAGTATTTTCAAGCTCTACATAAAGTCCCCAGCCTGTAATGCCAGATATGGATCCTCTAAACTCCTGACCTATATAATCCTTCATAAACTGAACCATCTTCAGCTTATCTACCTCACGCTCGCACTCCTCAGCCCTGCGCTCTAACTTACTGCAGGAAGCAGATACTTCTGGAAGAATAGACTGATAATGAGATATTTTTCTTTCATTCATCCTGCCTCTAAGATGGTCCTTAATAATACGATGAATCTGTAAATCAGGATAACGCCTGATAGGTGATGTAAAATGACAATAGTACCTGGCGGCCAGCCCAAAATGCCCCTTGCACTCAGTCTCGTACTTGGCCTGTTGCATAGACCGAAGGGTCATCTTTGTGATAGCTGCCTCATCTTCATGTCCCTTAAGGGACTCAAGCATGAGCTGGATTTCCTTTGGAGATATCTCATCCTTTTTTCCCTTTAGGCTATAGCCTACTGAACCAAGAAAATGAGCCAATGAAGTCATTTTTTCTCCGTCAGGAGTGCCATGTACTCGATATACAAATGGTGACTCCATTAAGTCAAAATGCTGGGCAACAGTCTCGTTGGCCGCCAGCATAAAGTCCTCTATAAGCTTATGAGCATCATTGCGTTCATAAGCCTCTACACCTATCATCTTGCCATTTTCATCTAAAATAAGATGAGTCTCTGGAAAATCAAAATCAATGGCCCCTCGCTTGTGACGATTGGCTCTAAGAATCTGGGATAACTGATGCATATTATCAATCATATCAGCTACATCAGCATACTTTGTGCGCTCTGTCTCATCTCCTGTCATAATAGCATAGACAGAAGTATATGTCATACGATGATTACTGTGAACCACCGACTCACATATATCATGATCTAAAAGCTTTCCTGTCTTGTCAAAGGTCATAATGCAGGACATAGCAAGCCTGTCCTCATCCTCGTTAAGAGAGCAAATGCCATTGGATAATGTGTGTGGCAGCATAGGCACTACCCTGTCTGCCAAATACACGCTGGTGCCACGCTTTAGCGCCTCTACATCAAGAGCTGAAGACTCCTGAACATAGTTGCTTACATCAGCAATGTGAACACCTAATATATACTTGTCCCCATCCATGGTCAAAGAAACACCGTCATCGATGTCCTTTGTATCTTCTCCATCTATGGTAACCATGACCAGATCTCGGAAATCCTTTCTGCCAGCCATGTCAGCCTCTGATACAGGCTTTGCTACAGTAGTAGCTTGACGTAATACCTTTTCTGAAAAAGCAGGATCAATGCCAAAGCCTCTGATGATAGACAAAATGTCTACCCCTGGATCATTCTTGTGACCAAGAATTTCGGTAATATGTCCCTCTGGCTTGTGCTTGTCATCTCCATAATCATCTATGTGACAAACAACCTTGTGGCCTGATACAGCATCCATATCCTGACCTGCAGGAATAAAAATATCACGCTGCATCTTGCTATTGTCAGGAACAACAAAGCCAAAGCCTGCAGACTTTTCAAAGGTGCCTACCAAATCAGAAAAGCCATGGGTAATAATGCGGATAACCTTGACCTCTGGTCTTTTGCCTGGCAATCCCGATGTGAAAATACACTCAACAGTGTCATCCTGCATAGCGTGTAAGGTGTTGTCTCTGCCTACAAAATAGTCCTCATCCTGGTCCTCTACCTCAACAAAGCCAAAGCCATCCTTGTGGGCTATAAAACGACCAATAATGCGTGGCTCATCTTCGTATCTACTGTCACTTTTTGTAAAATCAGCGGAATCGTCATATAATTTCCCTACATGCTTTTTACTACTATTTTTATTAGCAGCTGCCTTGTCTTTAGAATCCTTCTTTTTCTTGTAATCCTTTAGCTTAATAAACTTTGGCTCTCTTGAAGCTATCTGATACTTACCTCGCTTGGTAATCTCCACAAATCCGTCATCAACAAGGGAGTCTAAAACTTCTTTAAACTCCTCCCTATCAGACTTTTGAACGTCAAGAAGAATCTCCAAGTCCTTCTTTTTCATGGGTACATAGGCTGAGCTTTTAAAAACATCCATTAAAAAATGTCTTTGCTTGTCAAATTCTTTCATAATCCTCCTAATAATCATGTAAATACATATACAAATAGCAAAATAGCCACCCTAACGGGTGGCCAAAAAATCATCTTAAAAACTGCCAATATTGAGAACAGCTGAAATGACGAAAAATAAAACTACCAAAACAGTAGTAAGCTTAACAAGTAATCCCTCTTTTGAGCGGCCCTTGTTCTTGCTCCAATATGAATCAAACTGCTGTCCTGAAAGAGAACCAAGTCCGTTCTGCTTGCCCTCCTGAGAAAGGATGATAGCTGTAAGTGCAATGCAAATTATAATTAATAAAACCATAAGAACTGTCTTTAAAATTTCCATAATAACCTCCTGATGTCGCTTTACGACTTAAATAATATACCATAGGAAAATAGCCATTTCAAGATAATATTACTGAGTTTTTAAAACAATTCAAATAATACTGTAAACATAATTCACCTTACACTCTCTTCATTATTATTGAAGGATAACTTACATTTACTTTCAAAAAAACAAGCCTCATCCCTAAGGACGAGGCCTGTCTTGCGAGAAATTTTTATTCTACATCCTGAAGAGCATCAAAGTCCTCTTCACCTGTACGAATCTTTACTACATTTTCTACGTCGTAAACGAAAATCTTACCGTCTCCAATGTGACCAGTGTAAAGTACCTTCTTGGCTGTCTCAATAACATCCTTAACAGGTACAGCACATACAACTACATCCACACGAATCTTTGGAAGAAGTGATGTCTCAACAGCAACACCACGGTAGAACTCTGGAGCACCCTTCTGAGCGCCACAGCCCATTACGTGAGATACTGTCATACCTGTGATACCAAGCTTCATGAGAGCATTCTTCAACTTCTCTAAGTTTCTCTCCTTGCAAAGGATTTCTACCTTGGTCATCTTTGGATGTCCCTCTGGTACCTTTGACTCTGCCATCATAACTGGAACTGCATCTGCAGCTGGAGTTGTTCCTGTAATCTGAGAAGCATCCTCTTCCTCTGAGTATGTGATGTCGAAGCCATCCTCGATCATTGAGAAGCCAGCGTATGCTGATACAAGACCGTGCTCCATCTTATCAAGACCAACGATTTCCTCTTCCTCAGTTACTCTAAGACCATTTGTCTTCTTGATAATATAAAATACGATAAATGCAGTAACTACAGTCCAAAGAATTGTAATTCCCATACCACCAAGCTGCTTAATAAGCTGTGACATTCCGCCACCGTAGAAAAGACCTTCTGTAATACCAGCCTTAGCAAAGCCAGGAGCTGACTCTGTAGCGAAAAGACCTACAGCGATAGTACCCCAGATACCATTGAACATATGAACAGCAACGGCACCAACTGGATCATCAATATGTGTTACATAATCATTGAACCAAACACCAAATACAACAAGAAGTCCTGCTACAAGACCGATGATTGCAGCACCAAGACAATCTGTTACATCACAAGGAGCTGTAATAGCTACAAGACCTGCAAGTGAAGCATTCAAACACATAGATACATCTGGCTTACCATACTTTAACCATGTAAAAATCATGCATACAACTGTTGCAACTGCAGGAGCTACTGTTGTTGTAAGGAAAATAGAACCAAGTGTAGCTACATCTGTTGCAGCAGCACCATTAAATCCATACCAACCAAGCCAAAGGATAAATACACCAAGAGCTGCAATAACAATTGAATGACCTGGGAAAGCATTTACCTTTGTAACCTTGCCATTCTTGTCTTTTACAAACTTACCAATACGAGGTCCAAGCATCCAAGCACCAATCATGGCACAGATACCACCTACCATATGGATACAGTTAGAACCAGCATAATCGTGGAATCCCCACTGAGCAAGGAAGCCACCGCCCCATGTCCAATGAGCTTCAATTGGATAAATGATTGCTGAAATTACAGCTGAATAAATACAATAAGATGAAAACTTGGTACGCTCTGCCATTGAACCAGAAACGATTGTAGCAGTTGTTGCACAGAATACCAGGTTAAATACAAATGATGAATAATCAAAATTAGCATAGCTAGAAAATACATCAAATGTAAGAGCTCCAGAAAAGCCTCCAAGGACATTTTCTCCAAGCATCAAAGATGCTCCACAAATGAACCACATAACAGTACCAATACAGAAGTCCATAAGGTTCTTCATGATAATGTTACCTGTGTTCTTGGCTCTGGTAAATCCAGCCTCGCAGCATGCAAAGCCTGCCTGCATCCAGAATACAAATGCAGCTCCTGCAAGGAACCAGACGCCGAAAACTTCGCTACTAATAGCATCCAAAATTTCTGTTGTCATAGTTTTTTTCTCCTCTTCTTTTTTACTTTTATTTTTGTTTTTATCCAACTTTTTTTACAAAAGCTTACCTTAGAAAAGCTTTTCATATTTCCAGGTAAAGATAAAAACTAAAAGCGTACAGCTAATGACTGAAAGGGGTTTGTCATTAACTGCACGCCTTTGTGCAAAGTTTATTATTTTTTAAGATAGAAATCTTACTTTACTGAGTAAAGAATCTCACCGTATGTAGGATATGGCCACATTTCTGATGGTACAAGTACCTCAAGCTCATCTACAACCTCACGAAGTGAGTTCATATCTGCAAATACTTCATCATGGAAGTACTTAGCCAGGTCATAGCTGTCCTCATACTTAGAAGCTCCATCAATATCAGCCTCAAGCTTCTCAAGACGCTCATCCATAGCCTCTGTAAGCTCTGCAGCCTTAGCCAGCTTCTTCTCCTCTACCTTTGTAGAAATGCCAGTACCTGTAGCTGTCTTTGCATTGATTGCCTCTGCAAGAGCATACTGGTAATCAGTAGCAGCTGCCATAATGTCCTTTTTAACCATTGAATCAAGGGTATGAGCCTCGATATCAATAATCTTGTAGTACTTCTCAAGCTCAATGTCATATCTTGAGAATACCTCGCCCTTGGTAAATACCTTGTGCTTCTCAAATACTGCAACAGCCTTGTCTGAAACAAATGAAGGAAGTGCATCAACTGTAGACTTAAGGTTTGAAAGACCACGGTTCTTAGCTTCCTCAACCCACTCCTCTGAGTAGCCGTTGCCATTGAAGATAATTCTCTTGTGTGCTGTAAGCTCTCTCTTGATAAGAGTATCAAGTGCTGCGTCAAAATCCGAAGCTGCCTCAAGCTCTGTAGCAAACTCCTCAAGCTCCTCAGCTACGATTGTGTTAAGCACAATATTTGGGCCTGAGATAGATGCACTTGAACCAAGAGATCTAAACTCGAATTTATTTCCTGTAAATGCAAATGGTGATGTTCTGTTTCTATCTGTAGTATCCTGAGGAATTGGAGGAAGTACAGTAGCACCAATTGACATAAGCTTCTTTTTCTTGTCTGTATAATCAGTTCCTTCTACGATAGACTCAACAATTGCCTCAAGCTCATCGCCAAGGAACATTGAAATGATTGCAGGAGGTGCCTCATTAGCGCCAAGTCTGTGATCATTTCCAGCAGAAGCAACAGATACTCGGAGTAACTCCTGATACTCATCAACAGCCTTGATAACTGCTGTGAGGAACAGTAAGAACTGAGCGTTCTGGGAAGGAGTTGCGCCTGGTTCAAGCAAGTTAACTCCCGTATCCGTTGATATAGACCAGTTGTTGTGTTTTCCAGATCCATTGACACCTGCAAATGGCTTCTCATGGAGCAAGCATGTCATGCCGTGACGAGCTGCCACAGTCTTCATCATCTCCATAGTCAACTGATTGTGATCAGTTGCTATATTAGTGGTTGAGAAAATTGGTGCAAGCTCATGCTGAGCTGGTGCAACTTCATTATGCTTGGTTTTGGCAAGTACACCAAGTTTCCACAACTCCTCGTCTAACTCTTTCATGAAGGCAGAAACTCTAGGCTTGATTGTGCCGAAATAGTGATCATCAAGTTCCTGTCCCTTTGGAGGCTTAGCTCCAAATAATGTACGACCTGTATAAATAAGGTCTGGTCTGGCATTGTACATCTCCGAATCAATAAGGAAGTACTCCTGCTCTGGACCTACTGTAGTGATAACTCTTTTTACATCCTCGTTGCCGAAGAGCTTAAGAACTCTCATAGCCTGCTTATTGAGGGCCTGCATAGAACGAAGAAGTGGAGTCTTCTTGTCAAGAGCCTCTCCTGAATATGAGCAAAATGCTGTTGGGATGCAAAGTGTGTCATCCTTTATGAAAGCATAAGATGTTGGATCCCATGCTGTATAACCTCTAGCCTCGAAGGTAGCGCGAAGTCCGCCTGAAGGGAATGAAGAAGCATCAGGCTCGCCCTTTACAAGCTCCTTGCCTGAGAAAGACATGATTACCTTTCCACCTTCTTCTGGAGTAATAAATGAGTCGTGCTTTTCAGCAGTAACTCCTGTCATAGGCTGGAACCAATGAGTAAAATGTGTTGCGCCCTGCTCGATAGCCCAATCCTTCATAGCGTGTGCTACAACCTTTGCTACCTCAAGCTCAAGCTCCTCACCATTGTCAATTGTCTTCTTAAGAGCCTTGTAGGTCTCTTTTGGAAGTCTTTCCTTCATGACCTTGTCATTGAATACTTTTGAACCAAAAAGTTCCTGAACATGCATTGTCATTTCTTTATTTCCTCCTAATTTTTTAACAAATTACTTTCCACTTGCTCCGTAGTTCTTCAGCACTCTTGCTGAAGGATCATCTACATCGCAGTTTTCCCAGCTCTTATTTGGCATCCAAAAGTCTTTAACCATCTCAGCCTGGCCAGGATAATATTTTTCAAAAAGCTCTCTGTAAAGTAGAGACTCTTTTGTGAACGGTGTTGCAAAAGGATATTTTTCCTTTGCATGGGCTACATCATCATCTGTATAAATAGTAGCTGCATATTCCTTTAAGTAATCTACCATGGAATGTCCTACAGCATCTGAGAAAGCAGCCTTTTCTCTGAAGAGAATGTCATATGGAAGATAGTCACCATCTTCAAAAGCATGACGAAGTAAATACTTTCCTTTGTTGTATTTGTTCATCTTCAGCTCTGGATCAATGCTCATTACATAATTAACAAAATCCAAATCGCCGAATGGGACTCTCGCCTCCATTGAGTGAACAGATATACATCTGTCAGCACGAAGGACGTCGTACATATACAGCTCTCTTAATCTCTTCTCTGCCTCAAGCTGAAACTCCTCTGCATTTGGAGCAAAGTCTGTATATTTGTAACCGAAAATCTCATCTGAAATCTCACCTGTAAGAAGAACTCTTATATCTGGAAACTCTTTTTTAATACCCTTACAAATGAGGTACATTCCCATTGAAGCTCTGATTGTAGTGATGTCGTATGTGCCAAGAGAAGCAACAACCTCTTCTAAGCTTTCAAGAACTATGTCCTTGTTAATGATTATCTCATGATGCTCGGAGCCAAGATAATCAGCAACCTCTTTGGCATATTTTAAATCGATAGCGTCCTCATTCATGCCTATTGCAAAAGTCTTGATTGGCTTGCCAAGAAGCTTCTGTGAGATAGCACATACAAGAGAGGAATCAAGTCCGCCTGAAAGAAGGAAACCAACAGGTGCATCAGCATCAAGTCTCTTCTCAACTCCTGCTACCAGATATTGCTTTATCTTTTTGCAGGCTGTCTCAAGATCATCCTTTGAATATTCCTGGCGCTTGCTTAAATCCTTATAGCAAACGAACTGACCATCCTTGTAATAATGTCCTGGAGGAAAAGCCTTTATCTCATCTGAAAGACCTATGAGGTTTTTAGCCTCTGAAGCAAACATGATTGAGCCTTCTGAATCATAAGCATAAAACAAAGGTCTGATGCCAATTGGATCTCTCGCTGCAATTAAATCATCAGAAGCCTTGTCGTAGATAATCATTGCAAACTCAGCATCAAGCTTTTCAAACATATCTACTCCGTACTGCTCATACATTGGAAGAATGATTTCGCAATCAGACTCACTTATGAACTTGTAACCTAAGCCCTGTAGCTTTTCCTTTTCTGGTCTAAAGCCATAAAGCTCACCGTTACAAACTACATAATTGCCATTTAATTCGAAGGGCTGCATACCAGCCTCAGATAATCCCATTATTGATAAACGTTGGAAACCCAACACTGAATCAGATATCTCGATAACTCTCTGCATATCAGGGCCACGAGATACTGTTTTAGAAAATGCCTCCTCAAAATCCTTCATGGATATGTGGCATTTGCTTAGACCCATTATTGAACACATAATTCTCTTTTCCTTCCCTTTTGCTTTCTTGCCAAAAGCATATTTTTGAATAAAGAAAAAGGCGCCGAAAACAATACATTTGTATTGTCTTCGGCGCCTTTGCCGTTTCATTTGTTTAGTACTATAAAACTTTGTTATTTAACTGTCAACACTTTTTAGCAAAAAATTTTTCAGCATTTTTTTGCCATCTGGTGTCATAATTGATTCTGGATGGAATTGAAGGCCGTAAATAGGATATTCTTTATGCTCTACCGCCATCACTTCTCCATCTACAGTAAGGCCTGTCACCTTGAGGCATTTTGGCATAGTTGCTGGGTCTGCCGCAAGAGAATGATATCTTGCAACAGGAAGGACTCCATCAAGGCCTTCAAAGAGCTTACACTCTCTGTCTATTTTTATCTGGGACTGTTTACCATGCATGAGTCTCTTTGCATAAGTAACCCTTGCTCCAAAGGCAAGACATATGGCCTGATGCCCTAAGCATACTCCAAGGATTGGTATATTCTTTCCCAGTTGTTTTATGACATCAACAATAACGCCAGCATCCTCCGGTCTGCCAGGACCTGGGGAAATAATTATTTTATCCGGATGCAAGTCAGCTATTTGCTCCACAGTCATCTCATCATTTCTGATTACCTTGATGTCAGGATTAATCTGACCTATATACTGATAAAGATTATAGGAAAAGCTGTCGTAATTGTCTATTAAAAGTATCATCTACATCTCCTCCTGTGACATCTCAAGAGCCCTTACCACCGCCTTAGCCTTATTGATACACTCCTGATATTCCTTTTTGGGATCAGAGTCTGCCACAATGCCGGCTCCACTCCTTACAAATACAGTATCATTTTTCTTATAAGCTATACGTATTGCAATGCAGGTATCCATATTTCCTGTAAAATCAATGTACCCTATGGCTCCACCATAAATGCCCCGCTTATTTTTTTCCAAATCTCCAATAAGCTGACAGGCCCTTATCTTTGGTGCCCCTGAAAGTGTTCCTGCAGGAAGTACCGCTTCTATGGCATCAAGGGCATCCTTGTCTTCTCTTATCTCACCTCTGACGGTAGAGCCTATGTGCATTACATGAGAATATCTCTCTATTGAATGAAGCTTTTCTACCTCTACTGAGCCAAACTTGGATATTTTACCCAGATCATTGCGGCCTAAATCAACAAGCATATTATGCTCGGCCAATTCCTTTTCATCAGAAAGCAGCTCCTGCTCTAAGCGGGCATCTTCCTCAGCATTTGCACCTCGTGGTCTGGTTCCTGCAAGAGGAAATGTGTGAAGGACTCCGTCTTTAAGCTTAACCAAGGTCTCTGGAGATGCACCTGCCACCTCTACATCAGTACCTGAAAAGTAAAACATATATGGGGATGGATTGACAGTCCTAAGCATACGATATGTATTAAAGAGACTACCGGTAAAAGGAGCAGAAAGCCTATTAGACAAAACAATCTGAAATATATCTCCCTCTTTAATATGGTCCTTTGCCTTCTCTACCATAGCGCAATATTGTTCCTGATTAAAAAGAGGTGTCACTGATCCAAGAAGCTGTCCTGATAAATCTTCCTTCTTTTTCCCTGTCTTAAGCAAGCTTGCTAATTTTTCAAGCTCTATAAGAGCCTTATTATAGCCTGCTTCCACTTCCTCCAAGGATACGTTGACAATGAGGATTATTTTTTGTCTCACATTGTCAAAGGCAATAACCTTGTCAAATAGCATAAGGTCAACATCCTTAAAGCCTTCCACGTCATCTACATCTCGCTTGCAGCCTGGCTCACTATAATTAAGATAATCATAGGAAAAATACCCCACCAGGCCGCCTGTAAAGCCAGGAAGATAATCAAAATGCGGGCTGGTATAATCAGCTAAAACCTGCCTGATATAATTCGATGGATTATCTGACTGTAACTTAATATTGCCACAGGTAAGTGCTCCATCACTGCATGAAATACACAGCTTGGGATCAAAGCCCAAAAAAGTATACCTTCCCCAGGTCTCATGAGCCTGGGCTGATTCTAACATATAGCAGTGATTAGATACATTTTTTAAAATACGCATGGCTTCTATTGGTGTTATAAAATCAGCAAGAAGCTCTGTAGATACTGGTGCCACCTTATATTTTTTTGTTTGTGCAATTTCTTGCAGCTTATCAAGTGATGGTTGTATTTGCATAATCACACACTCCTTATTTAGATAGCTTCTACCATAGATTTTACGTATTGACCAATATGGTCTGGAGCCTTATTTCCATACTCAGCAAGCCTTTTTATAATGGCTGAGCCTACAATTGCTCCATCTGATATAGCAGCCATATTATGAGCCTGTTCAGGACTTGATATGCCAAATCCTATGGCACATGGAGTATCAGTTACTTTTCTAATAACTGAAACAATAGAATCCAAATCTGTCGTAATCTCACTGCGTGTTCCTGTGACACCAAGACTAGATACCAAATATATAAAGCCCTTAGCCTCCTTGGCTATCATCTCTATTCTGCCAGCAGATGTAGGAGCAATCATTGAAATAAAATCTACTCCATATTTGTCGCATATTGAAGAAAATTCTTCCTTTTCCTCAAAGGGTACATCTGGCAAAATAATACCATCAACGCCTATGTCAGCACATATTGAGATAAATTTTTCAATGCCATAGTGAAATACCACATTGGCATAGGTCATAAATACAAGGGGAATTGATACTTCTTTTCTAAGGTCTTTTACAAAATCAAAAACTCCATCAGTGGTTATTCCTCCAGAAAGGGCTCTGATATTAGCTCCCTGAATTACAGGTCCCTCTGCAGTTGGGTCAGAAAAAGGAATGCCAAGCTCTATTAAAGATGCACCTGCCTTAACCATTTCAATTATAGCCGCCTTTGTTGTGGCAAGGTCAGGATCACCTACTGTAATAAATGGAATAAATGCTTTTTTATTTTCAAATGCTGATGCTATATTACTCATAAATATTCTCTCCTCTATATCTGGCAATTGCCGCACAATCCTTGTCCCCTCGTCCTGATACTGTCACAACTATAATCTTGTCTTTGTCCATGGTAGGGGCCAGCTTTCTGGCATATGCAATAGCATGAGCGGACTCAATGGCAGGAATGATACCTTCAGTTTTTGCCAAATACTCAAAAGCATCAACAGCCTCATCATCTGTCACCGGTACATATTTTGCCCTGCCTATGTCATGAAGATATGCATGCTCTGGTCCAACACCTGGATAATCAAGGCCTGCCGAAATAGAATACACTGGTGCTATCTGACCATATTTATCCTGGCAAAAATAAGACTTCATGCCGTGGAAAATGCCAATGCTTCCCGTATTAACTGTAGCTGCTGTCTCAAAGGTATCTATGCCTCGTCCTGCAGCCTCACAGCCTATCAAGGCCACTGATTCATCTTTAATAAAATTGTAAAAGGTACCAATGGCATTGGAGCCACCTCCTACACAAGCTATTACTGCATCTGGAAGTCGTCCTTCCTTCTCCAAAATCTGCTCCTTGATTTCCTTTGAAATAACTGCCTGAAAATCCCTTACAATAGTAGGAAATGGATGTGGTCCCATAACAGAACCCAGGCAATAGTGGGTATCGTCAATACGGTTAGTCCACTCTCTCATAGCCTCTGATACCGCATCCTTTAATGTAGCTGTACCAGATGTAACAGGGATAACCTCTGCTCCCAGAAGCCGCATGCGATATACATTAAGGGCTTGACGCTCAGTATCCTCCTTGCCCATAAATACCACACACTCCATGCCAAGCAGGGCTGCTGCTGTTGCAGTTGCTACTCCATGCTGACCAGCCCCGGTCTCAGCTATAAGTCTGGTCTTGCCCATTTTTTTAGCCAAAAGTGCCTGACCAAGCACATTATTTATCTTGTGGGCACCAGTGTGATTTAAGTCTTCTCTTTTTAAATATACTTTGGCACCGCCCAAGTCCTCTGTCATTTTTTTTGCATAATAAAGACGGGATGGTCTGCCTGCATAGTCATTGAACAAGTCCTGCAATTCCTTATTGAACTCAGGGTCATTCTTGTAATGATTGTATGCCTCTTCCAGTTCAATAACAGCATTCATGAGAGTTTCCGGTATATACTGTCCTCCATGAACTCCAAATCTTCCATTTTCGCCTGCCATTTTAATTCTCCTATCTATAATCCTTTTAATTCATTTAGCTTTGCTTTTTTGTCAGATGCCCTCATTAGGGTCTCGCCGATAAGTACTGCATCTACGCCTGCAGCTCTAAGCCCTGCAATATCCTCTGCTGACTTAACTCCACTTTCTGATACAAAAACAATGTCTTTGGGCACCATATCTCTTAAGGATTTACTATTTGAAGTATCTACTGAAAAATCCTTAAGGTTACGATTATTAACGCCTACAAGCCTAGCTCCAGCATCAAGGGCCATGGTAATTTCTGCACCATCATGAGCTTCAACAAGTGCTGATAAACCAAGCTCATCACAAATATTTATATATTCTTTCAGCTGCCCCTTATCTAGTATTGAGCAAATAAGAAGTACTGCCTTTGCTCCCATAAGCTTTGCCTCATATATCATATACTCGTCTATTGTAAAATCCTTTCGAATACATGGTATAGATACACTTGCAGCTATCTCTTTTAAATATTCATCTAAGCCCAGAAACCACTTTGGTTCAGTAAGAACTGAAATGCAATCAGCACCGGCAGCTTCATATTCCTTTGCAATCTGTAAATATGGAAAATCATCAGCTATGATTCCCTTTGAAGGTGAAGCTTTTTTACATTCACATATAAAAGCTATATCATCTTTTTTTAGAGCTTTTTCAAACTCAAAATTCCCCTTAGGAAGTGCTCTTGCAAGCCTTCTTACCTCCTCAAGAGACATATTCTTTTTAGCTTCATCTACTCGTATTTTTGCGTAGTCAGCAAGTTGATCAAGTATGTTCATATTTTTGTCCTATCTGTTACTTACTTCTACAAGCTTCTCAAGTGTAGCGAGGCCCTTGCCTGAATCAATAATGTCCGCTGCTAATTTCACACCTGCCTCAAGGCTGTCGGCCTTTCCACCAATATAAAGTGATGCTCCTGCGTTGAGAAGAACTGCATTTCTCTTTGGTCCTGTAATAAGACCCTTTAATATATCAGTGGTAATCTTGGCATTTTCCTCTGGAGTGCCACCTACTAAATCCTCCTTAGTGCACTTTTCAAAGCCAAAGTCCTCTGGATTAATCATATAGGTCTTCTTTTTGCCATCGTCAAACTCGCATACCTTGGTAGCAGCGCTCATGGATATCTCGTCTAACTTATCCATGCCATATACAACCATTCCTCTTTTTACTCCTAGGCTCATAAGTACGTCAGCCAAAGGCTCTACCAAATACTCGTCATATACTCCAAGAAGCTGCATCTTTGGAGAGGCTGGATTAGTAAGAGGTCCTAAAATATTAAATACTGTTCTGATGCCAAGTTCCTTTCTGATAGGTCCCACATACTTCATTGATGAGTGATACTTTTGAGCGAAGAAAAAGCACATGCCTGCTTCTTTTAAAAGCTCTATACACTTGTCAGGCTCCTGCTGTATATTAACTCCCAATGCCTCGAGACAATCTGCAGTACCGCAAAGAGATGAAGCTGCTCTGTTACCATGCTTTGCCACCTTCATGCCCCCTGCAGCAGCTACTAAAGCTGATGTTGTAGAAATATTGAAGCTATGAGCATTGTCCCCGCCTGTACCAACTATTTCAAATATATCCATGCCAGTATCAACCTTTGTAGCATGGTCTCTCATTGCAGCAGCACATCCTGCTATCTCATCAGTGGTCTCAGCCTTAGCACTTTTTGTTGAAAGAGCTGCAAGAAAGGCTGCGTTTTGAGTAGGACTTGTTTGGCCACTCATAATCTCATTCATTACGGCATAAGCCTCATCATAAGTTAAGTCCTGCTTGTCTACGATTTTTACAATTGCTTCTTTGATCATTTTTGTCTCTCCTTTTTGAAAAAAATAATGTAAGGTATGGAGATTTCTAAAAGGTAATAAAAAAACGCCCTTGATAGAAATCTAATTCTATCAAGGACGAATAATAATCCGCGGTGCCACCTTGATTCATAGGAATGACCCTATGCCCTTACAGGATACCTTCATATCCCAGACAACTAACGTATGCCCTACGTCGTGGAATACTAAAAGCTGATGCTTCTTTGACCACGCCCTCCGAAGTCCATTCGCCAGACACTATCATACTGCATCCCACCATCGCAGCTCTCTAATATGCATCATGAAAGGTTACTACTCTTCATCTACGGTTTGCTTTATTGCTTTAAAGCGATATTAGCACTTGTATATTTTCATGTCAACATGTATATTCAAAATTCTTTTAAAAATGGCTATAATTAAGTCATATTATTGAGGGGAGGTATTATATGATTATCAGTAAATATTTTGTTTTTTTTATTTTATACAGCTTCTTAGGCTGGATATATGAATCATGCTATTGCACCATTCAAAATCACTATTGGCAAAACAGGGGATTCTTATATGGACCTTGTGTGCCTATCTATGGATTAGGTGCTACAGCAGCTCAAATTATTTTTAATGACTTACCTGTAGAAGTTCTTCATGGAGCAAATAACTGGGTCATCTTCTTTTCCTGCGCCATTGGCACCTTTATCATGGAATATACTACATCCTTCGTCTTAGAAAAATTATTCCATGCCAGATGGTGGGATTATTCCAATATGCCCCTTAATATCAATGGCCGCGTCTGTCTTATATTTACAGCCTGCTTTGGCATAGCCGGAGTCTTAATTGTCAATTATCTAATACCGCCACTAGCTAATGCTGGAAGCATGATTCATCCTCTTGTATTTGAGTTACTTTCTTTGATTTTCATGCTTATATTTGGCATGGACCTAGCCCTTACAGTATCTGCTCTCACATCCTTCTCCAAGGAATTCGAGCGAATTAACGAGCAGATTAACAATCAAATTGCTGAAAAATATACTGCCCTTGAAAATAATCTGGCAGAAATCAAGGAAACTGGCATAGAAAGATACGAAGCTAGCAAAGAGGCAGCTTTTGTAAGAAAAGAGCTTACTACAGAAAAGCTTACAGAAATTAAAGAACAACTGGCCACCGAATATGTTATCCGTGTGCTGACAAATGCCAGTGAAACCCAACGTGGACAGCTAAGACATATTGCCAGGTTTACCCATCCTGTATCCTCTACCAAGTCCCTTATGGAAAAGGGATCAAGAATGCTTAAACGCAGAAAGAATAAGAATGACCCTTATGTTGACGGTGAGTAAACTTTAACTTAGTTTAAGACCTCTTCTTTCTCTAATGGTTAAAAAAGGAATAACAATTCCGATTTAGACAAGGCTCAAGGGATAACTCAGTTAATGCCTCTGTTCCGACAAAAAAGACCAACCCTAAATGGCTGGTCTTAATTTTTGTACTTATTACTTAGACTCGCTAGCCTTAACTGCATCCTCAGGCTTCTCAACAGCTGTAATAGCTGCCTTCTGCATAGGGATACGGCAATTCTTGTTGCTTCCGAACTCTACAATAACTGTGTCATCTGTGATGTCGATAACCACACCATAGAAACCAGAAGTAGTAAGTACTGTATCACCTACAGCAAGTGCTGACATCATAGCTGTCTTCTGCTTCTGCTCCTTCTGCTGTGGACGAATCATGAAGAAATACATGAATACGAAAAGAACCACAATCCAAATAATTAAGCTGATTGAACTATCCATTTTATTATCCTCCTAAAAAATCTAATGACAATTTTACATAAAGGCTACTCTTTTAGCAAGTCAAAGCCCTTAATTTATATATTTTTTATAAATTAATGCCAATGTAAAACAATGGGCCTATCAAATAAAATTATTCTCCAGCCTCCATTGACTCTAGCTTATTTTTCTTATAGCTGGCAAATGAATCGCCATCAAGGGCAGCTCTTATTTCTTCCATCATGGTATTGTAAAAATACAGATTGTGAAGAACACAAAGTCTCATACCCAGCATCTCCTTTGCCTTTAATAAATGCCTGATATAAGCTCTGGAATAGGTGCGACAGGCAGGACAATTACAGCCCTCTTCTATAGGTCGCATGTCCTTCTCATATTTTTGATTGAATAGATTAAGCTTACCATGATTGGTATATACATGGCCATGACGACCATTACGGCTTGGATAAACGCAATCAAAGAAATCAACTCCACGTTCAACAGCCTCAAGGATATTGGCTGGGGTACCAACTCCCATAAGATAGGTAGGCTTATTCTGTGGCAGGTAAGGCACTACCTGTTCAATGACATGATACATCTGCTCATGACTCTCTCCTACTGCTAGGCCACCAATAGCATAACCTGGCAAATCCAGCTCTGAGATTGCCTTAGCGTGATCTATACGAATATCGTCAAAAATAGCTCCCTGGTTAATACCGAACAAAAGCTGCTCCTTATTAACTGTATCCTCTAAAGAATTGAGACGAGCCATCTCTTCCTTACAACGATGAAGCCAACGAGTGGTACGAGCTACTGAATCCTCAACGTATTTTCTGTCAGCCAAAGCAGGGGCGCACTCATCAAATGCCATTGCTATGGTAGAGCCTAAATTGGACTGAATCTGCATAGATTCTTCTGGTCCCATAAATATCTTTCGGCCATCTATATGGGAATTGAAGGTTACACCCTCCTCCTTTATCTTGCGCATGCCAGCAAGGGAAAACACCTGAAATCCGCCTGAATCTGTAAGAATAGGTCTATCCCAGGCCATAAACTTGTGCAATCCACCGAGCTCCTTTATAAGCTTATCTCCAGTACGAACATGAAGATGATATGTGTTTGACAACTCCACCTGGCACTTTATCTGGCGCAAATCATCAGTAGATACTGCTCCCTTTATAGCTGCTACGGTGCCAACATTCATAAAGACTGGTGTCTCTATGGTGCCATGAACTGTATGAAAGCGACCTCTTTTTGCAGCTCCTTCTGTTTTAAGTAATTCGTATTTCACTATTTATAAAACTCCTTGATATAATCTACCCTGTCTGTCATATGGGAAAGCAAGGCATCACAAAGGGTAATGGCACACATGGCCTCAACTACCACCACTGCCCTTGGCACAATAACAGGATCATGTCTTCCATGAATCTCTATATCGATTTCCTGTCCAGCTTCATTTACAGTAGCTTGGGCCTGACTAATAGATGGAGTAGGCTTAACGGCACATCTAAATATAATATCACTACCATCTGAAATACCACCCAGAACTCCACCACTATGATTACTTGCTTTTACCACCTGACCTGCAGCTATTCTAAAAGGATCGTTATTAGTACTTCCCTTAGAAGCTGCAACAGCAAAGCCATCACCTATTTCAAAGCCTTTAATTGCTCCTATAGAAAGCATAGCCTGAGCCAGCTTGGCATCCAGCTTTTCAAAAACTGGATCTCCTAGACCTGCCGGAAGACCAGATACCTGACACTCTATAAGGCCACCTGCAGAATCCTGCTTTTCTATACAATCCAAAAGATAAGCCTCTGCCTTCTTTGCAGCAGTCTGATCTGGCATATAAAGCTTATTATTATCTCTTTCTTCCCGATCAAAATCAGTAATTGTAACCGGACCAATAGCTTTAGAGTAAGCAAAAATCTCTATGCCCATCTCAGAAAGTAGCTTGGCGCAAATGGCACCAGCTGCCACCCTGCCTATGGTCTCACGACCGGAAGACCTGCCGCCCCCTCTATAATCTCTTAAACCATATTTTTCAAAAAAAGTATAGTCGGCGTGACCTGGCCTAAAAGAAGTAGCAATAGCTCCATAATCCTTGGAATGCTGATCCTTGTTGTATACTACAAGACTAATAGGACATCCAGTCGTCTTCCCCTCAAAAACTCCTGAAAGTATTTCTACTGAATCTCCTTCACTACGAGCTGTAGTAAACTTACTTTGCCCGGGCTTACGTCTGTCCAAATACTTTTGTATATCATCCTCACAGATGGCAAGTCCTGCTGGGAAGCCATCAATAACCACTCCAAGTGCCTTGCCATGAGATTCACCCCAAGTCGTCACACTTATTCTGTTGCCAAAAGTTGATCCTGCCATATAATTCCTCTGCTATAAAAATGGGCTGTTATAAATAACAGCCCTTATACTTCTTATTGTTTAATTTCAAGAATAACAATACTGTTTGGCTTTGCTATCTTGATTGGTGGATTCTTCATCAAAGAATGACCTGTCTTTTTATCGATAGTAAATGTACGCATCTCATCAGAATCATGATTGAGAGATACAAAAAACTTATCACCAGGCAATACTGAAAAGCTCTTTGGATAGTCTCCACTAATAGAGTTATGAGCAAAATACTCAACCTTGCCTGTTTCAGGATCACGCTTGTACATAGACACAGCATTGAGTCCATCAACACTTGCATACAAAAAGTGATCATCATCTCCCCACTTCATGTTAGTACCTGTGCTAATATTATCCTCTTCTCCTAGTAAGAGTGATGCTGATTGGATAAACTCAAAGCTAGGCTGGTCATTTTCCAGCTTATAAGTGTAAGCCAAAATCTCATTGGACATCTCTGTGATTATATAGGCAAACTTGCCATCCTTAGAAAAACGCATTCTAAATGGACCTGAGCCCATAGCACATCTAACAATATCTACCAAATGAAGCTTACCCAACTCATAATCAACTCTGTAAATCTTGACTTGATGTAAGCCTGAATCTACTGCACATAAAAACTCCTCATCTGGAGTAAGTACAACAGTAGTAACATGTGGATAAAGCGGCTGCTCTGCAACCGACTTACCTATACCCTGGTGGAAAACACCATCTGCTATACCGGCAATAGAACCATCCTTATTAAGACGCATCATGGATACTCGACCATCATGGAAGCCTGCAACAAATAGAAATCTGTTCTGCTTGTCAGATGTAAGATTGCAGCCTCTCATACCGCCAATCCATTCCTGATTTATTTTCTCCAAATTGCCATCTGGCAATATCTTAAAGGAAGCTACACCTTCATCTGCAATAGAATAAAGGTACTTTCCATCACAGGAATAACGAATGTCTGATGGATTGTTAATAGGAGCAACGCTTTGCTCTGTAAAAACTCCAGTGTCTGGATTGACATCATAAACATAGATACCAACACTGGTCTGATGTGTATAAGTACCCACATATGCCACATATTTTGATTTTGCCATAAAACCCCTCCTGTAAATACACTTTAAGTAATACTGGTTAAAAAACGCAAATATCAGTCTTCTTTACGGCGAAGGATATCAAACTCATCCAGCTTGATACCAAGGTCTATAAAAAGCTTTTGCTTAGGATGTGGACAGGACGGCATTTCATTACCCTCCTCGTCAAGAATCCTTTGTACTGTTACACTAACATTATCTCCATTTGGCTTCATAATTTCAATAGTTTCGCCAACAGAAAATTTATTTCGTTGTTCAATTTCATAAAGGCCCGCCTCGTTTTGAGGACCTATTATACCAAGATATGTATATCCTACATTGTAGGTATTATTGTCATATATCTGGGACTCCTCAGATGGCTTGCCATAGAAAAATCCTGTGGTAAAAGACCTATAAGTACAAGCTGAGATTTGCTCCTTGTACCAATCCAGGTTGGCCAGATATTTTTCCTCAGACTCCATACAATCATCTATCGCCTTGCGATAAGTACGAGCAACTGTAGCAACATAAAGGGCTGTCTTCATACGTCCCTCTATCTTAAAGGAATCAATACCTGAAGCTAAAAGATCAGGCACATGCTCTATCATGCACAAGTCCTTTGAGTTGAAAATATATGTGCCTCGTTCATTTTCATATACAGGCATGTACTGACCTGGGCGTTCTTCCTCCACAACAGCATACTTCCACCTGCATGGATGGGTACAAGCCCCCTGGTTTGCATCTCGTCCTGTAAAATAATTGGACAAAAGGCAGCGACCTGAATAGGAAATGCACATAGCTCCATGTATAAAGGTCTCTATCTCTAAATCATCTGGAATATGGGCCCTTATTTCTCGAATTTCAGCTAAGGAAAGTTCCCTTGCCGATACAACTCGCTTGGCACCAAGCCCATACCAGAAAAGATATGTGCCATAGTTGGTATTATTCGCCTGAGTTGAAATATGGCGCTCAATTTCCGGGCATATTTCTCCTGCAATAGTAAAAATGGCTGGGTCTGCAATAATAAGTGCGTCAGGCTTTATCTCCTTCAGCTCCTTAAAATACTCTCTTACCCCCTCAAGGTCATTATTATGTGCCAAAATATTGGCCGTAACATAGACCTTAACACCGTGAGCATGGGCAAAGGCAATGCCCTCTATCATATCCTCTTTTGAAAAATTCTTGGCCTTGGCCCTAAGCCCGTATACCTCACCTCCAATATATACCGCGTCCGCGCCATATATAACGGCAATTTTCAGTACTTCAAGGCTTGAAGCTGGCACTAGTAATTCTGTTTTTCTCATATCTATCCTTTTACACTGATACTGACACCATCACCAAGTGGCAAAATAGATGTGGTAAAGGTATCATCATGAGTTAATTCATATAAATAATCACGCATACGCTTGTGAATAGTGCGATTGCGCCTTGTAATAGCATAACGAGACTCTATTATATCTCCATCCTGTAATACATTATCAGTTACAACCACTCCGCCCTTTTTTATGAGACGACTAATCTCTGGCCAAAAATTAATGTATTGCCCCTTTGCAGCATCCATAAAAATAAAATCAAATGGCCCCTCCAAGCTAGGAAGTATTTCTAGGGCATCCCCCTCAAGTAAGGTTACCCTGGAAGTATTATTGCATCTGGCAAAATTGGCCTGGGCAATTGGAATACGTGGAGCATAATTTTCTATGGTAACAAGGGATGCTCCATCCCCTGCAGCCTCAAGCATCAGATTGCCAGAAAATCCTACCGCAGCCCCTACTTCAAGTAATTTCAAAGGCTTATTCATTGTAATTAAGAGCTGTAAAAGATTTTGAGTCTCAGGCCTAATGATTGGCACATAGGTCTCTAAAGCCTCCTTTTGTATAAGAGAAAGCTCTTTTGAAAGCTGAGGATACAGGCTATTTAAGTAAGTTGTAAAGCGCTCATCTACAATCATTTTACACTTCCATGATAATAGGAATAATCATAGGGCGACGCTGAGTCTCATGCCATACAAAGTCAGATAAATTATCCTTAATATCACCCTTTATCTTATTCCAGTCAGTAATATTCTTTTCTTCCAAGGCATCCATGGTATCTCGTAAAACACCACGAGCTGACTCCATCAAATCCTCAGAGTCACGAACATAAACAAAGCCACGAGATACAATATCAGGGCCTGCAAGTACAGCACCGGAAGAAGCATCCAAGGTAAGAACTACGATGATAATTCCATCTTCGGCAAGCTTTTGTCTGTCTCGAATAACAATATTTCCTACGTCACCTACGCCCTTACCGTCTACAAAAATAGCACCGGTATGTACATGTCCTGTTACCTTTGCATAGTTGTCTGAAAGCTCAAGAACATCACCTGATGTAAGCAGCTTAATATGGTCATGATCCCAGCCAAGGCTCTCGGCTATCTTAGCCTGCGCGGTGAGATGCTTATACTCACCATGTACAGGAATAGCATATTGAGGACGCACAAGTGAATAAATCAGCTTGATTTCCTCTGCACAGGCATGACCTGATACATGAACATCCTGCATAACAATCTCTGCTCCACGCATAATGAGATCATTGATAACATTTGATACAGCCTTCTCATTACCAGGTATTGGATGAGAAGAAAATACAATAGTGTCTCCTGGCTTAACCTGTACCTTTTTGTGAGTACCATTCGCCATGCGGGAAAGAGCTGCCATAGACTCACCCTGAGAACCAGTGGTAATAAGAACTGTTCTGTCATCTGGGAAATTCTTCAGCTCTTCTATATCAAGCAGTGTATTGTCTGGTATCTGCAAATATCCAAGCTCTGCAGCAGTTGATATGGTATTGACCATAGAACGGCCTTCTACACAAACCTTACGGCCATGTTTATTTGCCACATTGATAATCTGCTGTACTCTGTCCACATTGGATGCAAAGGTAGCAATAATAATACGCTGGGTTGTGTGATCTGCAAAAATAGAATCAATAGTCTTTCCTACAGTCTTCTCTGATGGTGTAAAGCCTGGTCTTTCAGCATTAGTTGAATCGCACATAAGGGCCAAAACACCCTTTTTACCTATCTCACCAAAACGCTGCAAATCAATAGGATCACCGTATACTGGAGTGTAATCTACCTTGAAATCTCCTGTATGAACTACAATACCAGCAGGTGAGTAAATAGCAAGTGCTGCAGCATCCTGAATAGAGTGGTTAGTACGAATAAATTCCACCCTAAAAGCACCTGCATTGATATGGGTACCATACTTAACTACTTTTCTCTTAACCTTGGTAAGCAGCTTATGCTCCTCAAGCTTATGCTCAATAAGACCATTGGTAAGCTTTGTAGAATATATAGGACAATTATTAATCTCCTTAAATACATAAGGGATAGCTCCTATATGGTCCTCATGGCCATGGGTAATAAAAAAGCCCTTAAGCTTATCTGCATTGTCCTTAAGGTATGAAATGTCTGGTATAACAAGGTCAACACCCAGCATATCGTCCTCTGGAAATGAAAGACCACAATCCACCACAATAATACTGTCCTCATATTCAAAGGCAGTAATATTCATACCAATCTGCTCAAGACCACCAAGTGGTATAATCTTGAGTCTGCTGATTCCTTCTTCAGTTTTCTTCTTCAAAAAATAACCTCCTTAAAAAAGTTCTACTCAAAGTCGGCCTCATCGCCAACTAATTCTTCAAATATTTTTACGACAGCATTAAACTCTACATCATCTTCTACGAACTCATAGTAAGCATCCTCACCTTGATCCGAAACAGTCTTTAAGATGTAAGCCTCACTGTCTCCTTCCTCGTCTTCACAGCAAAGAAGGTATTTGGCTCCTGAAAGCATCGTTTCTTCTAATACAAAAAGCTTAATCTGCTCTCCATCATCACCAGTCAAAATAATATTTTCCATGAAAATCTCCTGAGTAAGTCTATATAAAACAGTTAGTGAATATTGCTTGAAATAGCGGAAATTAAAAAAGATTAGCGAGGGAGATTATCTAAATATTCCTGCAAAATAATAGCTGCAGCAATCTGATCAATATATTTTTTTCTGTCCTTTTTATGGACGCCTGACTCCTCTAGAATCTCATCAGCATAAACTGTAGTAAGGCGCTCGTCAACCAGAACTATTGGACACTCCACCCTTTTTGCCAATAATTCCTTGAAAGCTATAGTATCCTCACACCTGAAGCCCTCTGAATCATCCATATTACGAGGATAGCCTAGCACAATGGTAGACACCTGATAAGTGTCACACAGCTCCTTGATGCGGACAAGTGTGTGGCGCAAAGCACTGGCTCTTTCTCTTGTAATAGTCTCAAGCTCCTGAGCAGTCAAAAGTAAAGGGTCACTGATAGCGACCCCTACTGTTTTAGTTCCATAATCAAGGCCAAGAATACGTCCTGAAGCCATATTACCTGTTCCAACCTTCTGAAGAAATGTACTCCTTCAAGAGCTCTTCTACAAGCTCATCACGCTCCACCTTCATAATAAGGCTGCGGGCATTGTTGTGACTGGTAATATATGTAGGATCGCCTGACATTATGTAACCCACAATCTGATTCACCGGATTGTAACCCTTTTCCGTCAAAGCACTATAAACCTGTGCCAATACGTCCTTGACTCCTACTGGATTATCTTTTTGAACCTTAAAATATTGTGTGTTACTTAAATCAGCCATAGTTCCCTCATTATTTTTTTCCGTAACAATAAAATCACTTAGAGTTATTCTAATATAACAAACACTAAATTTCAACTAATATATACTGGCCTGACGAAAGAATCTGCTTTGCTTTTGCTTTTACAATAACATTTTTCAAATCTAAACCATCTCTTGCCGGGATAATACACTTTATATATTCCTTTGAAAATCCAACAAAGTATTCTGTACCATCAATTATGGTAAGCTCTTCAAAAAGCACATCCAGCTCTTTTCCCAAATGAGCATTTAGATAGGCTGCAGTAGCCTGATTACTAATAGAAATAAGCCTAGCGCTTCGCTGTTTTTTTACAGCATTTGTCAGCTGGCCTGGCATGGTGGCAGCCTTTGTTCCTTCTCTTTTTGAATAAGGGAAAACGTGCATTTCATAAAAAGAAATATTCTTAACAAAGGATTCTGTAAGGGCAAATTCTTCTTCACTTTCCCCTGGGAAGCCTGTAATCACATCTGTAGTAATAGCCGGATTGTCAAAATATTTGCGAAGAAGCTTGCAACCTGCTGTATACTCATCACAGGTATATTTCCTATTCATCCGTTTTAAGACAGAATCACAGCCAGACTGTAAGGAAAGATGAAAATGTGGACATATCTTATCAATTTCAGAAAGCCTTTTTGCAAAGTCCTCTGTAACAATCTGAGGTTCCAAAGAACCAATACGTATTCTTTTGATTGAATCTACCTTAGCGATAGCCTCAATTAAGTCAATAAGACTATAATCCATTCCACTTCCATAGGAGCTTAAATGTATGCCAGTAAGAACTATCTCCTGGTATCCAGCCCCACCAAGCTCTGTCACTTCTTCAATAACATCTTCTATCTGCCTGCTTCTTATACGTCCTCTGGCGTATGGAATAATACAATATGTGCAAAATTGATTACAGCCATCCTGTACCTTGACAAAGGCTCTGGTGTGCTCTGAATCCTTGGTAATGTGCATTTTTTCAAAGGCTACCCCAGAATTATTAATGTCAAGATAATCTATAATAGGCTCATCTGTCTCTTTGCTTTGCCCAAAGTATTCATTTAGCTTTTCAACCAATTCAGTTTTTTTATTATTTCCTAAAATAATATCGCAGCCCAAATCCTTTGGTATATCCTTGCCAAAGTTTTGAATGTAACAGCCTGTAGCAACTACGCAGGCAAAAGGGTTAGTTTTCTTGCACTTATGAATCATTTGTCTTGATTTGCGGTCTGCAATGTTAGTAACAGAGCAGGTATTGACAACATATACATCTGCCTTTTCGTCAAAACCTACAATCTCGTATCCAGCTTTTACAAGCAACTCTTCCATCGCTTCAGTTTCATATGAATTAACCTTACAGCCCAGGTTATGTAATGCAGCTTTTTTCATTTTTCTCCTTTGTTCGTTGACTTTTAATCCTCCTTGCTTTACTATTAAAGCAAATAAAACTTAGGAGGCTTTTTACTTATGAAGACAGTTCAGATTTCACTAAATTCAATTGACAAAGTAAAGTCATTTGTTAACACAATCAGCCAGTTTGATTATGATTTCGACCTTGTAAGTGGCCGTTATGTTATCGATGCCAAGTCTATCATGGGAATTTTCTCATTGGATTTATCTAAACCAATCGACCTTACTGTACACGCTGATGGCGATGCAGAGGATATCATGGCAGCACTTAAAGACTACATTATCTAATCTTTGTCTTAGAATTGATAAGAGCTTTGCTTTATAGCAAAGCTCTTTTTTTTATCCTATTTACTATCCTACATGTATTGTCTCAACAGTATCAATAGCAGCCTGCATAAGCTCATCTATCTTTTCATCTAAGTTGTGCTCATGCTTTTCAATTACTTCAAGCTTTGGCTTGGTAACAGGATGCTTGGCCACAAAGATAGTACAGCAATCTTCATATGGCAATATTGAAGTCTCATAAGTATCAATTTTTTCTGAAATATCTACAATATCCTGCTTGTCGAAGGCGATAAGCGGCCTGTACACTGGCAAAGAACAAACAGCATTCGTACAGTTGAGAGACTGCATTGTCTGGCTCGCCACTTGGCCTATAGACTCACCGGTAACAAGACCTATACAGTCATTTTCTTTGGCAAAATGCTCAGCCAAGCGCATCATATATCTACGCATAATAATAGTAAGCTCCTCATGCGCACATTTTTCATATATGTATAACTGTATATCTGTAAAGTTAACAATATGCAAGTTGATAGGGCCTGAATACTTGGCTACAAGCTTGGCGAGATCAACTACCTTTTGCTTAGCACGCTCAGATGTGTATGGTGGTGCATGGAAATATGTTGCATCGAGAGTAACGCCTCGCTTTGATATCATATATCCGGCCACTGGTGAATCGATACCGCCAGACAAAAGAAGCATGGCCTTACCGGCTGTTCCTACTGGCATACCGCATGGGCCTGGAATCTCAGTAGCATAAATAGCTATATTTTCTCTGACCTCCACATATATCATCTTTTCAGGCTTGTGGACATCCACCTGCATCTCAGGAAATGCCTTAAGAAGTCTGGCTCCTACCTCTGCAGCCACCTCCATGGAAGTCATTGGATAGTTCTTATTGGCTCTTCTGCCAAACACCTTGAAGGTAAAATGCTTGTCTTCAAACTCTTCATCTACAAACTTAATAACTGCCTCAGCCAGCTTGTCAAAGCCCTCATCCGGGGCAATAACTGTGGGACAAATTGCGCTGATACCAAACACATGCTGCAGGGCATCAACCACCTCATCGTAGTCATAGTCACTGTCACAGGATACAAAAATACGACCTGACTGTTTTTTTACAGTAAAATCCGCATCTATTGGATCAAGGGCTCTTTTTATCTGGCGAACAAGGGCATCCTCAAAGACATATCTGTTCTTGCCCTTAACTCCAATCTCTGAATATTTAATTAAAAATGCCTGGTATGTCATATTAACCTGCTTTCTATTTAATCTGCATAGGGACTATTGTTGACATAGCCTCTATTGCTGCATCAATTTCCTGGTAAGTATTTTCTGGACAAAAGCTGAAACGTATTGTTCTATTAAGTAAATCACTATCCAATCCAATAGCTTTTAGCGTCTCACTAATGGCTGGCTTGTTGGAAGAACAAGCACTTCCCGCTGAAACACATATGCCATATTCTTCTAGTCTGTGAAGAATAACCTCAGCCTTTGTTCGAGCCCCTTTAATTGAAACGCTTAGTATATGTGGGGCTGTGTCATGGTCCAAAAGACCATTAAAGGACAGGCCCTCTATATCCTTGAGGCCTTCTATTAATCTGTCACGCAAAGCATACATATGAGCTCTATTTTCCTCTAGATTATCATAGGCTTCCTTTGCTGCTACACCAAGTCCTGCAATTGCAGGTAGGTTTTCAGTGCCAGACCTCATGCCCTTTTCCTGGCCCCCACCCAGTATCTGAGGAAGGACTCTTACCTTGTCCCTGATGTATATAAAGCCTGACCCCTTTGGTCCATGTATCTTATGACCACTAACTGTAAGCATGTCTATTTTGAGCTTTTTGAGGTTGATAGCGTACTTGCCATAAGCTTGTATTGCATCTACATGAAAAAGTATCTCATCGTTATAAGCTTTTATAGCCTTTCCTATTTCTTCAACTGGCTGCAAAGCTCCGATTTCATTGTTTACCATCATAATGGACACCATAATGGTATCAGGTCTAAGGGCAGCTCTTAGCTCATCGATACTAACAAGGCCATTGACATCTGTGCCAAGATAAGTAATATCAAAGCCCTCTTTTTCCAATTGCTTTATAGGATTGGCAACTGAAGCATGTTCTATTTTGCTGGTGATAATATGATTGCCTCGGCGCTTTTTGGCCTCAGCTCCACCAAAAAGGGCCATATTATTTCCTTCAGTGCCACCGGAAGTAAAATAAATTTCTTTCTTATCGCACTTTAAGGTCTTTGCAATAATCTCCCTGGCTTCTTCTCTCATAAGCTGACTTTTATAGCCAAAATCATGCAGGGATGATGGATTACCGAAGTCCTCCAAAGAAGCTTTTTTCATAGCTTCAAATGCTTTTTCTGAACAACGTGTAGTAGCTGAATTGTCTAAATATATCATTATAATTCCTCACATTTAAGCATCAACATGCCAAGTGTACAGATAGCTGCAGTATCAGTACGTAAGATACGGCTTCCCAAAGAAATAAGCCTTACAGCATCTTTTACCATATCAATTTCAGATGCATCAAAGCCTCCCTCTGGTCCTATGAAAACTGCAATACTATCTCCCTTTTTTATAGTGCTTAAAGCCTCATAGGTATCAGCCATACCATTTTTGCATTCGTAAGGAAGAAGCCTGATGTCGCAGCTTTGGGCATAATCAAAAGCCTCCTTAAAGGACATTACATCATGCACATTTGGTATCATTGATCGCTTCGACTGTTCAGCCGCCGACTTGGCTATTGCCTGGTATCTTTCTACACGAGACTTTTTCTTTTTTTCATCCAGCTTTACAATACAATTTTTCATTGTAACCGGAATAATTTCATATACCCCAAGCTCAACGCACTTTTCTATTATAGTCTCCATCCTATCCCCTTTGGGAAGGGCCTGGAACAAATATATTTTATTAGCTAGCTCTGTAGAAGGAAGCTCTTCTATAATTGATACGTCCAATTCTTTATCAAAAATATCCGTAACCTGGCAAAGAAAACTATTACCGGCTTTATCAGTCACCCTTAATTTTTCACCAATCCTGATTCGCACCACCTTAATCAAATGATGAGCTTCCGGGCCCGTTACATGAAAAATACTATTTTCAGAAATATTCTCTAAAAAAATCTGTTGCATACTATACCTAAAGCTTCTGAGCAGTTACATTAACCCACTCACCCTGATGATTAATCTCAATTATCTTAAGGCCACATTTTTCAAGAGCATTTTTTACTTCGTCCTCTTTGAAATCAATAATACCCGAAGTAATAAAATAGCCACCCTTTTTAATGGTATTAAATGCAGCAGGAGCCATGCCAATAATAATGTCGGCCAAAATATTGGCAACTACGATATCATATTTTTCGTATCCCACCTTATCTTGAAGTGCTATGTCCTCAGTCAGATTGCCTACGTAAAAATCGCCCTGCTCTTTTTTTAAGTCGTTAATAGCAAAATTCTCATAAGTAGATGAAATACAATCCTCATCTATGTCAGTACCAACCACATGGTCGACACCAAGCTTAAGTGACACTATGGATAAAATACCTGAACCACAGCCTATATCCAAAAGCTGAATACCTGGCTTGATGTACTTTTTTAATTGACGAATGCAAAGCTGGGTAGTTTCATGCTTGCCAGTACCAAAAGAAAGTCCCGGATCAATCTCGATAAGCAGCTTGTCTGTGTCTTTATCATCAAGCGCTTCCCAGGTAGGCTTTATAAGAATGTCATCTATATAAAAGGACTTAAAGAAAGCCTTCCAGTTATTAATCCAATCTTCCTGAGCAGTAACAGAAGTATCAATTGATGCCTCACCAATATCCATTGTTGCTTTGAGATCAAGTAATCCTTCCTTTACCTGAGCCAGCTTCATATCATGAGGCTCGTCCTCACCCAAATAAAATGAAACAGTGGAAAGGCCTACATCCTCTGGCAAATCAGGCTGTAGTTCCGCAAAGGTGCCCCCCTCCTTTTCACTTGATACTGGCACATTATTTTCTATTTCAATAGAATCTATGCCTAAATCTAAAAGCATAGCAGATACAAAATCTTCTGCAAAAGTTGTTGTATTAATAGAGTATTTGATCCAATTCATATAAATACCTCAAAATAAGTCAAGATTATTACCCCATCTTCATTACTGATTATAGAAGTGGAATTTCTCCTATCAAGTAAACGCCTGACCGAGTTAAACGTAAAAATCACATATCGATAAAAATCGATATGTGGAAATTTTACTAGTGATTATTTTTAACAGCTATAATTTTGTCCTTCAAGGTCAGACACTTATCCTTTATATTGCGGCTAGTGGCTGGGGACTGAAGAAGCTTTCCTATAAATTTCATAGCAGTATCATATTGCTTGTATTGAATTGCCATATTAGCAAGCATAAATTCCACTATTTCTGCAGACATGCCACAAAATGGCGGCATCTCTGTTGCTCTGGCCTTAAGAAGGCCCTCATAGGCTTGCTTATAAAAGCCAGCATACTCTGCCCTGACGGTCTTAAAAGCTTGGCTGTCAATATCTCCTGCGGCCTTAAGCTCTTTTAACTGAGCTCTTCTAATCCATGCCAGCTTAAGGCATACATAAGCCTTTTCTGACATATTCCCACGCTTTTTCATGGTGCATATCAAAGCCAGCTTATATTTTTCTGCAGCATATTCATAAGAATATATCTCCGGAAGTTCACGCCCACCCTGAGGCTTAAAAGAGCTGCAAAAATCATTGCGAACAAGCTTGATTCTGGCTGAATCTATCTGATTAAATGTAATATCAAGTGCTGAATAGCCACAATGAGGACATGAAATAACATCATATTTACACTTGTCAATATATTCGTAGTTAGGACGCAGGTCAAAATCAGATTCTAACCTCTTAAGCTTGGAAACAAGGACAGCCTTTATCATAAAATCCTTGTCGCAAACAGGACATTTTATCTTTTTATCAATAATAAAATCCTTTTCGGTCTTAGCTACAGGGGCCTTTTTTTCAGCTTTACTTGACTGCTCTTCCTTGGCATCTTCCTTTAGTATGTTTAGCTCCTCATCTGTTGAGAAGCCAAATTTTTCCATACCAGCTAATAAATTCATATTATTTCCTTATCTATGCAGTAGGCAGCTTAAATGAGGATTTTAAAGAGACAATTCTATTGAATACCAAATGCTCTGGGGTTGAATCCTTGGAATCAACACAGAAAAATCCCTGACGTACAAACTGGAAGCTGTCATATGCTGATGCATTTGCAAGGGTAGGCTCAACATAGCAATCTTTAAGTACTGTAAGAGAATTAGGATTAAGGTTAAGGCTGCCGTCTGCGTTGTATACACCTTTTTCCTCATCAACTATATTTTCATAAAGTCTAACCTCAGCATTTAAGGCTGTTGCTGCTGCCACCCAGTGAATTGTGCCCTTTACCTTACGACCATCAGGCGCATCTCCACCCTTGGTAGCTGGGTCATAGGTACAGTGAATGCAAGTAACCTTGCCTGTCTCATCACACTCATAGCTTGTACAGGTTACAAAATAAGCATTCATAAGACGTACTTCATTGCCTGGGAAAAGTCTGAAGTACTTCTTTGGAGGCTCAATCATGAAATCCTCTCTATCAATATAAAGCTCCTTACCAAAAGGTATCTTGCGGGAGCCAAGCTCTGGATTTTCCAGATTGTTAGGAGCCTCAAGCCACTCAATATCATCGCTGTCATAGTTATCTATAACCAGCTTAACTGGATCAAGAACAGCCATAACACGGCTTCTTGAGGTCTTAAGGTCTTCTCTTATACAATACTCTAACATAGCATAATCTGAAGAGCTGTTGGCCTTTGATACACCAGACAGCTCAACGAATCTGCGAATAGATGAAGGTGTAAAGCCTCTTCTGCGTAAGGCAGCAATAGATACAAGACGTGGATCATCCCAACCATCTACTATGCCTTCTTCAACAAGCTTTTTGATATAACGCTTACCAGTAACAACATTGGTAAGATACATTTTTGCAAACTCAATCTGTCTTGGTGGATGCTCAAAACCAACAGACTTTACAACCCAATCATAAAGAGGTCTATGGTCTTCAAACTCTAGTGTACAAATAGAATGAGTGATTCCCTCAAATGCATCCTCCAAAGGATGAGCAAAATCATACATAGGATAAATGCACCACTTGTCACCAGTGTTGTGGTGAGTCATGTGGGCCACTCTGTAAAGAATAGGGTCGCGCATATTGATATTAGGGCTTGACATATCAATCTTGGCTCTTAAAGTATGAGAACCATCCTCGTACTTACCAGCCTTCATATCTGCAAACATTTGGAGATTTTCTTCTACACTTCTATCTCTATTTGGATCATTTTTGCCCTTGTGGTCAAAATCACCCTTGTACTCTCTTATCTCCTCTGCAGACAAGTCAGACACGTAAGCCAAGCCTTTCTTTATAAGCTCAACTGCTACATCATACATTTTGTCAAAATAATTAGACGCGAAATATAAATGCTGTCCCCAATCTGCGCCAAGCCATGCAATATCAGCCTTAATTGACTCTACGAACTCCTCTTTTTCTTTAGTAGGATTAGTATCATCAAAACGCATGTGGAACTCGCCATTATATTTTTGTGCCAGTCCATAATTTAAAATAATAGACTTAGCATGGCCTATATGAAGATACCCATTTGGTTCAGGCGGAAAACGTGTACAAACGTGATCGTATACTCCCTCTGCCAGGTCTTTTTCAATCTCCAGCTCGATAAAATTTTTGCTTACTACTTCTTCACTCATTATGTATAAATCCCTTCTGAATTATTTTATATGAACGTGGGTAAATAAATGTTCAGAGCAATATTCATAATTGCCATTGCACTTGGAACAATATCTAAACTCCATCTGTGGATGAGATATGTCTGTGCATCCGCAAACGGCACACTTGTGACGGGCTATAGGACTTCCATCACGCATTTTTGATGGTGGCGGAGACACAACTCGTCTAAAGGCCTGCTGCCTGCTTCTTTGTGCTCTTGACGGTCCTTTTTTAAGCAATCGATTAAATATTAAAACATTGATAAATGACATAAGTATTGTGGCTGCAATAATGAAAAAGCCATGACTTAAATACTTAAACATATCATAAATGGTTAAAACAGCAAAAAATATGGCTGCCCACTTCATCTTAATTGGGATAATGAAATACATAAGCACCTGCATATCTGGCGCACACATAGCCATTGCAAGAAAAAGTGAAAAGACAATATAGTAGGTGGAAACCATAAAAGGCTCCGCTGCTGACATAATATATGCAGTAAGTGTATCGTGAATCAAAAACTCGAAAAAGTAAGCCACAAATACACCAATTACAGTAAAGATCATGCCTCCAAAAATAAAGACATTAAACCTGAAGGCTCCCCACATATGCTCTAGTGTCATACCCATTTGGTAGTAGCATAAAACCATAATAAGAAGCCAGAGAATCTGTGTTGGTGGTGGAACAAGAACCCATGTAACTAATCGCCAAATCTGTCCGCTTAAAACAGCTGATGGACTCAGGGTTAAATAGCCAATAAAGTTGACCCCTGTAATATTCTGTCCCAGCTCCAACAAATAGCCTATCAGATATGCTGCTAGTACATATACTATCAAATTGTTGATGGCGTATCTGCCAAATTTTCTTTCTAACTTATCCAGCAATTCAAGCCTCCTGTAAAAAAATTTAGTCCTAAAATCAAAAATTATCAGTCTCCACCTTCACTTAGGCTTAAGAGAAGGAAAATGACTACTGAATTAAACAAGAACTAATAAATATTAATCAAAGCAATTACCTTAACCAGTGAGTCGCCGCTAAAAATAATGCCTCTAAAACAAAAATAATCCCCTAGATTATAACCCTAAGAAAGGTCAAACCGCAACCTATATTAGAAACAACTCCAAAATAAAAACAGCCAGACAGCAGATACTTGCAACCTGAAACAAGGATGCCCCCACCCAGGCTGCAACTATGCCAGCCACAAGGGCTACTGCCCCAGATATTGTGCTTTGGGTAGCTTCCACAATAGCGGGAAATGTCATTACCGCCAGGGTAACATATGGCACATAGTAAAGAAAGGACTTGATAAATGTACTTTTTATAGGCTTTTTTATAAGAGTAAGGGGTAAAGCCCTAATAACAAAGCTGACAGCTGCAGCCACAAAAATGTAAATGTAAATATTATGACTCATCCATCTCCTCCTTTCGTGGGAAAAGAAGTGCTGCAGCACTTGCAATAATCACAGTCAAAATAATAGTCCTTGTGCCACTTGACAAGGATGAAACAAGGGGCAACAATCCTGCAAAATATGAAGCAGCAAAGCTTATAAGAATAAATACAAGCACAACCTTATTACTTCTTGCCGCAGGAATAATACAGGCTAAAAACATGCCATATAGGGCTACAGAAAAAGCACTGACCAAACGAAGTGGCATAAGATTACCTGCTATAACTCCAAATGCCGTACCTACTGACCAGCCAAACAAGGCAATCACGTAGGCTCCATAAGAATAAAAGGGATTGAGATATCCTTCCTGCTTGATGGATATGGCAAAAAGCTCATCCGTCACATCAAAGGCTATAAGAAGCCTATGGGCAAGAGGCAGGTCAGGTGAAATCTTTTGACTTAAGGCCGTACTCATAAGAAGATATCTGGCATTGGCAACAAAAGTCATAATTGCCACTTCCACATAAGAGGCACCTGCCGCAATAAGGGTAAATACTGCATACTCTCCTGCAGAGGCATTATTAAGCAGGCTGGCTAAAAATCCCTGAAAAGGGTTAAGGCCTGCTGTTTTTGCCAAAATACCAAGAGAAAAGGACACGGCAAAATAACCAAGCCCAATAGGAATTCCGTCCTTAAATCCATTTCTAAAGGCTTTTCCTTTTGTAATATTAAAATTATATTCCATGAAATCCTCAAACTATATAAAAAAGCTTCGCAAAAGTGTACAATAATCTTTATAAAAACTAGGAGATAAAATATGCCAGCAGGAGTATATAAAACAGAAAAAAAAGATGGAAGCTGCTACTATAGAGGCAACCTCACCTTTAATAACAAACATATCAGCATAGGAAGCTTTGATGACGAGACAGCCTGTAGCCTAGCCTACCTGGAGGCAAAAAATATACTATCCAATACTGATATTAATCCTGTCAATCTGCAAAGCCACATAAATAAACTTTCTTTTGAAAAAGCAATTGTACTATTAAATTTCAGAGACAATCATATTTATATCAAAACCCCAATCTACTTGGAGAAAAATTATTTTAATTATTATATTAGCCCTGAAATAATATTAAAATTTGACAATGATGATCTATTCTATTATTCATCTCATAAAATCCAAATGCGTGGCGGACATCTTTTTGTCAGTGATTATGGTATGCAATACAATATATTAGGCCGTTATGGTATCAGACCCTACAGCGTAAAAAACAGGGATTACACCTTTGCAAATGGTGATGAATCTGACTTTCGTTATTCTAATATAATCGTAATAAACAAATACTACGGCGTGACAGCCGTAGTAAAAAATGGCAAAACCAGATATCTGGCAAAAATACATTTGAAAGGGGACTTTGTAATAGGTCGCTACCCCCATGAAGCCACCGCTGCCATTGCCTACAACAAAGCAGTGGACTTATGTAAGTCCAGAGGGATGAAGAAAAACTTCCCTCAAAACTATGTAAGCGAATACTCTCCAAAGGAATATGCCAATATATACACCAATTTAAAAATATCTCCTGAAATATATAAGTTCTTTAAAAACAAAAACTTTAGAGACACTTAAGGAGATCTGTATTATAAAAATACAACATCATCTGTACCACGGCTAAGACCAGTAATACCTGTACGAGCAAGCTCAAGTATGTCATACACCCCAAGCATATCAAGGAAGGCCTGAAGCTTATCCTGGTTGCCAGTTATCTCCAAAACCATGGAGTCATGAGTTACATCTACTACCTTTGCATGGAAAATATTAACAATAGCTAGTACATCCTGACGATCATCGTTGTTGGCTGATATCTTAACAAGCATAAGCTCTCTGCATACAGAAGTGCCCTGCTCTAGCACCTTGACATTGACAACCTCTGTCAGCTTAGAAACCTGCTTCTCTATCTGCTCTAAAATCATCTCGTCACCGTGGGTAACGATAGTCACGCGAGTATACCGTGGGTCTGCAGTAACGCCTGCAGAAAAACTGTCTATATTATAACCTCTTCTGGAAAACAGACCTGAAATACGCGAAGTAAGACCAGGTGTATTCTCTACTAACATGGAAAGTACCTTTTTAGACTCCATAACAATCTCCTAAAACTTAATAATTAAATAACTCAACCTTTGCCATTACTACACATTGCTAAAAGTAAGTGCAGACTTAAGTCAGAGTTAAAAACAACCTTAAAAAATTCTATCATATCGCATCCATATGTCAACGACTTAATAATAACGGCCATCACTGGGACTGTAAAGGCCCATCTTCACAGGGCATGGCTCATGCTCATAGCATAGAGTAATATAAAAATCACTAAATTCAAATCCCTGCTTTGTCCAGATCAAATTACCCTTATAGCAATCACTATAGATAGAATAATCAATCCATTGCAAGACTTGAGTTAGCGGCCTGTCCATCATTTTACAGGTAGCCTCCTTGAAGGTCCAAATCTCAGTAAAGGCTTTATTTTGCAATGTAAATGGTTGTTCCTTTAGATACTCAATGTCAGATTTTGTAAAAAATCGTTCCACTAATGAATCTTTATAGGGACGAATTTTTTCAATATCAATACCGCAAGGTTTGTCAGATATGATGCAGGCGGCAAAGTAATTTGAGTGAGACAAGCTAAAATAAATTCCCTCTGGCTGTACAAAACATGGTTTGCCCTGTGATGTCTTATCATATATATAGGGACGCTCAATATGATTTTCCCAAAGCATTTTTTCCAATAAATGTGAAGCGCCCAGTCTTTCACACATAGTTTTCATGTTTTTTGCTTCATCTACATGAATTCGTCTTTCAGGACTAATCAACTCATATACTCGTTTAAAAAGCTCAGGGTCCTTTAAATCCATGCAATTGTAGGCTGCTGCTGCTATCATAAACTGCTCCTTGAATATTCCAATCTTAACAGCTATAGGATAACATAAAAAAGTCCGAAGATTCAATCAAACCAGACTGAATAAATCTTCGGACTTTTAATTAATTAAAGAACAGATATAAATCTCATGAAGGCTTCCATACCTTCATCTGTACACTTGTATACACCGGCGCACTCAAGAACCTGGCAGAAGACCTTTCCTATCTCTTCTTTCAGGATACTATCCACATTGTCTGCTGTTATAGAATCATAATTCTTGGAGAATTCTTCTACCCAATCAGCATGCTTTTCAAGAGTCTCATTACTACGTAAATCCTTGCCATTTACAATATAGTCAGAAAGCTCTTCCATCTCTCCTTTGAGACGGCTAGGAAGAACAGCAAGTCCCATAACTTCAATGAGACCGATATTTTCCTTCTTAATATGGTGCAAATGAGCATGTGGATGATACAGACCAAGTGGATGCTCCTCTGTGGTTATATTATTACGAAGAGCCAGATCCAACTCAAATAAATCCCCCCGCTTTCTTGCTATAGGAGTAATGGTATTATGCTTCTCTCCTTCTGTCTCAGCAAAAATAAAGGCAGCCTCATCTGTGTATCCTCTCCAAGCATTTAAGATATGCTCAGCTAAGTCGATTATTCTCTTTTCATCCTTACACTGAAGACGAATAACAGAAAGTGGCCACTTAACTATACCTGCATGAACATCCTCAAAGCCTGCCACTGTAAACTCTTTAATGACAGGCGCCTTTTCCATAGCAAAGGTGTAATGACCACCCTGGAAATGATCATGGCTCAAAATAGAACCACCTACTATAGGCAAATCTGCATTTGAACCCAAGAAATAATGTGGGAATGTCTTTACAAAGTCAAAAAGCTTAACGAATGTAGCACGCTCTATTTTCATAGGTGTGTGCTGACCGTTAAATACTATACAATGCTCGTTGTAGTATACATATGGGCTATATTGAAAGCCCCACTTGCTGTCATTAATGGTAATAGGAATAATACGGTGATTCTCTCTGGCAGGGTGATTAGCTCTTCCAGCATATCCCTCATTTTCCATGCAAAGCTGACACTTTGGATAGGCAGACTGCTTGGCATTTTTTGCAGCTGCTATAGCCTTTGGATCCTTCTCAGGCTTTGAAAGATTAACTGTAATATCAAGAGTGCCATACTCAGTCTCAACAGTCCACTTTAAATCCTTTTTCACACGGTATGTGCGAATATAGTCAGAATTTCTGCTGAGATTATAAAAATAATCTGTAGCAGCCTCAGGTCCCTTATTTTTATATATGTCATTGAAGGTATTAATGACCTGGGATGGTCTAGGACAAAGCTGATTCATAAGCTTTGTATCAAATAAATCTCTATAAGTAATGGAGTCCTCAATAATGCCCCTTGAAACAGCCTCATTAAGCAAATCACAAAGTACATCCTCAAGCACGATATCATCCAGATCACAATCTGGATCAGTGTACTCATCCTCTTTAAAACATTCTAATAAAAGATTAGTAGTGTAAATACGCTCACACTCTGGTGTAAGACCAGATCTAACACCATATTCAACCAGTTTTTTAATACTTTCCTGAAGCATACTCTCCTCCTTAATACTTTCAGATAAAAAAACTATCCTATGGAAACTATGTTACCACAGAATAGTTTTTCGCAACAAGTCTTATAAACTAAAAAAATAGCAAAAATGACTATTAAATATATTAAGATATATAAAGATTAAAGATCCTCAAAAGCATCCTTCACCTTATCCTTAAATGACTTTCTTGCTTTCTCAGTCTTTACAGCTTTAGGACCATCAGAAACAGTCTTTCCTGTCAAATCATCAAAAGCCTTTAGAGCCTCCTTGGCTTCTTTTGACAAGTCTGTAGGAACCTGGACCACCAAAGTAACATAATGGTCACCTCTCATAGCCTTATTACGGATAGATGGTACACCCTTACCTCTGAAACGTATTTGAGTATCGGTCTGTGTACCTGGTTTTACTTCATAAGACACCTTACCATCTAAGGTATCAATAAGAACCTCTCCGCCAAGTGCAGCCTGGGCAAAGGAAATTGGTGCTGTAGAATACACATCATAGTCTCTTCTTTTGAAGGTAGGATGTGATGATACAATAACCTCTACGAGCAAGTCGCCTCTAGGACCTCCATTTCTGCCTGGCTCGCCCTTTTCTCTAATTCGAATGCTTTGACCATTATCAATACCAGCAGGTACTGATACAGAAATCTTCTTTTTCTTTGGTATGTATCCTGTGCCTCGACACTCTGGACAAGGAGTCTTAATAACCTGGCCAGTACCATTACAGTCAGGACAGGTAGTAACATTTTGCACCATGCCAAAAAGGGACTGCTGGGTAACCATAACACGGCCCTTGCCACCACACTTGCCACAAGTCTCCTTTGTGGTACCTGCCTTAGCACCTGAACCATGACATGCAGCACACTCTTCTTTGAGGGTTATTTCCAGCTGCTTTTCACAGCCAAAAACTGCCTCTTCAAAACTGATATGAACTGAAGCTCTAAGGTTTGCACCCTTCATAGGGCCATTAGATGCTCTGCCTGCTCCTCCACCGCCAAAGAAGCTGCCAAATAAATCACCAAAAATATCACTAAAATCCATGTTGGAGAAATCAAATCCCCCACCACCTGCTGAACCATCGAAGGCTGCATGACCGAACTGATCATACTGTCTTCTCTTGTCAGCGTCAGAAAGAACAGCGTAAGCCTCAGATGCCTCCTTGAATTTTTTCTCAGCCTCTGCATCACCAGGATTCATATCCGGGTGATATTTCTTTGCAAGCTTTCTGTATGCACTTTTTATCTCGCTGTCAGAGGCAGTCTTGGATACTCCAAGGACCTCATAATAATCACGTTTTTCTTCTGCCATAAATATTCATTCCTTCATATATACCTAAAGCTCCCTCAAAAAGAGGGAGCCTGGTTATTTATTTTAGACCTCTTTGAAGTCTGCATCTACAACATTGTCATCAGTTGATGAATAAGTTGCATCACCTGCACCAGCACCAGCACCAGCTCCTGTAAAGCCACTCATATCTGGGCCAGCACCCTGAGCACCTGCACCAGCCTGAGCCTGCTCATACATCTTTGCAAATACCTTCTGAGCTGACTCTGTAAGCTTCTCCTGAGCTGCCTTGAGCTCACCAATCTGAGAATCATTCATCTCCTCTGGAGTAGCATACTGTGAAAGGAGCTTCTCAGCTGCTTCAATATCAGCAGAAACAGCAGACTTATCAGCTGCATCAACCTTGTCTCCTACCTCATCGAGAGCCTTCTTTGTCTGGAATACAAATGACTCAAGATCATTTCTTGTATCAACAGCTTCCTTACGCTTCTTATCCTGTGCCTCAAACTCAGCTGCTTCCTTAACTGCTCTATCGATATCCTCATCAGACATATTAGAACCAGCAGTAATTGTAATGTGCTGCTCCTTGCCTGTACCAAGATCCTTTGCAGATACATTAACAATACCATTGGCATCAATGTCGAATGTAACCTCGATCTGTGGAACACCTCTCATTGCTGGAGGGATACCATCAAGACGGAACTGACCAAGCGACTTATTATCCTTTGCAAACTGACGCTCACCCTGTACTACGTTGATGTCAACTGCTGTCTGGTTATCAGCTGCAGTAGAGAACACCTGGCTCTTCTTTGTAGGAATAGTAGTATTTCTCTCAATAAGCTTTGTAGCGATACCACCCATTGTCTCGATTGAAAGTGAAAGTGGTGTAACATCAAGAAGAAGAATCTCGCCTGCGCCAGCATCTCCAGCAAGCTTACCACCCTGGATAGAAGCACCAATAGCAACACACTCGTCTGGGTTTAATGCCTTGCTTGGCTCGTGACCTGTTAAAGCCTTAACCTTATCCTGAACTGCTGGGATTCTTGTAGAACCACCAACAAGAAGTACCTTTGAAAGATCTGATGCATTAAGACCAGCATCCTTAAGAGCCTGATTAACAGGGCCTGCTGTTGCCTCAACCAAATCATGTGTAAGCTGATCAAACTGAGCACGTGAAAGATTCATGTCAAAGTGCTTAGGACCATCAGCTGTTGCAGTAATAAATGGAAGGTTGATATTTGTTGTTGTAGCAGATGAAAGCTCTTTCTTTGCCTTCTCAGCTGCTTCCTTAAGTCTCTGAAGAGCCATCTTGTCTGTAGAAAGATCTACGCCCTCAGCCTTCTTAAACTCATCAAGCATCCACTGTGTAATCTTATTATCGAAATCATCACCACCGAGACGGTTGTTTCCAGCTGTAGCAAGAACCTCGATGACACCATCGCCAATCTCAATGATAGATACATCAAATGTACCACCACCAAGGTCATATACCATAATCTTCTGCTCCTGCTCATTGTCAAGACCGTATGCAAGAGCTGCTGCTGTAGGCTCGTTGATAATACGCTTTACATCAAGACCAGCAATCTTACCAGCATCCTTTGTTGCCTGACGCTGTGCATCGTTGAAGTATGCAGGTACTGTTATAACTGCCTCAGTAACCTTCTCACCAAGATAGTTTTCAGCATCAGCCTTAAGCTTCTGAAGAATCATTGCTGAAATCTGCTGTGGAGAGTACTTCTTATCGTCGATAACACGACCATTGTCTGTACCCATATCTCTCTTAATAGATGAGATTGTCTTTTCTGCATTGGTTACAGCCTGACGCTTTGCTGGCTCACCTACAAGTCTCTCACCATTTTTTGTAAAAGCTACGATAGAAGGTGTTGTTCTTGCACCCTCCTGGTTGGCTATAACGGTAGGCTTTCCACCTTCCATAACAGCAACACAGCTATTTGTTGTTCCTAAATCAATACCAATAATCTTACCCATGATCTATTTCCTCCTTTAACTAAGATTAATTTGCTACTTTAACCATTGAGTGACGAACTACAGTATCATTGTATGTGTAGCCCTTTTGGAACTCCTCAACGACTATATTTTCTCCCAGTTCTCCATCTTCAACATGCATAACTGCGTTGTGGAAGTCTGGGTTGAACTCTTGTCCTACTGCCTCAATAGGCTTAACGCCTGCCTCTGTAAGTGTGGTCTGAAGCTGACGATATATCATAAGGATTCCATCTGAAAAAGGATCTGCTCCTTCCTCTACATCCTTGAGGCCTCTTTCAAAATTATCTACAACTGGAAGTATCTTCTCTATGATACTTTTTGCACCGGATGAAAACATCTGGCTTTTTTCTGTCTCTGTACGTCGTCTGAAATTTTCAAACTCAGCCATCTGACGCTGGACCCTGTCGGTAAGCAGCTCTATCTGCTCATCCTTTTTGTCCTTTTTCTTAAGCTTTTTATCTTTTTTAGCTTCCTTTGCTTCAGCTTTAGTAGATTTTTCATCTGAAGCCTCGGCCTGTGGTGCCTCTGCAGTATTATCTGATGCATTTGACTCAGCATCATCTGCTGGCATTTCTTGAGCATTTTCTACAGCTTCTTTAACAGCTTCTTCAGTAGAAAATTCTTTTTCTTTATTTTCCATCTATACTACTCATCTCCTTTATTCTTTAGATTTGTCTTTTTTGATCAGCTTATCAAGCTGCCCCTTAAGACTTTTTATATTATCTACTACATTTTCGTAATCCATACGCTTTGGACCAACGATACCAATCACTCCCTTGACTCCATCACCTAACTCGTAGGTAGCCTTAACAATAGAGCAATCAGCCATAGTAGGAATAGTCGTTTCATCTCCTATATATACCTGTATCTCGCCAGTCGTACCGTCATCTGACTTGTCAGATAAAAGCTTCATAATTGACTGCTTTTCTTCAAAGGTACTCAAAAGCTCCGAGGCCTTCTGAGAATCTGCAAGCTCAGGATACTTGAAAATATTGGTAGCTCCTGAGGTGTAAACCTCAAGGCCATCTCCATCTGTAATGGTCTCAGCTACAGTATCAAGGACCTGAGATATAATCTCATCATGGATACCTGCCTGCTCCTTCATTTTGGAAATAATACCAAGATTAATCTGCTCGACTGTAAGTCCGTTTAAACTGGTATTGAGCAGCATGTTGAGCTTGAGCATGGTCTCATTATCGAGAGGCTTATCAACATTGATAATTTTATTTTTGACTATGTTACCTTCCATAACAACCACAGACAAAACCTGGTGCTCATCAACAGCTGAAAGCTGCACAAACTTTAATCTGTTGGAAACCACTGAAGGGGCCGAAACCATAGTAGCATACTGAGTGTTATTGGCTAGTACCTTAGCTACCTGTTTAAGCAAGCCCTCCATCTTCTCAGTCTTTTCAATCATCCATTCCTGCATATCTGAAACTTCTTTGTCCTTGGTAGCAATAAGGTTATTTACATAAAAGCGATAGCCCTTGTCTGAAGGAATACGACCTGCGGAAGTATGGGGCTGAACTATATAACCAAGCTCCTCTAAGTCAGACATCTCATTGCGGATGGTTGCAGAGGAAAGATTAAGGTCAGTGTACTTTGAAATGGTACGGCTGCCAACTGGCTCACCTGTCTCTAAGTAGTTTTTGATAATAGCATTAAGTATTTTAACTTTTCTCTCGTCAAGTTCTTGCTCTACCATATGAACCTCTCTGCTTTCTTGAGTTGTTAGCACTCATCTCGTTGGAGTGCTAATCAATTCTGAAGTTAATTTACACCCCTTCATCTTATTTGTCAACAAGATTTAGAGATTTTTTCTGCTTTCTTGTTATTTACTTTGCCCTTTGTTAATATAAATAAGAATAAAATTTTGAGGTGACTTATGGATCAAAGTAAAATAAGAAATTTTTGCATAGTAGCACACATCGACCATGGCAAATCAACTCTGGCCGATAGAATAATACAGATGACCGGTACTCTCACCGACAGAGAAATGCAAGCCCAGGTCTTAGACAACATGGATCTTGAAAGAGAACGAGGCATCACTATTAAGTCTCAGGCTGTTCGTATTATATACAAGGCCGACGATGGTGAGGAATATATTTTCAATCTCATCGATACCCCAGGCCATGTAGACTTTAATTATGAAGTATCCCGCTCATTAGCCGCCTGCGACGGAGCCATTCTTGTAGTTGATGCAGCCCAAGGCATTGAAGCCCAGACATTAGCCAATGTTTACCTGGCTCTCGACCACGATTTGGATGTTATTCCTGTCATAAATAAAATAGACTTACCTAGTGCTGACCCAGAACGAGTTATCAATGAAATTGAGGATGTCATTGGCCTTGAAGCTCAGGATGCACCACAGATATCTGCAAAGACAGGTCTTAATATACACGATGTCTTAGAGGCCATAGTCCACAGACTGCCTGCCCCTACAGGCGATGCCACTGCTCCCCTTCAGGCACTTATTTTTGATTCACTCTATGACCCATATAAAGGAGTTATCGTTTTTTGCCGAGTAAAGGAAGGCACCCTCAAGGTAGGTGATTCTGTAAAAATGATGGCTACAGGTGCTTCCTTTGACGTAGTGGAAGTAGGCTATTTTGGTGCTGGCCAGTTCATCCCTTGCCAGGAATTACCTGCTGGCATGGTAGGCTATATGACGGCCTCTATCAAAAATGTACGAGACACCCGCGTAGGTGACACCATCACCCATGTCAATAATCCTGCCCCTGAGCCCCTGCCTGGATACAAAAAAGTAAATCCTATGGTATATTGCGGTCTTTATCCTGCAGACGGGGCAAAATATCCGGACCTTAGAGATGCTCTTGAAAAATTACAGCTCAACGATGCTGCTCTTCAGTTCGAGCCTGAAACCTCCATTGCCCTTGGCTTTGGTTTCCGCTGCGGTTTCCTTGGCCTCTTACACCTGGAGATTATCCAGGAAAGATTAGAGCGAGAGTACAATCTTGATTTGGTAACTACAGCTCCTGGTGTTGTTTATAAGGTATACAAGACCGATGGCACCATGATAGAGCTCACCAATCCAAGCAACCTTCCTGACCCAAGTGAAATCGAGCACATGGAAGAGCCTATCGTAGAGGCCGAAATAATGGTTACCTCCGAATACATCGGTGCCATTATGGACCTTTGCCAAGAAAGACGTGGTCAATATATCAGCATGGAATATATGGAAGAAACCCGTGCTCTTATCAAATATACACTTCCACTTAATGAGATTATTTATGATTTCTTCGATGCCTTAAAGAGCCGTTCCCGCGGCTATGCATCCTTTGATTACGAAATGAAGGGCTACATGAAGTCAGACCTGGTAAAGCTTGATATTCTCATCAATAAAGAAGAAGTGGATGCTCTTTCATTTATTGTATTTTCCGGCACCGCTTATGAACGAGGCCGCAAGATGTGCGAAAAGCTCAAGGAAGAAATACCTCGTCACCTTTTCGAAATCCCTATTCAGGCAGCAGTTGGCTCAAAGGTTATTGCCAGAGAAACAGTCAAAGCCATGCGCAAGGATGTATTGGCTAAGTGCTACGGTGGCGATATATCTCGTAAGAAAAAGCTTTTGGAAAAGCAAAAGGAAGGCAAAAAACGTATGCGACAGGTGGGCAACGTAGAAATCCCACAGGAAGCCTTCATGAGTGTACTAAGACTGGATGAGGACTAGTTATGACAGAAACAGAGCTATATATACACATACCATTTTGTGTAAAAAAATGCGATTATTGCGATTTTTTATCAGCTGTTTTTCCAGAGCGTATTCAAAAAGAATACGCTCTTTGTCTATGTCAGGAAATAAAATATACAGCTTCCCTTTATAAAGATATTAGTATTTCAACTATATACATAGGTGGTGGCACTCCGTCTTGGCTAGATGAAGATTTGATGGATATGATTTTATCCACTGTTCATAAAGCCTTTAATGTATCTCCTCTTGCAGAAGTGTCGATAGAGGCCAACCCTGGCACCCTTTCTGCCACCAAGCTTAATGTCTACAGATCCATAGGCATCAACCGTATCAGCATCGGCCTTCAGTCTGCAAATGATGACGAATTAAAGGAATTGGGGCGAATCCATGACTACAAAAAATTTCTTCACACCTTTGATTTGGTTCGGAAAGCAGGCTTTGACAATGTCAATGTGGATATTATGACCGGCCTGCCAAATCAAACTGTTGAAAAGCTGAACCACACTCTCACCACTGTGACTAGACTACGGCCAGAGCACATCTCAGCCTACTCTCTAATTATAGAAGAAGGAACACCTTTCTATGATAAATACCGTTTTGATGCAGTAAGACAACACGCAGGTATGCCTACAGAAGACGGCTTGCCTAGTGATGAGATGTCCTATAAGCTATACAAATATACTAGCGAATTTCTAGAAAACAAGGGCTATAATCGCTACGAAATATCCAATTACAGCCGCAAAGGTAAGGAATGCAAGCACAATATAGGATATTGGAGCCGAACCCCCTATATTGGCCTAGGCCTTGGGGCAGCCTCCCTTATCAATGAAACCAGGTCAAGCAATACCAGGGACATATATGACTATATGAAAATTGCCGAAAAGCTTGAAGCTGGCTATATAGCAGATAATCAATTTTCTTCTCCTTTTCATGCTTCTGAAGAAGCTCTTACAAAAAATGATGCTATAGAAGAATTCATGTATTTGGGCTTACGAAAAATCAGGGGAGTATCCAAAGGGGACTTCTATGAGATGTTTGGCTATGATATAAGCCTTGTATACGGAGACTTAATAAAAGCCCTTATAAATCAGGGCTTCATGGAAGAAAAAAAAGAAATGCTTGCTTTGACAAGCCTCGGTATTGATGTAAGTAACCAGGTCCTTGCAAAGTTTCTTTTGGATTAATATAGGAAGCTTGACTCATTGCTTCCTATTAAATAAAAACCACATATTCTATTAACTTTGCAAAATAAAAAACCATCAGGTTGACGGGACCTGATGTTTTTTTTGTTTTAATAATTATTAAGCAAGAGTGTTAACAAGCTTTGTAAGACGAGAAACCTTACGGCTAACAGTGTTGTCATGATATACACCCTTAGAACCAGCCATCTCAATAACCTTGATAGCAGCCTTGAGCTCTGACTCTGCAAGAGCCTTATCGCCTGACTCAACAGCAGCCTCTACTCTCTTAACGTAAGTCTTAACCTCTGAACGAACTGACTTGTTGCGCTCTGTCTTGATAGCTGTAACAGCTACACGCTTCTTAGCAGATTTGATATTTGCCATGTGCCTAAACACCTCCAAATGTATAAAATATTAATGTTCTAACTTTATACGTTGTAGCCGGACACGGACAGTTCAACGCATACTCATATATAATAAATGTTGCCTCTGCTTTTGTCAACGCATTTTTTATATTTTTTCAATAATTGCAACTATTTAATATACTTCATTATAATAAGCTCTACAGCCATGGAAGCATCCATACGTCCTGTTTTATATTTCTGCTCCATGTCAGCCGCATCTTCTAAGAGACCTCTTATATCCTCTTCGGAAAAATTGTTGCATGGTCCTGTCAGCTTTCTTACTACAAATTCTGAAACGCCAACCTTGGGAGCTATAGTAGCATTATTTTCTCCATGATGCATGCACTCTTTTATTATCTTCATCTGCTTAAACTGTCGCACAATCAAGGACAGTATTCGCATAGGCGGCTCCTTAGCTGAAAGCATGTCCTGATACAAGTCCATAGTCTTTTTTAAATCCTTAGCTGCTATAGCATTGACCAAATCAAATACCACAGACTCCACCCTATTAGTGCAAACAGCTGTCACATCCTCCAGGGTGATTTGTTTGCTATCCCCAACATAGGACATAAGCTTAGTTAATTCATTTTGCATATTGTCCATGGAATCACCTGTTCTGGACCAAAATTCTGCAAAAGCTTCCTTTTTCATTTGCTTGCCAGAAGATTTTAAGATATTGCCAACCCAGATGGTAAGACTTCTTTCATCAGGCATATTAAGTTCTATATCCCTGCCTGCTGCCTTAGCGGCTTTGTAAAGAGCACTCCTTTTGTCCATAGCAGACTCGACGAAAATAAGCACTGTAAACTCAGGAACCTGAGACAAATACTGGGCCATATCTTCAGGTGTCTTCTTGCCAAATCCTGAATTTTCAATCAATAGAACCCTGTGGTCTGCAAAAAAAGGCATAGTCTCAGCCTGATCGATAATCTGAGGAACATTCACACCCTTGTCCTCATACTTAGAGAAGTTCATCTCATCTCCGTCATTAACCAAAGCCTTAATAAGCTTATTTTTGTATTGAATTTTAAGGTAATCCTCCTGGCCATATAAGAGATAAATATTCTTAAACTGGCCTGAGGCTATATCAGAATCTATTCTTTTCATGGTTAAAAGTATAGCCTAAATCCCCTCTCCATTAAACTCAGGAATAAAACTTTCCTCAGCAACTTTTCTATCCTGAATAAAGGCATTGGTAATGCCAAGACTTAAAGCATAATCAATGAAACTCTTATACTCTCTTTTTGTTACTCTTCTATTCAACTCAGGATATTTGAAGTTATCATTCATAGGAGTATATTGACTCATAAGGCTTATATATATGAAATCCTTGTAGTTTGAATAAAGGTATTTGGTAACTGCCTTGGCATCCTTTACATGACCTGGCAAAAGAAGCTGCCTTACAATAATTCCCTTTGTAATCATACCATTTTCATCAAATTTAAGCTGTGGCTGCTGTCTAAACATCTCCTTAAGAGCAGCCTTTGCCACAGCTGGATAATCCCCGGCACTAGAAAATTGTCTGGCCAAGTCATCATCCATATATTTAAAATCAGGCAAATATACATCTATAAGTCCATCTAATAAACGCAAAGACTCCACCTTTTCATATCCACTTGTATTAAAAACAAAGGGTATACATAGGCCCTTATTTTTAGCAATAGCAATAGCTTCTGCTATCTTTGGGATATATTGGCTTCCTGTAACAAGATTGATATTGTTAGCCCCTTTTTCCTCTAATTCAAAAAAAATCTCTGCAAGCCTGTTAACAGAAATAATCTGTCCCTTTTCTCCCTTAGAAATATCCTGATTTTGACAAAAAACACAGTGGAGCGGACATCCACTGAAGAATACCGCTCCACTGCCTTTATCACCAGAAATGCAAGGCTCCTCCCAATAATGAAGCCTGGCTAAAGCCACTATTAATTCATTTGGAACTTGGCAGACACCTTTTTTAACATCTCTGTCTACATTACATGATCTGGGGCATAGTAAACATTGTGCCATCAGATTAGTCTCTTGCCTTTGTTTTAATCTTATCTACAATCATCTCTACAAACTCGTCAAAGGAAACCGTTGTAGACTGCTGCTGACCGTGAAGTCTGTAAGATACAGTGCCCTCGCCTGCCTCATTTTTACCAAGGACAGCTAAGTATGGAACCTTCTGCATCTGGGCCTCACGAATCTTGTATCCAAGCTTTTCTGAACGGTCATCAAGAGCCACACGAACATCCTTTTCAAACAAAGCATCATAAAGCTTTGCTGAATAAGCATTAAGCTCCTCATCATCTGTCTTAACAGGAAGAATCTTAACCTGGGTTGGAGCGAGCCATACTGGCAAATTACCCTTGGTCTCCTCCAAAATATAGGCCATAAATCTGTCAAGAGATCCAAGGATTGCTCTGTGAAGAACAACAGGTGTCTTCTTGCTGCCATCTGCATCAATATATGTAAGCTCAAACTTGGCTGGCAGACAGAAATCAAGCTGACATGTAGAAAGTGTAATCTCATTACCTATAGCTGGCTTAACATTTACATCAAGCTTAGGGCCATAGAAGGCAGCTTCACCAATCTCTTCAGTAAAATCAATGCCTATCTCTTTAAGAGTCTCACGCAAAGCCTCCTCTGCTGTATTCCACATCTCATCGTCCTGATGGTATTTCTTGGTGTCAGCAGGGTCTCTCAAAGAAAGTACACAACGATAATTCTCTATACCAAAATCCTTGTATGTAGAGAAAATCAGATCACATACGCTCTTTACCTCATCCTTAATCTGGTCAGGAGTAACGAAAATATGTGAATCATTCTGACAGAAATGACGTCCACGCTCAATACCCTTTAATGTACCTGATGACTCAAAACGGAAATCGTGAGCTATCTCAGCTATACGGATAGGGAGCTCCTTGTATGAATGAGGTCTGTTAGCAAAAATACGCATGTGATGTGGGCAGTTCATAGGACGAAGAACAAAGCTCTCATCTTCCACCTCCATAGCTGGGAACATATTCTCTTTGTAGTGATCCCAGTGACCTGAAGTCTTATACAAATCCACTGTACCAACACAAGGAGTCATAACATGAAGGTATCCCAGCTTGCGCTCCTTTGCCTTGATATAATCCTCAAGCTCCTGCCAGATAGTGTAGCCATTTGGCAAATACATAGGAAGGCCACGGCCAATAAGATCATCTACCATGAAAAGCTGCATATCTTTTCCGATCTTACGGTGATCACGCTCCTTGGCTTCCTCAAGAAGTGCCAGGTGCTCTTCAAGAGCCTCAGGTGTAGGGAAACATACACCGTACACACGCTCAAGCATCTGATTAGCTGCATCACCCTTCCAGTATGCACCAGAATGTTTAATAAGCTTAAAGTTGCGGCAAAGCTTAACATTATCTACGTGAGGACCACGGCAAAGATCTGTAAAATCCCCCTGATCATAGCAGGTGATAGTGCCATCTTCCATATTGGAAATAAGATCTATCTTATAAGGATCATCCTTGAACATCTCAAGAGCCTCATCCTTTGTAATCTCTCTTCTATAGATTTTAACTCCAGTCTTGGCAACCTTCTTCATCTCTTTTTCTATAGCAGCGATATCCTCATCTGTGAGAGTCTTTCCACCGAGATCCATATCATAGTAGAAGCCTTCCTCTACAACTGGACCAACCCAAAACTTTGCATCTGGGAAAAGATGTTTAACAGCCTGAGCCATAAGATGTGCGCAAGAGTGGTTGAGAACCTGAAGTTCTGCGTCTTCTTTGAAATTAACCATAATCTACTCCTTTTTCCTTGTGGGATAAAATAAAAAAACACCCACAGAATGATAATCATTCTAAGGGTGCTAATAAACACGGTTCCACCTTAGTATTTAACTCTTATACCTATAACGGAGCTACCCGGAGTCGCTTCACCAGGCTAAGTGCCAGGCTTCTACGATCAGCTCGAGAGTGGTCTTCATAAATGGTCCCCCTGGATTCCTTCCAGCCTGATATTAATAAAATAAATATCCGAGAATCCTCTCTAAAGGCTTTCCATAAACTACTGTCTCTGTCATTGCTTTTAACTGCCGTTATGTTATCACAAACACTAGCCCCAAACAAGATAAATATTAGGAAAAATTAAAAATCCATATACAAAAATAAGAATATATATTACTTAAATGTTGTAACTGAATTTTCATTAATTATTATCTGCCCAGAATCCATTGTGTAATAAATTATAGCCCCTGCTTCTTCAATTCTATCCACAGCCTCCTTGGCCGGATGACCATAATAATTTTTCTTTGCGCATGAAATAGTGGCAATATCAGGACTAAGCGCCAATAAGAAATCACTATCAGAGCTATATTTGCTGCCGTGATGAGATACCTTCAGCATATTAACATCTAAAATTCTATCATCAGATGCAATTATTTTTTCTTCATCAGCTCCTATGTCTCCTCCAAAAAAGGCCTTATATGCTAGAGCTCCACTCTTATCTCTATATTCAAGCAAGATACTAAGCGACATGGCATTGGCATCATCCACACTATAACCTTTTGTAGGAAAAAGACAGGTCAAAGTCATATTGTCACTGCCAACCTTATCATTTTCATTCATGTATATGACATTAGTATTATTGGACTTTGCCAAGGAAAGCAAGGCTAGCAAATTATCCGAAGATACAATTTTAGATGAAAGCACAATATTATCCACTTGATAATTACACTCCAAAAGCTCCATCAAGCCAGAGATATGGTCCTCATCAGAATGAGAAATAAACCAATAATCAATATGATCACAGCCCTTATATTTTAAAAAAGGTAATATATTATACTTTCCAACCTGATCACTTGAGGTAGATCCACCATCTATAAAAATATGAAGTCCATCCCCTGAAGATATATAAGTGCCATCACCCTGACCTACATCTAAGATATCTATTTCAAATTCCTGTCTTTCAGGAATTAAGAACAAGCCGCAGACAAAAATACCAAGAAGAATCTGAAATATAATAAGATAAAACAGCTTATTAATATTTAACCTTTTAAAAATCCAAGGCAATGCATATAGTATAAAAACCAAGGATAGCCAGTATAATATAATCCTGATATAATTATGATGACCTGTGATAAATACTGATCCCGGAAGCTTTTCAAAGAATGCCGCTACCATTTCATAAAAATAAATAAGAATGTGGCACATATATAATATCAACTGGCCCAATGGCAAAAACACTATCCCAATAAAGCCCCCTGCTAAGCCAAGCAGCAAAAGAAATGGCATTAATGGAAGAATCACAAGATTTAATAAAACCGAATAAATAGGAACCTGATAAAAGAAATTTGCAGTAAGAGGAATAGTTGCCAGTGTCAGAAAAAAGCTAAAAGCAAAACTTAAAAATATATTTTCCATTACCAAGTCTTTAAGAGTTCTTCTATACTTAACTCCCAATCCTTCTATTGGAATTTGTGCATCTTTTCTAATTCTTAAATATTGACTTAATTCTTCTGAAAAAGGTTTCGCAAAAAATATCACAAATAAGACTGCAAGAAAAGAAAATATAAAGCTTGAATTGGTAACATACAGGGGATTTTTTAAAAGTAGAATCGAAGCAAGAAGGAATAAAGATGTAAGCATATCATAAGACTCTCCTAGCATTTGAGAAAGCAGATATATAAGAAACATACCGCAAGCCCTGTAAGCAGACACAGAAAGTCCAGTCATAATGCCATATAATACCGCAATTATTCCTGCAAGGCTGCCGCTCATTACAAAGGAAATGCCCCGTTTTCTAAGAAAATTATATAAACCCATGCAAACCACAGACACATGCAGACCTGATACTGCCAACACATGAGCCACTCCCACATTTTGAAAAAGTTCCTTTAAATCCCCATTAAGACCTGACTTATCTCCCAATGTAATACTGGAAAGAAACCCTGCTTCTTCCCCTGGCAGGCACAAATCAAATATTTCTGTAATCCTGCATGACAATTTGTATAAATAATCTCCTGCAAAAATGGACTTTGTTTCTACTTCATCTATCTCATCTACTTCCACCTTACATACATAGCCCATAGAATTATAGTATTTTTTACCATCAAAATTGCCTTGATTAGAGGCAGAACTAAACGTAGAAAGACTTCCTTTTACTTTGACATAAGAAAAAATGGGAATATCATCTGAATCTAGATTTAGAATTAAAGAAGTGTTTGTAATAGAACCTTTAAAAATATTTATTGTTGCATCTGATAAATAATAAATGTATTTATCATTTTTTAATTCTTTGCCTTTTACTTTACCTTGTACAGAAACGTAAGCACCGTCCTGTAAATAATAATCAGCAGTATCTATTTTGTTATAGGCCCCTATAATATCCCAGGGGCCATATACACTAAAAATTGTGATACTTATCCAAAGTAAAGCAAGAGCACATAACAATCGCTTTATTTTCAATATTTAATCCTCTAATATAGTAAGTCTCTATTAGGACTTAAGGGTCCCGATAAATCCATATCCACATTGGCTAGGTGGGCAGTTTCGCCATTTACAAGTATCTGTACCTGACTAATATTATCCAGTTCAGCTAGTGAGTTAACTATAGAATATACAGTAACATTTTCAGTAACACCAGCAATAGCTGTCTCAAAGCTGGAGTCAAAATTGACATAGCAAATTCCATCTGTAACAGACACTGAGTTAAGCTTTGTGCCAGCAGGTATGGCCGCTATAGCATTGTCAATCTGGGGGCCATCCATAAGCTCTTCAAGAACCACCTTCTCCAAGGTAACATTACTGCTATAATATACTTTGCGCTTCTCTCTCATAAGAGTAGTACCATCAGCGCTGGAAAAATATAAATTCAAATCAGTAGAAAGCAATGAATCTGTTTCCTGACCGAAATCTTCTATAAACATGTCAGCACTAAGGGTACCTAAGGCAGTGCCATTTGCACTAACAAGGGGCTGATCATTAACATATATTGTGACAGTATCTAATCCATCTATCTGAGTCAAGGTCTTAACAATAGCCGCTCTGGATAAAACCTGCGTAAGGTTATCCAAGGCATAATAATCGCCACTTAGGTACAAAGTTAAATCTCCATTAGATAATTTCCACTCAGAAACCTCCACATCATTTGGTATTGCTCCTAAAAATTCCACCGCATCAGAGGGCGTTCCCAAAGCATTAAGTATCTGCTGTATCTTGGCATCCTGACTAGTGCCTGAATAAGCTATATTTTCTGGTTCAAGACCAGTCTTATCTGTTCTTACATAATATACACTAATAGTATTTTCAGATGAATCATGGCCACATGCTGTAAACAAGAATATGCAGCAAAGAAGGCTAAATATAAGACTAATATATTTTTTCATTAATTTGCCTCCTTTTCTATATAATTGATTGGTATTCTAACATCAAAGGTAGAGCCTTCTCCCAATACTGAATGAACCTTAACATCTCCCTTGTGCATAACAATAGCACTTTTTGTAATGGCAAGGCCCAAGCCTGTACCTCCAATTTCTCTTGAGTGGGACTTATCCGCCCTGTAAAAACGCTCAAAGACATGGTCAAGGCTATCCTCTGGTATTCCAAGGCCATTATCCTCTACCTTTATATAACAGAATTGATGGTCTGAATTAAGAGAAATATGAACATAGCCCCCAGGGTTATTATATTTGATGGCATTCTCCACCAAATTGGTAACAACAAGGGTAAATTTAACCTCATCAACCTCTACAATAACAGGCCTGAAGGATTCAAATACCAGCTCTATATCAGCTTTTTCTGCAATAGGTCTTAGACGCTTCAACACCGCATCAATAAGTTCATTCATATTAACTGCCGAAATATTCAGCTTTGCATCACTTTTATCCATGCGAACCAGACTGAGAAGATCGTTAATAATATTATTTTCACGGTCTATTTCCGCACCAATATCAGACATAAATTCCTTGTACATCTCAAGAGGCACATCCTCTGAGCCATTGATGGAATCAGCCAATACCTTCATAGATGTAAGAGGTGTCTTCAACTCGTGGGATACATTTGAAACAAATTCCTGCCTTGATTCATCAATGCTGTGAAGTTTTTTTAAAACTTCATTAAACTTTTGGTATATATCAGCCACTTCAGTGTAAGACTTAACCTCTGGCAGCTCACTGGAATATTCAGAAATAATATTGTCCAGGTTATTGCATACGTCCTTTAAAGGCTTGGTAAATCTTGAGCCAAAGACAAGAGCTGCTGCTATTGTAATGACCAAAATAATAACCGCTGCAATGATGTAATAAGTCAAAATATTTTCTATATTTTGATCCAAATAGTCCATGGACTTGTTCATAACTATTGCCCCAGCTACCTTACCGTCAGAATTAGTTAGTGGAACTGATACAATTAGGTAATTAGTTGCCTTGTCAAAAAAGTACAAGCTTTCTCCCTGTATAGTGCGAACTATATTTTCCCATATAACAGTCTTGCCATCATCAGCAGCATAGGTATCTCTGACAATATTTAATGAAGAATTAATAATCAAAATACGACCCTGATGACTTTCCGCCACATATTGAAGCTCCATATCAAGGGAATCATTGTCTTCTCCCTCTAAATATCCACTTGTTATTATGTCGTTATTAAATTGCTGTGCCTGGGCCATAAGGCTGGCTGCATCATTGTGGGTAGAAACATAGCGATAGGCTTTAATAGATATAGGCATGTACACAGAAAATGGTACAATGCCTATAAATAGAATTAGCAAAATAATCTTAAAACGAAGACTTCCAATAGCATTAAAGAATTTGTTAAACTTAGAATTCATTGTTATATCCACATTTAATAATAGTAGCCAACGCCCCATTTTGTACGAACATACTTTGGCTCCTTAGGATTAGGTTCAATCTTTTCCCGAAGGCGACGGACATGTACATCCACTGTACGCTCATCACCCGGATAGTCATCTCCCCAAATGGTAGTGAGAAGATCCTCTCTGGAAAAAACCTGCTTAGGATGGGTAACAAGAAGATGCAAGAGATCAAACTCCTTGGAGGTAAGACTATATTCTACTCCACAGATGGTGACACGGCGATTGTGCATATCAAGAACAATATCTCCATCTTCAATAATATTAGATGAATCTGCATTTTTGTCCGGCCCTGCTGTAATTGCTGTTCGACGCATAATAGCTTTGATTCGTGCCTTTACCTCTAGTATATTAAAAGGCTTGGTAATGTAATCGTCTGCCCCATAATCAAGACCTAATATCTTATCCATGTCATCATTTTTGGCTGTAAGCATGACAATAGGCACGTTAGAGAACTCACGAATTGCCTGACAGACCTCAAAGCCATCCATTTTAGGAAGCATGACATCAAGTAGAATCATATCGTAATTGCCTGCTGTAGCCATATCAAGAGCCTCCTGTCCATCATATGCACAGTCAACCTCCATGCCATCCTGCTCCAGGGAAAAACGAATGCCCTTTACAATTAGCTTTTCATCATCAACAACTAATACCTTTTTTGCCATAACAACCTCTTAGACGGTAATAAGTGACTTAATCTGACCAAAAATACTGTCACCAATTCCGTTAACATTTTTTATATCTTCAATGGAAGTAAAACCACCATTTGAGTCCCTATAGGAAATAATCTGACTTGCCTTTGAATCGCCTATACCAGGAAGAGTCTTAAGCTCCTCTTGGCTGGCCGTATTGATATTAACTAAAGACGAAGTAGCCTCAGAAAATGAATTAGCCCCTGAAACCGAAGCATTAGTCCCTGCTGCAAGCTGACGCTCATCTGACGTGTAAACATATATTTTTTCACCATCAGAAAGAGTCTTGGCTTGATTGATATCATAATCATCCGCTGTATCAAGAAGGCCCCCTGCTGCATTGATAGCTTCAAAAACACGAGCTGTAGATGGAAGCTCATAAACTCCTGGACTATTAACTGCTCCTGCCACCTGAACAAATATGGTCAGGGCCTCTTCATCCGATGGCTTATCAGAAATATCAGTGGAAGCCATGTCCGACGAGTCATCTGAAGCATCTGTACTTGAAGCACTTTTATCATCTGCCTCAAGCGCAGTATAATCTCCACTTGCTTCAAAATAAGAAGTAGAGCCACAGCCTGAAAATAAAAAAAGGCTACATGCCACTAAACACAATAATTTCTTCATACTCTCCTACTTTCTGCAGAAGAGCCAATATCGTCTAGTACATTGTAGCCAAAACTCTTGAATATTACAAGAGTATTTCATATTTATTTCAATAATGAAAGAATTTTTATAAAATCTAAACTCAGATAAAATCTATTAAGAACCAAGTTATAAAAATCTAATAAAACTCTTAGGCTAATTTTACTGTTAAAACAAAATAGCAAGATTACTTAAATGAATCAAACACTCTAGTAATTTTCTGGGTAAATTCATCCACATCTGCTTCAGTAATAACAAGAGGTGGAAGCATACGAAGTACATCAGCTCCAGCTGAAAGTACAACTAAGCCTTCGTCCAAAAGAGCCTTCTTTACAACATCTCCCACAGGAATAGTGAGTACCAGTCCCTGCATAAGACCCATGCCACGTCTGCCTATAATAAAATCATACTTTGCCACCAGCTCATCTAAAGCCTTGGTAAAATAAGGAACTACAGTATTGACATGTTCTAAAAGATTGTAGCTTTCAAAAAGATCAAATACTGTGCTTACTGCCTGAGTGCACAAAGGATTTCCTCCATAAGTAGTGCCATGGTCGCCTGGAACAAGAGAAGCTGCTGCAACTTCATCTGTCACCATAAAGGCACCTACTGGAACTCCTGCTCCTAATGCCTTAGCCGATGTAAGTATGTCTGGCCTAATGCCATAATGCTGAAAAGCAAACATATATCCTGTACGTCCCATACCGCACTGTACTTCATCAAGAATAAGAAGTATATCCTTTTCATTACAAAGGTCTCTTACTTTTTTAAGAAAATCAGCATCTGCAGGATAAAGGCCGCCCTCACCCTGAACTGTTTCCATAATAATAGCACAGGTCTTATCACTAACCTGAGAAGCCACAGAATCGAAGTCATTAAAGGTGGCAAACTTTACACCGGACATAAGTGGGTAAAATGGCTCTCTATAGTGCTCAGTGCCGGTAACAGAAAGGGAGCCCACAGTACGGCCATGAAAGCTATGCTCCATGGCAATAATCTCATAATCTCCAGCTCCTTTTTTAAGGTAGGCATATTTTTTGGCAGTCTTAAGAGCACCTTCTATAGCCTCCGCACCTGAATTTGTAAAAAAGACCTTATCCATGCCTGAAGCTGCCACAAGCTTTGCTGCCGCATCTATCATAGGCACATGATAGTAAAGATTGGATGTATGGGTAATCTTTTTAATCTGGTCAAAAAGAGCCTTTTCGTAGTCCTCATTGTCATAGCCAAAAGCCATAACACCTATACCTGATGCAAAGTCAAGATACTTGGCCCCATCAGTATCATATAAGTGGACTCCATGTCCATGATCAAAAACCACTGGGAAGCGATTATATACTTTAAAAAGATTGTCCTCTGCTCTAGCAATATATTCTTCTTTAGTCATTGTAATACCTCGTATCCTTATCTCCTATAATGGCTGTGCCAATACCCTTGTTGGTAAAAATCTCAAGAAGAAGGCAATGGGCAATACGGCCATCCAAAATATGAACCCTTGATACTCCCTGCTCTATGGCATCGATACAGTTATTGAGCTTTGGAAGCATACCACCTCCTATAAAGCCATCACCGATAAGTGCTCTGGCCTCTTCTACAGTAAGCTCAGATATAAGAGTATCAGGATCGTCCTTATCCTTGTATACCCCCTCAATATCAGTAAGGAAGGCCAGCTTTTCAGCATTAACAGCCTTTGCTATGGCGCAGGCAGCATCATCAGCATTGATATTGTAAGTAACAAAGTCCTTATCAAGACCAATAGGACATACAATAGGAAGAAAATCCTTTTCAAGAAGTTCCATAAGTATCTTTGGATTAACCTCTGTTATCTCTCCAACAAAACCAATATCCTGGCCATTAGAAAGCTTCTTTTCTACCTTAAGTAAGCCACCGTCCTTGCCAGAAATACCAATGGCATTAACTCCAAGGGACTGAACATTTTGTACCAGAGACTTATTAACCTTGTTGAGAACCATCTCTGCAATTTCCATGGTAGGCTCATCGGTCTTACGCAGTCCATTGATAAACTCAGGAGTCATACCTGTCTTTTCAACCCACTTGCTGATTTCCTTGCCACCACCATGTACAATAATAGGCTTAAAGCCTACCAGCTTAAGGAGGGTAACATCCTGAATAACCTGCTTTTTAAGCTCCTCATCAATCATGGCTGAGCCACCATATTTTACTACGATTATTTTTCTGTTAAAACGCTGTATATAAGGAAGGGCCTCTATAAGTACCTCTGCCTTATCCAGCACTGTTTGCATATTTTTATCCATGATATTCTCCTTATGATCTGTAATCTGCATTAATCTTGACATAGTCATATGTTAAATCGCATCCCCAGGCAGTAGCAGTAGCTTCTCCTTCATGCATATCAACATATACTGTAACAGCCTCTTCTTTCATAATAGCAAGAGCCTTGTCCTCGTCAAATTCAAGAGGTACTCCGTGATCAAAAACCTGCAGCTTGCCAGCGGCACTTACAAAGAAAAGCTCTACATCGTTTTGATCAAAATCTACACCAGAATATCCCATAGCGCATAAGAAACGGCCGAAATTAGCATCGCAGCCAAAAATAGCAGCCTTGGACAAATTAGAACCAACTATAGCCTTGGCAAGAACCTTGGCATCAGCAAGGGATTTGGCATTAACTACCTTAGCCTCAAAAAGCTTTGTAGCACCCTCACCATCTGCCGCCATCTTTTTAGCAAGAGTCTCAGCTATATATAAAAGAGCCTCCCTGAAGGTATCATAATCAGCATTCTTCTCAGAAATAATATCATTGCCAGCTAAACCATTGGCCATAACAATGTATGTATCATTGGTAGAAGTATCGCCGTCTACAGTAATCATATTAAAGGTATCATCTACTATAGAGCTTACAGCCTCCTGCAAAATAGTCTTTTCTATGGCACAGTCTGTAGTAACAAAGGCAAGCATAGTACACATATTAGGATGAATCATGCCTGAGCCCTTGCACATACCTCCCACTGTAACCTTTTTACCGGAAAGCTCTATGGTAACAGCCACCTCTTTATTGACAGTATCTGTAGTCATAATGGCCTTGGATGCTGCAGTTCCAGCTTCTATTGAAGCATCTAGGGTGCCTGCCATGGTCTTAACGCCTGCAACCAGCTTTTCAACAGGAAGCTGCATGCCAATAACACCAGTAGAAGCTACCGCAACACTGTCATATGGCACGGATAAGGCTTCCTCAACTGCAGAAGCTGTAGCCTTGCAGGCATCAAAGCCCTCCTGACCTGTACAGGCATTAGCTATACCAGAATTAACAACGATCGCCTGCATTTTTTTACCAGACTTAACTATCTGCTGGTCCCACTGTACACAAGCTGCCTTGACTACATTGGTAGTAAAGGTGCCGGCACACTCTGCAGGAACCTCAGAGTAAACCATAGCCATGTCTGTTCTGTCTTTATATTTGATACCAGCTGCACAGCTTGTAGCCTTAAAGCCTGTCGCAGCAGTAACTCCACCTTTAATAATATCCATGTGACTGCCTCCTTAGGAATTAAATTTTATAATATTTTCATCATTTAAAACGAAGTCGTAGGTATTGAAATCCTCACGCTCCTGCCAGCCCTCTGCATGCCAAAAATGATTGCCTATTTCATTGCCCGTAAAGGCCACCAACTGAATCTTGTTGATGCCCTCATCCTTAAGACGAATCATAGCAGCAGTAACCATAGCCTTGCCAACTCCATGCTGCCTGAACTCTTCCTTGACACACACATGATAAAAGCTGCCGTGTCTGCCATCGTGACCAACCAAAATCGAACCAATTATCTGGCCTTCAGATATGGCCACAACCGATGTAGTTGGATTTCTCCTAATAAACTTGAGAATGCCTTCCTTGCTATCATCAAGGCTTCTCAAGGCAAAACCATGAATAGTAGTCCACAAATCATAGACCTTCTCATAATCTGCCTCTTCCATTGTTCTGATTGTATAGTCCATAACACTCTTTCTATGGAAACATTGGTGCCAGGTTTATACCTGTTTTTTCATCAAGTCCAAATAAAATATTCATATTCTGAACAGCCTGTCCTGCAGCGCCTTTTACCAGATTATCCAAGGCTCCCATCATAACTACTCTGCCAGTTCTTTCATCTATAATGCAGCTTACATCAACAAAGTTGCTGCCCTCTACCCACTTAGTCTCTGGGCACTCACCATAGTTCAGTACTCTGACAAAATACTCATCATCATAGCAATCATGATAAGCTTGCATTACCTCTTCCTTTGTTGGAAGCTTGCCATCCTTTTTCACAAGAGATGCATACTCAGTAACCAGGATACCTCTGTTCATAGGAACAAGATGAGGAGTAAAATTAATCACTATCTCCTGACCACAGGCATAGCCCAATTGCTCCTCAATCTCAGGAGTGTGGCGATGAGAAGTAACACCGTAAGCCTTTATATTTTCATTGACCTCACAGTAGAGATTAGGAAGCTTGGCACCCCTGCCAGCTCCTGATGTACCAGACTTGGCATCTACAATAAGGCTAGATGGATCAATGAGACCGGCCTTTACAAGAGGATAGGCTGTAAGTATAGAACAGGTAGTGTAGCAGCCTGGGTTGGCCACAAGACGAGTGTCCTTAGTAATCTTGTCACGATTAATCTCGCACAAGCCATATACAGCCTCATCAATAAATTGTGGGCTCAAATGCTTAATCTTGTACCACTGCTCGTAAGTTGCAACATCCTTGATTCTAAAATCAGCTGACAGGTCAATAACCTTGCAGTTTGATAAAATCTCCTCTGTAAGAACACCTGCTAAGTAGCCCTGTGGAGTAGCTGTAAAAATAACATCCACCTGCTTTGAAAGCTCTAAAATATTATCATCTAAGCACTTGTCCTCAACCAAGGTAAACATGTTCTTATATATAGAAGCAAACTTTTCATCCACATATGAACGAGACCCATACCAAAGTATCTCTGCATCTGGATGATTCAATAACAATCGTACTATCTCTGCGCCGGCATATCCGGTTGCTCCAATTATTCCTGCCTTAATCATAAAAAATCTCCTTTTTTAATTAACTTTCATTAGTTTATAACTCTTCTTTTATTTAGTAAAGAGAAAAAGCAAAATTTTATTAAAGAATTTTGCATAATTATGCATTAAATATTGTGACAATTTAGACTGACTCTGGAAGAAATTACATTTTTATGCTAAAAGCACGCATAAAATTACACTTGCTTAATTTAAAGCATTGTAGTAAGGTATTGAACAGTGAAAAGAAAATATGAAGACATCGTTTTCATATTAAAAATATCAATAAAGGAGATAAAGAAATGGCAAAAGAAAAAGTTGTTCTTGCGTATTCAGGTGGTCTTGATACCACAGCTATCATTCCATGGCTCAAGGAGAATTATGATTATGATGTAGTTTGCTGCTGTATCGATTGTGGTCAGGGCGAGGAGTTAGATGGCTTATCAGAGAGAGCCAAGGCTTCCGGTGCTCTCAAGCTCTACATCGAGGATATCGTAGATGAGTTTGCTGAGGATTATATCGTACCTTGCGTACAGGCCGGTGCTGTATATGAGAACAAGTACTTACTTGGTACTGCCATGGCTCGTCCAGGCATTGCAAAGCGTCTTGTTGAAATTGCCCGTAAGGAAGGTGCTGTAGCTATCTGCCACGGTGCTACTGGTAAGGGTAACGACCAGATTCGTTTCGAGCTTGGCATCAAGGCCCTTGCTCCAGATATCAAGGTTATCGCTCCTTGGAGAGATGACAAGTGGAAAATGCAGTCTCGTCAGGATGAGATTGACTATGCTCGTGCTCATGGCATTGATCTTCCATTCTCTACTGACCAGTCATATTCACGTGACCGTAACCTGTGGCACATTTCCCACGAAGGCTTAGAGCTTGAGGATCCTTCACAGGAGCCTAACTACGACCACCTTCTTGTGCTTACCACTCCTCCAGATAAGGCTCCAGACAAGGCTGAGTATGTAACCATGACCTTTGAAAAGGGTGTACCTACATCTGTCAATGGCAAAAAGATGAAGCCTGCAGACATCATCAAGGAGCTCAATGAAATCGGCGGAAGAAATGGCATCGGCATTATCGATATCGTAGAAAACCGTGTAGTTGGTATGAAGTCTCGTGGTGTATATGAGACACCAGGCGGCACTATTCTTATGGAAGCTCATATGCAGCTTGAAGAGCTTTGCCTTGACAGAGCTACTATGGAAGTTAAAAAGACTATGGGAGAAAAGCTTGCGCAGGTATGCTACGAAGGCAAGTGGTTCACACCTCTCTGCGATGCCATCCAGGCATTTGTTAAGTCTACACAGGAATATGTAACTGGCGAAGTTAAGTTCAAGCTTTACAAGGGCAACTACATCAAGGCCGGTACTACATCTCCATACTCACTTTACTCTGAGTCACTGGCATCCTTTACCACAGGTGATTTATATGATCACCATGATGCAGAAGGCTTCATAACACTTTGGGGTCTTCCACTTAAGGTTCGTGCCATGAAAATTCAGGAAAACGAAAAGAAGAAATAATAAACTCATATCGATTGTCTAATAGCTTCTTTCAATTAAAAATAACTCCTGGAAAACCCAGGAGTTATCTTTTTTCAGTAAAGTTTGCTAGCTAGCATATCCTCTAAGGACTAGCGAAAGAGAATTTCAATAACTAAGTAAAAAGCCCTACTCACACTTAGCAAGCAAATCTTCCCACTTCTTATCTACAAACTTTTGAGCTTCCTCGATAGTATACTCATTGCCTGGCTTAAAGCAGTGCTTAAAGCGGCCCTGGAGTCTCATGAATTCCTCTACAGGAAGCTTTTTCTTTGGCTCATAAGACAGATAATACTTACCTTCTATAACCTCATACATAGGCCATACACAGGTCTCTACCGCCATCTTGCAGATTGTAGCCAAATCCTCTGCCGGATACTGCCAGCCTCTTGGACATGGACTCATTACATTGACAAAGGCTGGACCTGAAGTATAGATGGCTCTGTGAGCCTTTTCATGCAGGTCCTTTAAATTGCCAATATATGTAGTCTGGGCAACATATGGAATACCATGAGCCACCATAATTTCGGTTAAGTTCTTTTTATTCTGCTCCTTACCATTAGATACACTACCCACTGGTGTGGTAGTGGCATTGGCAAAGCGAGGAGTTGAAGATGAACGCTGGATACCAGTATTCATATAAGCCTCATTGTCATAGCAAAAATAAACCATATCAGTGCCACGCTCCATGGCACCAGATAAGGACTGGAAGCCTATGTCATAGGTACCGCCATCACCACCAATAACCAAAAACTTAAAGGTATCGTCTATCTTGCCCTTTTTCTTCATAAGGCGATATGCTGCTTCTACCCCACTTGCTGTAGCAGATGCGTTTTCAAAAGCCGCGTGGATATATGAATCCTGCCATGCAGTGTATGGATAGGTAAAAGAAGACACCTCAAGACAGCCTGTAGCGTTGGTAATAACTGCCTTGTCACCTTCATCAAGAGCTCGTGTCATGGCACGGCAAAGTATACCTGCGCCGCAGCCTGAGCAAAGTCTGTGTCCAGGAGCAAATCTCTCTGGCTTGGATAATTCCACCTTGTGATTGTAAGCCATATTAGAGCACCTCCTTTACTGCAGAACGCTGACCCATATGCAAGTATGCAGGACCAACCTCACCTGTCTTAACTATATTAAATAAATGCTTGTATACCTTTTCCACATCTGAAACTGCCACGTCACGGCCACCAAGACCATAGACTACGTTAATCATGGCAGGTCTCTCAGGTAAATTAATGCAGGCAGCTGCAGTCTCGTTAAAGAGTGGGCCACCACATGAAGTAAAGCCCTCTACCTTGTCCATAACAGCCACAGCCTTGCAATTTTTCAAAGCCTCAGCAAGCTCAGCACCTGGGAAAGGTCTGAATACTCTTATCTTTATAAGACCTACTTTTTTACCAGCGGCACGCATCTCATCAATGCAGGCCTTAGCTGTACCTGCTGTAGAGCCAATAAGTACTAAGGCAACCTCGGCATCCTCCATCATATACTCTTCAAAGAAGCCATATTTTCTGCCAAAGGTCTTTTCAAAATCAGCAGCCACGTCAAGAATAACCTGCTTGGCATTTTCCATAGCCTGAGCCTGCTGAATCTTGTGCTCCATATAATATGGACTAATGTCATAAGGTCCTACAGCCAGTGGATTCTCGTGCTTTAAAAGGTAGTTTTCCGGCTTATACTCTCCTACAAAAGCCTTTACCTTTTCATCTGTCTCCAGGAAAATATTTTCCACAGCGTGAGATGTAATAAAGCCATCCTGGCATATCATAACTGGCAGGCGAACATCCTTATGCTCACCGATTCTCATAGCCTGAAGATAATTGTCATAGGCCTCCTGGTTGTTTTCAGCATATATCTGAATCCAACCAGCATCACGGCAGCCCATAGAATCAGAGTGATCATTATTAATATTGATAGGGCCTGTTAAAGCTCTATTGACACAGGCCAAGGTAACTGGAAGACGTGATGAAGATACTACCCAAAGCATCTCATACATAAAAGCCAGGCCTGCCGAAGATGTAGCAGTAACTGCACGACAGCCTGCCGCTTCTGCCCCCATACAGGCTGACATAGATGAATGCTCGGACTCCACTGTAACAAACTCAGTATCTACCTTGCCATCTGCCACATACTGGGCAAAATACTGAGGTATCTCAGTTGATGGTGTAATAGGAAAGGCTGCAAAAACATCCGGATTAATCTGGCGCATGGCGTAGGCTATTGCCTCATTGCCAGAAATTCTTTCTCTTATACTCATCCTTCAGCACCCTCCTTTATATAGTCTATTGCATTAAAAGGACACACCTTATAGCAGATGCCACAGCCCTTACAGTGGTCATAGTCAAAATCTGCTCTCTTTTGGTCTGTAACAGGAATGCATGAATCTGGGCAAAAAGGTGCGCAAAGCAGGCATTGCTTGCACAGATCAGGCTTCCACACAGGTCTGTTGGTTCTCCACTCGCCAGTCATGGTCAAAACCGATGTAGCTGGCTCATAGACTTCTCCACCGACAGTTATCTTTTGCCAAGGAGAATTTTCATGTATATCTTTTGCTTTAATCATTATACTTCCTTAACCTCCTTTAGCGCTTCTTTGAGGCAGTTCATATTTCCCTCAACAACCTGGGGCTTGGTGGCAAACTTATGCTTGAAGGAAGCCTCCATATCCTGCACGAACTGGTCCTCATCCAATATGCCTGACACCTTAACAATGGCTGCAAGCATAGGAGTATTAGGAAAATACTTGCCTAAGTGCTTTTCTGAAACTGCACGGGCATCAATGGTGAAAACCTTGCCCTTGTATCCTCTAAGATGCTTTTTTAGCTCCTCTCCTGACTTGTTGGAGTTAATAACAATGGCTCCATTTTCATCAAGACCCTTGGTGACATCCACTGCCTCAAGTAAAGTCTCATCCACAACTACTACAAAATTAGGCTCGTAGATGTTGGAATGGATAGAGCATCTCTCATCTGAAATACGATTATAAGCTGTAATAGGGGCTCCCATACGCTCAGGACCATATTCTGGAAAGCCCTGTACGAATTTGCCCGCTGTAAAGGCCACATCTGCAAGGAGCAGACAGGCTGTCTTGGCACCCTGACCACCACGGCCGTGCCATCTTATTTCTGTCATTTTCATGATAATAACTTCTTTCTATAAAAATTAGGCCTGGCCTGTAATTATCCATGGTGCAGGCTCATCGACAAAGGTATTCTTGCTTGTAAGTCTAGATACCGCTACATGAATAACCTCCACATCACCTATACCAAGACTGCTTAACATGGCTGGTATCTCAGCGGCCAGCTTGAAATCCAAAGAATAAATAACAAACTCCATGGAAGGGTTTACTGCAAGAAGAGTCTTAATCTCCTTTTCCATGGAAGCAGATGCTACAAGCATGGTCAGAGATGGTACTGCAAGCCCTGACAAGTTTTCCTCATTAACTGAGTCAATAATAGTTACATTTTCTATGCCAAACTTATCAATATTTTCCTCAAGAGTCTCCCTGTCACGAGCGGAATACTCTACCGCAATGACCTGACCCTCTGAGGCAATCATAGCTGACTCTATGGCAATACTCTCACCGGAAATAACACAGATGGTATCCTTATCTGATACATGCATCTTGTTAAGTAATACTGCTCTCAGCTCTGAGCCTACATATTGTACTGAGCCCTTGGAAAAAGATGAATTCTTAAGGCCTACTTTATAGGTAGATCTGGCATCAGGGTTAATAATGAGCATGGCTGCAGAAGCATTAATACCTCTGTCAATCATCTCCTTCACCTTATTGTGGCAAATAGGGCCGGTAGGTTCTGACCCTACGTTGTACCACACATCGCACTCGCCAAGACCTACGTCCCACATGCGATAGAAAATGTCGTGGTGTCCCGCCTCTGTAAAGACAAGCACTGTGTCGTTTGACTCAACAGTAGGAATCAGGTTCTTGTTTTTTCGTGTAATATCTATAATCTTTACCTTTTCCAAATCGATATCAGTATTATCGTTATAATACTGAAGCCAGGTAATGATGCTAGAATTACCAAACATTTCACTATCCATATTGTTCCTCCTTTTACTGGTGGTGTGTCCGTCTCTTGCGTACAAAAGTTGCTCACGAACACACGCAATAAAGATGATAACACTGTATACAAGACTTTTCAATACTTTAAAGGATGAAAGTGAATAGTTATTTTATTAACGTTTTTTCCCTAAAAAAAGGGCAAATTGCTCTAAGAAAAATACTGTATTCTAATAGTAATAAATGATACTATAACTATGCTGTACTTAGGGTCAAATAGATGGAATTATTCATTTCAAAAAAACTGCGAAAGTACATTGCGTACGTTGATGAAATTCGGGTGCGACGGGCAGAAAATCGGTCGCAAAAGCGAGTGCAGGAAAGACTACGAGAGTACATCGTACTTAAAAAGGAGGTAGCTTATGGTAAAGCATGTAATAATCTGGACTCTCAAAGAGGAATATGACCAGACAAGAAAAGAAGAAATTAAAAAGGATATCAAGACAAATCTAGAAGGACTTGTAGGCAAGGTACCTGGCCTTCTTGAAGTAAAGGTTATTATAGATGGCCTTGCAAGCTCCACCGGAGATTTGATGCTTGATACTACCCTAGACAGCGTAGAAAGCCTACAGGGATATGCTAAGCATCCTGCTCATGTAGCAGTGGCAGATACTTATGTAAGACCATATACTGCTATCAGAAGCTGCTATGACTTCGAGGTAAAATAAAAAATATATATTTCTACATAAAAAGACTTCAGTACTTGATTTTTTGAAATTATTAATCAAATTCTGAAGTCTTTTTTTGAATATTATTAAGAGAAATTTAAACCACTGAATTAAAATAAATCCAAGGCACTATCCAAGTATATTGCCTCTCTCACATGTATCTGGTACTGAGGCTTTACCATGTAATAAAGTAAAAACTCCAGCACCATAGCTGAGCCAAGACTGCGACCTTCAATTTTAAAATTGGAAAATCCCATGGGTAGATACACATCTAAAATATCTTCTATGCTAATAAAGGCTGGACTTGACATGGCCCTTGCAAAGCTATAGCCCATATTTTCATCAAGCTGCTTGCAATAGTGATTAGTAGTCTCCAAGCCTAGGTTATCCCTGCTTACAGTTTCATAACAGGCCTTGCGATCTTGACAAAAAATGCTGCAGCATTCATTACACAAAAATTCTGTCTTATCTTTATAAGCCTTTGGCAAGGTCTCCATCTTAGCAAAGGCCTTGTTCAGCCTAAAATCTGGCACTACATAAGAAAAATCATCCCTGGCCAGCTCAGCTTCAAAATCTGTAAAATCTGTTAATACCTTGGTTGTGGAAGAAACCAAATATAAATTAGGGTAATGCTCCTTTATATAATCCAAAAGCAGCTCTGAAGTAATTATGATTCCATTTTTTACAGCTTTTGAAGAAGGCTGATTATTATTGTCAAAAATACTGCACAGCCTGTTGCATGTTTTATCAGATAAGTGTTCTTCCTTAAGCAAAGAATTGCTAAAGGTAAGACGAGCTGAAATCCCATGCTTTTGCATTAGCGCAAGAACCTTTTGAGGGCTGTTATCTCCGTATCCTGCACGACCTCCGCCCCACAAGCAGTCTGCTGGTGAACCATATATAGAACCTATCTGGCACCATTCATAAAAATACTCAGGGTGACTTTCATACAGGGATAAATATATACTGTACAAATCATAAAATTCAAATAAACCAGGTAGATGATAAATAGCTTTTTTCATTTTTGCTCCAAGAGTCAAAATTACTCTTCCCCTTCTTGGACAAAGCTTGGTAGAGAATGCATTCAACCCCTTTATAATATTTAGATTTCGTCACTATTATATCTGTCCAGCCTGCCCTCGTCATTATATATTTCTAAAAGAAAAATCCCTGAACCAACTAAAGATATAATCTTCAAGCTGTCCAGGGACCTTACCTATAATTTCTTTCTTATAATTTCATTCTTATTGTGCTTTGGAATACTCCTGCAGCTTCTGCCTTGCCAGGTCATTTAGATGCTTTGGCACAATGGCTTCTACTGTAACATATTGGTCTCCGTGAGCATTTTTATTTTTCATGGAAACTATGCCCTTATTTTTCAATCGAATCTTACTGCCTGACTGGGTGCCAGCCTTTATATTACACTCCACATCTCCGTACAGGGTATGGACCCTGGCCTTGCCACCAAGGGCAAGGGTTTCAAATGGTACAAAAGCTCTTGTATATACGTCCTGGCCATCTCTTTTGATGCCGGCCTTTTCTTTAATATGAACAGTCAGAAGCAAATCTCCCTTGGCTCCATTACCACTGCCTTCATTGCCTTGACCAGCAAGTCTGACTATCTGCCCCTGGTCTATGCCAGCAGGAATATTTACTGACAGGCGCTGACGCTTTCCGGTAGCTGGATCTTCAAGGGTAATTTGTTTATTACAGCCAAAGGCAGCCTCATCAAAGCTAATAGTGATATCAGCCTCTATGTCAGAGCCCCTGTAAGAGCTAGACCAGGAGTTTCCTCCAAAGCTCGAGCTATTAAAGCCTCCAGTCCTCTTATTAAAGCCACCATTTTTAAAGCCGCTGCCCTTAAAGCTTCCTCCAAACAAGTCATCAAAAATATCGCCAAAGTCATCCATATTTCCATTTTCAAAATGAAATTCAAAGCCCCCAGGACCTCTTTTAAATCCTTCAGTCGAACCTCCTGAAAAGCCAGCATTTTTATACCTTTCGTAGGCAGCTTCATCAAAACCCTCTGAAAAAGCTATGTGACCATACTTATCATAAAGCCTTCTCTTCTCCTTATCAGAAAGCACCTCGTAGGCCTCTGTGATTTCCTTAAACTTTTCTGCAGCAGCATCATCATTTTTGTTGGTATCCGGATGATACTTTTTTGCTAAACGACGGAAAGCTTTTTTTATGGTTGCCTCATCGGCAGTTTTTGCCACACCAAGCACCTGGTAATAATCCTTTTTTTCTGACATGATATTCACCTGCCTTCCCTCTTAAGTAAGAAAGGGCTGGCCACATAAGTAGCCAGCCCCTCTAATCTTGAATTAATCGATGGTGATCATTGTCTTCTCTTCAACCTTTGGCTGGGCATCCTTTTTAGGAATATCAAGCTTCAAGGTACCGTTTTCAAATCTGGCCTTGATGTCCTCCTGCTTCAAATCATCACCTACATAAAAGCTTCTCTGGCATGTTCCTGAGTAGCGCTCCTTGCGGATGTACTTGCCATCCTCATCCTTTTGATCATTGCTTGAATTAGTTGAAGCAGTGATAACCAGATAGCCTTCCTTAAGCTCAGCTGATACATCTTCCTTGTTGTAACCAGGCAGGTCCATTGTAACCTCGTAGCCATTGTCCTTTTCCTTAACATCGGTCTGCATCAAATTGCTCTTGTAAACGTGTGAAGCCTTCTTCTCCTGTGGGAATCCAAAAAAATCATCCATAAAATCTGTTCCAAAAATACTAGGCATTAACATAAGTCATCGCTCCTTTCATTTAATTAATTCACTTTGTTATTGTCCTTTTTTTCTTCTTTTCCTTTGGACAAGTATGTTTTAACACCAAAATTAGCACTCGTCAATAGAGAGTGCTAACAATTAATCATTTCTTTAGATTTGGTTAATAATACTCAAAAATAGGTTGACGTCTATTTATATATTGCTTAACATAAGGACTGAAAAATTGAACAGCTTTCGATATGAAGCTTGCAGGAAAAGGCTTATGCCTACCGAAGGAGTAAAACTCTCAGGTGCCAGAACTTGGTGCAACCGCAAGTGGATCGAATCTCTGGAGACATCTGGATTAACCAGAGGCCGAAGGTGCAACGCATACGTAAGAAAACGTATAGGAATCTCTCAGGCAAGAGGACGGAGGAATTTTATGACTACTTTTAATCAACTACTTACCACCATTGACGATTTTGTGTGGGGCGTACCACTTATGGTACTCATTATGGCAGGCGGCTTACTACTTACCATAAGACTTGGACTTTTACAGGTCCGCAAGCTCCCCCTGGCATTAAAATGGATGGTTAAAAATGAAGAAGGTGGGGAAGGCGAAATATCAAGCTTTGCCGCACTTTGTACTGCACTGTCTGCTACCATTGGTACAGGCAACATCGTAGGTGTCGCTACAGCCGTATGTGCTGGCGGTCCCGGTGCTCTCTTTTGGATGATTATTGCTGCCTTTCTTGGCATGGCCACCAAGTATTCTGAAGGCCTTTTGGCAGTAAAATATCGTGTTATTGCTTCTGATGGTCACAGTCTTGGAGGACCATTCTATTACATAGAGCAAGGTATGGGCAAAAAATGGAAATGGCTTGCCAAGCTCTTTGCTTTCTTTGGCGTATGCGTAGGACTTCTAGGCATAGGTACCTTCTCTCAGGTTAATGGTATCTCTAGCGCCATTCACAATTTCTTTGATCCAAATGATGCTTTTACTGTAAAAATATTACCTTTCCTAGGGGAGTATTCTATATCTGTAGTTATCGCCTCTCTTATACTGGCTATATGCGTAGCCTTAGTCCTTATTGGTGGAGTTAAGCGTATATCCAATGTAGCCCAGGTTATCGTACCTTTCATGGCAATTATCTATTTTGCTTTTGCCATAATTCTTGTAATCTGCAATATCACTGCAGTCCCATCTGCCATTGTTACAATTGTAACTGCAGCCTTTAATCCATCGGCTGTTACTGGTGGCTTAGTAGGAAGCATGATAGTTGCCATGCAAAAGGGTGTTGCCAGAGGTATTTTCTCAAACGAAGCTGGTCTTGGTAGTGCCCCTATTGCCGCTGCTGCAGCCCAGACAAAGGAGCCTGTAAGACAGGGCTTAGTATCCATGACTGGTACCTTTATTGACACTATTATCATTTGCACCCTTACTGGTCTTTCCATAGTAATAACCGGTGCTTGGCAGGTAGAAGGCTTGGAAGGTGTAGCCGTTACCAACTACGCTTTTACAACTGGACTTCCATTTCCTGGAATTGTGTCATCATTTATCCTTATGCTTTGTCTTGTATTTTTTGCCTTTACTACTATCCTTGGCTGGGACTACTACTCTGAGCGCTGTTTGGAGTACCTTAGCGGCGGCAATATGAAGCATGTTAAGGTATATCGTTGGGTCTACATACTTGCAGTTTTTATTGGACCTTATATGACAGTTTCTGCAGTATGGACCATAGCTGATATCTTTAACGGACTTATGGCCATTCCAAATATGATTGCCATATTTGCCCTCAATGGGGTTGTGGTTGCCGAAACAAGAAAATTCTTTAAAAAGCATGATTCATAATCTTACATAAAAAAGAAGGAGCCCTTGCCATTAGACAAGAGCTTCCTTCTTTTATTTTATCCTTTATAAATTGCCCATATTTTTCTTGCATTCTTCTTGGAAACATTTAAGGCTTAGAATCACAAGACAAGGCTTCAACCCTATTGACCTGCTGCACTGATAATAATATCAGCGCATTTTTCATAACCTAATGCACCACTATTTAAAAGCAGGTCATAGTTATGTCTTTCGCCCCACTCTTTTTCAGTGAAATTATTATAGTGCTGACTGCGATCATGGTCAGATTTTTTCAATTCCTTTTCGATCTTATCTCTTTTAATTCCATAGTCATTGATTGCATGATTTGCCCTGCTCTTTTTATCTGCATAAATAAAAACCCTAAGCAAGTCATCTCTATCCTTTAAAATCTGATCAGCACACCGGCCTACAATGACACAAGCCCCCTCATTAGCAAAGCCAGTGATAACATCCTTTTGTGCGATATACACCTGCTCGGATAAAGGCAAGGCCTGATTATTTGCATTTTCCAAAATACCATAACCATAGCTGGTCCCCATAGCTATATTGTATAAAAATGAATTAGTAACGCGCTGCTCATTAGTTTCTACATAAGGAACAGAAAGTCCGGCTTTGTCAGCTGCCTTATCGATTAATTCTCTGTCATAGTAGGGTATTCCCAGTTTGTTTGCCACCATTTTTCCAATGGTACGTCCGCCACTGCCAAGCTCTCTTCCGATAGTTATTATTTTACTCATAAAGCACCTCCAATTTTATTTGCTTTTAATAACTGCTGATTTTTCTAAGGCATTCAGCTTTTTCATTTCAAGGAGTATCAATATCAATGCCAGGATAAAAGCCAGACCATCTCCTGTAGGACCAGCCCACAGCACACCATTAAGGCCTATACATGCGCACCATATGATTACCGCTGGTATAAAGAAAATTATCTGACGGCTAAAGGAAATAATGCCAGATGTAAGTGGTTTTCCAATTGACTGGAAAAAGATGGCTGTAACAACCTGAAAACCATTGAAGAAGCACAGTAAAGTAAATATCCTAAAGGACATAATTGAAAACTGGGTATATAAGTCTCCCTGGTCTCCAAACATCTCAGTAAGCTGGTATGGAAATACCTGAAATACAATAAAGCAAATTATTGAAAAAATTGTAGCTGCTTTAACAGCAAGAAAATATGTCTTTTTAACACGAGTGATATCTCCACGTCCATAGTTGTATCCTACAATTGGCTGGGCACCTGTACCTATACCTGTTACCACTGCAATTAGAATTGTGTTAAATTTCATTACAATACCAAAGGCAGCCAAAGGAATATCTGATCCATACTCTGTTTCGGCACCGCATTTTACCAAGAAATAATTAACCACAGCCATAACAACTGCTACTGCAAATTGAGCTATAAAGCTTGATATACCAAGGCTTGCAATCTTTGATAAAAGTGAGAAATCCGGTTTCATATCATGTAGATTTATTTTTACAGTCTTAAAACGAGGTAAATACCACATGGTAATAAGGAAATTAACTATCTGGCCAATAATTGTTGCTAGGGCTGCACCAGTCATTCCCCAGCCAAATCCCAGAACAAATAAAGCATCAAGAATCACATTAATAACACAACCTATTATCATACCAATCATGGTAAGCTGTGGTGTGCCATCTGATCTGATTACAGAACAAAGACCCGAACCAATAACAACAAATGGGAAACCACATACTACAATGCTGCCATATTCAAGGGCGTATGGAAGGTTGTCTGTTGTGGCTCCTAAAATACCTACCAATGGTTTCAAAAATATGAAGCAAATTAAAAATATAACAAGGCCCACAATAATAAGCCAGGTTAAAGTATTATTAGCTCCCTTTTGAGCTTTTTCTTTATTTCCTCGTCCAAGCTCTAGGCTAAGATAGGCTGCACCGCCATCGCCAAGCAAAAGAGACAAGGCTGTCACCACCATGCTAAGTGGGAATACAACATTGGTTGCTGAATTACCAAGGGTACCTACGCCCCAACCAATAAATATCTGATCCACGATATTGTACAAAGCATTTACAACAAGAGCCACCACACTAGGAATGGCATATTTTGTCATAAGCTGTCCTATTGGCGCCTCCGCCAATGGATTTTTTTCTTCTACTTTCATAAAAATAGACCTCCTTAATTTCGTTCATTTTTTATTCAGGAAGCACTATAAACTATATGATTATCATAGAGTCAACAATAAAAATAAACTTTTATTTCTTATAATTGACATTTTTTCAGGTATAAATTAAAATCCATCTACAAAAACCTTATTATATTGATAGATATTTTAAAGGAGTATTATATGAAAAACCTGCTATCCATCGGGGATGTGGCAAAGCTGAGAAATATTAATGTACAGTCTCTCCGCTATTATGAAAAAATGGGAGTCCTTACCCCCGCCTATATCAATCCAGAATCAGGCTACCGCTACTACACCCTAGAGCAATTGATGATACTTGATACTATAATCCTAAGTATTGAGCTTGGTATCCCCCTCAAGGACCTGAACCAGTATGTAAATAATGAAGGACAGTTGGAATTTGAGCGATTGCTACAGGATGGACGAAAGCTTGCTGTCGATAAAATTGCAAAAATCAAACAAGGCCTTAACTCTATCGACCGCACCCTGCAGCACATTAATGCTCAAAAGGAATTTATGGGAAGAAGTGGCTACTACACCAGATTTATTTTTAAAAGACAATATGTAGCAATTCCCTGTGAATTTAGAATGGATGCCGAGATCTATGAAAAAAATTTTAACAAGCTCCTTACAATATGTAAGAAGCTGCATGTTCAAGCCCTATTTCAGCATGGCATTATCATAAAATACTCAAAAGGAAGTGCTGTCTCTACCAACATGTTTTTAGAAGTTCTCTCTGACGACTCTTCTGATGTAGAAAGCATTCCTGAAGGAAACTACCTTTGCCTGCAAGAAAAAAGAGAAGCCTACTCCAATCCTGAAGTAGTCTTCCCTCCTAAAATATTTGAAGCTGACGATGCCACTGTAATAATATCCTGCATGTCGCCGGATACCTACAAATATAACCAGGTAATATTGGAATTTCAGGTAGCCAGCCAGTAGGTATAAATATACAAGACTCCCTTGGGAGTATTGTATACCCTAATGTTTAACTCAGTGATGATTAACCTTAGCTGAATTTAAAGCTCCTCTGGGTACTTCAAACCCCATTCATATCGCAGAGATGTCATAATATCCATAACGTCCCTGCTTTGGTCTAACCTCATTATAGAAGCATCCTTAGTGCGTATGGCTTCTTCCATATCAAGCATCTCATAATAAAGGGCATCTGCTGTAGTACCAGCTGCTATCTCTGTCCGCTGACCAGTCTCGGCATCTACAAAGAAAGCCTTATCAGCCCTAGGATATTCCATAATCTCAATATAGCCCTGCTCTAAGCTTATCATAGCCCGCTTAGGCTGCTTAGAGTGCATAGACAGCGCTACTGTCGCCATCTGACCTTCATCATTTTGCAAAAGTATTGTAGCCTGCTCATCTGAACCTGTAGGTGATGGCAGCCACTGACTAACTATATTTTCAGGCTTTTTATTCATAAAGCTTCTAACTATGGACAAGGCATATACACCAATATCAAGCATGGCACCGCCTGCCAGGTTCATATTAAAAAAGCGGTTGTTCATATTGTATTCCTTGAAGGAGCCAAAGTTGACAGTAATCATCTGCACCTTGCCCCAAGTGCCAGACTCTACCATTTCCCACAGCTTTTTATAGAGAGGCATATGCCATATAGTCATGGCCTCAGCAAGGATCAAATTCTTTGAATCAGCCAGCTTCATGGCTTTATTTAGCTCATCAGAATTTAAGGTAATAGACTTTTCTACCAAAAGATGCTTACCTGCCTTAAGCGCCTTTTCCATAAAAGGAAAATGGGTATTGTGGGGCGTGGTAAGATAAATAATATCTACCTTGTCATCTGAAAATACATCCTCTATATCATCATAAACCACCTGGACTCCATATTTGTCTGCAAATGCAATCGCCTTATCGTGAGTGCGGTTGGCTACACCATACAGCTTCTTGCCCATCTTGTCTAAGGCCTGGGCCATCTCATTTGCAATGACTCCAGTACCTATTACAGCCCAGTTTAGTTCTCTTGCCAAATTCATTTTCACACCTCCTGTTTTAGTATAATGCTCTCTTTTAATGCTTCATTTAGAAGACTTCTAAGCTACATTTATACCTTATCTATATCAAGATAATATTGCAAGAGATTATTTTTAATTGACATTAATCCGAAATCAGACTATATTATTTATGTCCGATTTCGGATTATTTTTTTTGTAAAAGGAGAAAAACGATTGACCAATCCTCAGGAAATACTAAAACGCTTTAACAATATATATAAAAAAGAAGACCTTATATACCACAGGGCAGCTAAGGAATGTGGCTTGTCTGATGCTACTTATTGGATTTTATATGTCCTAAGCGGGGAAGATGAGCCCTTAACTCAAAAAGAGTTATTCGACATGCTATATTTTCCAAAGCAAACCACCAACTCTGCCCTCAAAAAGCTTGAGGACCAGGGGCTTATCTCCTTTAATCCAGGCAAAGACAAAAGAAGTAAATATATAAGCCTGACAGATAAGGGAATCTCACTAAGTAAAGAAACTGTAGACAAGGCTATTGCAGCAGAGCTTGCTTCATTTTCTACTTTTTCCGAAGAGGATGCAGAAATACTTTTGTCTTTATATGAACGCTATACAGACACCTTAGAAAAAAACATGCAATCAATTACAAGCAGGAAGGACAATCATGAATAAAATACAATTATCTGATCACTTTACTTATGGAAAGCTTTTTCGCTTTACCATACCCTCCATCGCTATGATGGTATTTACCTCAATCTACTATGTGGTGGATGGCTACTTTGTATCCAACTACGCCGGCAAGACCTCCTTCGCCGCCATCAACCTTATAATGCCATTTATTATGATATTAAGCGGCTTGGGATTTATGATTGGTACCGGTGGCTCTGCTCTAATTTCCTTTTTGTTAGGATCCGGAGATAAGAAAAAAGCTAACCGCACCTTTTCTCTTCTTATTTACTTTACCATAGTACTGGGCATCATCATTTCTATAATAGGATTTTTTATAGTAGAGCCTGTTGCCATAGCCTTTGGAGCCACTGAGGCCATGTTGCCAGAGTGTGTGCTTTACGGCCGTATATGCATCCTTTTTAACGTAACCTTTATGCTGCAAAATGCCTTCCAGAGCTTTTTTGTTGTAGCTGAAAAGCCCCGCATGGGATTTATCGTTACCCTGGCTGCTGGCTTTACCAACATAATTTTAGACTATGTATTTGTTGGCCGCCTTGGCATGGGAGTGGCTGGCGCTGCATGGGCCACAATCCTTAGCCAGACCGTGGGTGGAGGTATTCCTCTTGTATATTTTTTCCTGCCAAATAAATCTCCTCTCAGGCTAGGTGCTGCCTCCCTTGATGTGTCTGCCATTACTAAAACAGTCTCCAATGGCTGTTCTGAGCTTATGAGCAATATTGCCTCCTCCATCATCGGTATTATCTACAACTGGCAGTTACTTAAGTTTGCCGGAGAAAACGGGGTTGCCGCCTATGGTGTAATTATGTATGTTGCCTATATCTTTATCGCCATATTTGTCGGCTACTCTATAGGCTCTGCTCCTATTGTTGGCTACCACTACGGAGCAGGAAATAGTAATGAGCTTAAAAATATGCGAAAAAAGAGCCTGAAAATAGTAGGAGTTTTTGGTCTTGTTATGGCAGGTTTGGCATGGATATTTGCCCCTGCACTGGCTAATATTTTCGTAGGCTATGACAATGAGCTTCTTGCCATGACTGTCAACGCCTTTAGATTGTACTCTCTCTGCTATATATTTGGAGGCTTTAATATATACGCCTCATCCTTTTTTACAGCCCTTGGCAATGGACCAGTGTCTGCCGCCATATCCTTTCTTAGAGTATTAGTATTTCAGATGCTTGCCGTACTGCTTTTACCTATAATACTTGGCATCAATGGTATCTGGATTGCCAACACCGTGGCTGAGATTGGAGCACTGATTATTACCACCACATTCCTTATAAAGCTGCAGAAAAAATATAATTATTAGTTAAATTTAAGTCTGAACTAGAATACCCAGCGAGTAAAAAATAAAAGCTTGAAACCTAATTTAAGGTTTCAAGCTTTTAGCTTTATAATATAGTCTCATTCATGGAACCAGTCCTATATCCCACAATATCAAGGGAAACATAAGTAAATCCGTACTCCTTAAAGGCCCTATAGACCTTAAGGCGGGTCTTTTCTTCCATAAACTTAGGGAACTCCTCCGGCAAGAGCTCTATGCGGGCCATCTTGTCGTGAATACGAACTCTCAGCTGATGAAAGCCCATGTCCAGAAGGAGCTGCTCCGCCTTATCCACCATCTCAAGCTTCTCCTTACTGATAAGCTCTCCATAAGGAAAACGGCTGGAAAGACAGGCAAAGGACTGCTTATTGTAGGTAGGTATCTGAAGCTCTTCAGACATGGCTCTTATCTCTGCCTTGGAAAAATCACAATCTCTCAAAGGGCTTTTTACCCCAAGCTCTGCAACTGCCTGAAGACCTGGTCTATAGTCTCCATTGTCATCAAGATTTGATCCCTCTGCCACATATGCTATGCCATTACCTTTAGCAATTTTGATTATTTTTTCAAAAAGCTCATGCTTGCAAAGATAGCATCTATTAGTAGGGTTATGAGAAAAGCCCTCTATCTCAAGCTCCTCTGACTCCACTACAAAGTGTCTGATACCCATCTTTTTGCAATAGTCTGATGCCTCATTCAGCTCTCTTTTAGGAAAAGAACAGGAGCTGGCTGTCACCGCAATACAAGCATCCCCCAAGGCAGCGTGGGCCGCATACAACATAAATGTAGAGTCCACTCCGCTGGAGAAGGCTATAGCAACTGAGCCTAGCTCCTTAAAATAATCTATTAACTTGTCATATTTTGTCTGTAATTCCTTGCTTACCAATTTACATATCTCCTTTTACATACCAAGTGTATAGGTTAGATTGTAACTAATGCAAGGACCTCATGCAAGACAAAAATATCTCTACTCATGTCTCAAGGCATCAATAGGATTGAGATTGGCAGCCTGGTGACTTGGAAGTATACCAAATACTATACCTATAACCATAGAAAATACTACTGCAATAAAAGCTGCCGGCCATGAAATTGCTACCGGAGAACCGCTCATCATGGATATAATTTTGGCCAGACCTACTCCTGATGCTACTCCAAGTATACCACCCATGGATGTAAGCACTGCAGCCTCTGTCAAGAACTGACTCATAATCTTATTTTTAGGAGCGCCAATAGCCTTTTTAAGGCCTATCTCTGAGGTACGCTCAGTAACTGATACAAGCATAATATTCATAACACCGATGCCGCCTACAAGAAGAGATATTGCTGCAATCCATACAAGCATGGAGTTGGTAGAGCTACTCAGCTGCTGTAGCTGGGTTGCCTGCTCCAAAAGGTCAGTAGCCTTGTACTGGATTGTGGTATCTGTTGGTGAAATATTGGCATTTAGAATATCTGTGGCCGCCTTACCAGCTGCAGTCATGTCGTCTGTTGATGTAGCCTGTATCAGGACATTTTCCGGCTCATCATAGCGGTAGCTGATAGGCCAGTCAGCATGTGGTATGTAAATACTTCCACCATTAGATGAGCTGTTGTAGGTGTCATAATCTGCCATGGTTGTTATGGTAGGCTCGAAGGTAGATCTGCTGGCAACCACACCAACAATTGTATATGTATCCTTGCCGATCTCCAAGATTTCTCCTAAAGGATCTGTATTGTTTAATAAATCCTCTACCACTGTATCATCTACTACACAGACCTTTTTGTACTGGCTTATCTCCTGACTTGTAAAAAGTCGTCCCGACTTGACTGTAAGACAGGCAGTAGAAAAATAATCTATATCCACTCCTCTAAGATAGCCTGAAAATGCAGTATTTTGATAATAAACCCCATCGTATACCTGGCGGTAATTGTAGATGGATGCCGCCTTTACATTGTCAATGCCGCGAATTTCTTTTAAAACAGATTCAGATATTTGAGAAACCCCATATGGCGCTGAGCTGTAGCTCATGTCATAAGCCCAGTCATTTTGACAGAGCTGAATATCCACAGTGTTAGATCCAGAGCCTATAAGATTTTGCTTTATCTGCTGATTGGTGCCCTCTATAGTAGACACTATGGCAATGATTGCAGCAATACCTATAATAATACCCAGCATAGTAAGAAAAGACCTAAGCTTGTGGGTCCAGATACCTCGAAAGGCCAATCGTAAATTTTCAAACATATTATTCCTCCAGATAATCTGCAACAGTGCAATTCATTCCCACAACAGCACCATTTCCATATGGAAAGGCTACATAGTCATCTGCTGTCAAGCCCGATTTTATCTCTGTGTAGTAGTTATATACATTTTTGCCTACCTTTACATAAACCTTTTCCAACTGGTTATTCTCATCCATTTTCATGACATAAGAGCCACCGGCGTCTTTTCTTATAAGGCTTGTCTGCAGGTAAAATGCATTTCCAGCATCCTCACTGGTGGTTGGGGTAATGGATATGTCTACCGCCTCACCAATCTCAATACCACTGCTTTGATCAAAGGACGCCTTAAAAACATAGGCTGAAGAATTAGTATTTCCCGATGACGAATAATAATTGCCGGAAGTATCTGGCCTGTCACTTATGGAAGTAATAGTTGCCTCAGTACTTACGCCTGACTCCCAGGAAGAAACTGTGGCTACATCACCCTCATGGACTAAGTCAAGATAAAACTCTCCAATGGAGCCTTCGATATAAAAATCCTCTGTGGCAGTTATTGTCATAAAAGGCTTGTTAATATTGATATTATCCTTGTCCTGCAGCTTGGCCACCTTGCCTGTTGTCTTGGCATATACCACGCCCCCATTTGTAGAAGAAAGCATGGTATCCAGCTCGCTTTGACACTTGCGAACCGCCAAATCCTGCTCCTGAACTGATTTTTTAGCAGAAATTATTTCATCATTAAGCTGGGTTGCTGTGTAACCAGTTTGAGGGGTAAACTTGCTAATCAAATTGCCATTAATGTCATACTGATCTTCACCAAGGATTTTATTGCCATTTAGTGAGTCATAATAAAATGTATACTTGACATAGGTATATATTTCTTTTTGCTCCTGGCAGTTAAAATAATCTGCCCAGGAATCTCCATTTAAGGCATCATAGGCCTCTTTGTACTGCTCCTTAAACTTGTCCTCGTCTAATGTTCCTCCGTCAGGAGTATAGTATACGGCAGCTGTAAAATCACCATTAATGTCATAATATTTTTCAGCCACCTTGCCGGCAGATTGACCTTCAGCTGACAGCGAATAGCCAAAATTATCTGCTTTGAGAGTATAAATTCTGCTTCCTACATATTCTATGTCCCGCTCATCATTGGAACTGGCTATGTAATTGGCATCTGGCACAGGTTGGGTGCTCATGAGCTTATTCAGCTTATTTTGATAGATTGTAAGCGTAGCCTTAGCCTGATCTAATTCCAAGGTCTTGCCTGCTATATCCTGAGTCTCGGATTTTAAGGTCATAAGGACATCTCCCTCATTGACCAGGTCACCTTCAGTCACATTAATGCTGGCAATAGAATCTGAGCTGGTGACATACACTGACTGTGCCCCCTGGGAGGCAACAGTTCCAGATGAGGAAATGGAATCTCCCCAATAATCACTCATGCCATAATTGGATGCCAATGACACTGTAGCTGTCTTCTTGCTGTTGGAGTATTGCATACCTGCAAAAATGCCTCCTACAATAATGGCAAGTACAACCACAATTATAATAATTCTCTTAATTATTTTTTTCATGCTTCACTCTCCGTGGTAAGTCCTGTGTAAAGCCTTCCATCTACTATTCGATACTTTATAGCTGCATGCTCAGCAATATTTGCATCATGAGTAATCATAATAATGGTAGTGCCTTCATCGTTAAGCTGCTTGAAAAGGTCCATTATAGCAGCACCACTTTTAGAATCCAAAGCACCTGTAGGCTCATCTGCCAGCAATACTCGTGGATTATTTACTATGGCACGAGCTATTGCTACCCTCTGCTTCTGGCCTCCTGACAGCTGATTAGGCTTGAAATTGATACGTTCCTCAAGGCCTACCTTTGTTAAAGCCTCTGCAGCTCTTTTTCTTCTCTCCTTAAGGGATATACCAGCATATCCCAGGGGAAGAGCCACATTTTCAAGCGCTGTCTCCTCGTTCATTAGGTGAAAGCTTTGGAATACAAAGCCTATAGAATTAAGCCTGAGCTGAGAAAGCTTCTTATCCTTTAGCTTTAGTACATCATGGTCTTCAAAAAAATATGAGCCTGAAGTTGGCTTATCAAGGCAGCCAATAACATTCATCAGAGTAGACTTACCTGAGCCTGAAGGTCCCATAATAGCCACATACTCGCCTTCATTTACAGTGAGGCTGACATCAGAAAGGGCTGCTACAGATATACCCTTTTCACCATATTCCTTATATATATGTTCCAGATTAACTATCATTAATTTGCCTCCTGGTCCTTTACACAGGTCATGCCCTCTGTATAATCCTCCATTGGATATACAACATAGTCCTCTCTGCTAAGTCCTGATTCTACCTTGTATACCATATTAGTCTCATCATAGTCCCCTAATGTAACAGGAGTCTTAGTCAGCTTATTTTTAGCATTGGCTGTCCATACATAAGGATTGCCATCCTCGTCATAGGCCAGATAATAATCATAGATATATACCCCATCGGACAGATCAAAGGAGCTAGTCTCACCGCTGCTACCTATCTCAATGTACAGGTGCTGTCCCATCATAAGGCCATCGCTGGAATCAAGAGTAACATAAAATGGATACTTGGTAGATGTAGTGTCGTCGCTGGATGAAGAAGAATAATAATCCGAATTATCTGTTACCTTTGACTCTGTATCGATGGATGTAATGGTACCTGTCCAGGTCTGGGATTTATCAACTCGAGAACGCAAAGTGACAGGGGTGTCTACATTGATAGACCACACATTTTGCTCGTTAATGGTGCCCTTTACCCTCATCTCCCCGGATGCCAAAATGGTAATATAAGAGCCATCGGAAGTATATGGATTTGTATCGTCAGCTATCTTTGTAACCACACCTGCAACAGTTGATGTTACAGTAGAGGCTGCTGATTTTTTATTGCACTCCTCTATCTTGGCATTCGTCTGATTGATAGAGTTCTGAGTCATTTTTATATTGTAGTTAAGGGTAGCAATCTGGTTATTGATGTCTTCTCTTTTTGTCTTGTCATCATCTGTCTGACCCTTTATCTTGGCCAAATCAGTATTAAGCTTTTCTATCTGGCGATTGTAATCCTCAAGCTGAAGATTATAGCCCTCTATATCAAACCCGTATTGCTTAATCTCCTGGTCATAGGAGTCCTTCTTATAAGAAAAAAGTGGAGTACCTACAGACACAGTGTCACCAACCGATACAAAGGTCTGATCCAGCTCCCGCTCTGAGCTTTTATTTATTGCAGTCGACTGCTGTCCTTCCACAACCCCCATAAATGTATCCGGATTGTAGGAAGCTGAAGCACCAAGCATTGAATCCAGCTTGGATGCATATATTTCCATGTCACCAGAGCCATCGGCTGAAGACGAGCTGCCTACTAAGCCCCAGAAATTATTCTTGTATGACACTACAGCTCCTGCTACGAGTATGGCGCATACAACCAATATTACTATCTTTTTTTTCATAATCTATCCCTTTCTAACCAAGGAGCACTGTTATAGTTGTTCTAATACAGTTATAGCATATGCTGATATTTAAAGCAACGACTATTTTTTTGCCTTTTGATACAAAAAACGCCTCTATAATAATATTATAGAAGCGTCTAGACTTATCTAAATCTATACTGCAGGCTGCTATCCCTGCCATCATTAAATGACCCCTGTATAAGTATCTGTCCCTCGGCATTTATTTCAGCCACTCCCAGACGAGCTGTATAATTTTCCAAATATGAAATAAAGAAAATATACACTGTATCAGTCATATAGTAGTCGTACAATTCTTCATCAGAAAGCCCTGATGTATCAGTAAGAACTGCCTGTCCTAACTCTTTAGAAAGTGCACCCACATACTCCCTATCCATGCGGCAAAAAGTGACTGTATACCCTTCAGACTCTGGAAAATCTTGACTTATAGCGGCCAGTGCCTGGGCCTCGTCTGAAACCGGCACTGGCTCATAGGAAGAAACCCTGGCTTCCATAGGTATATTTCTATCAGGAATTGTCATATAGAGGCATAAAATACCTATTTGGCATACAGCTGCAAGGGATAATATAAGAATTGCAATTACAGCAATTATCGTTTTTGCCCTAAAGGAGATGTTGATTCTACTAATAAGAGACTTTTTCAAATTGTTAGAAGCAGCTGAAAAATCTGTCTCTTCTAAATCTAATGACTCTTCAAGATGCATCTGAGCCTTTGAATCCACTATTTTTTCATATATAGTATTCTCTTGCAAGTCTTTAGTTTCTGCTGCTGAAATCTGCTTTTGTAAAACTATAGATTCAGCTACTGAATTCTGTTCCTGTAAGTCATTAGATTTTGCTGCCGAGCTCTGCTCCTGTAAAGCCGCTGCCTCTTGCTTTTTATCCTGGCCCCCACTTAGGTGCTTTGCATAATAGCTGTCCCCTATAGACTTTTTGCAAGAAGCGCATATAACTGTATTTGGCCCATCAGGCTTACCACATATAATACAGGTGTCACTAGGGGCCTTGCCCTCAGACAAATCCTTGATTCTTGCCTTAAAGCGTTGGCCAAACACAGAAGAAAAAATTCTTCCTTCAGCATCCTCCCTAAGGATAATATTTACTATATCTTTATCAGTTAAATCATATTTTTCAGCAATCCTCACCATATAGAGGAGTTCTTGCTTTAATTTTGCATCAGACATGCATATTTACGCCTTTTGTAAGATTATATAAAATACATATTGTAAACAAACTAAAAATAGCCAGGATAAAATGCCTTACAATTTACCCTCTGCCTTGCTTTGCTTCTCGTCTAGTCGCTTAAAGCAGAGATAAGCCAAGAACTTGTTGTGCTTATCTAAGATAGATCCGGCATAAAAAACACCGTCGGCTCTCTCTTCCATACGAACTATCTTGCAATATATCTCCATGAAAAAATCTGTGCCATGAGCCACATCAGAAAAAGTAATGCCAACAGCATCTCCCTTGTCTACAATCTTATTCCTTGCAAGAAAAGCTACCCCGGAATCACTTATGTCAATCATATTGACCGAAATCTTGTTACCGGCAAAGCTACAATCTCCAGTGCAAAAAAGCTTGGACCTGTCATCCTTACGACGGTCTGATGACACTGCCCTAGAGCCAAAGCCTCTGGAGTCAATGGAATAATAGCTTTTGCCCTTATAATTAATGAGGGAAAGGGCAACATTGCGCCAGGCCATTCGCCTGCCAGTTACCTTGTCTATACAATGAACATTAAAAACTATATCATTTTTCTTATATGCAGAAAAATCTACCACATTATTGTCATACAAATAAGGCTCTACCAATATACCAGTGGTATTATTAGTGCCAACAACCGAAGAATTAAGCTCAAATGAGCTATTCCCGATTATCACTTCTATCTTTACAGCCTGTCCTGGTGCAAGTTCTTCAATGGTCATATACATCACTCCAAAATTTCTTGTTCTAGTATAACACACCTGCTTTATGGGAACACCCTTATTTTTATAAAAGAAGCAGTTGTCTGCCTCTTAAAATAATCTGCTTAATTGTAATCTAAAAAGCACTGGTCAGATGGAAAACTAAATTCCAGTGACCGCTTACCCTCAGTGTCCTATAAAAAAGTGCCTTCCACCAATATAAAATTGGCAAAAGACACTTAATTTTATCGCTCTTCTCTAAAATAATTCGTTCCCAGAGAAGCCGGAGGTTGATTTTCTTTTTTATTCCTCATGCTGGTAATAACAAGGACAACCAGGGTAACAATATAAGGAATCATCTTGTACAATTCCTTAACCTGCATATTGTCCATGCCTGAAGGAAGGTATAGATACAAAATATAAAGGCCACCAAAGAGAATTGATGCAAGTATGGCAAAATCTGGCTTCCAGATAGTAAAGATAACCAGGGCAATTGCAAGCCAGCCTCTGTCACCAAAGGCATCATTTGACCATACACCACATGCATAATCCATAACGTAGTAGAGACCACCAAGACCTGCTATCATACAGCCTAGGCATGTAGCCATATACTTATACAAGGTAACATTTATTCCTGCTGCATCTGCTGTGGCTGGATTTTCACCAACGGCACGCAAGTGAAGTCCCACTCTCCTATGCTTAAAAACATAGGCTGTTACAAGAGATATAATTATAGCTACATAAGCAAGAAATCCATAGGATAAAAAGATATCTCCAAACCACCCCATTTTGCCTGCAAAAGGAAGTGTCTTGCTAAAATAAGCTGATGTCTGAGACAAGGCAATAGAAGGCACATCTGCTCCTGAAAGCTTGATAAGAGAACCACCAAAGAAATTACCAAAGCCTACACCAAAGGTAGTCATGGCAAGACCGGTAACATTTTGATTGGCCCTTAAGGATACCGTAAGAAAGCTGTACAAAAGTCCCATGAGAAATGAACCCAAAAGTGAACAAACAAGTGGAATCATAATAGCTAAAAAGCCATTCATGCTGCCACCTGCACAGGCCTGCTCATAATTAAAAGCGCCTATAACACCGCATATACCACCTACATACATTACACCAGGTATTCCCAGATTTAGGTTTCCTGATTTTTCTGTAATAGTCTCACCTGTACATCCATACAAAAGAGGAATACCCTGCTGTACTGCACGAGGTATAAAAGCAATTATATCAATCATTATTTTGCCCTCCTTTTGCTAGAAGTGAAAGTAACCTTATAACGGATAAAAAACTCACAGCCAATAATGAAAAACAAAAGTATACCTGTAAGAATATCAGCATAGGACTGGTTAAGACCAAAGGTAGTAGATATCTCACTTGCTCCCCTGTCCATAAGAACTATAAGAAGGGATGTGGCAATCATGGCTATAGGATTAAACTTGGCAAGCCAAGAAACCATAACACCAGTAAAGCCCTGACCATCAACAATTGTAGTAGTGATGGTATGGTTGATGCCACCTACCAAAAGAAGTCCTGCAAGACCACATATTGCACCAGACAGAAGCATTGTTCTGATGATTACCTTAGGAACTGAAATACCTACATAGCGGGCTGTATTTTGACTTTCACCAACTACAGATATCTCATATCCATGCTTGGTATATTTGAGATAAACATAGACAAAAGCAGTTACAAGGACAGCCACCAAAATAGGTAAAAAGTACTTGTTATAAACCTCTGGCAGCCAGCCAATAGATGTATCCTGATTGATAATACCAATCTTACCAGAGCCCTTTGGCACCTCCCATACTATGATGTAGTATGCCACAAGCTGTGTTGCTATATAGTTCATCATCAAGGTACAAAGAGTCTCGTTGGTATTCCATTTTGCCTTAAAAAATGCTGGAATAAGACCCCAGATTGCACCAGCCACAACTGAAGAAATTACCATAAGTAAAATCACAAGGCCAGCTGGCAGCTTGTCTCCCAAGCATATCATACAGGCCGCAGAAGCAAGGCCTCCCATAAGTACCTGACCCTCTCCACCTACATTCCAAAACTGCATCTTGAAGGCTGGTGTCAGAGCAAGGGAAATAATAAGAAGTATTGCTACATCCTGAAATGTAATCCAGGTCTTACGCTCTGAGCCAAATGCTCCAGATAAAATAGAGCCATAAACTGCTATAGGATTATCTCCTGTAAATATAGTAGTAATAATGGCGCAAACCAAAAGGGCAAGAACAATAGCAATAATCCTGATGGTCCAGGCAGTTTTTGCACTTATGGTGTCTCTTTTAACCACATGAAAAAGCGGCTGACGAGTTGCATTTTCCATTATTGTTCTCCTCCTTTCTTTGTCATAAGAAGTCCCAAGGTGTTCTTATCAGTGGTGCGGGCATCTACTACTCCACTGACTTCACCGCCACAAAGAACTAAGATTCTATCAGAAAGCTGCAATAATACATCTAAGTCCTCACCTACAAATATAACTGCTGTACCGCTTTCCTTTTGCTTGTTAATAAGATCGTAGATAGTGTATGAAGAGTTGATATCCAAGCCTCTTACAGCATAAGCGGTCATAAAGACAGTAGGGCTTGAAGAAATCTCACGGCCTACCAATATCTTTTGAACGTTACCACCTGAAAGGCGACGGACAGGGGTATCAACGCCCGGAGTAACTACCTCTAGCTCTTCCACTACACTTTCTGCCAAATCTCTTGGAGCAGACCTGTCTACGAAAAACTTAGAGCTGCCCTTTCTGAAGGAACGAAGCATCATATTGTCAGCCAAGTCCATGTTACCTACAAGACCCATGCCAAGACGATCCTCTGGAACAAAGGAAAGTGCAACACCCATGTCAGAAATCTCTCTTGGATCTCTGCCCTTTAGGCTAGTGATTTCCTTTCCATCCTGAGCATAATATATATCTCCAGACTCTAAAGGCTGAAGGCCGGCAATGGCCTCAAGAAGCTCCTTCTGTCCACAACCAGATATACCAGCTATACCAAGTATCTCTCCTGCCTTGGCAGTAAAGCTGATATTTTTGAGCTTATAGACACCCTCTGCATCCTTGACAGACAGATTATCTACTATAATACGAGGCTTTACATTTACAGGATCCTTGCGCTCAATGTTGAGGCTGACTGCTCGTCCCACCATCATGTCGGTCATTTCCTGCTCATTGGTATCGGCAGTAATAAGGGCATCTATAAACTCTCCCTTACGAAGAATTGCCACTCTGTCAGATATAGCCATAACCTCATGAAGCTTGTGGGTAATGATAATTATTGACTTGCCGTCTTTTTTCATATTGCGCATTACAGCAAAAAGCTTCTCAGTCTCCTGAGGAGTAAGTACGGCAGTAGGCTCATCCAAAATAAGGTAATCAACACCTCTGAAAAGGACCTTAACTATTTCTACAGTCTGCTTTTCAGAAACTGACATGTCATATACCTTTTTGTCAGGATCTATATCAAAGCCGTATTTATCACATATCTCTTTGATTTTTGCCTTGGCAGCCTTTTTATCAAGCTTACCCTCCAAGCCAAGAATAATATTTTCTGTGGTAGTAAATACATCGATAAGCTTAAAATGCTGATGAACCATGCCTATCTTAAGTGCAAAAGCATCTCTTGGAGACTTAATTACAACAGGCTTGCCATCAATAATAATCTGGCCATCATCCGGATAATAAATACCAGAGAGCATATTCATAAGAGTGGTTTTACCGGAACCATTTTCTCCCAAAAGAGAAAGAATCTCACCCTTGTATATATCGAAGGTGACATCCTTATTGGCAACTACCTCTCCAAAGGTCTTTGTGACCCCTTTAAAGGAAATCGCTACGTCGTTCATACCTCTATCCTACCTTTCATATCTTTAAAAAAATAGGGGCGGAAATAACCGCCCCTGGGCATTCATTATCTAAATGAAATCACCTGATATTGATTAGTATGCTGAATCAAGAAGTGTAATACCATCAATCTGTACATTAAAGAATGGTGCAGATCTAAGGCCATCACCTGACTCATCAAAATATCCATCTACGATAGCTTCGTGGTCTGGAGTGTAATCAGCATCTGTATCAACATCTGCCTCATAGCTTGTAAGTGTCTCGCCATCTACAGTAAATGTAGCTGTGTCGAATACGTGAAGTGAACCGTCTTCAAGAGAAGCCTTGACTGTATCGAGAGCCTCCTGAGTTCCCTCAGCAGCAATTGAACCAAGCTCTGTAAGCTCTACAGAACCTGTTGAGAAATCTCCTGTCCAGTCTGTAGCAATAGGCTCACCATTTTCTACACACTCGATCATGTATGTAAAGTAAGGAGCCCAGTTGATACGTGAAGATACAAGGAATGTATTAGGGCAAGCAGAAGCTGTAGAACCATTGTAAGATACATCAGGAACACCAGCTGTCTCGCAGGCTGTAGGAGCACCCATTGAGTCTGCATGCTGTGAAATAAGAACACAACCATCCTGGATAAGTGTATTAGCACCTTCCTTCTCAGCTGTCTCATCATACCATGAACCAGTAAATGTAACCTCCATAGTTACTGAAGGACATACTGACTTTGCGCCAAGATAGAATGATGTATAACCTGAAATAACCTCAGCATATGTGTAAGCACCAACATAACCCATCTTTGCCTGGTCTTCAGTAATGTCGCCAGCTTCAATCATCTCGTTGAGCTTCATACCTGCTGCAACACCAGCTAAGTAACGACCCTCATAGATCTTAGCGAAGGCATTATGGAAATTGTCAAGACCAGCTGTATGAGCCTGTGTACCTGTAGCATGACAGAACTGAACATCAGGGAACTCCTTAGCTGCCTCGATAAGATAATCCTCATGACCAAATGAATCAGCAAAAACGATGTCGCAACCAGCATCTGCAAGCTCGCAGGCTGCATCGTAGCACTCCTGACCCTCAGGGATACCTGTCTTTGACATGTACTCAACACCAGCTGCTTCGCAAGCTTCCTTGGCTGCGTTGATGAAGTTGAGATCGTAGGTAGAGTTCTCATCGTGAAGGAAAATAAATCCTACCTTGATGTCTGAAGCTGACTTAGTCTCTGCACTAGTCTCTGAAGTAGACTCTCCAGCTGCATCTGAGCTGTCAGATGATGAGCTTCCGCAGGCAACAAGTGAAAGTGCCATAAAAGAAGCCATTGCAAGTGCTGCAAATTTTTTCATGTTTCTCATTTCTTTTCTCCTTTTCTTTTTTATGTACTCTTTAGCTCTTATTGAAAGAATCTAAAAAAGCTTACGAGTACATTTTCGGGGTTTATCATAGCAAATCATACTATTGATTTTTATAATTAGCAAGAAAATCTTGCATATTTACTGCTCTCTAAAGCAAATTTCTCCATTTGAGGCATTCATTGACTCTACAATTGCCAGGCTCTCTAAATGATAGCCTAAGTTACGAATCATGGTTCCGCCACTTTGGAAGCCCTTTTCTACAGCAATACCAATACCCTCTACAGTGGCCTCTGCTTCCTTTACTATCTGGATAAGTCCCTGGAGGGCACATCCATTAGCAAGGAAATCGTCGATAATAAGCACATGATCCTCAGAATTAAGGAAACGCTTTGATACTATAACCTGATTCATGTTTTTGTGGGTAAAGGACATAACATCTGCTACATACATGTCTCCATCAATATTTATAGACTTTGCTTTTTTCGCAAAAACTACAGGGCAATTATCAAAGTGTCTTGCCACCATGCATGCGATGCCAATACCAGATGCCTCGATAGTGAGGATTTTGTTGATATTTGCATCAGCAAATCTTCTCTTAAATTCTGCTCCCATTTCATCAAAAAGCTCAATATCCATCTGGTGGTTCAAAAAGCTGTCTACCTTTAAGATATTGCCTTCCTTGACTACTCCGTCCTTTACAATTCTCTCCTCTAAAAAGTTCATGAAAACCTCCTATAAAAATTATTTTTACCTATAATTTACTGGCAAAATTATTTACCTCTTCTCAGCTAATGCTCACAGAAAAAGGGCGTCTTATCTTTATTTAAAGCAGCTTATTTTTTGCAGCTTCCACAACGTGCGTTACAAGTATGCTTGTAGTAACAGATCCTACTCCACCAGGAACCGGAGTAATGGCTGCCACCTTATCTGACACCTCATCAAAGCATACATCTCCGCACAGCTTGCCCTTGGCCTCATTCCAGCCTATGCCAACATCTATAATAACCTGACCTTCTCTTAAATATTCTGCCCCTATGGATTCCATTTGTCCTGATGCTGCCACTACTATGTCAGCCTCTCGTGAAATAGCAGCCACATCCTCTGTTTTGGTATGGCAAATTGTAACTGTAGCATTTTCATGCATAAGAAGCATGGCAACCGGCCTACCTATTACAAGGGAACGTCCTATCACTGCCACCTTCTTGCCTTTAAGGTCAATGCCATAATAATGCAATATTTCCATGGCGGCCTCTGCAGTACATGGGCAAAATCCTAGCTTGGTTCCCGTAAATACTCCTGCTAAGGACATATCTGTACAGCCATCTACATCCTTATAAAAAGCCAATGCCTTTCTGGCCTTTTCACCATCTATATGCTTTGGCAGTGGGCGAAACATAAGTATTCCATGGACATTGTCATCATTATTAAGCTCATCTAACTTAGCAAAGAAATCAGCCTCTACCACATCCTCTGGCAAGATTACATTCTTAACAGCCACACCTGCCGCGTCACATCTTTTGCTGGCCCCTCTTTCATAAGAAATATCGTCAGCCCTCTCTCCTACTCGAAGAATGGCAAGGGTAGGAATAATGCCTTTGTTTTTTAATTCTTCTACTTCTGTAACAAGCTTTTCTGTTATGGCATCGGCAACTGCCTTGCCCTTTAAAAGTTCAGCCATTTATTCTCCTTTGATTATCCAATTTGTTTATGCTTTTTCAAAATTATAGAAAAATACCCTTATTTGTCTTAGCAAATATGGGAATTTCAATCTATGCACCCTTTTTTAATATCCTGCATAAATACTATCAAAAATCTCATCTGCCATAGGAATATATTTTTGCAGCAGTCCATCAACCTGCTCATTTAATCCATTGGCATAATCCCTGTCCTTCATGGAAGCCGTATTTATTTTGACATTGACTGCAGCCCCCTTCATGGCACCAGCTAATATGGCAGCACCTGTAGCGGCATCTGAAACTACTATGACAGAGCCTTTTTTTGCAAAAATAGAAAGCAATTCCATGGCCTGACCTGAAAGAGAGGCTATCTCAAGGGGAACTGCTGCAGC
>CAVJHG010000004.1:96260-103063 GCA_963649335.1 bacterium
TTTTGAAGCCAGCCTTGCTGTAAAATCACTAAGTGTAATAGTGGAAATATCCATGACATTCTCCTATAAAAAATGCCTCCCTTATAAAGGAGGCATCATTGCTCAATAAAATCAAAAATGGTCATCTGATTGGCATCGGCAACAATGCGGTCATAATCTTCCCGCTCCTGTGGAGTCATCTGTCTGTGAAAAACATATGTCTCCTGCCTTATATTGCCGTCCATATCAAAATACATCTGTCGGTACATATTGTTATCTTCTTGAAGCATCACATAAGCCCTTACTATCTGTATTGACCACAAAAGTCTTTTCTAGTATACAATTTTTCTTCTTATATTTCTATACCAAATTCGCTAGGTAAAAATCTTGGGCATACATTTTCCAATGTACATATAACAGAGGCTGCCAATGTAGCACCTATCTCACAGGCCTCAGCCATGGTCTTGCCATAGGTAAGACCAATAGTTGCCCCTGCAAAAAATGAATCCCCAGCTCCTGTGGTATCCATAACATCTACCTTGCGGGCAGGAACATAACCAGAATTTCCATCCATATCTGCATATACAGCCCCCTTGCTGCCCATGGTAACTATCATCTTTGGAATCTTGGCTCCCCTGATTTTATCAACAAGTATAGCCTCCATCTCTTCAGGAGACTTGTCGGTATAGTCCTCCATAAAAAACATACCGGCTTCTGACTCATTGCACACAAGGCAGCCCACCTCCTGCATAAAATCCCGACGCTCTAGGGCTATGCTCATATTGGAAACCACTGCATACACCTGTAGATTATACTTCTTGGCATACTTAAATACTCGTTTTACAGTTTCCTTTTCCATATCTATCTCAAGGGCAATGGAATCTGCATCTTTAAAAATCTCATCACCATGCTCATCTAATATATTATTTATTTCAGACAAGTCTGGTCTTTTAGACACTGCAGCCAACACATCTCCTGAATTGTCAAAAACTGCCAGCCACTTGCCCATGCCGTCCTCAACCCGACGCATGTACTGAGTGTTAACCTTGTGACGATTGAGCTTGTCAATAACCTCTGTGCCTAAGGCTGAGTTATCAACCAGGCCTATGAAGGTAGGTCGCAGCTCCACGTTTGCTATATCCTCCACCACATTCCTGCATACACCGCCGTGGCTCTCTATAACTGAGCCTGCATTTTTACCTGTAGGCTGATAATTACCGTGGGCATATCCCTTTATATCTACAAATACTGCTCCAAGTACTACTATTCCCATGTTTTGCTCCTTTAATTTTAAAAAATATAAAAGCAGTATAACACATCTAGCTTATATATTTGTAAATTAAAAAATACTAGTTTATGATATACACAGTATATTCACGCGGAAAATTTGCCTCAGTGTTCCCTTGAAACCTGGCTGAATCAAAATTGTTATCCACTAGTTTACTAAAGATAAAAAGGTGAGGAATTTTATAAAAAGAGGGAATTTAAACGTCTTGATTTAACTAGGCTGAATATTCCGAAAGATTGTCAATTAATTAGGAGGTTTCACCATGATAAAAATAGATTTGATTACAGGCTTTCTTGGCTCAGGAAAGACCACCTTCATAAAAAAATACGCCCGTCATTTTATTGACCAGGGCCAGCGAATTGGGATTTTAGAAAATGACTATGGCGCAGTCAATGTAGACATGCTCCTTTTAAATGAACTCAGAGGAGATAATTGTGAGCTTGAAATGGTTGCCGGAGCCTGCGACAGCGACTGCCACAGGAGGCGTTTTAAGTCCAAGCTTATTTCCATGGGAATGAGTGGCTACGACAGGGTAATTATAGAGCCCTCCGGTATATTTGACATGGACGAATTCTTTGATACCCTCCATGACGAGCCCCTAGACAGATGGTACGAAGTAGGTTCCGTCATTACCATTGTGGATGCAAAGCTTGAGGATAGCTTAACAGAAGAATCAGATTTTTTCCTGGCTTCCCAGCTTGCAAATGCCGGCTGTATCCTCCTTTCAAAAACTGATACAGCAACAGAAGCTGACATAAATAATACGATTTTACACATTGAAAAAGCCTGTGAAAACACAGGCTTAAAGAAAAATATCAGACCTCTTATCATAGATAAGTCCTGGGATTCTTTAGATGGCAATGACATGGAAAAAATAGCCGCTGCAGGCTACACAAAAGGCTCCTATATTAAAAAAATGAATGCCAGCGATAATGGCTTTAAAACCCTTTACTTTCTAGAGATACCGGTATCTGGCACTGACATGAAGGAAATAATCTCCACCCTGATAAGGGACAAAAGCTACGGAAATATCATCCGCATCAAAGGCTTTTACAAAGAAGATGGCCTTTGGTATCAGGTCAATGCCACAAGAAGCCAAACCCATATCTCCACCCATCCTGCAGGCCAGGAGGTATTCATAGTCATCGGTGAAGCTTTAGACGAAGACAAAATCAAATCCTTTATTCATCAATATCAGGACTGAGAGGCAGCTCAAACCAAAATGTAGCTCCCTTTCCCTGTATAGAGGAAACCCCATATTTTGCCCCATGCAATTCCAATATATTTTTTACAATAGACAGTCCAAGGCCCGTGCCCTGGACTGCCCTTTTATGGGTCTTTTTGTCCTTATAATAACGGTCCCAAACATAAGGAATATCCTCCTGTGATACTCCCTCTCCAGTGTCTCGCACCTCCAACCGCAGGGTATCATCGGTTAGAATTTGAACCACAGTAACCTTTTTATCTGCGCCAGTATAATTAATAGCGTTGTTTACCAGATTATATATTACCTGATACATTTTTTGCTCATCTGCATATACTGTAACTTCAGCATCATATAAAAAGTCAATAGTATAGCCTTCCACCTCTCTCAGCTTGTTGTAGCGTTCAAGTACATGCCTTATACTTGCTGTGATATTGTAGTCCTGTCGCTTTAGCTGTATGGTGCCAGCTTTAAGCTTTGATATATCAAGCATATCATTAACCAGGCCGGCTAGTCTCTCTGTCTCATCTATAATAGCCTGGACATTTTCCGGAGTATTTTCTCCCGGAATATCCCTCATAACCTCAGAATATCCCTTTATCATGGTAAGTGGTGTCCGCAAATCATGGGACACATTGGCTATCAGCTCCTTTTGTAAGGAATCAGCCTTGCTAAGCTCCTTAGCAGTAAAATTGAGGGTATCTGAAAGCTCTGACAGCTCCTGACAATCTCTCGAATCAAAGGCTACGTCAAAATTGCCTTCTGCCAGCTTGCTTGCTCCATCATTGATTTTAATTATAGACTTGGACAGGCTTCTCGATACTCCAAAGGCAATGACAAAGGCAACAATTATCATAATCACAGATATAACCACAAGCTGCCTTTTTAAGGTAGATACAGTGGCATCTACCGGGGTAAGCACTGAGTTGACCATAATAACCTTTTCTACATCATCTATATTAACAATACGAACATAGATAACAGATTCAGCCATATCGTCCCCTATATTTTGCATAAACTCCTGCTGCTCTTCCATCTTAGGAATGGTAAATTCCAATCTTCCCTCAGATTGTCCTCCCTCTTCACCGTCAATAACTATCTCCGCAGTACCGATACCGGAGTCCTTATTGGCAGGATTTTTAGGGTCTTCTTCAGTCTGGGGCATCATGTCCATATTGTATTTTTCCTTGTCCAGCATCTCGCTGCCCTTGTACTCAATAACTGCCTCCCCATCATTGGCCTTAGCCTGGGAATAAAAAAGCTCAAACATGTAATCAGGCAGAGATGACATCTGAGAATTAACAATATACTCAGCATTGTGGAGAGGATTGCCCTTATTGTCAGTAATATATATAGCCAGATTATTACTGGCTGCAAGGGTGTTAATGTCTGAATCGCAGTCATCTGTAGTAAGAAGCATGGCTTCTACCTGATCTAAGACATCCTCAGTCTCAGACCTTTTTATCATCTTATAGAAGTCATTAAGATATACAATTTGAAAAAACCATAGTACCCCGATGAGTACTATGGCAAAAATAAGAAAGAGTGAAAAAATTTTCCATTTAATGCTTATATGCTTATTCTTCAAAATAACCTCCGAAAACTAAGCCTCGAATCTGTAGCCCACGCCACGCAAGGTAACAAGAAGCTTGCGGTACTCACCCAAGCTGTTTCTCAAAAGCTTGATATGGGTATCAAGGGTTCTGTCATCACCGTAGTAATCATAGCCCCACACCTCTGTAATAAGCTTCTCACGCTCAAGAGCAATGTTTTTATTTTTAACAAGGTAAAATAAGAGCTCGTATTCCTTTGGGGACATGTCTATACGCTTGCCATCTATGGAAACTGTCCTGGCAGTGAAATTAACCTCCAAGCCCTCGTATTTAAATATATCTGCTGATGTATTATCCCCCTTGGCCCTGCTTGTCACTACATTGACTCGCATCATAAGCTCCTTAGGTGAAAAAGGCTTAACAACATAGTCATCTACACCAGCCTCAAAGCCATGTATTCTGTCATATTCCTCGCCTCTGGCAGAAAGCATAATGACAGGAATATCCTTTATTTTTTTTATTTCAGTACAAGCCGAAAAGCCGTCAAGCTCAGGCATCATAACATCCATAATTATCACATCATAGTCATTGTCCCTAACCTTTGTGATAGCGTCCATGCCATCCACTGCTTCAGCTATCTCGTATCCCTCAAACTCGCCATATTTTCTGATGATAGAGCGAATTTGTTCTTCGTCGTCTACTACCAAAATCTTTTTCATACTGCACCTCCTAATGGCCTATATTATGAATGCCTTTTGTGACAATCATGTGAAAGCCAGGTTAAAACTTACTGATATATGTAGTCTTAGCCGTTTTGATGCAATATGAATAAATAATCCAGCAAACAACAAATGCCACCAAGAAGATTACATTGACGTACTTAGGATAATTTATCCATCCCATATCATTGCTAAGGCCCTGAAGACCAAACACTATACAAAAGGCTCCAAAAATAGCTGTCTTTGGCATGAGGTAAGCAGACATGGCTGCTATGTCTTTACACTTGGTCAGCTCTTCTGCTGTAACAATCATAGGATCTACTGTCTTGGCCATAGTGCACTTGATGCCAATGATAAGTAGATAAGCCCCAAGTACCATAATTATTAAATCAAATACTGTCATAAAACTCATATCCATAAAAAAATACCTGCTTTCTTTTTTATTTTAATGACTTTATTGTACCTTTCTTTGAATATATTTTCATTAATAAATTCAAAAAACAGTCTGTCTGTCTGCATTTTTCTCAATTATTTTTCACATTCTTATCCTAAACAAAGGGACAAAAATAAAAATCACAATTTGGCCAAATTATGATTGTTTTTTTATATTTTTGAGCTATCATAAAAATAAGTAATATTGTAGTAATTATTCAAGCTATTTTGAATAGTTACCTTTGGGTTAAGAGGTAATTGATTATGGATTTATCTAACAAAACCATCTTAGTATGCGATGATTCAATACTGGCAAGAAAGCAGCTTATGGATGCCATCAAATCCTTCTCAGAAGGTGCCACTTTTATTGAAGGCAAGAACGGTGCCGAAGCAGTGGATTTATACAAAAATAATAAGCCCGACATCGTTTTTATGGATATAATTATGCCTGAGATGGATGGTACCCAGTCCTTAAAAGAGATAATGGATTTTGATAAAAATGCCATTGTTATTATTGTCTCTTCCATAGGCACCAGGCAGCAATTACAGACTGCCATTGAGCTTGGGGCCAAGGATTTTGTACAGAAGCCTATTGATAAGTATCAGATTGAGGATATTTTAGCATCTAGACTTGGAGGTAACTAAATTATGTATTCACAGTTTTTCGGAAACTATCTGCTACATAAAAATATGGTCACCCAGGAGCAAATTCTAAAGGCCATGACTCGTTTGACCAAATCTAGAATTAAGCTTGGCACTCTTGCTCTTCAGGAAGGTCTCATGAGTGCAAAGGAAGTAGACGAATGCCTCTATCTTCAGACTAGAGAGGATTGCCGCTTTGGTGAAATAGCAGTCCAAAGAGGTTACCTTACTGATGACCAGGTTATCAAGCTTATTAAAAAACAGCCCAACGACTTTCTTCTTCTAGGCCAAAATCTGGTAGAAGATGGAGCTATGACCAACTCTGACCTTGAGCGCATGATTTTTGAGTACAAAAATGATACCAGGCTTTATGACCTTGATTTTGATATTGAAAACAAAGAAAAAATTCGCCAGATAATTGAGAATTTTTTCTGGAAATCAGATACACCTATAGATAATGTAACAGTGGCTTATCTAGAATTACTCTTTAACAGCTTAATTCGCTTTATTGGGGATGACTTTACTCCCCTTGAGCCCCTTAGCGTCAAGGAATATCCTATAGATTTTTGTGTAGCCCAGACCATCCTGGGAAAGTCAGAATACATCACCTATGTGGACATGGATAAAACTACTGCCATAGAATTTGCCAACAGATATGCCAATGAGACCTTTGAAGAATTCAATGAATATGTCTCCGCTGCCACAGAGGATTTTATCAACCTCCACAATGGCCTTTTTGCAGTAAATATGTCCAATTACCACAACCAGGAAATACAGCTGTCAGCACCGGAAGTGTTAAGCAGCAATACCTTAAAGGCTGATGGTACATGCATGGTTCTTCCTATTGCTTATAGCTTTGGCCATGTTCACCTTATTGTTACATTCTAATTATTAAAAAGCCTTGAAGCGTATGCTTCAAGGCTTTTTCTCTTGTCAGTATTCCCTTATCCTAATTATTTACCTTTTACCCACTGCAGCTGCTCACC
>CAVJHG010000005.1:0-101815 GCA_963649335.1 bacterium
TTAGTGGAACTTGGATAGCACGACCCTCGCGTATATTTTGCGTGACTGAACTTTTAGGATGCAATAGAAAACCCTTGTGGGCGGGCCATAGAGAAAGTCCACTCAGTTAAATATGCATTTAACGCAGTGTGATTTTGACAGCCAAAGGCATGTCTGTTGCAATATTGCATAGGCTTAGGTGAAGGCCTGCCTCGTCAACAGACCAGGAGCTGAGGGCATTTTCGTAGCCCAGAACTGTTACATCTTCTATCAGGCCATGAAATCCAAAGGTATTTTGCTCTAAGCTGTAGGCAAATGACTTGATTGTGATGTCGCTGGCCGGCTTCATAACAAAGGCATATACACTATCCCCCTTGGCTACAAAGCGGATGTCTTCTGTAGTATATGGAGGCTCTTCATTGTCTGTAAATTGGCCTTGGGCTATTTTTGTAGGGCCTTCGGAGTCCAGCTTCCATGGCCTGCTGCCATGTATAGCCTCTTCATTGCAGCTCATCCAGCTACCTATTTCCTCTAATATCTCACGATCCTTGTCAGGAATGGAGCCATCCCCTTTTGGTCCTACATTAAGAAGCATATTTCCATTTTTACAGATACACTCTACAAATGTCTGTATTATCTGTCTAGCTGACTTGTAATCCAAGGTATCTGTATAGCACCATGAGTTTTTGGCTATAGCAGTATCTGTCTGCCAGACATATGGCTTACACTCAGAGAGGCCGCCTCGCTCCACCTCTAATATTCCACTGCCCCACATCATGGCATCATGCTTGTAGCATATGGCTACTTCCTTGCCCCATTCCTTGGCTCTGTTGTAATAATAAGCTGCCAATATCTTCAGGTAGTCTTTGAAGGCATCATGCTGTATCCACCAGTCAAAATAAAGAAGGGACGGCTGGTATTTATCTATAATCTCGCAGGTGCGAAGGAGCCAGTCATCTAAAAATTCTGTATCAGGATATGGCTGGCTAGTCAAGTCAGCCTCATGTGGTTCTGGCATGGCAGGCCAGTAAAAATCGCCTCGAACCATAGGCTCATGAATATCACTTTCAAATTCCCTACCATGGCTCATAAACCACCAGTGCTCTGCCCTGTGGCTAGATGTACAGAAGGTCATCCCCTGGTCTTCAATAGCTGACTTCAGTTCCCCTAATATATCCCTGTGAGGCCCCATTTCATAGGCGTTAAAATGGGATATCTCACTCTTATACATCTGAAATCCCTCATGGTGCTCTGCCACTGGAAATACATACTTAGCTCCCGCCTCCTTAAAAAGCTTTGCCCACTCCTTGGAATCAAAGTGGTCTGCAGTAAATAAAGAAATAAAATCCTTATAACCAAAATCCTTATGGTCTCCAAAAGTCTTGCGGTGATAGTCCCACTCCTCTTTATCTTTAATATACATATTGCGGGAATACCACTCATTGGCATGAGCCGCTATAGAATAAAGGCCCCAGTGAATAAATATGCCAAAACGTGCCTCAGCAAACCAGTCAGGCTGCTTCATGGTAGACAGGCTTGCCCAATCCGGGGTAAAAGGGCCCGCTGCTGCTACTTTTTTTATTTCATCTAGGTAACTTATCTCTTTTTCTGTAAACATAATCCCTCTCTTCTAAATTATAGCTCACCCTAAGGTACTAATTATCAAGACTCCCTTGCCTGCCAGTGCAACTTCCTGCCCCTGCTTAAAAATCTCGCCTGTTAGCAAATCTTTTCCGTCATATGGCATCTCTATCCTGATTTCTTCATTTCCGTGATTAAGCAAAAATAAAAATCTGCCCTGGTCATTGACACGCTCCGTAGCCTCTAGGTCAGCTGGACCACTTATAACAGGCTTTACTCCAGCCTCCTTGCACAAGTCTGCAAGAAAATCATGATAAAAGCTTTCATTTGACCGGGTAGCCACATAGTAGGCCTTGCCTTTTTTCAAATGATTAACTGTAAGCACAGGCATACCGGCGTAAAAATCACTGTCATAGCTGGCAAGTATCTCAGCTCCTCTGCTGTGGCTCAAATCACACAAAAGCCTTGCCGGATATGTCTTACCCTTGTAAGAAAAAGAATTCTCGCTGCCCTGTGGCAGAGCGTCCTCCTCCTCTACCCACAGTCCCACAATATCCTTGAGAGGCCCTGGATAACCGCCGGTAAATATCCTGTCTGTTTCATTAGCATATCCTGAGAAAAATGTGGTAACAAAGGTGCCACCTGCCTCTACAAAGCTGCGTATTTTTTCATCAAGTCCACTAGGCATCATATATAGTACAGGTGCAATAAATATAGAATATCCACTTAGGTCATCCTCTGGCCCTACAATATCCACAGGAATATTCATAGAATGAAGTGCCTGATAATAATTGTAGACCTCATCCTTATATTTTAGCTCACAGCTTGGCCCTGCAGAACACTCCACTGCCCACCAGTTGTTCCAGTCAAAATAAAGGGCGACTTTTGCCTCAGCCCTGGCTTCCAAGGTAAGACCTGCGATTACATCAAGCTCAGCTCCTAGGGCCTTGACTTCCCTGTAAACTCTGGTCTCATCGCTGCCCACATGATCAATAACTGCACCATGCAGCTTTTCGCAAGCTCCAACTGACCGCCGCATCTGAAAAAACATTACCGAATCTGAACCATGGGCCACTGCCTGATAACTCCACAGCCTCATGACACCAGGACGCTTTAGAGCATTATATGGAAGCCAGTTGGTGACACTTGGGGTTTGCTCCATCAATATAAAAGGCTGACCGCCCTTTAAACCTCTCATCAAGTCATGATTCATGGCTATCATTGCAGGGCTGTCATCGTTAGAAGGATAGTTATCCCAGGATACAAAATCCATGTACTTTGCCCATTTTTTATAATCAAGCATTTTGAAAAAGCCCATGAGATTGGTGGTTACAGGAATATCTGGGGTATGCTTTTTCACAGCCTCATACTCTAGCTTATAGCAATCCAAAAGGCTCTCGGAATTAAAGCGCTTGTAATCAATGGTAATGCTCTGGAACTGACTCCTATCATATTCAAAATGCTCGCTGCGCAAATCCGGCAAAACTATATCCTCCCAATCATAGAGGGTATGTCCCCAAAAGGCCATATTCCAAGCCTTATTGACTTCATCTATGCTGCCATAGCGGTCTTTAAGCCAGCTGCGAAAGGCCTTTTCGCAATTATCACAATAGCACTCCCCGCCATATTCATTACTGATATGCCAGGCAATTATGTTGTCGTAATCCTTGTAACGCTCTGCTAATTTTTCTGCTAAAAGTGGAGCGTATTTTCTGTAAGTAGGACTGTTTGGACAAGAATTGTGACGGCCTCCAAATTTTCTTTTTCTACCGTCAAACTCTACCCTGAGTATGTCCGGATGCTTTCTCGCCATCCAAGCTGGATGGGCTCCTGTAGAGGTAGCCAGGATTACTTGAAAACCATTGGCTCTCACCAAGTCCATGATTTCATCCAACTGGGAAAAATCATAAGTTTCCTCATCTGGCTGCAATTTGGCCCAGGAAAATACATTAAGAGTCAATGTATCAATATGGGCATTTTTCAGGAGTCCCATATCCTCCTCCCACACCTGTCGTGGCCACTGCTCCGGATTATAATCACCGCCATATGGCATTTTTTTAATGTTCATCCATTTATCCTCTTTTTATCAAAATTTAATGCTAAAGCTCTAGACCGACAAGTCCTTATTGCTCCCCTATCATTGCCTGTCTTGCTGCATCAAAATCATCAGCATTTTGATTGTCCACCTCGAGCACCTGTTCAAAGCCCAAGGCATAGGCAGTCCTTTTCATCTCAGCAAGCATCTCCTCAAATACCTCGTCACTTTCTGCAAAAATCATTTCCCAGGAAGCCCCAACTATTGCTGATTTACACTGCTCCCTGATAGTGGTTATATCTGCATTTGCTAGAGGAATAGAGTAGGCAGTGCCAGCTGAAACTGTAAGCATGTCATTCTCTTTCAGATATTCCATGGAGGATGAAGCCCCCATATATTCCTGCCAGTCTACAGCCAGTGGGTTTATCTCATTTGAAAGAGTCGTAGACCAGGACTCCCAGGCATAGGTCTCCCCAGTGTCCGGATCAATATCTCTGGTATTTACGGTTTTGAAATTAAGCTTTGAGACACCGTCCTTCCAACTTCCTCCGCCGTATTCCTCTGGGACTTCTACGTCATTATCCGGCAGGGCTTTTTTGCCATACTCAGTAAGCTGAGGTAGTCCATCCTCGCCCCGCTCCCAGGTCAGCCCTTCAATGCCAGCCGCACCAGAAGTCTGGCCATTGAGTCGTACTCCTTCTGGAGAATAAAGCCAGTCGATAAAATCTGCCATACGCTGAGGATCCTGGGCATTGCTTCCAATACATATAACCACAGATGGATCACCATCAGGAAAATTGCCATATGAAAGTATATTCATATCATATACAGGGGCCAGCATATAACCCTTTCCTGCAGCAAGATTTTGAGCCACATTAAAATTGCTCTGACATATCCATGGCCATGGGCAAAACAGGGTCTTGCCACTACTATATTTTTCCGACCAGGTGGAATAATTTTGCACAGAAGAATCTGGGTCTACCAGCCCCCTCTTATTAGCCTCATAGAAAAATCTAAGAGCCTTTATGTATAAAGAATCATCATCTAGAATGCTTTGCCTGTCGCTTCCATCTGCCGACAAAAGCTCAAATCCCACCTCATCATAGCCATACATGCAGGCTATCTGCTTGGCATTATTCATCATGTTGTCGTCCCAGTCAGAAAAAAAAGACATGGCGTATATTTCATCATCCCCCTCAGTCTCTCTAGCTAAAGCCTGCATGTCCTCAAGGACATCCAACATATCCTCTAAGGAATCCATGGCCGGATAGCCTAAAGCCTTGTAATAATCCCAGCGAATATATGGACCAAATGTAGGCTCTAATCCCTCCTGAGACTCCAATGGCGAGCCTGATGACACTGCACTTGGAAAAGCATAGATGCCATCTTTATCCAAGTTGGCATTGGTTGCCTCTACCGCCTGACCGTAAGTAGTCATTATATCCTTGCCTTCCATCAGCTGGCTGGCATCCATAATAAGCCCTGCAGAAATTGCCTCACTTACCCTGCCGTTATCAGTCGAAATAACAACCAAATCCCCCAGGTCTCCTGCTGCCGCCCTGGACTGATATGTAGTCTTGCCGCCGCCAGACACATTTGGCGCTATGATATTAAGCTCCATGTTAAACTTGTCTTTAACTATCTTGGCAAACCAGCCTGTCTGCAAGCCCTGATAGTTGGCATAGTCGTCATATACATCTACTGTAATAAAGTCCTTATAAGCGCTGTCCTCTTTGCTGCCAATATTGGCACAGCCTGTAACAAGGGCCACTGCTGTCACAAGACTGACTGCAGCTGCTATAATTTTCTTTTGCATATATTCTTCCCCCTAAAACAGCCGTCTCCTTAGGCTATTTTATTTCATAATCCATAATATCACTGGGTTTTCTACTAAAATACCCTACTATTTTTACAAAAAACATGTCAAAATTCTACCACCTTTTTCTTCTCTTTTTTACTGTATGTTTTCCCATACTTTCTGTTTATTATTTGAATTATAGAGATTAACTTAATACACCAATTACTAAGTTTAAAATTAATCTTCTTCAAACAATTACGAGAAAAATGACAAGATTATTTTGCCGATTGAATTTTGAACTATAGCTAAACTATATATTTTTTGAAGGAGCCCTATATGAGCACTTGTTACACTTATCAAAACCCTATAATCCGAGGCTTTGCCCCAGACCCAAGCATATGCAAGGCAGGTGATCGCTACTATCTGGTTTGCTCCAGCTTCCAGTATTTTCCTGGACTACCCATATTCGAAAGCAAGGATCTGATCAATTGGAAGCGCATAGGTCATGCTCTGACCAGACCATCCCAGCTTCCTCTCGATGATGCAGAAAGTGCAGGAGGCTTATATGCCCCTACCATCCGCTACCAACAGGGCCGCTTCTACATAGTGTGTACCAACTGCTCCGGCTGTGGCAATTTTCTTGTATGGACAGACGACATATATGGCCAGTGGTCTGACCCTGTTGTTATAGACCGTGACGGTATCGACCCTTCACTTTTCTTCGAAGAAGACAAGGTTTATTTCATGAGCAATCACGGCGACGATGATGGCTTAGCTTCCATCATGCAATGCCAGATAGATCCTATGACCGGTGCCACTTTAACTGAGGCAAAAGCTATCTGGCGAGGCACTGGCGGCCGCTACTTAGAAGGACCTCATCTATATCACATAGGCAAATATTACTATCTCATGGCTGCCGAGGGCGGCACCGAATACGGCCATATGGAGGTAATAGCCAGAGCTACAGATCCTTATGGTCCATTTGAGACGCCTTCGTCTGATCATATCGCTGCCAATCCTATCCTTACCAATCGTGACCTTGGTGGCTACCAGCTACAGGGCACCGGCCACGGAGACTTGGTTTGTGATGATAATGGAAAATACTGGATGGTACATCTGGCCTTTCGTCAGCTGGACCGCTATTTGCCTTTCCACCACATCGGCCGTGAGGTCTGCCTGGTACCTGTCTCATTTACCGATGATGGCTGGTTACTAGCAGGAATAGATGGCACCTGCAGGCTGGACATGGAAGTGTCTTCTGACAGACCTCTTGCCAAGCAAGAATTTATACATGACTACAGCTTTGACAACACTTGTCTTGGCTTGGAATGGATATTCCTACGCAACCCATTTTTAGATAACTATCACATAGCAGATGGAGTCATGACTATTACAGGTACCGCTGCCACACTTGATGAAAAGCATATTTCGCCATCCTTTGTGGGAATCCGTCAGCAAGAGCTGACAGGACGCGTGACAGTTAATCTGGCCTCCGCCTCCCAGGAGGCCGGAATTACACTGTACTACGATTCCGACCACCACTACGATTTGGCTTTGACTAAAATAGATAACAAGATGCATATCATAAAAAGACGTACTGCCGGTGATATGCAATTTATACAGGAAGATATAGAGCTTGGGGCAGATACTTCATCTCTTACCCTTGAGATAGACATGGAGGCTTTGCAATATTCCTTCAAGGCTTCTAGCTCCTCAGCCTCCTATGATCTTGGCACTGCTGACACCAGACCCCTATCATCAGAATGTGCCTGTGGCTTCACCGGAGTTATGATAGGCCTTTATGCTATAGATGGCCAGGCCACTTTCAAGGATTTTAACTACACTCTTTAATATTTCATTTTTCATATTTCCTTAAAAAAGCACCAGCAAAGGATTTTCTCCTTTGCTGGTGCTTTTTCTCTTATTTGCGTTTTTCTTTAGTCAGTGTTCCTTGCCTGTCTGCGCCAATTAGACAATTTTATCAACTTTAGAACCATCTTAAGCTCTATCAGTACTCTTGACCTCTCCCCATTAATTAAAGAACCTTATCAGCTTTAAGACCATCTTAAACTCTTCATCACTTATCGGCTAAGCCGAAAAAACAATATTTCTCATTCTTCTGGTATATCCAGTGGTGCCTGAATCCGCCCGCTGCTGCATAATAAGAAAAGTAAGGTCGTGGGCTGGATCATTGACCATATAGGTGCCAAGCCAGCCATCCCAGCCATATTCTCCCTTGCTGCCAAGCCCAAGGGCAAGCTCCGGTTTATCCATTATGCGAAGGAGATTACCATAGGTATACCCTGCCAAGGACTCCCAGCTATTTACACTTTCTTGCTGTTGTGGCGTCACATGTGCTGAAGTCATAAACTCCAACGTAGCAGGGGAAAGTATTTTTACTCCATCAAGGCTTCCCCCATTAAGTAGCATCTGAGCGAAACGGCTATAATCATCTATTGTAGACACAAGGCCTGCTCCGCCTGACTCAAAGGCTGGTAGCTTATCCTGTGACACAGACACTCCTAGGTTAGGATAAAGCTCCTCTATAAGACCATTTTCTGTCTGGCGATATATCTTTGTAAGCCTGTCCTGCTTGTCCTCTGGCACGAAAAATCCTGTATCCTTCATACCAAGTGGCAAAAATATTTTTTCCTGTAAAAAGTCAGAATAACGCATGCCAGATACCACTTCAACAAGTGCCGCCAGCACATCAGCAGAAAATCCATACTGCCACTTTTCTCCTGGATGAAATGCTAAGGGCTGCTGACCTATCCGGTTTGCAATCTCCACTGTTGTAAGAGCCTGTGGTGTATCCAACTTTTCCACAATCTCATCTATAAGCTTCTGACTTCTGCACTCAGCAGCCGAAGATTCTCCACCATAGGTAAGACCTGATGTCATATTGAGAAGATTCTGTATGGTCATCTCTTTTTTTACAGGCTCCTCTATGCCGTTTCTTATCACCTTTTGATTTTTAAAACCAGGCAAATACTTTGACACAGGATCAAACAAATCTATTTTGCCTTCCTCTAAAAGTATCATGGCAGCTGTGGCTGTCACAGGCTTTGTCATGGAATACATGCGAAAAATTGTATCCCGGCTCAGCTTCTTTTGGGAAGACAAATCCTGGTATCCAGCCTCAAAGTAGCCTTGTTCCTGCCCACCCTTTATCACGAGAGCACTTACTCCTGCCACATAGCCTGTGTCCACCATCTCGTCAAGAACAGACTGCAATTTACTTAATTTTTCTTTATTCATTACTTTAACACCTCTTTTGTCCAGGTATGTGCCAAATCAAACCAGCTACTGCAGGATAATTCTACAGCGCCACCATCTCTATCCATAGTAAGCTCTGTTGCCAGGCCCAGGCCATGGTTGCCCTTCATATACATGTGAAGCTCCACCGGCCTGCCCATTTTTCTCATGGCAAGAGCCAGATATAGGGAATTTTCTGCCGGTACCAGACCATCCTCATTAGTGGTCCAGATAAAGGCAGGTGGTGTATCTGCAGACACCTGATTTTCCAGCGACATGTCCTCTTTCAGCTCATCATATCTGTCTCCTAAGAGATTGTGAATAGACTCACTGTGAGTGTAAGGACCAGATGATATAACAGGATAGTTTAGTATCATGCCTGCCACTTTAAGCTGATCCTTTGTAGTGTTCAGATAATCAGCCACAAAATCCCTGCTCCAAAACATGCCATAGCTGGCAGCAAGGTGTCCACCTGCTGATGATCCCTGTATGAATACCTGGTCAGGATTGATATCCCACTGGTCAGCTTTTTCCTTTACTGTTTTTACAACTGAAGCAAGCTCCAACAAGGCTGTAGGGTATATGGCTGGGCTCACTGAGTACCAAACCACTAGAGCATGATAGCCCCTGGCGTTCCAGTTGAGGGCAAACATCTCTGCCTCTCGCTCTGAAGTAAAGCAATAGCCCCCGCCTGGCGCTATAATAACTATCGGACGGGGAGGCAGTGCTATCTCCTCAGACTTAGATATAAGATAAGTTTCCATCCTGGCATAGCTTTCTGAGCCCTCCACCTGAAGGCTTATTGTCTCGTGAATCATTTTAATTCTCTCTTTCTCTGGTCGAACCAGGCTGTTTTTCTATCTCGTGAAATATACTGATAGACATACCTGATATGGTAAAAATAACACAGGCAGGGCCTATAAGAAATCCCACAAAAAGTGTGGTGGTATTATAAAACCACACTATAAATTCTATTGCCACAACAGCAAGCATCATCATGGTGCGGCCAAAATATTTTCTTGAAATAGTAAATGAATTTTTGATGCTGGCAAGCAAGGTATTTTCATAACGAGCTATAAGGGGAAAGGCATATATAAGGCACAAAAAGAAAATAAAGCCTGAGATTATGGCAATGATCAAAAAGCCTAAAGGATTGCCTTCAATCCCATTAAAAAGCTGCAGGTCCAAATATACAGCATAAAGACATACAAAAGTAATCAATTCTAGAAGAGTTCCCTGCTTCCAATTTTCCTTGAAGCCCTTAAAAAACTCCTGGTATATGTAGCCTTCTTCCTCGTCAGCCATGTGCAGACATACCCGAAATGCTGCTGCAGTGGATGCGCCTATTGTGACTATAGGAAGACTGCAAATAAGCCAGAAAAAATTGACCTGCAGTATTTCCCAAAGCCTGCTCATAAATTGATATACCGGACTGTCTACACTAAAAAATTTCATAAAAAATAACTCCTTTACTACTTATAAGAGGGACTGCACCAGCAGTCCCTCCTATTATAGCATTGTCACTGCTATTTATATTAGTAAATATTACTGCTCAGCCATTGCAGCATCCTCTGCTGCTGCACGAAGCTGTGCCTCGCTCTGGCTAAACTCTACGCACTGGTCATAGCCATATGAATCAGCCTGTGAAATCATATCAGCTACGATTGAATCAAACTCTGCATCGCTTGAAGCATAGATTGCCTTCCAAGAGCCTGTCTTGATGCAATCTGTTACCTGATTCCATACCATTGTCAGCTCGTCAGACTTTGTTGACTCTGAGTATGTAGTACCAACTGAAAGTGTGTAATTCCAGTTGTCAAATAAGCTGTCAAGAGTAGTTGTGCCGTAGTGCTCTCTCCAATCAGCCTCAATATCAGAGCCTGCCTCTGAAGAGTAGCTTGCCCACTTCTTGTAGTTGTAGGTCTCACCATTTGAATCTGGGTTTGGAGCATCAATTCCCCATGTAGTGTTGTTCATCTTGAAGTTTCCATCTTCAAATGTACCAGAGTAACCATCTGTCATCTCTGTCTTACCATCAGTCTTGGCAGCCTTACCAAGCTCTGTAAACTGAGTATAACCATCCTCATCATAGTACCAGCATACATCCTTAGGACCATATTCCATTGTCATACGTCCCTCTGGAGTTGCAAGCCAGTTGATAATAGCCATGCAAAGCTCTGGATACTCTGTCTTGGCACCGATTGTCCAAGGTCTGTTGCTGCCATAAATATTCTGGCCATAGCAAATAGGTGTTGCCTCAGTAGGTGGGCATGGATACATAGCCTTACCCTCTGATAAGTGGCCCTGTGTGTTATACATTGCTGAACCAAGGAAGTTGAATATATTGAGGAATGCTGTACCGTTCTGGTAATCCTCGACCATACCATCATATCCCTGAGTCTGTGAGTCAGGATCAAGAAGTCCCTTCTGATACAAGGTATTGTAGAACTTCAACATCTCGATATAAGGACCATCCTCATCTAAAGCATCATAGAAGGTCTGAGTCTCAGGATCGTAAAGACCAATACCAAACTCATCATAGCCATAATAAGCAGATGCTGTTGACTTTACAAACATAACCAGGTTGCCATCCCAATCACTGAAGAGAGATACACCATAGGTTGGGTTGCCATTGTCATCTGTTGGACAGATTTCCTTCATCTGCTCAAGTACTGTAACCATGTCTGACAGGTCTTTTATCTCTGGATAACCAAGCTCCTTGTAGAGATCCCATCTAAGATCCCACTCATACATCTCTTCCTGACGGTCAGATGCATTAACTGCTATATCGTGACCGATACCATATACTGTGCCACCAGAGATAGACGCATTCTTCTCAAGGGCCGCTGACATGTTTTCTTTGATGTATGGACCGTAGTCCTCCAAGAGATCATCCTCGTTCCAGTCAAAGAGAAGTCCCTTCTCTACTGCCTGAAGGTAGTCATCTGAATCATTTCCCCAGATAACTATATCACCAAGGTTGCCAGACTCCATTCTTGTCTCATATACACCATCAGCATCCTGAATGATGTTGAGCTTTACGTTAAATTTTTCAAGCATAACCTGGGCAAACCAACCGATCTGCTCACCTGAGTAATTGGCCAGCTGATCGAATACATCCAAAGTAACTGTCTCCTCTGGAATGATATCAGCCAGATCTTCATCGTAATCTGTCTCTACTGCTGCTGTATCAGACGAACTGCTTGAGGATGTAGTTGATCCACATGCTGCAAGTGATGCCAGCATTGTTGACGCCATAAGAAGCGCCACAAATTTTTTTCCTTTCATAGGTAAAATTCCCTCCTTACGTTTTTGTGTTTTTATTTTGCCGCTTAAAGCGGATAACACCAATTTTAGCCCTTTACTGCTCCAAGCATTATACCTTCCTCGAAGTATCTCTGCATAAATGGATATACAATCAAAATAGGAATAACAGTAACCATTGAAATGGTGTATTTAATTACCTTACCACTCATAGCAGACTTTAATGCCGCCTCACTGACTGCTCCGCCTGAGTTCATGAGAGCGCTTAGGTTAGATGCCTGATTCAGATATATGTACAATCTGTGCTGCAATGTGTAGAGAGCTGGATTTGACTGCATGAGGATCATAGAATCAGTAAATGAATTCCAGTGACCTACTGCACCAAATATGGCTATGGTAGCAAGTATTGGCTTACTAAGTGGCCATATTATTTTTCTAAATACTGTCATGTAGCTGGCGCCGTCTATCTGAGCGCTTTCCTCCAGCTCAGCTGGTATAGACTCGATATAAGTCTTTACCAGGATGATATTGTATGGAGCTACAATACCAGGGATAATATATGCCCAGAAGGTATTGGTGAGACCAAGCATCTGCATGTTCAAAAACCATGGGATGAGGCCGGCATTGAAATACATGGTGATTACCAAAAATCTGTACCAGAATTTTCTGCCCCACATCTCCTGCTTTGTAACCAGATATCCTACCAAACCAGATGCGGCAACCATAAGTGCTGTACCGATTAATGTTCTGCCCAAAGATACCCAGAAGGCTGTTACAAGATCTCCTACATTGAGGAGAGCCTTGTAATTATCAAATGTCAGTCCCTTTGGCCAAAAATTGACCACGCCTCTTACTACATACTCATTGTCACTGATGGTGTTAATGAAAAGGTAGTAAAATGGGAAGATACAAGCCAGGGTAAATAAACCAAATATCAGGTAATTGACTACATTAAAGGCTACGTCTCCCGGCTTTAATTTAAATGTACTTTTATGAGTTTTCTTATAAAGGCGCTCTGCTTTAGCATCAGCCTTTTCCTGTGCTGTTTTAGCCATGTGCCACCTCCTAAATAATACTTTCTCCACGAATCAGCTTGGAAATACCATTGGCTCCAAAGAGGAGTACCACGCTAATGATTGACTTTAACATACTAACCACTGTAGTCAGTGGAATCATACCCTGACCAATACCAAGCTTGTATACATAGAGGTCAAGAACCATGATAGAGCTTGTGTTGGCAGAATTTTCAAATACCAGGTACTGGTCCATGCCGTTGCTGAGAACATTGGCAACAGACATAAGAAGCAATACACAAAATGTTGGTATAAGGCTTGGAACTGTTATATTCCACATACGCTGGAAGCGTCCTGCTCCGTCTATCTCAGCCGCCTCATATAGCTGCTTGTCTATACCGGATATGGCTGCGATGTAGATGATGGCACTCCAGCCAACGCCCTTCCACATGCCCCAGGCCCACATCTTAAGCCAGGTGTGGCTGCCACTCATAAGCATATTTTTGCCGGCTTCCCATACTCCTGCATTGACCATGATGGAGCTGATAAAACCGTCTGTAGAGAATATACAGAAGGCAATGGCATATACCAAAACCCAGCTGATAAAGTTTGGAACTGTGGTAAAGGTCTGCACAAATCTTCTGAAAGTGTCATTTTTAATCTCAGAAAGAAAAATAGCAAATGCCATAGGCACCCAGCTGGTAAGAATACCAAGACCACTGAGACCCAAGGTGTTCTTTAATACTCGTACGATATCCTTTACAGTAGCCTCATTTTGGAAAAGCTGTCTGAACCACTTGAGGCCCACGAAGTTGTCCATGGAAAGTGTGTCGCCTACCTTATAATCAAAGAAGGCATATCTCCAACCCCACAATGGGAGATAGCAGAAGACTGCACACAAGGCTATAAATGGAAGGAACATCAAAAACAAGGTGTACTTTGACTCCATCCTGTAGGTGTCTTCCTTGCTTACCTTTGGAAGAAGGAAGCACTCTGCAATAGATAAAAGAAAAATAATTGCAACAACCACGATAAATGGAACAAAGGCTGTTGGAAAAGCAGGCTCAATCTTCTCTGGCTTAACAGTAACTGCTACCTGAGAATATGCAACATAGATGCCTACCATAGCAATAAGCTCTGCTGCAGAACCAATAAGAGCAATAAGATTGCCTGTCTTTTTAAACTTGTTATTGCCTACAGACATACAAGCACCTGCAACTGTTGCGGCAATTCCAATACATACGACCATGGCTGATCCATGCAAGAGATACATAGTAGACTCAGCCACCCACTCTTTTCTGAAAGCACGTCCAAAATCTGCTGTAAGATTGGTATAAGAAAATCCTGCTGTAAAAAGTGACAGGTTCTTATTGATTAATCCGCAAATCTTGGCTGGATTCAGTGCTGGGATAAACATGAAAATAACTGATACCAGGATGGCAATTCGAATAATCAGATACAGACGCTCTGACAGCTTCTCTTTTGCCGATAGAGATTCATTCATAATATCATTCCTTTCTCCTATAATTTTCTGATAGAAAAATTATAGATTTTAGGAAGAAATTTAAATACGGTAAGAATTTGATATAAAATACATATCTATTCAGAACTTTCTTAACTGATTTTTGAGCAATGTGTAAAAACATCTACCCACTAGTACAGATTAAAATACACAAAATTTTCATATATATTATGTTACGAAAACATATTTTTAGTGTAAAATACACTTAATTGTAACAATTTATATAAAGGGAAAAATATGCTAACAAAAAAATCGCCTCAAATAATAGCGCTTCGAGAGACAATTGAAAAGTGCCGATGTGACGAGTATATCGACGAGCTTTTGCCAGCAGCACAAGAACTTCACGGCCTTGCCATGCGTGATGGTAATGCTGAATTGCGTGATATCGCCCACTGTATCTTAGGGGATGCCTATCTGCAAAATATGAACTACCACAAGGCCATGTACTTCATTATGGCCGGTATCAAGGGCTTAGAGCTTACAGATGAATACCAGCTCATATGCCGTTGTTATAATGAAATGGGCATCATCTACGAAAACAAGGACTATCTTATAGCCGCAGAAGATTCCTATCTCAAAGCCATAGAGATAGCTAAGGAGCACCAGCTTCACTTTGAAGAAGGTATGGCATGCTCTAATTTTTCATGTCTATGCTCTAACCTGTACTGCTCTGAAGATGCCTTGGAATACAGCTTCAGGGCTTTGGACTGCTTAAATAAAGTAGAGCCAGCGACCAAACGAATAAAATATTTTATTGCCACCGAGTATGCCTTTATACTTAAGCAATATCTCAGACTTCACATCACAGACAAGGCAAAGGAATACTATGCCCTGCTCAATGCTTCCCTAGCCAAGCTTCCTAAGGTGGCTGAGTTTTTTGATATCAATATTGCCTTACTCTACTTTTACCACTATATTGATGATGAAAAGCAGGAAAAATTATATACAGAAAGATGCATCCAATATTTTCATGAATGCCAGGAGTATTTCCTCTATGGCGATGAGATTGTGGATTTATTCAATTTTCTTTTAGAGCATGATGAGCTGGATACTTTACAGGAGCTTTTTGTCCTGGTTGATAATGCCAATTCCAAAAAGGCCCTGCTTAATTTACGCCGGCAGATAGAAGAAATCCGAATCGCCATGTATCAAAAGCTAAATGATATAAACCGCATGAACGAAAGTGCCTATAACTATTTCCTAATTATGAAGGAAAGGGACGATGACAACGTAGTCTCCTTCAAAAACTGGCTCTCAATGCAGTCTCAGCTTATAAAAGAAAAAACGCGAAATATTTTCCTCACAGCCCTAGCTGAATCTGACAGTCTCACAGGCGTAGCCAATCGCTACAAAATGAATGAGGTTATCGAAGAGCTGTTTACAATGGCTGACACAGAGGGAAGAAATCTTGGAGTAGAAATTTTGGATGTGGACACTTTCAAGGACATTAATGACTCCTACGGCCACAGCATAGGCGATGAAGTCTTAAAGGGCATAGGCGACATTCTACTTGGCATCTCCACTGACACCATTTTCGTAGCTCGTTATGGCGGAGATGAATTTGTCATTTTTTATTATAATATGTTAGATTCCGATATTATGTCCTGCGCCGGTCTCATCAGTGATGAAATAAATGCCCTAGGCCAAAGACTGGGCATCCCCCTTACCATATCTCAGGGCATAGTCAATCACATACCACGTTCCCACAACCGCACCTGGGACTATATGAATGCAGCCGATAATGCCCTGTATTATGTAAAAAATAATGGCAGAAACAATATCAAGCTAGTCCACAGCGCCAGAGAGGTCTAAAACAAAAGCACCAACAAAAGGCTAATACATGCCCTTTGCTGGTGCTTTATTTAGATTTTAGAATACCATTGTAAATAAGCCTATTTACTTTTTCCTATCCATAAATTGTGGCTCTATCACTCCAAGCTTCATCATACTTTGATGATATACATTGCTGGCCTTAGTGTGCTGCCTTAGCTCCTTTGTCTTTGCCCTAATTTGGGAAAATTTGTCACCTGCCAGGTCTTTATTTTGTTTTTCAACAGCCTGTAAACTGGCAGCGCGGGCATCTACTTCCTTCAGTAGCTTCTGTATGCGTGCTATAACAGCCTCATTTTCATCACCAGCTGCTGCAAGCTCTTTTTTTACTTGCCCAAGAACCTTTTCAAGGCCCTGGTCCATGGATGAAAGCCTGCCTATCAGCTTTTCCCTCTCCTTTAAGTTTTCCTCAAAGGTCACTGGCTTTGCATTTACATCATTTAGTATTTTGGTCTGTTCCTGAGACAATATTGAAAGCCTGCGCAATAAGTCTATCTGGCTTGTCAGATTCTCTTCAAGTATCTGAATATATTTCTTTTCTCCCATCAATGCTCCTTAGGGTATAGTCCTTTTAGAATACTTGGTCAATGCCCTTATGCCACTACTGTTCCATTTTTGGTAATGCGCATGACTTCCTTCCATGTATCACGCATGGTCCGCAGGTGCTTCAATACCTCCTCAAGTATCTCTGCATCCTTTCGCAGATTGGCCTCCAAAAGACGTCTTCTCAGATAATCATACACCACTTCAAAATCCTTGGCTGTGGCATACTTATGATTAAGTGTAGCCTGAAACTCCCCTATAATGCGCTCAGCCTTTTGTATATTTGTATTAGCCTTGGCATAATCCTTGTTTTCAATGGCAACTATTGCTATATTGCAGAACTTTATAGCTCCCTCATAAAGGATAAGGGTCAGCTCTGCTGGCGATGCTGTCATAATCTTATTTTGTGCGTAAGCGTCGTAGCCATTATTTGGCACCATATTAATGCTCTCCTTTTTCTATAAACTCCCTGATGTGCTCCACTTTCTTTTCAGGAAGAATTAATTTGTCAAAATTGTTAGGCCCTCCAACTTTTCTTAATCCTAAAGAAGGTGCCTTTCAACCACTTAGTTAAATTGTGCTCTTACATTTCATCAGCTTCCAAAGAGAGATGATATAGAAGATGAATTGCTTTGCAGCTTTGACAAGGCCGACTCCATATTAGAAAACTGCTGATAATAGCGGTCTTCATAATCCTCTATCTTCTCTTCCCACTCTTTAATAAGGGTTGTGTACTCACTGTACTGAGAATCCATTTCCTTGTCATTGTATACCTTATAAGTCGAGCTCATGGTAGTACTCTTCATCTTGCTGTCTAAAGCAGAATAAAGGCCCGAAGTCAATTGCTTCATAAAAGAGATAACCGAGTCAGGATCAGACTGTAATGCTGACTTCAGCTTGTCTGTTTTTCCTGAGGTTGAAGAATCCTCCGAATCTCCATCTATATGATAAGCATAGTTTTCATTTTCTGCCGCATTAAGATAACCCAGTGTCTGTATACCAAAATTAGCCAGCGAATAAGTCTTGCCATCAACCTCATAGGTCTTCATCATGGCATTGACCATGCTCTGCTGGATAGTACCTAAGGTAGAATCCTTTCTTAGGATAGCATCCTTTATCTTGGTCTCCCACTTTTCTATTTCACTGTCTGACATCTCTTCTTTTTCATCATCTGTAAGTGGCTCATAGTCACTGGCAGAATCAGCATTATAGAGCTTGGTTATCTCATTGATAACCTCATTGTACTGGGTCAAGAAGCTCTTTATCTTGTCATAAAGTCCATCTACATCATTATCAGTACTTATGGTGATGATATCATCATCCTTGGTTGTATTTGTTGCCGTAATGGTAAGACCATTGATAGAAAATGAATTTGTTTGAGATGTAAACTCAGCATCATTAAGTACGATAATAGCATCCGATGCGTCAATTCTTGTGGCGCCTTCGCTATAGGATATGCCTGTGTTGCCATCTACAACATCCTTGGCAAAGGTAATCTTGTTAGTGCTTGTTGTAGCAAGCTCAGCTATCTTACTTGTATCAAGAGTAGTTGTTCCATCATCATTTGTGGTGAAATATGAGGAATAATCCTTAATATCCCAGAAAGAATTGTTGCTGATATAGGTCTTGTTGCTGGCTGTATCGGCATCGATTGCCGCAATTTTTGCCTGAGCAGTCTCAACTGTATACTTGCCATCAGTACCATCTAAATAAAATGCCGCCTTATCGGCATCTGTATATGCACTGTTATCATCTATGGCAAGCATGGATTTATACTGACTTGCAAGGGTATCATAAGCTGATGTATCTTCGGTTTCTATACCATCCTCAGCAGTAGTCCTTGTAATGAGGCCTAGAGTTTTTGCCAAATCCTTGATCTCATCAGAGGCCATTTTTATCTCTGCTTGGCCATTTTGAGTATATACACTGGCGTGTGGCTTGCTCTCATCTTCTACTGTAGTGGCAAGGCCTGATATATCCTCTGTCTTGGTGTTGTAATAGTATATATATGTATTGCCATCATCATCCGTACGTTCTTCCTTAGCATTGTAAGTAGTGCCATCAGCTCCTACATATAAGCTTTGATCAGACATCTTCATGAGTGACAATAATCTATCAGCAGCATCAGCATCTGAAGTATTTGCCTTAAAGGTATCAACCGCATTTTTTGCATTGGTGTAGTCAATCTTTGCCAAAAGCTCCGTTTTTTCCGCAGCCATGCTGTCATTATTTTCATAGGCATTGGCAAGATTGGTAAGAATCTCTGTAATGGCAGCCTTAGTTGCATCCTCGCTATAGGTAACTCCACTTGCCACTATAGCCTTTCCATTGCTGTCATATTTGATATTACCGTCAGCGTCAAGCTCGTAATAATTTACTATATTGCCACTTGCATCAGTACCCATGGTGCCCTTGGCATAAGCAGCTGTAGCCTCGTAAGCCGCATCATTGGCAGAAGACTGAACAAGTAATCCCAAGCTAGATAAGGCACTAAGTCCTGCAGAGTCTCCTGCAGTCAAAGAAAAATCATTGTCCACACCTGACTCAGATGCTGCCACAAATATGCGCTGATTTGCAGCATCATAGTTTGCCTTTACACCTGCATTGTTCAATGATGTTACAAAATCTGATACTGTAGTATCACCTGTCACCGATATATTTTGGGTTGCCCCTGCTACAGTCAATGAAACCACGCCATCTCCGCCGGTGTAGCCTAACTCTGAAAGCTTGGTCTTTGCTGTAGTAGATGAATCCAGCTTGCCACCAGTCATATATCCTGCCTTGGCCAGTTGCTTTATCTGCAAGGTCTGTGTACCTGTAATTGCCTCACTACCGGCAGTAACTGTAGCCTTTGTGGTATCAGATACTGTAGTCTTTTTTAAGCTATATGCACTGGAAAGACGCAGACTGCTTATGTTTGTATACAAGCTGTATATCTTTGTATTCAGGTTCTTCCAAGCTTCCTGCTTATAGCTCAGCTTGGTCTGAGCCTTTTGATATTTTTCTTTTTTGGCTGTATAGGTCGACACCATTGCCTCTACTAAAGCCTCTGTATCAAGACCCGACACCATACCGGATACTCTTGTGGTCATATCCTGCCTCCTATCTGCGCTCGTCTACCATGATGCCTGCCATTTCCCACACTTTGGCTATCATGTCTAGAGTTTTTTCTGGTGGATACTCACGGATAACTTCCTTGGTCTCCTTGTCTACTATCTTTATGGTGACACGATTTGTCGCTTCATGGATACCAAAAACAGCTTCCTGATTATTAGTACTCTTATTGATTTTTTCAACAGCCTGGCGTATCTGCTCATTGCTAGCCTGCCCCTTTTCATTTCCTGTAGTTGAAATATTGACATTTTCAAGAGTAGCTTCCACTGCAGCTCTTTCACCTGTCTGGGCAGCGCTATCTCCAGTCTGTGTTGATTGGCTTGTGCCTTGCATTGCAGATACATTGGCGCTTCCCTGGCTCGTATAGCTGCTATTATTTTGTATGCTTCCTACCTTCATCATCGCACCTCCTTGTGGATATTAGATAATTATCGACTTCTCCCGGCCCTTAAGCTTTTGCTTTATTGGCAAAAACTTACCTCAACCGGCAATTCTTCTATTTCCTATATCGACGACAAGACTCAATTCTTAACCCTTAGATTAAAAAAGTCTTAGTATTTACTTAGATATTAAGACTCTTTTAAGACAAAAAGGCAGCCCCTCTTGGGACTGCCTTTTTAAAATATCTCCTCCAATACTTTTACAATATCCTCCAATCTGATTGGCTTAATGATATGTCCATTCATGCCAGCCTTATAGGCCTGTTGCCGGTCTTCCTCAAAAGCATTAGCTGTCATAGCCACGATAGGTATGTTGGCCTTTTTATTGTCTGGCAGAGTCCTTATCTCTCTAGTAGCTGTATAGCCATCCATTTTTGGCATCTGCACATCCATAAAAATGATATCGTATTTATCTACAGGGGCATCAATAACAGTGGAAACTGCCACATCTCCGTCATTAACGCTTTCTACAAGCATTCCAAGCTCAGACAGCATGGCTGTAGCAATCTCACAATTTAACTCATTGTCCTCAACTAGGAGGGCCCGCTTGCCACTATAATTATAAGCTATTTCTTTTTCCTGGGTCTTTTCTTGTATGCCATCGTCAACCCCAAATGGTCTATCCACTGACATCTCCGGTGCTGCCTCATTCTCATCTGCCTCATCCACCAGCCGCAAAGTAAGAGTAACTGTAAAAATAGAGCCCTTCCCTGCTTCACTCTCCACCTTGATATCGCCACCCATCATGTCAACGATATTTTTAGTGATGGCCATGCCCAGGCCTGTGCCCTGTATTCCACTGACTGTGGTGCTGCGCTCCCTGGAAAAGGTATCAAATATATGGTCCATAAAGTCAGCAGACATACCTATTCCGTTATCCTTTATAGAAAACTCATAATTAGTATAAAGCTTTGTAGAGCATGACTTTTCCTCTAGTCGAATAGTAATATCCCCACCAGGCTGGGTAAATTTTATGGCGTTGCTGACTATATTTAGCAAGACCTGATTGAGACGAAGCTTATCCACCAGCACATCGTTATGGACTACATGGCATGCATCAATATGCAGATTAAGATTTTTTTCACTTACCAAACCTTGAATCATAGCCTCTATCTCTTGTAAAAGATCTGGCATGTGCACTGCCTTTTCATCCAGACTCACGGTACCAGACTCAATACGGCTCATATCAAGAATATCGTTGATAAGACTTAGCAAATGATTGCTTGATGTGGATATTTTAGCCAAATAACCCTTCACCTGTGCAGTGTCATCTATATGTGCCTGAGCCAGTGCGGTAAAGCCTAAGATAGCATTCATCGGAGTACGAATATCATGCGACATACTGTTAAGGAAAGTTGTCTTAGCCTTGCTTGCCTGCTGAGATGCAATAAGGGCCTGACTTAGTCTGTCCTGTTGCTCTAGCTCTTGGATTTTTTCTTTAGTTATATCTCGGGAGACATATAATATTTCTTTTACTCTTCCATCTGCAGTTCTTCTTTTTACAACAAATCGTGCCTCCATCCACTTATCATCCTGATTTTTGTACTCAGTAGATATTGTGTTTACTTCCTGCAATCGTTCTGCCAGTGTTTTGCAATCCAGAAATTCTCGCATTCTGTCTCTCAATTTTTCTTCCACAAGGTTATTTATTACATTTTCCTTTATATCATCAAAATTATCCTTGCTAGAGTCAAACTTATCTCTCAATGACACTGGAGTCAGTATTTCATACTCATTGGTTTCAATATCTGCTCTGAAAATGGTGGAATATATAGTGGATAAGGAATTCACTACCTCTGCATGCTCTTTTTCCTCCTTTAAGCGAGACTCTTCCAGCTCCCGCTCCTTTTTCAGGTGCCGCTCCTGCTCCTCAACAATGTCATCTATAATACGAAAGCTAACAACAATCTTTGTTGTGTTATCTACTCTTCTAAAGTCATAGTGATAGGTATGCATCACCCCTGAATCACAACTGCGATATGTACCTACCAGCTCCTCTTCCTTTGAAAAATACTCCCGAAGATTTTCTAAATCAAGTGTAGTAAGCAATCTCTCCTTATCTTCAGGATGGACATTTTCCTTTATCCACTTTCTTAAAACTACATCAAAACTAAATACCTGATTTTCTACCGCTCTTATGGCCTCTACTCCATAACCATCTGCCAGTCTTAGTACCCTGCCGCTGCCGTCCTTCAAATCACCTACATACACATTGCTAAAGCTCTTGGACAAAGTCCTTATTATGGAAAATTGTTCCTCCAGCTCCGCCTTATGCTCTGCCTCCAGCTGACGCTGCTTTCTCTCAGCCGCCTCGTGTTCCTCAATTATGGCATCTATATTTTGGAAGCCGCAGATAATAAAATTGGAGTCCTCAAGTAAGTTATAGTTGAACTGATAGTGGTGTACCTCATTGCCCACCAGCACTCTATAGTTTCCTACGTACTCATCCCTCTTAGCAAAAATCTCTCTAAGCCTTTCTAGACAAAGCTTATTGTAAAGACTCTCCTTTTCCTCTGGATGCACGCGTTCAGATATATATTTTTTCAGTACTGCCGGATATGGGAAAAAGCTATGGTCTTCCTTATCCAAGCCTTCTGTAATATATCCATCCAGCTTGAGAATCCTGGCTGTACCATCTTCAAGATTTGTCAAAAATACATTTAAAAAATTTCTAGCTAGTACATTAAAAATGGATTGAGATTCTGTATAAGATACAATCTTTTCCTGTTCTGCCACTGTAGTTTCCTCCACTATCCATTAGACTCTTGTTATCATTTTATCATCCTAGTAGGTGCAAATCAATTATCTGGGATTATTCGAAGGATTCTTAGGCTACAATATATTTTTTATTTGAGTCAGATAAAGTTTTCTTAGACTGGTCTTCATTTTATAAAGACGTACAATGACCATCCTCACAAAATGTTTAATCCAATAATTCTTATTGAAAAAGCCTCTCTAAAGTCTTATATTTTGAATGTCAACGACAACTCAACTCTCGACAATGTATTTTAGCTAGAAAAAATAAGGACTTCACCTATGAAATATGAAAAAATTGTTACCGGCATTTTTATAGATAGGCCCAACCGCTTTATCGCCCATGTAGATATTGCAGGTACTATACACACAGTCCATGTAAAAAATACCGGTCGCTGCAAAGAGCTTCTGATTCCTGGCGTCACGGTATATCTTGCCACCTCAGACAACCCTGCAAGAAAAACAAAATACGACCTGGTTGCAGTAGAAAAAACAGGCTTTGGACTCATCAATATTGACTCGCAGGCTCCTAATGCTGTTGTCAAGGAATGGTTGCAGAGTCAAAACTATGATTATGTTAAGCCCGAATATAGCTACGGTAACTCAAGAATCGATTTTTATATGGAAAAGGGCACTGACAAATACCTCATGGAAGTCAAAGGCTGTACCCTAGAAATCGAAGGCATTGGCTATTTCCCAGATGCTCCAACGGAGCGAGGTGTTAAACACTTGCGCGAGCTTGCTGTTGCATCTACTTTAGGATACAAATGTATTCTGGCCTTTGTCATTCAAATGGAAGGCATCACGGAAGTTCGCCCCAATATAGCCACTCACCCTGAGTTTGGCCAAGCCCTTAATGAGGCCAAGGCTGCAGGAGTGCAGGTGCTTTTTTTGCAATGTAATGTAACAAAGGATAGCTTAGAAATAATCTGATCTGCTTATATATTCACTGATGATTGACTAATTTATGTAAATTTTCTATTAACAAACCCAAATCCAGCGGCTTTGAAATATGAGCATTCATTCCGGCTTCCCTGGACTTAATTCGATCCTCTGTAAATGCATTGGCTGTCATAGCTATGATTGGAATTGTCTTTGCATCTGGTCTATCCATGGCCCTGATGGTTCTAGATGCTTGGTAGCCATCCATTACCGGCATCATCATATCCATCAGGATGGCATCATACTGACCAGGAGCTGATTTTGAAAATATTTCCACTGCTTCCTGTCCGTTCCAAGCCTTGGTTACTGCTGCACCTTCCTTTTCCAGTACAAACTCCGCAATTTCCATATTTAGCTCATTATCCTCTGTAAGCAGGATTTTGTATCCTTGAATAGAAGGTATATCAGATGAATCATGAGATGTCTCTTCCTTGCTTTCATCTATTATGAAAGGTATTTGAATTATAAATGTCGTGCCCTTTCCTTCCTGGCTTTCAAAATCTATGCTTCCCTCCATTTTTTCCACCAGTTCTTTTGCGATTGACATGCCAAGTCCACTACCACCATATTTCGACTGTACCCCAGTGTTTTCCTGGGTGAAGGGCTCAAAGATTTTTTCCTGATATACTTCACTCATACCAATTCCTGTATCTTCACAGATAAATTCCACCAATGCCCTTCCTTCTTCCTGGGTTGGGATTTCCCGACATGAGATAAATATACTTCCATTATCTTTATTGTACTTTACAGCATTGCTCATTATATTCATAAGCAATCGTTTTACATGTCTGGCGCTTCCGATTAGTTTCCAGTGACTAACCTGAAAGTCTTTCTGATGCAGTGTCAACCCCTGCTCCAAAGCCAGCTTCTCAATTACCACTAGAACCTCGTTCATGACATCCTGTAAATCAAAGGGCTGCTCCTCTAAAACCACTTCGCCGGATTCCAGTTTACCCATATCCAGGACTTCATTTATCAATTCCAGCAAAAGATGAGAAGCATTACGAAGCTTTTTGCGACATTCTGCCTGCTTATCCAGGTCATTGGCATAATACTCAGCCATATCAATCATGCCACAGATTCCATTGATAGGAGTTCGGATATCATGACTCATCCTCTGAAGAAATTCTGTCTTAGCCACATTTGCAGCGTCAGCTTTCCTAGCTAATTCCTGAAGCTCTAGCTTGTACTGCTGCTCCTTTTCCATTTCCTGCTTCAGATAAGTACGTTTAGATCTTAGCAATATCAGCCATATTGCAAAAATCAAGCAAAAGTAGATTGCCATAACAACCAGAACATTTTGGGGAAGACTATCAAAGACAACTTTTTCTGAGATATAGGCATATATATAGTAATCTCTCCCCTTTAGCATGACTCCATAGCTGTTCTTTTCCGGTATAAGACAAATATGATGACTATCTCCATTCTTCTTTAAAGCCTGGACTACCACATCCTCTGTGGCGCTTTCACCAATCAGTTCCGGGTCATTACAAGCGATTATTTTTCCTTCATCCGTTACCAAGATTGTTCCTTCAGTAGAAATCTGATATCCTTCCAAAAGGCTTTGCAAAGTAAGTGAATAGGCTCTTGCACTTTCCGATGAAATATAGTAATAACTGATTGCCATGCGCTCTTCATCATTTATACTTGTTGCCGCCATATTAACATAATCGCCATTCTTAAAATATAGTCTCTGGCCATATGAACGCTGTGGGTAACCATTGCCAGCAAGTACCGCTTCCTTACCCAGTTGTTTTAAAAGCTTCTCCTCCAGTTCCCCATCCTTGGCATAAGAGCAAATGACGCTACCATCCGAATCCATAATCATAATCCCGTGAAGCCATAGCTGGTTTGCATATGATTCAAGTAATTCACCGCTTACTTCTTTTCCCTGCATTTGCCTGTCATATATATTCTGTACTACTTGACGGTTGCTTTCTACAGCACGCAAAAGTGCCTGTGTCTCCGCTCCTGCATTATAATAAGAATAAGCTTCACACTGGGCCTTCATATAATTGCTGGTTTTAAGCAAACTAGTCTCAGCCTTATTTAAGCAGCTTCGGTAAAACAAAATACTAGTCAATATAAAAACTAAAAGCCCTATCAAGACTGCTAACAGCCAGAATATTTTTCCCTTAGGTTCTTGTTTAGTATTCAAGCTGTTCCACCTCCAGGTACTTTTGTGGATTTTCAAGATAGTGCCCTATAATGTCTTCTGCAGTCCCATCCTGACGCATCTCTTCAAATGTTTTATCCAGTTCTTCACAGATACCCCGATCATCATCCTTTGCAAAGGCTACTCCGATTCCCACAGTCATAAGCGGCTCCTCGAGAATCCTATATGATACATCATAGTCCTTCATGTATTGAAGAATAGATGTCTCATGGGCAGCAATGGCATCCACATAGTCTTTTGAAAGAAAGGTATACATCAGCTCCCTCTTTTCTAGGCTAATTAGATTGGACAATTTGGGAATCCGCGGGTCCGTCCCTTTCAAAAAGATTTCTTCAGGCTTTGTGGTAGATTGAACTGCAACCCGTTTATCAGCAAGATTCGCAAGGGAGTAAATGTCACTTTCCTCCTTAACTGCAACCACCTGATTACTCACCATATAAGAACCCGCCCACCGATAATCATCCAAGCGTCCTCCCATGGTAAAACAGCCCATGATGCAGTCAATGTCACCGGCCTCCACCAGATTCTTTTTTTCTTCCCAATCTATATATTCAAACTTTGCCTGATATCCCATCCGCTTTAGGGCCTCTGTTGCCAGTTCTACATCAATTCCTGTAGGAAGGCCGTCTTCATTCAGATAGTTATAGGGCGGATAGGAATCGCTGCCAATGGTCACCACAGGAAGCTCTTTTTCAATTTCCGACTCTTGGACCCCTTCACATCCTGTAAGGCTAAGCATAAATATGCTTCCAGCCGCTAATATCGATATTACTTTTTTCCCCATTTATGTTCCCCTTATATATTTGTATCACCATTTTATTGTATCGAAAGCATATTAGTATGCATCAGTTCGTTTTATCATACATGGCAAAATCAACCTTGCCCTATAAAAATTATATTTTGTCATTATTTTCATTATTTACTAATCTTGATTGAATAATTATAACATTTAATACATCGACTGTAATTAGGCAAACTATGTATATATTGTGATCTGTGTTTAACTAATTCATAAAAAAGGGTTTCAAGCAAAAGCTTGAAACCCTTATATTTATTAGCTTTGTCAGCAATAATCAAAGATTACTCGATGATTGTAGCAACACGGCCAGAACCTACTGTTCTACCACCCTCACGGATAGCGAATGTAAGACCCTGCTCCATAGCGATTGGGTGGATGAGCTCGATTGTCATCTCTACGTTATCGCCAGGCATGCACATCTCTGTGCCAGCTGGAAGCTCGCAAACACCTGTAACGTCAGTTGTTCTGAAGTAGAACTGTGGACGATAGTTGTTGAAGAATGGTGTATGACGGCCACCCTCGTCCTTTGTAAGAACGTAAACCTGAGCTGTAAACTTTGTGTGGCATGTTACAGTACCTGGCTTAGCAAGTACCTGTCCACGCTGGATCTGGTCACGGTTAACACCACGAAGAAGTGCACCGATGTTATCACCAGCCTGAGCCTCATCAAGAAGCTTACGGAACATCTCGATACCAGTAACAACTGTCTTCTGAACATCTTCCTTAACACCAACAATCTCAAGCTCGTCGTTAAGGTGAAGAACACCACGCTCTACTCTACCAGTAGCAACAGTACCACGACCTGTGATTGTGAATACGTCCTCTACAGGCATAAGGAATGGCTTATCTGTCTCACGCTGTGGATCTGGGATGTAAGAATCAACAGTATCCATAAGCTCCATGATCTTGTCGCCCCACTCGCCGTTTGGATCCTCAAGAGCCTTAAGAGCTGAACCCTTAACGATTGGGCAATCGTTGAAGTCATACTCCTCAAGCTGCTCTGTAACTTCCATCTCTACGAGCTCGATAAGCTCCTCATCATCAACCATATCGCACTTGTTAAGGAATACTACGATGTAAGGTACACCTACCTGACGAGAAAGAAGGATGTGCTCCTTTGTCTGAGCCATAACACCATCAGTTGCAGCAACAACAAGGATAGCACCGTCCATCTGAGCAGCACCAGTGATCATGTTCTTTACATAGTCAGCATGGCCTGGGCAGTCAACGTGTGCATAGTGTCTCTTCTCTGTCTGATACTCAACGTGAGCTGTAGAGATTGTGATACCTCTCTCACGCTCTTCTGGAGCCTTATCGATGTTCTCGAAATCTACCTTTGCGTTACCAGCAACTCTCTCAGCAAGTACCTTTGTGATAGCTGCTGTAAGAGTTGTTTTACCGTGGTCAACGTGTCCGATAGTACCAATGTTACAATGTGGCTTGGTTCTGTCAAAATGCTCTTTTGCCATTTTTAAAAATCCTCCTTAAAATGGTGCCCTGTCGGGCTTGTTTTCAATTAACACTTCAGTATTTCAAATTATATAAGAAATACTGAAGTTTTTCAACTAAATAAATTACTTAGAATGGTTAGAAATAATCTGCTCCTGAACGTTCTTTGGAACTGGCTCATACTTCTCGAAGAACATTGAGTAGTTACCACGACCCTGAGTAGATGAACGAAGCTCTGTTGAGTAACCGAACATCTCTGCAAGTGGAACAAGTGCTCTAACAATCTTACCGCCGCCAAGGTCATCCATTGACTGAATCTGACCACGCTTAGCGTTAAGAGAACCGATTACATCACCCATGTATTCCTCAGGCATAGTAACTTCAACCTTCATGATAGGCTCAAGAAGAACTGGAGATGCCTTAGCCATAGCTTCCTTGAAACACATTGAACCAGCAATGTGGAAAGCCATCTCGGATGAATCGACTTCATGGTAAGAACCATCATATACATCTGCTTCTACACCAAGTACAGGGAATCCGCAAAGGATACCAGCCTTAGCTGCTTCCTCGATACCCTCACCAACAGATGGGATGTATTCCTTAGGAATAGCACCACCAACTACTGAAGACTTAAATCTGAATGTCTCCTCTGCGTTGGCATCCATTGGAGTAAATCTAACCTTACAGTGACCGTACTGTCCACGACCACCTGACTGCTTAGCATACTTGTATTCCTGATCAACAGCCTTGGTAAATGTCTCCTTGTATGCAACCTGAGGTGCACCAACGTTAGCCTCTACCTTAAACTCTCTCAGAAGACGATCAACGATGATCTCAAGGTGAAGCTCACCCATACCAGCGATGATTGTCTGACCTGTTTCAGGATCAGTGTGCTGACGGAATGTAGGATCCTCTTCAGCAAGCTTTGCAAGAGCCTCGCCCATCTTCTGCTGACCAGCCTTAGTCTTAGGCTCGATAGCAAGCTCGATAACTGGCTCTGGGAACTCCATAGACTCAAGGATAACTGGGTGCTGCTCATCACAGATAGTATCACCAGTTGTAGTAACCTTAAGACCAACTACAGCTGCGATATCACCAGAGTAAACCTTGTCAAGCTCCTGACGCTTATTAGCGTGCATCTGAAGAATACGTCCAACACGCTCCTTCTTATCCTTTGTAGCATTAAGGATATATGAACCTGAGTTCAATGTACCTGAGTATACACGGATAAATGCAAGCTTACCAACGAATGGGTCAGCCATAATCTTGAATGCAAGAGCTGCAAATGGCTCATCATCAGATGAGTGCTTTTCAACCTCGTTGCCGTCAAGGTCTACACCCTGAATAGCAGGTACGTCTGTAGGAGCTGGCATGTACTCAATAATAGCATCAAGAAGCTTCTGAACGCCCTTATTCTTGTAAGCAGAACCACAGCATACTGGGATAGCCTTACACTCACATGTAGCACGACGAAGAACAGCCTTCATCTCCTCTACAGAAGGCTCCTCGCCTTCAAGATAAGCCATCATGAGGTCATCATCTAACTCACAAACCTTCTCAACAAGCTCTGTGTGATAAAGCTCAGCCTCTTCAGCCATATCCTCAGGAATATCGGTGATAGAAATATCATCACCCTTGTCATCATTGTAGATGTATGCTTTCATCTCGAAAAGATCGATGATTCCCTGGAAATCATCTTCCTTACCGATAGGAAGCTGAAGAACGATAGCATTCTTCTTAAGTCTGTCACGGATCTGATCAACAGCTCCGTAGAAGTTTGCACCAAGGATATCCATCTTATTGATGAATGCCATTCTTGGTACGTTGTATGTATCAGCCTGTCTCCAAACGTTCTCAGACTGTGGCTCAACACCACCCTTTGCACAGAAGACACCAACGGCGCCATCAAGTACACGAAGGGAACGCTCAACCTCAACAGTAAAGTCAACGTGGCCTGGAGTATCAATGATGTTGATACGGTGCTCTAAAGCACCTGGCTTAGCCTTGCAGTTCTCCTGTGGAGTCCAGTGACATGTTGTGGCAGCTGAAGTAATTGTGATACCTCTTTCCTGCTCCTGCTCCATCCAGTCCATGGTAGCAGTACCTTCATGAGTATCACCAATCTTGTAATTGATACCAGTGTAGTAAAGAATACGCTCTGTAAGTGTAGTCTTACCGGCATCGATATGAGCCATAATACCAATATTTCTGGTACGCTCAAGTGGATATTCTCTTCCAGCCAAGGTAATTCCCTCCTATTAGAATCTGTAATGAGCAAATGCCTTGTTAGCCTCTGCCATTCTATGCATTTCTTCTTTTCTCTTAACTGCTGAACCAGTATTTGATGCAGCATCCATAATCTCGTTAGCAAGACGCTCTTCCATTGTCTTCTCTGTACGATTACGTGAGAATGTTGTCAGCCATCTAAGGCCAAGGGCCTGACGACGGTCTGCTCTTACTTCGATAGGTACCTGATATGTAGCACCACCGATACGTCTAGCCTTTACCTCAAGTACAGGCATAACGTTGTTCATTGCTTCCTCGAAAACCTCAAGTGCAGGTCTTCCAGTCTTTTCTGCGACTCTGTCAAATGCACCATATACAATCTTCTGAGCTACACCCTTCTTGCCATCAAGCATGATGTTGTTGACAAGCTTTGTAACTACCTTGCTATTGTACATAGGATCTGCCAATACGTCTCTCTTTTGAGTATGTCCTTTTCTTGGCACGATACTTCCCTCCTTAACTAAATTTGTACGATAAAATCGTATGTTCGTTAGATCAACGGTACTCACACTTATAGCTATGTGTCCATGCGCTATTTATTCTAAAGCGAAAAAATAACAACACTAACCAAAGTTTATGTGATAATACAATTGCTTAGGATATGTGATTATCCTACTTTCCTGCCTTAGGTCTCTTAGCGCCGTACTTTGAACGACCCTGCTTGCGGTTAGCAACGCCGGCTGTATCAAGTGTACCTCTGATAACATGATAACGTGTACCAGGTAAATCCTTAACACGACCACCACGGATCAGAACAACGCTATGCTCCTGAAGATTGTGGCCTTCGCCTGGAATGTATGAAGTAACTTCGATTCCGTTTGAAAGACGAACTCTGGCAATCTTTCTAAGAGCTGAGTTAGGCTTCTTAGGTGTAGCAGTCTTAACTGCTGTACATACACCACGCTTCTGTGGAGAAGATGTCTCTGTAGGCTTCTTCTGAAGAGAATTGTAACCTCTCTGAAGTGCTGGTGCTGTAGACTTCTTTACAGATGTCTGACGACCTTTTCTAACTAGCTGGTTGAATGTTGGCATTCTTTTTACCTCCTAATTTATTATGCGACTTTAATTTCAGTAGGGATACCTACCCTACTAACGCATGCTAAATCATTATATTTCCTGACTTTTACCTTGTCAAGAAAAAATTATTTTCTTTTGTAAAATATATATGAAATACATGAATAAAGTTGAATTCTCTCATAATTCCTTACGGCTTAACAGCTATGCTTCTATTTAATTGCAAGTGTATCGCTTCATAAATAACTGCCCAAATCACGCAGAATGCAGATTTGAGTGTGCAATTCAAAAAACGTAGGCGCAGCAAGCTACGCTGAGGCTTTTTGGACTGTGCAATCGGATTTGCAGGCAAAGTGAATAGGCTAGTTATTTTGCAAACGATGCACTAGGATTACATTCGGTATTCTTCTCTATAATAAAAGAAGGCCAGCCAAAGGCCGACCTTCTTAATATTAAAATTTAGTCAAAATCTACTATTGATGAAGTCTCATCTTCTACAGTCTCGACGTTTTCTTCGAATCCTTCTTCGAAAGAATCCTCAAACTCTACATCAGCACCGCTCTCCTCGGCATCGGTAGAAAGTGGGATATTAGAATATCTCTTCATACCTGTACCTGCAGGGATCAGACGACCAATGATAACATTCTCCTTGAGACCGTTAAGTGGATCAACCTTACCCTTGATAGCTGCATCAGTAAGAACCTTTGTGGTCTCCTGGAATGAAGCTGCTGAAAGGAATGAATTGGTAGCAAGTGCTGCCTTTGTGATTCCAAGAAGCTCCTGGGTACCTGTAGCAATTTCCTTGCCCTCAGCAACCATCTGCTCGTTGGTCTCCTCGAAATCAAGCCAATCAACAAGTGAACCTGGCATAAAGCCTGTATCACCAGCCTCATCGATGCGGATTCTCTTCAGCATCTGACGACAAAGTACCTCGATATGCTTATCGTTGATATCAACACCCTGAAGTCTGTAAACTCGCTGAACTTCACGAATGAGATAATCCTGAACAGCTGACTTACCCTTGATAGCAAGAATATCATGTGGATTAACAGAACCTTCAGTAAGCTCATCACCAGCCTCGAGTACCTGTCCATCCATAACCTTGATACGTGAACCATAAGGGATAAGATACTTCTGTACATCACCTGTCTCATCATCTGTGATAACTACTTCACGCTTTTTGGTCTTTGAATCCTCTTCTATAGTAACAGTACCAGGAATCTCTGTAATAATAGCAAGACCCTTTGGCTTTCTTGCCTCGAAAAGCTCCTCGACACGAGGAAGACCCTGTGTAATATCGTTACCAGCAACACCACCAGTATGGAATGTTCTCATGGTAAGCTGTGTACCAGGCTCACCGATTGACTGAGCAGCGATAATACCGATTGCTTCACCAACCTGTACAGCACGGCCTGATGCCATGTTGGCACCATAACACTTAGCACAAACACCTACGTGTGAACGACAGTTAAGTACATTTCTTATTTTAACCTTTGTAAGTGGCTGTCCATTTTCATCAACACCACGCTCAACAATTGCTGCTGCACGTTTTGGTGTAATCATATGGTTGGCCTTTACAATAACCTCGCCCTTTTCATCTTCTATAGTATAGCAAGAGAAACGACCTGTAATACGATCCTTGAGGGACTCAATCTCCTCACGGCCATCCATGAATGCGTATACCCACATACCTGGAATCTCACGTTCTGTACCAGCCACACAGTCTGACTCACGAATTATAAGCTCCTGAGCAACGTCAACCATTCGACGTGTCAAGTATCCTGAATCGGCTGTACGAAGAGCTGTATCTGACAGACCCTTACGAGCACCATGAGCTGACATGAAGTACTCAAGTACATCAAGACCTTCACGGAAGTTAGACTTGATAGGAAGCTCGATGGTCTTACCTGTTGTATCAGCCATCAAACCACGCATACCTGCAAGCTGCTTGATCTGCTTATCAGAACCACGGGCACCTGAGTCAGCCATCATAAAGATGTTGTTGTACTTATCAAGACCTGAGAGAAGAGCATGTGTAAGCTCATCATCAGTTTCCTTCCAAGTATCAACTACTTCACGATAACGCTCCTCTTCAGTAATAAGACCACGCTTGTACTGCTTTGTAATCTTATCAACTGTCTCCTCAGCATTAGCAATAAGCTCTGGCTTCTGAGGTGGCACTGTCATATCTGAAATAGAAACTGTCATGGCAGCAATTGTTGAGTAATGGTAACCCATGTGCTTGATATCATCAAGAACCTCTGCTGTCTTTGTAGCTCCGTGTGTATTAATAACCTTTTCAAGAATCTGCTTAAGCTGCTTCTTACCTACATGGAAATCTATCTCTGGTGCAAGCTCATTCTCTGGATTGCTACGGTCAACATAACCGAGATCCTGAGGAATAATCTCGTTGAAAAGAAGACGTCCAAGTGTAGACGAAACATTGCCTGTGATAACTGATCCATCAGGCATTGTCTTTGTTTTACGAACTGTAATACGTGAGTGGAAAACAAGTGCCTTATTCTCATAAGCAAGGATTGCTTCATTAAGGCTCTTAAATGCCTTGCCCTCACCAAGTGAAGGTGTCTCATCCCCTACGCTTGTACCACGCTCCTGGGTCAGATAGTAAATACCAAGTACCATATCCTGTGAAGGAACGGCAACAGGACCACCATCTGACGGCTTCAAGAGGTTGTTAGGAGAGAGAAGCATAAATCTACACTCTGCCTGAGCCTCTTCTGTAAGTGGAAGGTGAACAGCCATCTGGTCACCATCGAAGTCAGCGTTGAAGGCTGTACAAACGAGTGGGTGAAGCTTAATAGCTCTACCTTCTACAAGAATAGGCTCAAAAGCCTGAATACCAAGTCTGTGAAGTGTCGGAGCACGGTTCAACATAACTGGATGCTCTTTGATTACTTCTTCAAGAATATCCCAAACCTCTGGCTCAAACTTCTCTACTCTCTTCTTAGCATTTTTAATGTTGTGAGCTATTCCATTAGCTACAAGCTCTTTCATAACGAATGGCTTGAAAAGCTCAAGAGCCATCTCCTTAGGGAGACCGCACTGCCAAATCTTAAGCTCTGGTCCAACTACGATAACTGAACGTCCAGAATAGTCAACACGCTTTCCTAAGAGGTTCTGTCTGAAACGTCCAGACTTACCCTTAAGCATGTCTGAAAGTGACTTAAGAGGTCTGTTACCAGGACCTGTAACAGCACGTCCTCTACGGCCGTTATCTATAAGTGCATCTACAGCTTCCTGGAGCATACGCTTCTCATTGCGAACAATGATATCTGGCGCACCAAGCTCAAGGAGACGACGAAGTCTGTTATTTCTATTGATAATACGACGGTACAGATCATTGAGATCTGATGTAGCAAAACGACCACCATCAAGCTGTACCATAGGACGCAAATCTGGAGGAATAACTGGGATAACAGTCATTATCATCCACTCAGGCTTATTGCCTGACTCACGGAATGCCTCTACTACCTCAAGACGCTTGATAATACGGCTACGCTTCTGGCCTGTAGCAGTATCAAGCTCTGTAGAAAGCTGAGTTGCCTCTACGTCAAGATCTATGGCACGTAAAAGCTCCTGAATTGCCTCTGCACCCATACCTACTCTAAAGCCATTACCATACTGCTCACGTGCATCCTGGTACTCAGCCTCAGTAAGGATCTGCTTGTACATAAGTGGAGTATCTCCTCCATCAAGTACAATATATGATGCAAAGTAAAGAACCTTCTCCAATGTCTTTGGAGAAAGGTCAAGGATAAGTCCCATACGAGAAGGGATACCCTTGAAGTACCAAATATGTGAAACAGGTGCTGCAAGTTCAATATGTCCCATACGCTCACGACGTACTGAAGACTTTGTAATCTCAACACCACAGCGATCACAAACTACACCCTTAAAGCGAATCTTCTTGTACTTACCACAGTGACATTCCCAGTCCTTGCTTGGTCCAAAAATCTTCTCACAGAAAAGGCCATCCTTTTCTGGCTTGAGGGTACGATAATTAATAGTCTCAGGCTTTTTAACCTCGCCACGAGACCACTGTCTTATCTTTTCAGGTGATGCTAATCCAATCTGAATTGCGTCAAAAGCTATTGGTTGATATGTCGCTTCTTTATTCTCTGGCATTGTTTAGCTCCCTTCCTAATTATTCCTCATCAAAATCATCATCTGCTGCATCGAAGTCATCCTCTTCAAAAGACTCCTCTTCCTCAACATCTTCAAGCTCTCCATCCTCAGAAAAACGCTTGGTTGTATAACCAGCCTTTGCGAATGAATTAGAGTCCTCAAATGCATAGGTCTTATCTGTGCCAGCAATGATGGCGTTGAGGTCTGTATTTCCGTACTCACTTGTCTCCATAAGCTCTACTTCTTCACGATTTTCGTCAAGTACGCGAACATCAAGACCAAGTGACTGTAATTCCTTAAGTAATACCTTGAATGACTCAGGTATACCTGGCTCAGGGATGTTTTCTCCCTTGATAATAGCCTCGTATGTCTTAACACGGCCGATAACATCATCGGACTTCATTGTAAGGATCTCCTGAAGTGTATAGGCTGCGCCATAAGCCTCAAGAGCCCAAACTTCCATCTCTCCGAAACGCTGTCCACCAAACTGAGCTTTACCACCCAATGGCTGCTGTGTAACAAGAGAGTAAGGACCAGTTGAACGAGCATGAATCTTATCGTCAACAAGGTGATGGAGCTTGAGATAATGCATGTGTCCAATGGTAACCTTGCCGTCAAAGTTCTCACCTGTACGACCATCTCTAAGCTGTACCTTACCATCACGAGAGATAGGAACACCCTTCCAAAGAGCTCTGTGATCACGGTTCTCAGAAAGATAGCTCATAACATCCTCACGGAGAGTATCTGCATACTTTTCCTCGAAAATCTCTGCATCTTCCTTCCAGAATGGTGAGTTTGACTCAAGATCTGCAGCAAGCTCTGCTCTGTCAAATGGCAGGTTAACATAATCATTGGCTAATTCCAATGTATCCTGGATATCTATTTCCTTTGCACCATCGAATACTGGTGTCTCAATATCAAATCCAAGAGCCTTTGCAGCAAGTGAAAGGTGAATCTCAAGGACCTGACCGATATTCATACGTGAAGGAACGCCCAGTGGGTTAAGAACGATATCAAGTGGTCGACCATTTGGAAGATATGGCATATCCTCTACTGGAAGTACACGGGAAACTACACCCTTGTTACCATGACGACCGGCCATCTTATCACCAACGCCAATCTTTCTCTTCTGAGCTATATAAATACGAACTGACTTGTTAACTCCTGGAGCAAGCTCGTCACCATTTTCACGGGTAAATACCTTGGCATCTACAACGATACCGTATGCACCATGTGGAACGCGCAGTGATGTATCGCGAACCTCTCTTGCCTTTTCACCAAAAATAGCAAGAAGAAGACGCTCTTCTGGTGTACGCTCTGTCTCACCCTTTGGTGTAACCTTACCAACAAGGTAATCACCTGCACGAACCTCAGCACCTACACGGATTACACCGCTCTCATCAAGATCCTTGAGAGATTCTTCTGGTGCACCAGGTACATCACGAGTGATATCCTCTGGTCCAAGCTTAGTGTCACGAGCATCAACCTCGTACTCTTCAATATGGATAGATGTATAAACATCCTTCTGTACCAATTTTTCTGAAAGGAGAACCGCATCCTCGTAGTTATAACCTTCCCAAGTCATGAAACCGATGAGAGGGTTCTTTCCAAGTGCAAGCTCACCATTTTTAGTAGAAGGACCATCGGCAATAACCTCGCCTGCTTCTACATGCTCGCCCTTGAAAACGATAGGACGCTGGTTGTAGCAGTTTGACTGGTTAGAGCGCTGGAACTTGTACAAATCATACTCGTCTCTAGTGCCATCATCGCACTTGATGATGATACGCTTGGTCTCAGACATCTCAACTGTACCGGCATGCTTTGCAACTACACAAACACCAGAGTCAACTGCTGTCTTTGGCTCCATACCTGTACCAACAACAGGAGCTTCTGTAGTAAGAAGAGGCACTGCCTGACGCTGCATGTTTGAACCCATGAGGGCACGGTTAGCATCGTCATTCTGAAGGAATGGAATGAGGGCTGTAGCTACAGAGAATACCATCTTAGGAGATACGTCCATGTAGTCAAACATCTTCTTATCATATTCCTGTGTCTCCTCGCGGAAACGACCAGATACATTCTTTCTGGTGAAATATCCATTTTCATCCAGCTTCACGTTAGCCTGAGCTACATGATAATTATCTTCCTCGTCTGCTGTCATATAAACAACTTCGTCTGTTACACGAGGATTCTCTGGATCAGTCTTGTCAATCTTACGATATGGTGCCTCTACGAAACCATACTCGTTGATACGGGCATAGCTGGCAAGCGAGTTGATAAGACCGATGTTTGGTCCCTCAGGTGTCTCGATAGGACACATACGTCCATAGTGAGAGTAGTGTACATCTCGAACCTCGAAACCGGCACGATCTCTTGAAAGACCGCCAGGACCAAGGGCTGAAAGACGTCTCTTGTGAGTCAACTCACCGAGTGGGTTGTTCTGATCCATGAACTGTGACAGCTGTGAAGAACCAAAGAACTCCTTAATAGCAGCTGTAACAGGCTTGATATTGATAAGGTTCTGTGGAGAAATCTCCTCAATATCACGAGTAGTCATACGCTCACGTACTACCTTCTCCATACGAGAAAGACCGATTCTGTACTGGTTCTGAAGGAGCTCACCAACAGCACGAATACGACGGTTGCCCAAATGGTCGATATCATCATCATGACCAATAGCATACTCAAGATGCATATTGTAGTTGATAGATGCAAAAATATCCTCTGGAGTGATATGCTTTGGAACAAGGTCAGCTACTGAACGCTTGATAGCCTCCTCGATATCCTCCTGAGTAGAATTCTCCTCAAGAATTCTCTCAAGAACTGGGTAGTATACAAGCTCAGTAATGCCCAATGCCTCAGGATCGCACTCAACAAAATTTTTCAAATCTACCATCATGTTAGATAAAACCTTGACATTGCGAGTCTCAGTCTGAATCCATACATGAGTAGCAGCTGCATTTTGAATGGTATCAGCAAGCTCAAGGGTAATCTTATCACCTGCCTGAGCGATAATCTCTCCAGTTGTAGTATCAACTACATCCTCTGCAAGAATCTGGCCTGCAACACGGTTTCTGAGCATAAGCTTCTTATTGAACTTATAACGACCTACCTTGGCAAGATCATAACGACGAGGATCAAAGAACATTCCATGGATAAGACTTTCTGCGCTATCCTTTGCAAGAGGCTCGCCTGGACGCAGCTTACGATATAACTCAAGAAGACCACCTTCATAAGAACCATTTGGATTCTTCTCTGTCATAGAAGGATCCTTCTGGAATGTAGCAAGAAGCTTTGGCTCCTCGCCAAATGTATCCAAAATCTCCTGGTTAGTACCAAGGCCAAGAGCACGAATAAGAACTGTAACAGGAACCTTTCTATTACGGTCTACACGTACATAAAAAACGTCATTGGAATCTGTTTCATACTCAAGCCATGCACCACGGTTAGGAATAACTGTACATGAATACAGCTCCTTACCAATCTTATCGTGATCGATAGCATAGTAGATGCCTGGTGAACGAACAAGCTGGCTGACAATAACACGCTCTGCTCCGTTGATAACAAATGTGCCAGTCTCAGTCATGAGTGGTAAATCACCCATAAAGATCTCATGCTCCTGCATATCGCCGGTATCCTTGTTAACAAGGCGCACTTTTACCTTTAAAGGTGCTGCGTATGTAGCATCTCTTTCCTTACACTGTGGGATAGTATACTTCTTCTCATCTTCGCACAAAGTAAAGTCAACAAAATGCAACTCAAGCTGATTGCCTCGATCCTGAATAGGAGAGATATCTGCGAATGCTTCCTTTAATCCATCCTTAATGAACCAATCATAAGAGTTCTTCTGGACCTCGATTAAGTTAGGCATCTCGAGTACCTCTTTTTGTCTCGAGTAACTCATACGCAAGTGGTTTCTTCCAGCCTTCACTGGACGTATTCTGTTTTTCTCCATTGACGTTCCACCTCTCGTTTTATTTTAATTATTGCTTATCAAACTTAGGTCTGCGGCATAAAAATGCTTGCATAAAAATAAGCATAGCTATGCACACTGCACCATAATAGTGCAACCTACATTCTATGCCAAAAAGTCAACACAAGTCAAGTATTATTTTATGATTTTTCTATGTTTTTTGCAATTTATATACAATTCGTATATTTTGAGCAAAAATCCCGCCAGGATATCCTGACGGGATAAATAAGTCAAAGCTTAAATTACTTAAGAGTAACCTTTGCGCCAACTTCCTCAAGAGAAGCCTTAAGAGCCTCAGCTGAAGCCTTATCAGCTGCTTCCTTGATAACCTTTGGAGCTGAATCAACGAGTTCCTTAGCTTCCTTAAGTCCAAGACCAGTAGCCTCACGAACAACCTTGATAACCTTAACCTTCTCAGAACCTACCTCTGTAAGCTCTACGTCAAACTCATCCTTCTCCTCAGCTGCTGCTGCGCCGTCGCCAGGTGCTGCAACTACAACGCCTGCTGCTGCAGAAACGCCGAACTCTTCCTCACATGCCTTTACAAGGTCATTTAACTCTAATACGCTAAGCTCTTTGATAGCTGCGATAAACTCTTCTGTTGTCATCTTTGCCATGATTATTTTCCTCCGTAAATTATTATTAAAAACTTAATTACTCTGCAGGAGCCTCAGCTGGCTCTTCTGCTGGTGCTTCTGCTGCTGCTGGAGCATCTGTAGAAGCGCCGCCCTGCTCTGCAATCTGATTGAGAACACGAGCGAAGTTTGTGATAGGAGACTGTAAGCTTCCAAGTAACTTTGAAAGAAGCTCCTCTCTGCTTGGTACTGCTGCAACTGCTGCCATACCCTGTGCGTCATAGTAAGCGCCTTCTACAACACCAGCCTTGATCTCAAGGTTTGGAGCTGTCTTAGCGAACTTAGCAAGGATTCTAGCGCCTGCTGTAGCATCGTCCTTTGATACTGCCATTGCACTTGGTCCTTCAAGAACCTCATCAAGCTGTGCAAAATCAGTACCCTCGAAAGCACGCTTCATAAGAGTGTTCTTGTATACCTTGTATACTACACCAGCTTCACGAAGCTGCTTACGTAACTGTGTGTCCTGTGCAACTGTAAGTCCACGAGCATCAACAATAACTACTGAGGCTGCCTCAGCAACGCTTGCTGAAATCTCTTCAACTATAGGCTGCTTTAATTCAACTTTTGCCACGTCAATTTCCTCCTTATAATATTTGTGTTGCTTATATGAGGATAAGTAAAAAACCTCTATGTCAGCAAAGACATAGAGGTAAGTAATCATACATAATACTTAATCGTCCTCGGCTGGTAGAGCAAAGCTCTTTATGGCAACTGCCACCTGCTGTCTTCGGCAACAACTTTGTGCATTATATCATTGTGTATATAGGATTGTCAACAATTAGTTTGAGACTTTTGCAACATTAAGCTTAACACCAGGTCCCATTGTAGGAGCAAGAGAGATGCTCTTAATGTACTGACCCTTTAAGCTTGATGGCTTTGCCTTGTTGATTGCATCCATAAGAGTCTGGAAGTTGTCCGCTAACTGGTCTTCTGTGAAAGAAGCCTTTCCGATAGGTACATGGATAATGTTTGTCTTATCAAGTCTATACTCAATCTTACCAGCTTTGATTTCCTGAACAGCCTTAGCTACATCCATAGTAACTGTACCAGCCTTTGGGTTTGGCATAAGTCCTCTAGGTCCAAGTACACGACCAAGACGACCAACAACACCCATCATGTCAGGAGTGGCAACTACTGAATCAAAATCACTCCATCCCTCGTTCTGGATCTTTGGAATGAGCTCCTCGCCACCTACGAAATCAGCGCCTGCAGCCTGTGCCTCATCAAGCTTAGTTCCCTTTGCGAAAACCAATACTCTAACAGTCTTACCAGTACCGTGTGGAAGTACAACAGCACCACGGATCTGCTGCTCAGCGTGACGTCCGTCACAACCTGTTCTGATATGAGCCTCGATTGTCTCATCGAATTTTGCAGTAGCATTCTTCTTAACCTGAACGATTGCTTCTGCTGGATCGTATGCAACTGACTTGTCATATGAAGAAGCAGCTGCTACGTATTTCTTTCCTCTTTTCATGTTTACCTCCTGTGGTTAATCGAGCCTAAGCTCTCCCACTTAATAATAAATAGAACGTTGTTTTCGCTACGCTATAGATTACTCTACAACCTCAACGCCCATTGATCTACAAGTTCCCTCGATCATGCTCATAGCAGCCTCGATTGTTGCTGCATTAAGGTCTGGCATCTTTGTCTCTGCGATTTCCTTAACCTGAGCCTTAGTGATCTTTGCTACTTTGTTCTTATTAGGTGTGCCAGAAGCCTTCTGGAGACCGCAAGCCTTCTTGATAAGAACTGGAGCTGGTGGAGTCTTTGTGATGAAGCTAAAGCTTCTATCAGCATAAACAGTGATAACTGTAGGAACTATTGTATCTCCCATATCAGCTGTCTTTGCATTAAACTGCTTTGTGAACTCTACGATATTTACACCGTGCTGACCAAGTGCTGGACCAACAGGTGGGGCTGGTGTAGCCTTGCCGGCTGGAATCTGTAACTTGATATAGCCTTCAATTTTCTTTGCCATTATCTTTCCTCCTAATCTACTTTACGTACGTCCGTGAAATCAAGCTCGACTGGAGTCTCACGGCCGAACATCTCAACGCTGATGGTAACCGACTGCTTCTTGGTATTGATGCTCAAGACTGTACCTACAGTGCCCTCCCAGGTACCATTGGTAACATTCAAAGTATCGCCCACCTCGAAATCAACCTCAACGTTGGCTCTTTCTGTGTTGTTATCCTGTAAATAAGCTCTTACTTCAGCATCTGTAAGTGGCACCGGCTTGCTTCCAGGGCCAACAAAGCCTGTAACACCACGGGTGTTACGAACAACATACCAGGTCTCGTCATTCATAAACATCTCGACAAGAACATAGCCAGGATACATCTTCTTCAAAACAGTCTTCTTGCGACCATCCTTAGTCTCTGTAACTTCAACCATAGGAACTCTGACATCAAGAATCTGCTCTTCCAGTCTCTGTGTCTCAATAGCTTTTTCGATATTAGTCTTAACCTTGTTCTCATAGCCTGAGTAAGTATGTACTACATACCACTTTGCCTCTGCCATATGTGATGCCTCCATTTTACAAATTAATCAGGATACTTACACCTTTGTTGATTACTGCATCTATGACGATGATAATCAACGCCACAACTACAGATGCGATTACCACAGCTGCAGTCTGCTTTGACACGTCCTGACGATCTGCCCAGACAATCTTATTGAACTCGCCCTTCAGACCATCGATACGCTTTGACATTTTGGATTTGATCTCTGCCATATGCACCTCCGTATGACTAATTACTTAGTCTCCTTGTGCATTGTGTGAGTCTTGCAGAATCTGCAATACTTTTTGGTTTCCATTCTGTCCGGATGTGTCTTTTTGTCTTTTGTCATGTTGTAATTACGCTGCTTGCATTCTGTACAAGCTAATGTGATTTTTGTACGCACAACTTCCACCTCCATAAATTTTTCTTTTGCGGGTCCTGCTGTGTCCAATTGCCCGCGAACAATAGGCAATGCGAAAAAAGAACACAAAAAAAAAGGACCTGATTTCTTAGTCGCTTGCTAACTATATCACAGCAAGAAAAAAGCGTCAAGTCCTTTACAATAATCTTTTGTAATATTAACTATTATTGATTTTCCACAATTCTATTCTGAAACCACCGCCTTATCCACATGTCTCAAACAATAAGTCAGAACCTCTTTAACATTGCGCTGCAGTTCTCCCAATGTAAGTCCATCCTCAGCCTGCAGAGAAGAAAAAATAGATTCTCCTGTTTCCTCAAAATCAGGCTCAAACATCTGTCCACCTGGCATATAGAGATTATTGCCTGCCCTGACTCTCAAGGCATGATTGGTTACCTGTGGAAATTCAGAAATCTCTCCCGGCTTAATCCACCAGTCTGTCATAATCAATCCATCAAAGCCAAATTCATCTCTTAAGATAAGCCGACACAAGTCATAATTATAATATGTATAAACTCCATTTATCTTATTGTATGAATTCATGAGAAAATGTGGCTTAGCCTCTCTGATACATATCTCAAAGCCCTTGAGATATATCTCCCTAAGCGCTCTTTGGGACACCACCGCATTATTTACATTGCGGCCAGTTTCCTGATTATTGCAGCACACATGCTTTGGCACTGCCGAAGCACCAGACGCCTGTATACCTTTTACAAAGGCAGCTCCCATTTTACCGGTAACATATGGATCTTCACTGAAATATTCAAAATTTCGACCACATAGAGGGTGACGATGAATATTCATTCCCGGCGCTAAGAGAGCATGAGAATTTCTCTCCACCACCTCACGACCAAACTCATATGTTACTTCTTGTACAAGCTCTAGGTTAAAGGATGATGCAAAAACAGCACCTGTAGGAAAAAGTGTAGAATGAGCCTGCAGTCTGCAGCCACTTGGTCCATCATTGGTACTAATAGCAGGCACATCTCTCTTTTGTAAGCTATCACAACAGCCACCAAAGGCCGAGGCATTACCTGGAGCTCCGTAAGGCGAATTCATGGCCTCTATGCTACCACGAGAAAGCACCTCCAGCTCCTCCACACTTAAAGATGCCACAAAATCATCCAAAGCAATTTTTCCTGCAGCTACCTCTAAAAAACTATACTTAGTCTCTTGCTTTGCCAGCTCTTCAGGCAGCCTCTCCATAACTCTTTTGTATAAATCCCTACTACCGGCCTTAACATTTTCACAAAAACTTATACCATTACTGTAGGCCAAGCGATCAAAATCTCTGTCTGGAGGACATGCCTCCTGAGTTTTTCTTACAAGATACTCCTCCAGATTGATTCCGCCTATAAACTCAGCTGCACGCACATCAGCTCCTGCATAGAACTCATAGCCGCCGGCCTCCAGCACATAAGAATTAAGGTGCCCAGTTGCACCAGTGTCGTCATAGGCAGCAAACTGAGCCAAGTCGATAATAATATCCTTCTCCCAAATCTGTCCTGGCTCTAACAAAGGTGTTTTTTCAAAGGCCACCAGCTCTCGCTCTGGTCTGCCAAGAAGCTTGGATGCCCCCTTCATAAAAACAAAGGCTACAGTCTTTCCATCCCTGTCGCCTGTATTTTCCACAAACAGCCCTATTTTTACACATGGTGCCTGGCCATAGGAAGACTTTTGGGCAGGACTTTTATCAAGCCCCACCAGCCCAGCTTTAATGTCAAATGTAGTATAACTGAGGCCAAAACCAAATGGATAAATGACAGACCCTCTATTCATGGACTCGAAATAACGGTAGCCAACATAGATATCTTCCTTATATACTGTAAGCTCTTTGTCCCCAAAGTTTTCGTAAGATGGGTATGTCTCAATAGGGGCTATGGTATCTGCCAGTCTTCCTGATGGGTTGACCACGCCTGTCACTACATCTGCTATGGCATTTCCTGATTCCTGGCCTCCCTGCCATGCAAAAAGCACTGCCTGTACGGGATATTTTTCCATCCAGGTCATATCCATGATAGCGCCCACATTTAATATGAGACACACCTTGTCAAAAGCCTGGGTCACCAGGGCAAGCATATTCTCTTCCTCAGCAGTCAAATACCAGCTGCCTGGCTCCTCCTTGGCTTCTCTATCCTCTCCTGAACTGCGGCCTATAAAGACAATAGCCATATCATTTCTATCAGAGGCTGCGGATACAAGGCCTTCATCAAGTGGCATTTCGTCATAGCACATAGGCCAGTGACCCCATTCCTTATCGTCAGGCTTGTGTGCCTGGCACCAGCCAGCATAAGTTGCCGCCAGTTCCTTATCAAAGAGCACCCCTGCCCCTTCAAAGCCCTCCATCGGAGACACCCTGTAAGGAGCCTTCACATCACCGCCACTGCCATAGCCTACATAAAAATAGTCAAGCTGACAGCGACCAAAAACCGCCACCCTTGTACTTTTTTCTATAGGGAGAAGGTCCTCATTTTTTACAAGAAGACAGCCCTCCGCCGCAAGACTGCGACAAAGGGCCTTTGTTTTTTCTGAACTTGTGAGACCATCATCGATCTCAGCTACACTTTCCTGGGCAAGCTCGAAAACCTGCTCAGGCATTTTTTCTACATAATTTTTGTCCATACAATACCTTCCTGCCTTTTCTTTTACGGTACCGGTCGCAAACCCCTGTACAATATCGGCCTATCCCTTTACTGCACCGGCTGTAACGCCCTGTACGATATACTTTGATAAAAATAAGTATACTACAACTACCGGCAAAATGGAAAAGGCAATCATCATATATACCTGACCCATATCAAACTTTAGGAAGTCTGCGGCTCTAAGCTGGGCAATAAGTATTGGCAAGGTTTTTTTGCTATCTGTATGAAGTACCAAGGCTGGCGTAAAGTAGTTGTTCCAATTTGACACGAAGGCAAATATCAGCTGCACCGCTAGTGCCGGCTTTATAATAGGAAGAACTATTGCATTAAAGGTTTTCATTTCCCCAGCTCCATCAATGCGAGCCGACTCCACAATGGATAAAGGCAATGATGAATCTAAGTACTGCTTCATATAAAAATAAGTAACCGGAGAAGCAATGGCCGGAACTATCAAAGGAATGAAGGAATCCTCCAAGCCCATTTTTCCAATAATCTGCAAAAATCCCAAAGCTGTAACCTGTGTTGGAATCATCATAACTGCCAAAATAAAGCTTGAAATAGCTTTTCGCCCCTTAAATCTGTAAGCATGAATGCCATATGCTGTCATAGCAGAAAAATATGTACAAAGTACCGCTGCACAGGTAGACACTATACAGCTGTTGATAAGACCGCTCCATATAGGAAGGGTGCCGTGCTGCAAATTTACCCAGTTAGTAATGGCATAATCTCCAAACAAAAGAGAAAATCCCTTGGTCAGATTGGCATTGGATCTGGTTGCATTAACTGCAAGGATGTAAAACCAAAACAGACACATTATAGTTATAAAAATAAGTACTATATATGCAATTATTCTTCTGGCCCTTATCCCAAGGCCCTTACTTGTTTTATTATCCATAACAGCCCTCCCTAATCTTCATCACTATAGCCAGTCATTTTGAAAACAATAAGACTCAGGACACCAGTTACCACAAACATAAATACCGAAATCGCTCCGCCCATGCCATAATTTTTTGAAAAAAGCTGACGATTCAGATACATGATGAGTGTCATGGTACTTCTCACAGGATCACCTGTTGAGTTGGTCAAAATCTGAGGCACATCAAACATCTGCAGGCCGCCAATCAGACATGTAACCATTACGTATATAAGAATAGGCTTAAGCACTGGCAGGGTGATTTTAAAGAAACGCTGGGTAGAAGTAGCGCCATCTACCTCTGCTGCCTCATAAAGGGACGAATCTATTCCCATCATGCCTGCCATAAGAAGTATGGTTGTATTGCCAAACCACATGAGAAAGTTCATAAATGCAACTATACCTCTGGTGGCCCATACATTAGACAAAAACTTAAAGGGCTCCTCTATAAGTCCCATCTGTATCAACATTGAATTAATAGGACCACCATCTGAAAACAGGGCAAAGAAAAGCATTGCCAAAGCCGATGCCATAATAAGATTTGGCATGTATATAACTGTCTTAAAAAAGCCTGAGGCCTTGAGACGAAGCCTATTGTCCGAAAACCAGGCGCCTAAAAGCAATGCCACAAGAATCTGTGGTACGAAGCCCATTATCCACATAATCATGGTGTTTTTCAGATAAAGCCATATATCACCGCTGGCAAAAAGCTCTTTGTAGTTTGCCAAGCCCACAAAATTCGGGCCTATTTGTGTAAGTCCCGAACGATAATTTTCAAAAAAGCTGTTGTAGATAGTGTTAAAAAGCGGAACCAGCTGAAACACTACATACACAACAAAAAAAGGAATTAAAAAAACATATCCCCAATTATTGTAATTAACCCTTCTTTTTTTCTTCTCCATAAGTTCTCCACCTTTTGTATCCCTTCTCTTCTTTTCCCGTAATAATTCGAGAAAAAATTTTTCCACAATCTCAAGTTATTACGGCATTGGCCAAATCAAAGCATAAGCAAAGTCTTTGGCGCACTTTACAGGTAAAAATAGAGCCTGCCTGCCGCAGCAGACAGGCCCCTGAAAACAAAAGTTACTGTGGAGCTGAAAGCTCTGGATATTTCTCCATTACGCCCTTGTAGAAAATCTGAAGTGCTTCGTCGTAGCTAGCGTTACCCTCGAAGTAATTCTTCATGGCATTCTGGAACTCTTCTGTACATCCCTGATCATAAGCAGATGTATTTGAAAGATCGATATTCTTAGCACCTTCCATGTACATAGGAAGTGGATTCTGTCCGCCAAGAATAGATGATGTGTAGTCAGATGCAGCCATCTCTTCCATTGCAGGAACATTGTTTGCGAAATCGTCGTCTGCCTTAACTATCTCAACCATGGTATCCTTGTCCATAGTCATAGTTCTCATAATATCAGCTACAAGATTGGCATTGTCTGTACCTGTTGCTGCACAGATCCAAGTACCGCCCCAATAGAATGACTGAGGTCCAACTGTGCCACCCCATCTGCCGGCATTACCTATAGAGCCTTCTTCTGAAGCTGCCATACAGAAATTAACAAGCCATGCTGGTCCAAAGTAGCAGAATACCTTGCCTTCTGGATAGAAGCCCTTGCTCCAGTCATCTGACCAAAGCTCATGTGTGCCTGTCTCACCAGCTGAGTAAAGCTCCATTGAATCATCTACCCAAGCCTTGATGTTGTCATCAACATTGATTACACCATCTTCAACCCACTTAGATGATACATTGTTAGAATATACACGATATGTATCGTTAACTGAAGATGTCATGTGATAGCCAGCTTCTTTCATTTTAGCTGCTGTCTCATTAAATGTATCCCAATCCTTTACATATTCCTGTACTTCATCAGGATCCTCTGTTCCCAGTACTTCCAGAGCTACATCTCTATTGTAGAACATGATACCTGGACAACCCTGCCAAGAAACGCCCTTTAATACTCCATTTGAATCAGTCATGATATCCTTGGTGTACTGGTACATGTTGGCTGTATCCTCATCTGTGATACCAAGATCTGACATTGCCATTGTGTAGTCTGTATCTACATATTTAAGTGCATAATCTGCTTCAACAAGGAAAAGGTCAATCTTGTCATCAGCTGATGCATTTTCCTGGGCAAGCAAATGCTCGTCCAGATTATTCTGATAAGCATTGTCATCAGATGGGGTAATGTTCCAATTAACAGTTACATCACCGATTTTGCCTGTTGTTGCATCCACCTCCTCATAGTCAGGATAGTGGTCTGTGATACGAGACTTAAACTCCTCGTTCCAGCAATAGATGTTAAGGACTGAACCTGTGTCCTGAGCAAGAGTCGCTGTGCCATCCCCAGTGGCTTCCGCTGTAGAATCTGCTGCAGTGCTGTCTGTAGTAGCAGTGTCTGTGCTGCTGCCACAACCCATAAACATGGTGCCTGTCATTGCTGCTATTGAAAGCAGCGCAATCAATCTTTTCTTCATGTGTGTACCTCCCAATACCACAAAAAATATTAATTGTTACTTCTTCATATATACCAAATCGATTTCTCGATTTAATACCTATTTCAAGCCTCGCTTTCCGTTGGAACTTAGTTTCCAACCGAGTTGATGTCCTTCACTGTATCTCCCTCAAAAAGTGTCCCCTTTATTACCTTTTGAGTGATAAGTGTAGTTCTTGGTTTTTCTATCAGGCCTATAAGCTGGTCTGCCGCTTCAGCCCCTAACCTTTCTGTGTCCTGCCTGTAGGTTGTAAGTCGTGGTCTAATGTGGCGTGCCATCATGATGCCATCATATCCTACCATTGATATATCATCCGGAACCTTAAGCCCTCTCTCGCCAGCTGCCCGAAGGCCACCGTAGGTGGCGTAATCATCAGGATAAAAAATACATGTAGGCGGATTTATCAAATCAAAAAGCTCCAAGGTTTTTTCATATGCCCCATGTATATCTCTATATGGAACCTCGATTATGTATTCCTCCGGTACATCAAGACCGTAATCCTCCATCTTTTTATAAAAGGTAGTAAGTCGAGGCCTGGTAACTGATGAATCCATACCATGGATGTAAGCTATTTTTTTATGCCCCTTGCTCACAACGTAGTCAACCAGCCGCTCCATGCCATCCACATTATCGGAAATAATGGTGGTCCTATTGTTATAAGGTAAATCAATTGTGACAACCGGTATGTCCGAGGCCGCCAGCTCCATAACCTCCGGATCATCATATCTGACACAGGCTATGATAATGCCATCAAAGCCTCTATACCTGGCATGCTCCAGATAGGATGCCCTGCCTGGACGGGTCCTGTCATTTGAGATAAAGGTAATGTCATACCCTTCTTTTTCCACAGCCCTCTTAAAGCTATCCAGCACATTTGCAAAATAATCATGGGTAAGACCACTATTTGCCTCGTCCATAAAAAGGACTCCTATATTATGTGTCCTGTTGGTCTTCATAGACTTGGCTGCCGCATTTGGAACATAGCCCTTCTCCCTGGCTACCTGTCTTATCCTGGCCTTAGTCTCAGGACTTATGTCCCTGTGATCATTCAAGGCTTTGGATACAGATGCGATCGATACCCCGCATTCAGTTGCTATATCTTTAAGTGATACCATGTGTGTCCTCCAGCGAAGGCGATTAAAACCTGTGCTTAATCGTTTTCGTACTTTCAATATACCCTTAAACCGCCTCCTTTTCAACCACCCAAAGGTAAATTCGTACAAAGTAAACGTTTTCGTAAATAAGTTTTCGCACAAATTGCACAAATTGATCGGAATTTTTCCTTAGCTAATTGAAATCTTCACGGATTATGGTATTCTTAACGCATAAATATTATATGTTTTTGCTTAAACGATTAAGTATTATTATCTATGGATCTTTCTTAACAGAATCTGTAGAGTCACTTTTCAATCGTTTGCTAAATCAGGAGGTTTTCTTATGAAATTCGGTTATTTCGATGACGCCAACAAAGAATACGTCATCACCACACCAAAGACTCCACTGCCTTGGATCAACTACTTAGGCTGCAAGGATTTCTTTTCTCTTATATCCAACACATGCGGAGGCTACACCTTTTACAAGGATGCCAAGCTCCTTCGCATGACTCGTTACAGATATAACGACTCGCCTATGGACATCAACGGTAAGTACTTCTATATAAAGGATGGCGACACCATTTGGAACCCAGGCTGGCAGCCTAGCAAGACCGAGCTTGACAGCTATGAGTGCCGGCACGGTATCGGTTATAGCCGCTTTACTGGTGTAAAAAATGATATTGAAGCAAAGCTGACATCCTTTGTTCCAGTAGATGATGCCTGCGAGTTGACAAAAATCACTATCACTAACAAGTCGTCTGAAGCAAAATCTATTCAGCTTTTTTCATATGTAGAGTGGTGTCTGTGGAATGCAGATGACGACATGAAAAACTACCAGAGAAATCTTTCTATTGGTGAAGTCGAGGTTATAGGTTCTACCATATACCACAAGACTGAGTACAGAGAGCGCCGCAATCACTACGCATTTTACTCTGTTAATGCTCCTATTGCAGGCTTTGATACCTCTAGAGATGATTTTCTTGGAGCCTACAATGGCCCAGACGCACCAGATGCCGTTAAAAATGGCGAACTGACTGGCTCAATCGCATCAGGCTGGTATCCAATCGCTTCTCAGCAGCTTGACATATCTCTAGCTGCAGGGGAAAGCACATCCTTTGTATTTATCTTGGGCTATGCTGAAAATCCTGACGATGATAAATGGGAAAGCAAGGGTGTCATTAAGAAGACAGGTGCAGAGGCTTTACTTGCCAAATATTCTACTGCAAAGGCCTTTGATCAAGCTTTCGATGAGCTGGCTGCATATTGGAACCAGCTTCTTTCAAAATTTACCGTGGAAACGACTAACGAACATGTCAACCGCATGGTAAATATTTGGAACCAATATCAGTGTATGGTTACCTTTAATATGTCACGTTCAGCCAGCTACTATGAGTCAGGTATTGGACGAGGCATGGGCTTCAGAGATTCCTGCCAGGATCTTTTAGGCTTTGTTCATCTGATTCCAGATAGAGCAAGACAGCGTATTATAGATATTGCATCTACCCAGTTCCAGGATGGTTCTGCTTACCACCAGTACCAGCCACTTACCAAAAAGGGCAATTCCGACATAGGTTCTGGCTTTAACGATGATCCTCTCTGGCTTATTGCAGGTACATCCGCCTATATCCGCGAGACAGGTGACCTCAGCATTTTGAGTGAGACTGTACCTTACGACAATGATATGTCTGTGGCCACCTCTCTTATGGAGCACTTAAAGAGATCCTTTGACTATATCGTTAATCACAAGGGTCCTCACTCACTTCCACTTATTGGCCGTGCTGACTGGAATGATTGTCTCAACCTCAATTGCTTCTCAGAGCATCCAGGCGAATCCTTCCAATGCTTTGGTCCAAGTGAGGGACCTGTGGCAGAGTCAGTATTTATAGCTGGTATGTTTGTAAAATACGGCAAAGAATATGCTGACCTGGCTTCACTTACAGGAGACGAGAAGGAGGCCAAGAGAGTTCTTGCAGAAGTTGCTGCCATGGAAGAAGCCATCAAGACCGCCGGTTGGGATGGCGAGTGGTTTGTAAGAGCATATGACGCCTACTCTAATCCTGTAGGCTCTCATGTATGCGAAGAAGGCCAGATATTTATCGAGCCACAGGGTATGTGTGTCATGGCAGGTGTTGGTACAGATGATGGCAAGGCAATAAAGGCTCTTGATTCTGTTAAGGAACGCCTTGATACCAAATATGGCGTCATGCTGTTGCAGCCAGCCTATACCCGCTACCATCTAGAGCTTGGTGAGATTACCTCTTATCCACCTGGATACAAGGAAAACGCTGGTATCTTCTGCCATAACAATCCTTGGATATCAATAGCTGAGACTGTTGTTGGTCGTGGTGACAGAGCTTTTGAAATATACAAAAAGACATGTCCTTCATACATTGAAGACATTTCAGAGATACACCGCACCGAGCCATACGTATACTCACAGATGGTGGCCGGCGCTGATGCCAAGTTCTTTGGCGAAGCCAAGAATAGCTGGCTCACAGGTACTGCAGCCTGGACCTTTACCAATATTTCCCAATACATTATTGGTATCTATCCTACCCTGCAGGGACTGTCAGTTAATCCTTGTACCCCTGCTGACTTCGGCGACTATACAGTTACACGTCAGTACCGTGATGTGACCTATCACATCTCCGTTAAAAATCCAAACCATGTACAAAAGGGTGTTGCTTCACTTCTTGTAGATGGCAAAGCCGTAGATGGATGCATTATCCCATACGACGGCAGCAAGACATCCGTTGATGTAGTTTGTACATTAGGATAGTTTTTCTTCTTCATCTTCCTTTACATATTGGGGCGGGCTGCTTTAGCAGCCTGCTCCATTTTTTTGACTTATCAATTAAAATTTCTCTTCTCTAAAAGTAAGTGAAAGTGATAGGCTAACAATGTTGTCGTAGCAGGTCTTCAATATGATAATTGCTCCTCTCTCCATTTTTTTGTATTATAAATCCATGGACAGAAAACTAACTTATAGAATAAATCAGGCAGATGAGGGCCTTACAATAGAAAAATATCTCAAATCTCAAGGCTACTCCTCTGCCAATATTACCGCCATTAAAAAAATGCCCCAAAACGTCCTCATCAATGGAGAATGGGTTCACATGAACCACAGGCTTGCCATAGATGACACTCTTACTGTAAACATCCAGGAAGATTCCTCATCTGAGAAGATTCCTCCTATAAAAATGGACCTGGATATTATTTACGAGGATGAGGATATTATAGTTCTCAACAAGCCAGCAGGACTTTCCATCCACCCATCCCTCAACCATTACGAGGATTCTCTCGCCAATGGACTAGCCTTTTATTTTGAGTCTCAGGACAAGCCCTTTATTTTCCGTTGTGCCAATCGCCTAGATAAAAACACCTCGGGCCTTACTGTTATTGCCAAGCACCTGGTATCAGCAAATATCCTATCTACTCAGGTAAGAGACCGACTTTTATCCCGAGAATATTATGCCATTGTTCGAGGCAGTCTTCCTCAAAAAGAGGGCACTATAGATGCACCTATAGGCAGAGTTGATGATTCCATTATTACCCGACAGGTGGATTTTATCTCTGGCCAGCCTGCTGTCACCCATTATCAAGTGATAGATGAAAAAAATGGGCACAGCCTGCTTTCAATTCACCTTGAAACAGGCCGTACCCATCAGATACGTGTCCATATGAAATATATTGGATTTCCTCTTATCGGAGATTATCTCTATAATCCTGACTTTGAATACATGACCCGCCAGGCCCTTCACAGCCACAAGCTATCCTTTAAGCACCCTATCACAGGTCAGCTCATGGAATTTGAGGCGCCACTTCCAGCGGATATGCAGCAAGTACTTCAGGAGTAATAATATTTATCTAGATATGCAGGTCGTCCAAGACTCACTAGGCTAAAATGCCAGCTGCGCTGCTTGTACCGATTCTGCTTGCACCAGCTTCAATCATTGCAAGTGCTGCATCCCAGGTGCGAACACCACCAGATGCCTTGACACCCATATCAGGTCCTACAGTTTCTCTCATAAGACGGATATCCTCTACCTTTGCTCCTCCAGTAGAAAATCCTGTAGAGGTTTTGACAAAGTCGGCACCAGCTTCCTTTGCTGCAATACAAGCCTTTCTTTTCTCATCATCAGTAAGAAGACAGGTTTCAATAATGACCTTTACAATAGCCTTTTTATCAGCTACTGCAACAACTGCCCCGATATCTTTTTTTACATAGTCAAAGTCTCCAACCTTTGCACGGCCTACTTCAATAACCATATCCACTTCATCTGCGCCTTTTTCGATGGCATCCTTTGCCTCAAAGGCCTTTGCCTCAGATGTCATAGCTCCCAGCGGAAAGCCAACCACACAACAGGTCTTTACATCAGAACCAGCTAGCTCCTTTGCCACAAGAGCTACATAGGCTGAGTTGACACAAACCGATGCGCAGCCATACTCCTTTGCTTCCTTACAGATTGCAATAATCTGCTCCGGAGTAGCATCAGCCTTTAAAAGTGTGTCATCTAAATATTTTGCCATTTCTTTCTTGTCCATAATTTCTCCTTTTATTTTTATGCAAACCTTTTAGGTAAAAATTCTTAGCCCAACATTCTCTAATGCTTAGAGAAAAATATCTCGACCATTGAGTTAAAAACAAAATGTATATCAGGATTCCTTCCTAAACTAAGTCCGAAAGAATCGATTGACCTATGGTTCCCTCTGGCATATTTATTGAAAAATTCTCAGCTATGCTGGCACCAATTATGGCAAATGTATCCTGGTCTGGCAAAATTTGGCCCGATGTCATCGATGGAGAATAGGCAATAAATGGCACCTCTTCCCTGGTGTGGTCTGTTCCAGTATAGGTTGGGTCATTGCCATGGTCTGCCGTCAGAATCAAAAGATCATCTTGCTTTAACTGTTCAAGTAAGACTCCAAGGTTCTTGTCGAATTTTTCAATTTCACAGGCATAGCCCTCTGGATTGCGTCTATGTCCCCACAAGGCATCAAAATCCACAAGATTGACAAAGCAAAGTCCATTAAAGTCTTCCTTTGCAATATCTATGGTTTGCTCCATACCCTCTACAGAAGATTTTGAGCGGTAAGTTTTTGTTATTCCTTCTCCACAGAATATATCATTGATTTTTCCGACACCAATAACATCGTAGCCTGCTTCCTTTAAAGCATTTAATGCAGTAGGTCCAGTAGGCTTTAGGGCATAATCATGACGGTTGCTGGTTCTAACAAATTCCCCACGCTTTTTGCCAACATAAGGCCTGGCAATTACCCGGCCCACTCTCCATTCATCACGGAGGGTAATCTCTCTTGCTATTTCACAGCAACGATAGAGATTATTCAAATCAAAGGTCTCTTCATTGCCACAAATCTGTAGTACAGAATCAGCAGATGTGTATACAATCATTGCACCTGTAGCAATCTCTTCCTCTCCCAATTCCTCAATTATCTCTGTTCCGCTTGCACTTTTATTTCCGATGACCTTCTTGCCACATCTTTTCTCAAGCTCTGCAATAAGCTCTGGTGGAAATCCATTTTCAGTAAATGTGATAAAAGGCTTTGTGGTCTTAATGCCCATCATCTCCCAATGGCCGGTCATGGTGTCCTTGCCATTGCTTGCTTCTTTTAGTTTAGCTATGTGCCCCATTGGTTCTCCCACCGGGCTCATACTTCCTCCTTGGCACAGATGAAGCATGCCTAATTTTTCTAAGTTGGGAATAGTAAGCTTGCCCCTGAAGTCGCAAATATGGCCAAAGGTGTTGACTCCCTTATCCCCGAAAGCTTCGGCATCTGGCATGGCTCCGATTCCTAAAGAATCAAGTACCACTACAAAAATTCTCTTATATTTTCCCATGGCAAATTCCTCCCCATTTATTGTTACTTTAGTAGACAATGTAATTGCACACTACTAGAATTCTATCAATACTCATCAGCGAATTAACCAACGTTTACTCAGCAAAGTAATTACACTAAATGAAAATCTTATTTATTCTTCCCAGTAAGTCAACCCACTATTATAACGCTATAAAATCGGGCTACGCTGAGGCTTTTTGGACTGTGCAATCGGATTTGCAAACAAGTGAATAGGCTAGTTATTTTGTAAACGCTAAAAAATCTCACTAAGACAAAATATTTCCAGGACCAAATCCCAGAGGAAGCAGCTCCTCTAAGGTATAGATATCATAGTGGTCTTGATCTGTTGCCAGAATAATCCTAAATGCTTTTGGATTGCAAAATTCATTCATAACCTGACGGCAGACACCACATGGAGGTGCATATTCTGTAAGCAGGCCATCTTTTCCACCTACAATACAAATTGCATCAAATTCTCTAACCCCCTGGCTTACTGCCTTAAAAATTGCAGTTCTTTCAGCACAGTTAGTTGGTGTATATCCGGCATTTTCTATATTACAGCCTGTGTATATATCCCCATTTTTTGCAAGCAAGGCTGCTCCTACTTTGAAATTGGAATAGGGCGCATAAGAAAACTGTAACTGATCTATTGCAGTTTGAATAAGTTCTTTAATTTTATCCTCTGGCAAAATTGCATTTTCCATATCCTATGCCTCATCTTCTGCTATTAATTTTCGAAGGGCTTCTACTGCAACTCGAATAGCTCCATCTGTATCATGTACTACAGGATTTTCAAGTCCCAATTTTTCTCTCTCCTGATTGGCCATTACCAAAAAGCATGAACCTACTCTGGCCCCTAATTTGCTGGCAACCACAAACATAGCTGCAGATTCCATCTCTGAAGCAAGACATCCCAGCATCTTCCAAGCTTCCCATTTTGCACTAAGCTCATATCCTGCTGGCATTTTTTCCGGCTCGTGCTGACCATAAAAGGCATCCTTGCACTGGACAACTCCTGCATGATATGAAAAGCCTAAGTCTTTTGCAGAATCTCTAAGGGCATTTGTAATATCAAGATTGGCTACTGCAGGAAACTCAATAGGGGCATACTCTTTGCTGGTTCCTTCCATACGGATGGCACCAGTTGCTACTACAATATCACCGCTTTTTACTTCAGGCTGCATGCCGCCGCAGGTGCCGATGCGAATAAATGTATCAGCTCCGCAGCGATATAACTCCTCCATTGCAATAGAAGCAGAAGGTCCACCGATACCAGTAGATGTAACACTCACCTTTACCCCATCCAAGGTGCCTGTATAGGTAACAAATTCTCTATTGTCTGCCACAAATACCGGATTATCAAAATACTTAGCTATCTTCTCGCATCTTTTTGGGTCACCTGGCATAATAACGTAACGCCCCACCTCGCCAGGAGCAACCTGAATATGATACTGTCTTGTAGGATCCTCTGAATAGTTTTTCATAGAAATCACCCCCAATAAATTATGTCCTTTTACATAACTTACATAACACTATTCTTGTAGTCCAAGCTACAAAATACCTTCATAATTAGTATATCACTTCAAAGCGATAATTATCTGGTATCTCTATTATATCGTGATTTCTGATGTAATCTATAATCAAATCCTGCATATTGTCGGCACCTGCAAAAGCCACCGGACACTTACCCAAGGCTTCATAGCCACCAGTACCTGTGGCTCTGTAGTCACTGGTAACAAGGGCATATGTGACATCATCCAAAAGTGGACTGCCATCAAGCTTATTAAGCCTTACTACCCGCTGTCCCCTTGGCTTTGTCAAATCAAAAGCATAGTCTAAGCCGGCATAAAAATCGTAGTTGTAATGCTCTATTTTAGGCTTTAAGAATGTGTCGCCTATATATACTCTGCCTTCTTCATCAAGATCCAAATAGCAGGCGCATCGCTCAAGACATTCTTTAATTACTGCCTTTGTAACAGTCTTGACTGTAAGGATATTGGCAAACTCATAGGCTGTGTAAACCGACCTTATGCTCACTGACTCAGGAAAGCCTGTCAGCTTATTGCCCAAAGAAGAGCAGGCAAAATCTGCCCCTGTGGCAGAAAGCATAATCTCATTAAATAAGGCTGCCAGTTTGCTGCCGCGCAAGGCCACGTCAAGCTTTTCTTCTGGCTCTATAGCCTCTTGCAAGCGACCTATCTCCTGATCTAACCACTTTTCTGTAGCATCCTCCAATGGTTGGAGGGCTGCATAAGAATCTTTTTCGCAGTCCTTTTCTATATCCACAAGATGGCTGTCAAATGCAAGGCTTTTATCATTGTCATCACATGAAACATCAATGCGAAAATACTTGTCTGCATCACAAGGTGGCTGCAGGCTGTATGTTCCATTCAATACCACCTTTTCTACAGCCATATGCTGATGGCCTGTCAAAAGAAGGTCAAAATCAGTCTCCTCAGCCAGCTGACAGGCTATATTTTCACGAGACGAAGTAAGGCTTTCCCCTGTCACCAAATCCCTCTCATAGCCACCGTGATATATGCAAACTGTCACATCGCATTTGCCCTGAAGCTCAGCCAAGGCATCCTTTGCAGCTTTAAGCGGATCTGTCACCACAAAATCAACCATGTGCTCCGGCTTTTCCCACAAATTAACATAATCTGTAACGAGGCCTGTAAAGCCAACCTTCAGACCATTTTCCAAGGTCTTAATATAAGTCTTTTTTATTCCAAGCTGACCTGGCTTATCCTCCACATTGGCGCAGACTAAGGTGGCATTTACAGATGATGTATAGTCAAGCAAGGCCTCATAGCCAAAATTAAAGTCATGATTGCCTAGAGTATAGACATCTAGCCCCATAGCATTGAATCCATAAGCTATAGGATGGGTATTAAAATCTCCCTGATGTTCTAAATAATAGCTGATAAAAGGTGACCCCTGTAAAGAGTCACCTCCATCAACTACTATAGTATTACCATCCTTTGATATGCCCTGGGCTATCTCCATCAAGCCGCGTCTTTTGAAGGCTCCACTTGCATAATCTACAGGAAGCACCTTGCCATGGGTGTCCGACGTGTAATATATAGTAAAATCTTTTTTCATAAATAATTAACCTCTGGTAAGCTTTACTCTTATTTTGGTAGAAAGCCACTCAATGATAAGAACAAGAATAACAAGACCTATCAGAATAGAGCCTGCCTCATTCCATCTATAAGCATTCATGGCGAAAATAAGAGGAGCACCATAACCACCAGCTCCAACAAGACCCAGTACTGTAGCATCTCTCAAATTGATATCGAAACGATATATAGCTGTAGATGCAAAGTTTGGCATAAGCTGTGGTAAAATGCCAAAACGAATCTTCTGCCATGTATTGCAGCCTGCCGCGTCAAGAGACTCGATAATCTTGGTATCCAAATCCTCAATGGCCTCGATGTACATCTTAGAAACCATACCTATAGAGCACAGTGACATAGTCATGAGACCAGCAAATGCTCCAGGGCCTGTAACACGAATAAATATAAGACCATATACAAATGCAGGCACTGTACGCACCATCATAATGACAATACGACCAATGAAGGCTATTGGCTTAGGCGCCAAATTGTTAGCCGAAATAAATGCCAATGGAATAGAAAAAATCGCGCCAACCACTGTACCCATAAAAGCAATACAAAGAGTTTCCAAAAGCAGATATAAGACACCGCTTGTTGACAGATCAAAGAGCAAATCTGTATCTGGGTGAATAATACCATTTAAAATATTGAGAGCCATAACACCGCCATTTGAGGTAGTGCCAGCTGTCTCCATTGCGCCTAAGCTCCACCAAAGAAGAGCTACAACAACTATTACAATTGCAAGATGCCATACCCAGTCCTTTGGACGATTGGCATAGGCTTTTTCAATTCTTTCGTTCATCCTGCTCCTCCTTTCTATACAAGCTTACGACGAATGGCTCTCGAGATACTCTCGATAATAAATACAGTGACAAAAAGGACTATAAGAATAGTGCCTACGTTAGGATATTCACGCCATCCCAACTGCTCATTTAATATAAGTCCTATACCACCGGCGCCTACATAACCAAGGACAGCTGCATAACGAACATTACCCTCGAAGTTATACAAGCTGTTAGATAAGAAGCTTGGCATAACCTGTGGCACAATAGCAGACATAAAAGCTTTTGCTTTGGTAGCTCCCATTGCCTCTAAGGCTTCAAAAGCTCCCATATCAACTGTCTCTATTTCCTCATAGAGAATCTTGCCTATATAAGAAAATGAAAATACTGCAATAGCGGTGGTTCCAGCGATAGTACCCAGACCAAAAATAAATGTAGCAATAAGAGCAGATACCAGTGTAGGCAAGGTTCTGACGATACTAAACATCAGACGCATAATACCTACAACCACCTTGTTTTTGCAGACATTAGTACTGGCCAGCATGGCAAAAGGTATACTAAGAACTGAACCAATAAATGATCCTAAGAGAGACATCTTTATAGTGTCCAAAATAGGAGTAATAACACTGCTTGTGTAAGATACATTTGGAGGAATCATCTGTCCAAATACAACAAAAAACTCCCCACCTCTTTTAGCCAAAGTAGATGGATCAAAGGCTGTAACCTTGATAGAAATGATACAAAAAATCACAACTATAACTGCATACAAAGGTGCTCTTGACCTAGGCTGAAGGACTTCACGTCCATCTGCAAGCTTATGCACCTTTGGAGGGAAAAGCTTATCATATAATTTCATAACTAGTCCTCCTTGATGCCACCTGAAGTAGCTGCTGCCAACTCCTCTTCAGCGCCCTCATATATCTGAGCAAGCACTGCATCATCCACCTTATCAGATGGTCCATCATATACTATCTCTCCGGCACGTATACCGATTACTCGCTTACAGTATTTCAAAGCCAAATCTACATGATGGATATTAATAAGGATAGTGATATTCATGGACTCGTTGATATTGACGAAATCATCCATAACCTGCTTGGCTGTGACAGGATCAAGTGCTGCTACTGGCTCATCAGCAAGAATTATCTCAGGATTCTGTGCAAGTGTACGTGCCAAAGCAACTCGCTGCTGCTGTCCACCTGACAACTGGTCTGCTCTAACATAAGCCTTTTCTACGATGCCTACCTTATCAAGACATTCCAGTGCCTTATTGATTTCTTCTTTGGTATATATACCAAAAAGTGAACGCCACCATGGCATATCAGGAACGAAGGCAGTAAGTACATTATTGATTACTGTGGTACGGGTAATAAGATTAAAGGACTGGAAAATCATACCAATCTTTCTTCTAAATCTGCGAAGAGACTTGCCAGAAAGTGTCATAACATCCACATCATCTACAGTAAGAGTACCACTTGTAACATCGTGCATGCGGTTAATTGTTCTGATCAGTGTAGACTTACCAGCACCTGAAAGACCAATAATAGCTACAAACTCTCCCTGGTCTATGGTTAAATTAACATTTTTCAGGCCCTCATATCCATTAGGATATTTTTTGCCCACGTTCTCGAATTTAATCATGGTTTGTTTCCTTTCTCAAAAAAAGGAGGCAGAGTACCATTTTGCTCTACCTCCCCAAAAATCACGTGCTGTCCCAAAAGCTCAGGCGACCAAACTACTCTGCACGAAGCTCCTTGATAATATCCTGTGCCTCACGCTCTGAATCATAATCAGCATCATTACCAGCTACGTAGCCCTGGTGGCTGTAGATAGCAATAACTTCCTTACCTTCATCTGTAGAACCGATGTTGATAAATGCCTGCTGTAAAGCTGCCTTAAAATCAGCATCCTGCATGTTCTCAGAAGTCTTTGATACTGAAATAGTGTCATTGAAGATGCCCTTTGTAACACCGATTACCTGTGTGTCATCCCAAATGCTATTAGTCATAGCATACTCAGAATTCCACTTATCTTCGTAGTCACGACGTGCATCTGCATATGTACAAAGAACATCAAGCTGTCCCTGTGCAAGACGAGCAAATGCTGTACCATATGAATCACACTGAACTGCATGTGTCAAATCTGTAATGTTCTTGCTGTAATTCTGCTGAATCCAAAGAGCTGGATAAATATAACCTGCAGAAGATGTAGGTCCCATTACGCCCCAGTTAAGACCATCAAGATCTTCCCATGTAAGCTCTTCGCCATTGTTAATCTTCTCTGCTACTGCCTTACCAGCCTCTGAAGGGCCAGCAACGATAAGTGCACGATAGTATGTAACCTGATCAGAAATAGCCTCTGTTGGAGCCTGATCGTTCCAATCCTTTGCGTTGTCTGAATCTATTGAAAGACCATCTCTTGTAGCTGTGCAAAGAACCTCTGCTCCGTCATCATAAAGTACATATGTACCACCTGGAATAAATCCTACATCAATAGTACCTGCCTCAAGACCCTCGCCTACTGCTTCGAAGCTTGTACCAACTGTGATATTAACATTGGCAATATCATAGCCTAAAGTAGACATCTCTGTCTGTAAAAGCTCCTTCAATGGCTCTGTAGCAGTAACAATCTCATCTGGCTCTCTTGAAGGTACGAAAGCTACCTCCAAATTGTCGATAGTCTTGTTGCCAGCTGCCTCTGTAGACTCTGCTGACCCTGTAGTCTCTGTTGTAGCTGCCTCATCGCTGCTACCGCAAGCTGTGAACATAGATACTGTCATAGCTGTTGCAAGTAATAATGCAATCTTCTTCTTCATCCTTTTCCTCCTTAAGGAAATAATCCATATTTTCGATAAGATAACTTACCTAATGCGTTTTTGCATACCTCATCAATCTTATACTTGTTTATAAAAGTACGCTAAAATCACGACTTCTAGAATAACATCTATTTTTCAACTTGTCACTCATTTTTACACAATATTCTAAAAAATATATTAAATTTTAAATAGACAAAAAAGGTGCAGATTACTCACTTTTGTTGAATAATCCACACCTGTAAATTTATTTTATATCATATCAAGACTATCCGTCCATCTTACACGACGAATTTTAGTCTCACTTCGGATTAAAGAACCTGCTTCAAGGAAGCGTACTCCCTGTTAATCTCCTGGACTGTCTCATTGTCTCCCGACTCTTCATCCGGATGATATATCTTGATAAGGTCCTTATAGCGCTTTTTCAAGGCCTGCTTAGTAGAAACTCCCGAAAAGAACATGTCGCCATGAACTATACTATCAGACTTATGGTCCTCATAGTATGGCTCCTTATCCGCTTTTTGAACCATGTCAAAGAATTTTTTGCGACGCTCAAAATGCTTCTTGTCCTCAGCCAACTTCTGAGTCTCAGAAATAAGAAACTCCCACTTGATATTGAACTGCAGCTCCTGCTGAGACAAGCGCTGTGCCCTGGCCTCTACCTCTCGCCTTTCCTTGAGCAAAGCCTCCCACGCCTTTTTTAGCTCCTGGTCCCAAGCTTCAAGTGTGTGCTCATCTATATCGCCTTGACTGGTATAGTTCTGCTCCATAATAATTCTCCCAAATAAAAAGCTGACTTACAAGCCGTCCCGCTAACGGCTACTATACTAGTGCTTGTGATAAATCATCACAACTTTGGATAAATTATACTATATCTTGTGATATTTTGTAAACGATATTATTGCAGGCAAGCCTTGAATACAAGGCCAGTGTATGGCCCGGCTGTAACCTTAAGATTACCGTGTATAACCGGTCGTTCAATATGCATTATAGAATATCCCAGCTCGTTTGTTATCATAATCTGTGTCATGGCGGTGTCAAGTGGAACTCCCGCAAGCCAGGCTGGTACATTAATTTCCTGAGCCTCTGCGCCGCTATTAATAGCCACAACTATAGCCTCATCCTTATTAAAGCGACAATAGCTAATATAATCCTTGCCACAATTCAAAAAACGAAATGAACCCCTTTTAATAGATGTGCTGCTCTTATGAAGCATAATCATATCCCGATTAAAATCAATCAAGCCTCTATTTTCATGGCCCCATGGATAGGTGCGACGATTATCAGGATCTGTAAATCCGCAAACTCCAGCCTCATCTCCATAATAAAGAGTAGGAGCTCCTGGCCAGGTAAGCTGCACAAGGGTAGCCAGCTTCATGACAGGTATGCTGACTCCTTCCTCAGCCGCCTTGTGTCCCAGATCTGCCACTCGTCCTGCTACATGATTGGTTCGACTTAGAAAACGAGAATGATCATGGTTGGAAAGCTGATTCATAGCCACATACAATGAAGGAGTCTTCATTCTAGCCATGAAATGCAGCATGGTATTTTTAAATCTCTCACCATCTCCAAGGGCAGAAGCCTGATACTCATCGGAGTGCTTTTCCATACCTGTAAGGTAGTAGGACAAAGGCTCCATAAATGCATCATAATTCATTACAGTATCCCATTGATCCCCCTGCAGCCAGGCACTTGGATTGCCATAGTGCTCTGCTAAGATAATAGCATTGGGGTTGGCTTCTTTTACCGCAGACCTGAAATCACGCCAAAATTGATGGTTAAAGTCCTCGCTATGCCCTAAGTCAGCTGCTACATCAAGTCGCCAGCCATCACAATTATAAGGAGGCGAAACCCACTTGCGGCCAATATCCATGATATAGCTATAGAGCTTCTCAGACCCCTCATAATTAAGCTTTGGTAAGGTATCGAAGCCCCACCAGCCATCATAGGTATGATTATCTGGCCAGGCATTTTCATCAAAAAAGCTAAAATAAGACTTATAAGGACTATCCTTACTTTCATAGGCTCCAGCCGGATGTCCCTCCTCTTTGGTGTATATTTTTTCTCGATTAAGCCACTTGTTAAAGGAGCCGCAATGATTAAATACACCATCTAATATAACCTTAAAGCCTGCTGCATGAGCCTCCGCCACAAAGTCAGCAAAATACTGATTGCTTGCTTCCAGATTTTCTATATTGGTAACTCGCTTCTTATAACGACTGGCATGGGTATTATCATGGTCCCCCTCCGCCAGGCAATCGCCGGAGTCATTTTTTATAATGGTAAAATGTGGGTCAATATAGTCATAATCTGCTATATCGTACTTGTGACTAGATGGTGACACAAACAGAGGATTAAAATAAATAACCTCTACCCCAAGGCTCTTGAGATAGTTGAATTTTTGTCTAACACCCGCCAGATCGCCGCCATAAAATCTGCCTACATCCAGATTAGCTGGCAAATCATCCCAATTACTTACTGCCGTAACATTTGAACCCACATAATTGTATTCATTCGTCAGCACATCATTGGACTTGTCTCCATTGCAAAAACGGTCCACAAATATCTGGTACATAACTGCACCCTTGGCCCAGTCTGGTGTAGAAAAGCCCGGCTGAATAGCAAACTGATAAAAATGCCTGTAGTCTCTAAAAAGGCCTACCCGGTCAAAAAAATAATGCTCCCCGTCTCCTATTATCTCGAAGCTGTAATAAAAGACCGCCTCATCCATCTTAACCTGACACTTATAATAATCAAAGACACCTGCCGTATAATCGTACTTCATTGGAACGGTCATGGACCTGTCCTGAGATATAAGACTGACATTCAGACAATCGTCTCTGTATGCTCTTAAATAAAAAGTAACCAAATCCCCAGCTTTTGGCTCAGCGGGATTTCTGTATTCACTTGTACCATCTGAATATATAGCTTCGATATTCATTTAATCTACCTCTGGGATAAAAAAGATTTTAAACGGAAAAAAAGACAGCTACGATCGCTGTCTTTTTAGGAGAAGGTATTTTTACTATGGGGTTAGTAAAAATTATATAATGTATTGGGGGGTTTTTACGATGTTTATTATATGTCGGTGCAACAATTAAGTGTGCACAAACTTTACATATTTTCGCATAACCTTTTGTGTATTTTGCACAAACCCTAGCATTCACTCCCTGATCAGCTGCCTTTTTTCCTTCTTTAAGCTTCAAAAAGAGCCTCAAATTCCTCTCTACCAATCTTTTCTTTTTCAAGAAGAAGCTTAGCGCAGGAATGGAGTACCTCCTCATTTTCCTTAATAATAGCTGTAGCCTTGTCATAGCACTCGTCTATGATGCGCTTAACCTCAGCATCAATAGTTGCTGCAGTGCCATCTCCATAGCTTTTGGCGTGAGCCAGGTCGCGACCGATAAACACCTCGTCATCATCGTCACCATAATGAATAGTGCCTATCTTCTTAGAGAAGCCATACTTTGTCACCATGTCCCTAGCTGTCTGGGTAGCCCTCTTGATATCGTTGGATGCTCCTGTAGTCACATCGTCAAAAATAAGCTCTTCAGCCACACGGCCACCAAGAGACACTATAATATCCTGAGTCATCTTGCCCTTGGTATTAAACATCTCATCCTTTTCTGGAAGAGGCATGGTATAGCCTGCTGCTCCAGCTCCGGTAGGAATAATGGAAACAGAGTACACTGGGCCCACATCAGGAAGTACATGGAAAAGTATGGCATGTCCAGCCTCGTGGTAAGCTGTAATTTTCTTTTCCTTCTCGGAAATAACACGAGAATGCTTTTCCTTACCTATGCCTACCTTGACAAAAGATTTTTTAATATCGTCCTGTGTAATGTAAGCTCTGTCATCACCAGCTGCTAAAATAGCTGCCTCGTTAAGAAGATTTTCCAGGTCAGCACCTGTAAATCCCACTGAGGTCTGAGCTACCTGCTGCAGGTCAACATCCTCAGCCAGAGCCTTGTTTTTGGCATGAACTCGAAGAATCTCCTCACGGCCACCTACATCTGGACGACCCACATATACCTTACGGTCAAAACGCCCTGGTCGCATAATGGCAGGATCTAATATATCTACACGGTTAGTAGCTGCCATGACAATAATGCCCTCATTGACACCAAAGCCATCCATCTCTACAAGAAGCTGGTTCAAGGTCTGCTCACGCTCATCATGGCCACCGCCCATACCTGTACCACGCTTTCTTGCCACCGCATCTATCTCATCGATAAATACAATACAAGGAGCATTTGCCTTAGCTTCCTCGAACAAGTCTCGCACACGTGAGGCGCCAACACCTACAAACATCTCTACAAAGTCTGAACCTGAGATAGAGAAAAATGGAACCCCAGCCTCTCCTGCTATAGCCTTGGCCAAAAGAGTCTTACCTGTACCTGGAGGGCCCACCATGATAACACCCTTTGGAATACGGGCTCCTATCTTTGTATACTTATCTGGATTTTTCAAAAAATCCACAAGCTCGGCTACCTCTTCCTTTTCCTCACGAAGACCTGCTACATTGTCAAAAGTAGTGTGAATATCTTCTTTGTTGGTCATCTTAGCCTTGGACTTGCCAAAATTCATCATCTTGGCATTGGCTCCGCCGCCTCCCGTCTGAGCATTCATCATAATCATAAATAAGAGAAATGCTGCTGCAAGGACTATAAGCATAGGGAAAAGCTCAGAAATCCATGTGTCCTGTGGCACATCCCCTAAGGTATAGGAAACACCCGCCGCAATTAACTCATCCTGTATATCATTGACATCAGATACCACAAGGATATTTTTACTGCCATCAGCCATAGTAATTGTTACAGTACCAGTAGGCACCTGCTGGTTTTGGGCTATGGCAGCTGAAGTGATATCATCTGTCGAAAGCGCTTTTTCAAACTGACTGTAGCTGTAATCACTGGTTTTTGTAGTCATAGATGAGTAAAAAAGCATAACTATAACCACTATAAAAAGTGCATAAAAAATAAAGCCTGTTCTATTTCTTTTCAAAGGTACTCCTCCTAGTCGAACTCAACCACGCCTATATATGGCAGGTTGCGGTACTTCTGATCATAGTCAAGGCCATAGCCTATAACAAACTGATCTGGAATGGTAAAGCCTGTATAATCTACAGCAACCTCTACCTCACGGCGCTCCGGCTTGTCAAGGAGAGTACATATCTTGACAGACTTAGCCTTTCTGTCCTTAAAGACCTGGCTAAGGAAGCTTAATGTATTGCCACTGTCTATAATATCCTCAACAATAATGACATTTTTGCCGGTGCAATCCATATCAAGATCCTTCTTTATCTGGACATGACCTGATGATACCGTGCCGCTTCCATAGCTGCTGGTAGCCATAAAATCCATAATAACAGGAACTGTAATTCTCTTGGCAAGCTCGCATGCAAATGGAGCTGCTCCCTTGAGGATGCAAACCAAAAAAACTTCCTGTCCTTCATATTCACTGCTGATCTGAGCACCAAGCTCAGCAATTCTGGCTGTTATCTCTTCTTCTGGTAACAGCACTTTAATTGTTTCGCCCATAACTATCCTTTCTCACAAGTAATCTCCAACACACGGCTGGTTGCCTCACTTATCTTGTAGTAGGAGCTTATTCTGTGACCTACTACCCACATAACATGACTGCCATCACATACTAGCAGCTGACTGTCACGCATACTGCGAGGTATTTTTTCATTGACAAAATAATCCTTTATAGACTTCTTGTCGCCCTGGGAATTTATTACCAGATAATCCCCTGGCTGCCGGGTTCTAATCACAACATCAGAGGATATTTTATCATAGTCAAACCATTTAGTATAGGTATTTTGCGGATAGGTCATGCCCTCCGTCATAGGAAAATCCCTAAATTCAAACTGCTCCTGCGCCTGCCCCAGAACGTCTTGCCTTCCAGCTTCTGCACTATTTTCTTCAACATAAAGCAGGTCATAGGATAAGACAAGGGTCCTTCCATGGGGTAAATCTAGTCTCTTTTCTCCGTCAGCCGAAAGGAGTGCACAAGCCTGATCTATATGGATTTGGGATACATCCTTCTTTTCAGGCATGTAAGAGCTTAAATAATGCTTTAAGGCTGTGGCTTGCACCAAAGGATGGGCTTCAAGGAGCCCGCTTCTAAGCAAACCATTGTCTTTTTTTGCAGCCGCCAAAAGAGCATCAGCCTCCTTACCAATATAGGTGGATACTTCCTGTAATTTTTCTGTCATTTGACATATATGGTCCAAGGCCCGGCTGTTAACCTGGCACATCTGAGGCATTATGTTGTGCCTTATTCTGTTTCTATCATAATCCACGTCACTATTGGTAGCATCGATGCAATATGATATTCCCTGGCTATCTAAAAAATCCACAATATCTGCCTTGGACACAGCAAGAAGTGGCCTTATTATGTTCTCCCTCACAGGACTTATTCCACATATCCCTTCAAGGCCGCAGCCCCTTGCCATATGAAAAAGTACAGTCTCGGCATTGTCATCTGCATTATGAGCAATAGCAATCTTGCTGCTTCTTACTCCTGACAAAAGCATCTCTTGTCTCACCTTTTCAAAAAGACTATATCTGGCAAGCCTGGCCTCCTCCTCTAAAGAACGACCACTCTCTAAACTCAAGGATGGAATATCTATTTTTTCAGCCACAAGGTCTATACCATGCTTTTTACAAAGCTCTCTTACGAAGGCTTGATCTGCATCTGCCGCCTCTCCTCTAATCATATGATTGACATGGACTGCAGTGATTTTCAAATCATATTCTTCCCTGAGGGCTAACAGCACAAAAAAAAGGCAGACAGAATCTGGTCCACCGGATAAGCCAATAACCAGGCTGTCGCCCTTCTCAAGCATATTGTATTTTTGAATATAAGCTCTAATTTTCTTTTTCTCTAAAAATGATCCAATTGTCATGTACCAGCCCCAGCTTCTGAGAAGCCTCCGATTCTGCATATTCGTCCGTCTTAGAACGCTCTTCCTCCTTAGCAAGCCTATCCTTCTCGTCATTGGCATCATCAAGCTGCTTTTGCAGAGACTCTTCTTCAGCCTTGTAGCTTTCATTTTTCTGATAGAGATTAACTATCTGAATGCCCATAACCACAATCACAAAAAGCATAATAACTGTGACATATATTCTGCCTGTAGAGGTTTTCTTTCGTCGTCCGTAGGATTTTTTATTTATTCTTGCCATATATACTTATCCTTTAGAGAATCAAAACTATCTCTCTAAAGTATTTATCGTCAAAATCATCTTATTCTGTAACTTGTTTTGGTCATACTTTTAAAAGTCCAAACAATACTCTTACTACAGATATCTAAACAGCTCTGAGGCTGCTTCTTTTTTGGTAGTGTCCTGAATATCAAGGACCTCTACTTTAACATTTTTATTGCCAAAAGCAATCTCTATTATATCACCTATTTTTACGTTATAGGAAGCCTTTACCACATTACCGTTGACCATAACACGGCCAGCATCACAGGCCTCGTTGGCTACTGTGCGGCGTTTTATAAGGCGGCTAACCTTTAAAAATTTGTCTAATCTCATACTTATCCTTTTTCTATAAGCTTCGCCTGGCCTATTTTTCCTTTGCGCCGAGTGCGCATCCTGGCGGAGCGTTTTTAATTCATGGGACTCACTTTCCTCTGAATTAAAAATAGGAGCCCGGAAACCCGGACTCCATAATATCCATCAAAACTAGTTGATAGAATCCTTAAGAGCCTTACCAGCCTTAAACTTTGGAGCCTTAGATGCAGGAATGTTCATCTCAGCGCCTGTCTGTGGATTTCTACCTGTACGAGCTGCTCTCTCAGAAACCTCGAATGTACCGAAGCCAACAAGCTGGATCTTCTCACCCTTCTTAAGCTCTTCAGCAACAACCTCTGTAAAAGCCTTTACAGATGCCTCTGCGTCCTTCTTTGAGATATTAGCCTTGCTAGCAATTGCTGCTACTAATTCTGTCTTGTTCATTACTATTCCTCCTCGAGAATTTAATTTTTAGGAGTGTTCCCCCTTAAATATTTCATTACCCTTTATAATCTTTTACCATTACTCTGTCAACAAAAAATATTTAAAAAATGCCCATTTTATAAGGTTTTTACAGTTTGTCACAAATTTATAGGCCAAAATTCTTACACTATTACTAAGATATATTACTTGCATTTTTACTAAATTCATATTTTTTTATAGCTTGAAACAAATCAAGTATTTTCAACACTTGCGGCATTTTAATAGACAGGTGTCTTTTTATCTTGATTAATGTGTAATTTTACCCCACTTTTAATGTGTCATTTAGATAATTTTGCCTAGTTCTAGAATAATCAAAAATGTACTATAGCTGCTATCTAATTAGATAAATTGCTCAACAAATTTGCAATTGTCGACAAATAATCTACCTGAGAATCAGCTGTTGCCGTGCTGCTTTTTTCCTTATCCTCGCTAGCAGCAGTATCACTTGTTGCAGTATTGCTACCAGCTGTGTCAGAGCTTTCATCTGTGCCACTACTAGTGCTGCTTGTTATAGTGTCGTCCTGCTGCACCTCATCCATATTAAGAGTGATGGTAGCTGAAGATGAATTAACCACCAAGGTCTTGGACCATGAAGTATAGCCCTCACAATCCACCACCAGTTTATGGGTACCATAGCGAACCGATACAGCCTCAGATGTATCAACCTGCTTACCATCCACATATACATAGGTGTCAGGCACCGTCACCTCAAAGGTCAACTGACAGTATGATGGCCCCTCGCCTTTCATAGTGTCCAAATCCACAATAGTTGTGGCATCTCTTTCCACAGTAAACTCTGCCGTACCACCCCAGCCATCGTTGGCCACCGTCACCTTGTAGCTGCCCTCCGGCACCTCTATTTTTTCACCGCTATAGACTCTTGTGACTATTTTATTTCCTATAAAAATCAAACTGTCATCAAAAAGGTCCGTGTTATTAAGCTCCATATAGCCATGGCCTGTGGTTACTGCTATGGCTATTATAGACTTGTCCTGACCTACTACCTTTAACACATCATTTTCTGTAATGTCTGACAAAAGTATTTTGGCGGAATCAGAATAGACCTTAGTAGAAGTGGACAACTGATAGTTGCTGCCTCCCATAGTAAAAACATTGCGATCCTTATCTATAGAAAAATGAGTAACATCCTCATAGGTCCAAACTGCATCTGTTTTTTGCACCATGGTTACAGCCTTTGATGCTGGAAGAAAATCTCCTATCACCACTGCATCTCCTGGGCTAAACTGAGCCCAGCTGGCAGAGTCGCCATACTTATCCAAAAACCTGGTGGTAAGGTTATATCGATACTTCACCTGCTTCTTGCTGGACACATTGTACAAGGCCAGGGTCTCCTCAGCCATGTTAAGCTCCTCTAAAATATAGACATCATTATCCTCTATAATGACATCGGCCTTTTCCGAATCCTCCGCCATCTCTTCAGCTTTTTGCACAGCCTGCCCTGTCCTCACCTTGACAGCGCCACTTTGGCCAGTCTGCCTGCCACAGCCTGACAGAAGAGAGAGTCCCAGAGCAGACAAGAGTATTAACCTTACGCCCCTTTTCATTACATGTTTTCTCATTACATCATTTCCCTTGCCCGCTTGAGTAAATAATCTCTGTCATTTTTTTCAGGCTCCTCCACAACCTCGTCAAATAAGGTCTTTAGGATGAGGCCTATTTTATTGGACTGAGGAAGTCCCATTGCTATCAGATCCTTGCCATTTATCTTCAAGTCCTTTATTTTCAAGCAATTATTATCTGCCTGGATCTGTAAAAAAGTTGCCCTTATATCTTCTATATATTGCAGCTTTTCTTCTCTCTGATAGTCGCTTTGGGCAAGAGTGTCAGCCCTTTTTACAGCAAGGAGGGCATCCATATTGTCTTCCCCTACCCTTATGGCCATGCGGCGTACATTGCGGGGTGTCACTGCCGGTCTGTCGTCATGGTTGCGGACCAGATTAACTACAGCAGAGATAGTGTCATTGTCAAACTTGAGCCTGCGAAGTATGGCCCTTGCCATGTCCGCTCCTGCCTCTGGATGTCCCTTAAAATGGTCCTGACCATTTTCATCTGTAGTCTTACAGACCGGCTTGCCCACATCATGAAGCAGCATAGTAAGCCTGAGAATCCTGTTTGGCTCTATTTTTTCCATGGCATGAATAGTATGCTCGCCCACTGTGTATTTATGGTGCTTAGTGCACTGGTCAGTGATCATCATTTCATCAAATTCAGGCATAAAGATAGCGGTAAGGCCTGTGGCATACACATCCCTAATCCTGCCAGGATTAGCCGATGTGACCAGCTTTACCAGCTCCACCTGAATTCTCTCTGCGGAAATTTTATCAAGAGTAGGTGCCAGAGTTTTAATAGCCTCATAGGTAGCCGGCTCTATATCAAAGCCTAGCTGAGCTGCAAATCTAAGAGCTCTCAGCATACGCAATGCATCCTCTGTGAAGCGCTCTATAGGGTTACCAACAGCCCTGATAATGCCTTTTTTCAAATCCGCCATGCCATCAAAAAGATCCACCAAGCCTCTATCTGGATTATAGGCCATGGCATTGATTGTAAAATCACGTCTCTTTAAATCCTCTTCAAGAGAGGCAGTAAAAATCACCTCTGAAGGATGTCTTCCATCCTCATATTTGCCATCTATCCTGTAGGTAGTCACCTCGTAACCAGTTTTTCCCATAAGAACTGTGACTGTACCATGCTCTATGCCTGTGTCAAAGGTCTTTTTAAAAAGTGCCTTTACATCAGTAGGCTGTGCTGAGGTGGTTATATCCCAATCATGAGGTATTTTGCCCAAAATGCAGTCACGGACACAGCCGCCTACTGCATAGGCTTCGTGTCCGCTTGCTTCCAATGTATTTATTATTTTTTCTACATCTGCTGGTAAGGTCATGTATCTTCCTTTACAAGTATTTTTTTTCGAATTGATTTACCGAAATCGGCTTATCAAAATAGAAGCCCTGGAGATAATCAGTACCTGCATTGCGCAGATAATCCACCTGGTCTTTGGTTTCAACCCCCTCAACTACTACCTTCATATCGAGAGCCTTTGCCAAAGCTATAATGGTATCTAATATCTTTCGACTCTTATCTATATTTTTAGTAACAGATAAAAATGCCATGTCAAGCTTGAGAATAGATGCAGGTACCTCTTTTAACATGTTCAAAGAAGAGTATCCACTTCCAAAGTCATCTATTTCAATTACAAAGCCATAATCAATAAGAGTGTTGATAATCTCCAGCTGTCGATTGGTCTCAGTCATAAATATGCTCTCAGTGATTTCCAGCTTAAGACGAGATGGATCAATATTGTACTTCTCTACTAAGGATACCAGGGTGTCATATATATTAATATAGTAAAAATCTTTCACCGAAATGTTGACAGAAATACAGTTGTCCTCATGGCCACAGGCTTTCCATAGAGCAAGTCTCTTGGCTGCCTGCTCCCAAATATAACGGTCTAGTTTGTATATATATCCTGTTCGCTCAAGTATTGGAATAAATGAAACCGGTGGCACTATGCCCTTCTCAGGACTAACCCATCGCACCAATGCTTCTGCCAGTTTTACGCTGTCATCAGGGGAAACTAAAGGCTGCAAAAACATAGCAAACTCACCTCTTGCCAGAGCTGTCTCAAACTCCGCTATTATTTTTTGCTCATTCATATAATCATGACGCAAGGTATCGCCATAGTAGGCAATATCCACCTTAAAGCTGTCTTTTATAGAATCAATGGCAAGAAATGCCCTGTCGCACATGGAAGCTACCGACAAAGTCTTGTCATATATCTCATAGACGCCTACATGGATAGTCATTTTATACTGGCTATTATTGAGATAATTCTCAATCTCTCGTATACCATCTCTGAAAAGCTCTTCAGAAAACCTATCCTTTGGCAGAAGTACCGCAAAGCGGTCTGCCTCCAGCCTAGCATAAAGGGAACCTGCCCGCAGCCGTTCTCTGATCACATCGGCAATTTTAACAAGGACACTGTCTGCTGCATCAAAGCCAAACATATCATTTATCAGCTTAAAGCCCTTAACGTTGGAGCAAACTATAACAAAGTCTGTATCCGGATAATTGGCAAAGGCCTGTTTGACACTATCATAGAAGCTCTCTCGATTAAGGGCTCCTGTCAAGGTATCATGACTCAGTCTGTATTTTTCCTCCTCATAAGCCATATAATCAGATGTCACATCATAATATGAAAAATAGCAGCCGCAATAATAGCCCTTTTTGTCATATATTTTATTGAAATGAATGTCATAGTGGCACTCAGGTGTAATCTCATCACCCGGGACTACCTGGCTATAGCTTTCATTATCGATATCGCAGCTCTTCCTTCCTTTTTTCCACTTTTCAAACCAATCATTATAATAATCACCGTCACTAGTCGTATCAAACATGTGATTAGCCCGCTGATTTGAGTATATGCAATTGTCATTTTCATCGAAGGCTATAATGGCGCACTCCATCTTCTCCGTCAATGAAGCCAGCATGTATTCCACAAAAGCCCTAGGATTGTATACCAGCGAAAAATATCCCACTAAAAAGAAGCCTATCATGTAGAAAATCACAGAGATATCTACCGGCAAGTTAAAGAGCAAAAAGACACCATCTACCAACAAAACCAAAAGGAAGATGCCCAAAACAATCAGATAGCGGGTTCTGTGAAAACCACCTGTATAGAATGCCTTCCTCCCCAAAACAAATATAATAACTGCAGCGAGGATATAGCAAAAAGTAAGATGCACAGAGTAATAGGATGTAGAAGAAAAAACATAGTAAAAATGCCCCATTCCACAATCAAGCTTATCTATAGAAAAGGCATGATGCCACACATTGCCCGTTAGCATACTTACATTGTCAGTAATTACAATAAAAGTCATAACCAGATTGGTGGCAGCGGAGTCCTCCCAGGTCTGGGTATACTGTCTGGCATAATATGTCATGATAAGAAGCAGCCAGTCTATGCCACAAAAAAATACACTGTAACCCAAATAGGCCAGGTCATAGCTTTGAGTACTGATAGCCAATGCATAGGCTAATATGGTCAGCATTCCAACAAAGTGTAAAGCCAAGATGGACTTATACAGCTTATTCTTTTTTTCCTTTGTTCTTTTTGCCAAAACTACTGTATTCACAGCTGTTACAAGCAGTGTGGCCAGTAAGACATAAATAAATATTTGAATCAAATTTTTCCACCCTTTGTAAAATCAAGTCCCCGAGGCTCTATTCTATACTCCATCCGTTTGCCACTTGCAGGATGCTTAAAGCCAATGAAATAGGAGCATAAAGCAAGAGGTCGTCCGGTAGAAATGCCACCGTACTTAATATCTCCTATAATAGGCAGCCCCCTGCTTGAAAACTGCAAGCGTATCTGGTGGTGCCGACCTGTGTCAAGCTTGATGTCCACCAAATAACTGTCTTCCAGCTCCTCTACTATGTGATAAGAAAGCTTAGCCGCCTTGGCAGCCTTTTGATTTTTATCTGCAATAGAAGAAAGATTGGTGCGATTGTCCTTTATTATATAGTCTTCAAGGACACCTTCCTGAGCAATATTTCCCTTGCTTACCAAAGCATAATATCTCTTACCAAAATCCCCCTGCTGCACCTGCTTGGACAAAGAAGCTGCTGCCTTGGCATTTTTTGCAAATACCATGACTCCCTCTACTGGCTGATCCAGCCTGTGTACCACATGAATATCGGGCCTTATTCCCTGAGAGGCCACATGAGCCATCAGCTCTGACACCATATCCTTTTGTCCTATGCTTCTAGTCTGAGTAGCCAGGCCTGCAGGCTTATAGCAAACTATTATGTCACTGTCTTCAAAAAGTATATCCATAAAAGCATTCATCCTAATAGTATCATTGTTAATAAAACAATGATACCCTAAACCTTAAAACGATAACCCACGCCCCAGATTGTCTCTATGTACTGTGGCTTTGAGGTATTGAGCTCTATTTTTTCACGAATTTTGTTGACGTGAACTGTAACTGTTGAAATATCTCCTATGGATTCTTCGCCCCAGATAGTCTCAAAAAGCTGCTCCTTGGAATATATGACGTTAGGATTTTCGGCCAAAAACGACAGCAACTCAAATTCCTTGGCTGTAAATATCTTCTCTTCGCCGTTGATCCACACCCTGCGGGAGGCCTTGTCTATACGAAGGCCACGTATACATATCTCGTCCTTTTGTATAGCTGGCGATGACACCAGTCTGTCGTATCTTGCCAGGTGAGCCTTTACCCTGGCAACCAATTCACTTGGTGAAAAAGGCTTGGTGATATAGTCATCTGCTCCTAGTCCCAGGCCACGAATCTTATCTATCTCTTCCTTCTTGGCGCTTACCATGAGAATAGGTACATTTTTTTCTTCACGAATACGCTTGCACAGCTCAAAGCCATCTATTCCTGGCAGCATCAGATCTAATATATACATATCATAGTTTTCTGAAAGTGCCTTAGCCAGGCCCTTTTCGCCATCTAGCTCAATATCTACCTCAAAGTTGGACAACTCTAGGTAATCTTTTTCCAGCTCTGCAATTGTTTCTTCATCCTCTATAATCAAAATTCTACTCATGTACTACCTCCTCGTATTTTCGTATTACAAAGTACATAGTGGTACCTTCGTTTTCCTTGCTGGTAACCCATATCTTGCCGCCGTGATCCTCCACTATCTTTTTGACTATGGAAAGGCCTATGCCATTGCCTCCTGCCGCTGAGTTGCGGGATGTATCCGCTCTGAAAAACCGGTCAAAAATGTATGGCTGATCATGGGTTGCAATACCCTTGCCATTGTCCGATATCTCTATCTGAACAAAATCTCCTACATCTTTTATAACAAAACCTATGCGAGATTGCACGTCTGCACGCATATATTTTACCGAATTGGACACAATATTGGAAATAATGCGGCCCAACTGCTCAGGATCCGCAATAATGAGTACATCCGGTGCCACAAAATTGCTATAGTCAAGGCGAATATGCTGGTTCTCCAGATCCATTCCCAAATCCTCGATGGCATCTGCAAAATAATCTGCCACATTTAACTTTTGGAAATTATATGGAATCTTGTTGGTATCAATCTTGGTATATAGGGTCAACTCATTGATGAGAGTATTGAGCTCATTTGCCTTATTGTAAATTGTCCTGATATACTTTTCCTGCTTCTCCGGAGTATCTGCCACCCCGTCAAGTATGCCCTCCGAATAACCCTTGATTGCTGTGATTGGAGTCTTTAAGTCATGAGCAATATTAGAAATCAGTGCCTTTTGCTCCTCTTCATCCTCAAGCCGGTCCTTGGCATTATTTTGCAAACGAATACGCATGTCCTCAAAGGCATTGCATAGCTCACTCATCTCATCATTACCACGGCAAGCTATGGAAAAATCCAGATTGCCATTTTTGATATTTTCCGCAGCTTCTGTCAAGGTCTTAAACTTTGGCGCAATGCCGCTGTATATCCAAAATGCCATAATCAAAGCTGTCAAAATTAAAATAATAAACATAGACAGGCAAAAATCCATAACTATAGCATCAAACCTGTCTCCAGCGAGAATGTAACTCTTAAGGCTTTCTGTTACCTCTTCTGATATAATAACAATGTCGATGGATGGATCCAGCAGCACTCCCTTTATTAGTGATGCAATAAAAGCAAAAAGCATAACAGGAACAAAAATAACTATGCAAAATGAAATAATAAGTCTGGTTTTGAGCTTCATAAATAATCCTCTTACAAAAGAAATACCTGGCGGAACATTTAACTTTTGTCAAATTTTAAGCCGCATCTGAGTCGAAATTGTTAACCCCACTTTTACTTGACATTAGAACAGGGAATTTCCACCACTGAGTTAAAAAACAGGGGCATCTCAAAAGAGATGCCCCCATTATAGCACATATTCGATTATAAGTACTTCTTAAGTGTCTCAGCCTTGTCAGTAGCCTCCCAAGGAAGATCAACATCTGTACGGCCAAAGTGACCATAAGCTGCTGTAGCCTTGTAGATAGGACGACGAAGGTCAAGCATCTTGATAATACCAGCTGGACGAAGGTCGAAGTTCTCGCGAACGATCTCTACGATCTTTTCATCTGATAGCTTACCTGTGCCAAAGGTATCAACCATAATAGATGTAGGCTGTGCAACACCGATAGCATAAGAAAGCTGAATCTCACACTTGTCAGCAAGACCTGCTGCAACGATATTCTTTGCAACGTAACGAGCTGCATAAGCTGCAGAACGGTCTACCTTGGTGCAATCCTTACCAGAGAAAGCTCCGCCACCGTGACGAGCCATACCGCCATAAGTATCAACAATAATCTTACGGCCTGTAAGACCTGCATCACCGTGAGGGCCACCGATAACGAAGCGGCCTGTAGGATTGATATAGAACTTGGTCTTGTCATCGATGAGCTCTGCAGGAAGGATAGGATCGAAGACATACTTCTTGATGTCCTCGTGAATCTGCTCCTGAGTAACATCCTCATCATGCTGTGTAGAAAGAACAACTGCCTCGAGACGAAGTGGCTTGCCAGCCTCGTCATACTCTACAGATACCTGAGTCTTTCCGTCAGGACGGAGGTACTTAAGGGTACCGTCTTTGCGGACCTTGGTGAGCTGAAGAGCAAGTCTATGAGCAAGAGAAATAGGATAAGGCATAAGCTCGGCTGTCTCATTAGTAGCATAGCCAAACATCATACCCTGATCACCAGCGCCTGTATCCAGGTCATCTGTAAGTGATCCTTCCTTTGCCTCAAGAGCCTTGTCAACACCCATAGCAATGTCTGCGGATTGTTGATCAAGAGCGACCATAACAGCGCAAGAATTTCCATCGAGGCCCTTCTTTCCATCGTCATAACCGATTTCAAGAACAGTCTTGCGAACAATGGCAGGGATATCAAGCTGTGCCTTTGTTGTGATCTCACCTGTAACAAGTACAAAACCTGTACAAGAGGCAGTCTCACAAGCAACACGGCTCATAGGATCCTGTGCCATGCAGGCATCGAGGATGGCATCAGATACGGCATCACATACCTTATCTGGATGGCCTTCTGTTACTGACTCTGAAGTAAAAAGTAACTTTTCCATTTTTATACTCTCTTTCTTGAAAATAAAAAAATCTGAATACTCCCACTTAGGTTTAGCCCAAGCAAAAGAAATTTTACGTCCTAATTTTTTATTCTTCAATATACATTAGCCTTTGTTTGTCTACACATAGGCCTTTTTTCACGGATTTTTCGCATTTGCTCTATTGTTATCAAGAAAAGCACCATTTATAATAAAGGTGAGTTTTTTACCACATGGAGATCAATTATGATTAATTTAACGGTAGATAAATTAAAAGAGGGTATGATCCTAGCCGAGCCTGTTGTGACCAAATTAGGCCAGATTATTGCTCCTGCAGGAGCAGTCCTTACCAGGCAGCTTATAGCAAAGTGCACCTTCTATAAGATAGCCACAGTCACTGTAGAGAACCCTGTTATAGAAGTGGCTCCCCATAAGGAAGAAGTGCCGCTTGCCCCAAAAGCACCTGCCAAAGAGGTAAACTTCACCAACGACAAAACCACCTATACCCAGCGCCTCATGTCCTCTCCAAAATTTCAGCAATTTCAGTCAGACTATGCCCTCAATATTTCCTATCTCAAAGAAAATTTCGAGGCCATTATAGCTGGCGGCGGCAGTGAATGTCAGGACCTTCTTCTAGAGAATTGTGAGTCCCTTTTCAAGTCAAAAACATCCCTGGAGCTTTTTGACTTACTTGGCAACATGCGCACTGTGGGGGATGCAGTCTATGCCCACTCCCTCAATGTAGCTCTTATATCACGAGCTATAGGCAAGTGGCTGCAGCTTGACAAAGCAGACCTTAACACTCTGACCCTAGCTGGTCTTTTGCATGACATTGGCAAAACTCAGATTCCAGAAAACATTCTAAACAAGCCAGGCAAGTACACCCCTGAAGAATGGGAGCTCGTAAAATCACATACACTTTCCGGTGCCGAATTGCTTAAAAACAAGGGCTTTGATTCACGAATTCCTCTGGCTGCCCTCCAGCACCATGAGAGAGCTGACGGGTCTGGTTACCCACATGGTCTTAGTGACCATGAGATTGATGCTTTTGCCAGCATTATAGCCATTGCTGATGTATACGACGGCATGACCTGCAGCAGAGCCTACCGAGATCCACTGTGTTCATTCCAGGTTATTTATGAGTTTGAAAAAGAAGGCCTGCAAAAATACAATACCAAGTGTATACTGACCTTTCTGCAGCGCTATGCCGCCATATACAACAACAGCCGTGCCATCCTAAACGACGCCACCAGTGGTCGTGTAGTCTATATCAACAAAAACAACCTTTCACGACCTATTATTCAACTGGATGACGGTTCCATGCTGGATTTGTCTGCCCCAGAAAATAAAAACCGCTACATCACAAAGGTGCTGTAACGGTAGTCTTTTTACAACTTATGAAATTCAAGCTATTGGATATTTGCAAAAAACATTTATCCCTCAAGCTCTAGAATCCTGTCCTTGAGACCTGAGTATCTCTTGGCCTGAGAGGTATTATCAATCATTGAATAAAAAGCATTTGCGTCACCTACCAGGGTGACGCATTTTTTTGCCCTGGTTATGGCTGTGTATAAAATGTTACGATTCATAAGCATCTTTGGACCTTCCATCATAGGAATAACCACAGCCGGGTACTCTGAACCCTGGGACTTATGTATGGTAATGGCATAGGCCAGCTCCAATTCATCCAGGCCAGTAAATGGGTAATCCACCTTTTTATTTTCATCAAAAATAACTGTCACAGTCTTTGCCCAGTCGTTAATTTCCTTAATGATGCCTACATCTCCGTTAAATACTCCAAGACCCTTATCCACAGTAATGCCGTAATTGCCTTCTATTTCCCACTCCAGCTGGTAATTGTTTTTTATCTGCATAACCTTATCGCCCTCTCGAAGGATTCGGCTTTCATTGGTCCACTCTCTCTTGCCCTTTGCAGCTGGATTTAAGTAGCGCTGCAATATATTGTTGAGGCGCTCTACGCCTATAAGTCCCTTTCTGGTAGGAGTCAACACCTGTATGTCACTCATAGGAGCTCCCACGTATTTAGGCATTTTCTCCTGAATAAGTGTCAGCATGACACTGATAATTACATTGGCATCATCCCTCTTTAAGAAAAAGAAGTCTTTGGACTTATTATCAAGCACTACATGCTGGCCCTGGTGTATCTTGTGGGCATTGACAACTATGTCGCTTTCCTGAGCCTGACGGAAGATTTTTTCCAGGGTAACTGCACTGAAACGGTCTGATGAAAGTATATCCTTTAACACATTGCCAGCCCCTACACTGGGAAGCTGATGCACGTCTCCCACTATAATCAGCCTGGTTCCTGGAGCAATAGCTTTAAGCAGGGCATACATCAATGACACATCCACCATGGACATCTCATCTACTATAATAACATCGCACTCCAAGGGGTTTTGCTCATTTCTCTCAAAATGGGCAAAGCTAGCCTCTCCATCTTCATTGTCGCTTCGCCCCACCACCTCAAGCATACGATGAATAGTTCTGGCTTCATAGCCTGTGGCCTCACTCATTCGCTTGGCAGCTCTGCCTGTAGGAGCAGCTAGGAAAATATTGTAACCCTCCTGCTCAAAAAGCCCTATCATAGCCTTGATAGTAGTAGTTTTTCCGGTACCAGGTCCACCAGTCAGTATAAAAAATCCATGAGTCGCTGCATCAATAACCGCCTTGCGCTGTAGCTGATCTAACTGGTAGCTGCCCTTTTTTTCAATGGCAGAAATTGTCTCTTCCAGATCATTTTTATCCACATCATAGGTAAGATCCAGGTCAAAAAGCATAGAGGCAATGCCCTCTTCCATATGAAAATATGATCTGCTATATACCTGCTTAGTATCATCTGGCAACCGCTTGACGATGATACGACGATCCATGACCAGGTTATTTATCTGTAGCTCTACTGTCTCCTCATCCACGCCAAGCATCTGGGCCGACATCCTTATTAGATCTTCCATAGGAAAATACGTATGGCCCATGCCGGCAGCCTGGCTCAGCATATACTGGATGCCGCCCTTTACTCTGAATTCTGAATCCACCTTGATTCCTATGCGGCTGGCGATTTCATCTGCCGTCTTAAAGCCCACTCCAGCTATCTCATCTGCCAGACGATATGGATTAGACTGAAGTATCTTGTAGGTCTCATTTCCAAAGCGCTTGTAGATTTTTATAGCAAGATTACCGTGAATACCGTATTTATCCAGGAAAATCATGATATTGCGAATGTCTCTGGTGGATACAATCTGATCAGAAATTTCCATGGCCTTTACCCTGGAAATGCCCTTGACCTCAGCCAGCCGCTCTGGCTCCTGCTCTATAATTCGAAAAGTGTCCGCCCCAAAGGTGTGAACTATCCTGGTGGCAAGCTTTGGGCCTATACCCTTGATGGCACCAGAGCCTAAGTATCGCTCCATGGAAGCCTCGTCGGTAGGCTCTGTCACATCGTAAGAAGAAACCTTCAGCTGCTTGCCATAGGTAGGGTGATTGGTATACTCTCCCCGAACTATAAGATTTTCCCCTTCGTTAATTACTGGAAAAAGTCCTACACAGGTGGTAAGCATCTCATCTGCTGCAAATTCCATAACAGTATAGCCATTGTCAGCATTTCTAAATATTATATTTTCAACGTATCCTGTTAATTCTTCCACATCCGATACCTCTTTTTTTGCACAAGTAATTTTAGTTTACCATATATAATATAAAAAAACCTCCCAAAAAGGGAGGCCTAATATATCACTATCACTCAACCACACTTGCTGAAGAAGCATCAGTCTTATCTTCGGAAATGCCGTAATTGCGCATTATCTGGTCTACAAAATCATCTGTAATGGTGCCCCCTACCTGGTCTACCAGCTGGGAAGAAATCTCTGATATGGCTGTATCTATATAGAGGTCCTTATACTGGGACATAGTTGAATCCTCGTCATCATCATCGCTTGTCATGGATTCCTTTACCTGCTTAATAACCTGCTCCATAAAATAAGACTCAAACTCTTTTACCGCATCCTCTATTTCCTCACGGGAAGAATTTTCGGAAATGCCGCTTATGGAGCTAGTTGCCTTGCTGGCTGAAGCCGATGAGGCTGTATTATCATACTGAGTCTGCAGATAATTGGACATACTTGTAACATCCATGTGCATCCCCTCCTATTATCTCTTCAAGTTGTTAGCCTGCTCTAGCATAGTGTCAGATGTTGTGATGGCTTTTGAGTTCATCTCGTAAGCACGCTGAGCCACAATCAAATTGACCATTTCATCTGCCACATTGACATTGGAAGCCTCTATATAGCCCTGAGCTATACTGCTTGTAGTGATACCTGCTGTATTCCACTCAGAAATGGCATTTCCGGATGCTCCAGTGGCTGAATAAAGGTTTTCCCCTTCTTTTTCCAAACCAACTCTGTTGGCAAACTGATACAAGGCTATAGATTGACCTGTGTTTACATAGCGGCCCTGGGCATTTTTATATGAACAGGTGCCGTCTGTACCTACTGTAAAGCCGTCTGTGCCCGCTGTATTTGGCAGGGTAATTGGATTGCCAGCCCGATCCAGGACCTTATAACCCTCAGCTGTAGTGAGAACCCTGGCACCATTATTGTCCAGTGCCCAGGTAAAGTCACCATTTCTGGTGTAATAGGTATTGCCATCCTCTCCTCTTACTGCAAAAAAGGCATTGCCCGAAATGCATAGAGCCGTATTGCTCTCAGATGCTGTCATTGTGCCCTGAGCAAAGCTGGTATTGGTGGATGCCACCCTTGTACCTAAGCCCACCTGAGTGCTGGTAGGCTTGGTCTCACCAGCCGCATTGGTGGAGCTAGTATTCATTGTTTGATATAAAAGTGTTTTAAACTGTGTGCTTTGTGATTTATAAGCAGTGGTGTTGACATTGGCCAGGTTGTTGGCAATGGTATCTACTGCTGTCTGCTGGCCCTTCATTCCTGAGGCGCCAGACCAAAGTGCTCTCATCATATTGCAATTCCTCCTAGTCGTCAGGCTCTTATATGGTTCCCACTGAATTAACTGCCTTGTCCAAGGTAGAATCCTCTGTCTGGATTACCTTTTGGCCAGCCTCATAGGCTCTGGCAATCTGTATCATGTCTACCATTTCATCTACAACCTGTACATTTGACGCTTCAAGGCATCCTTGCTCCACTAAAGCATCTGAATCAATTATCTCTCCCCCATCAATCAAATCATATAGGTTATCACCGTATTTGTTGATATAGTCATAGTCAGATATATCGACAATACCCAGTGTGGCTACTGTCTGATTGTTTTGACGAATAGTGCCATCCGCGGCAACTGAAAAAGTCAAATTAGGGTTTATTCTTACATAGCTGGCTTCTACAGGATTAGAATTAAGTGCCCCATCCTGAGTCAGCACATAATCTCCCTCTGAGGTACGCAAATACCCCTGACTGTCAATGGTAAAAGCTCCGTCCCTAGTGTACTTTACAGTGGTATTTCCTGAACCATCTGTATGTGCTACTGCAAAAAAACCTCTGCCGGACAGTGCAAAATCTGTTTCCTTGTCAGTAATCTGCATAGAACCCTGATCCCAGTCGGTATAAGTCTCACCAACCTTTACACCAAAGGTAATGTTACCTATCTGCTGCGGCATATTGCCTGCTACAGAAGTATCCTTTATCTTGATGGACAGCTTTTCATCAAAAGACTGGGCTACCATGCCTTCTTTTTTGTAGCCGGTGGTGGCTGAATTGGCCAGGTTATTAGCCAGTATATCCAGCCTTTTCTGCTCATTGGCCATACCTGTGTATGCGGTATATAGTCCTTTTACCATGTATTATCCTCTATATATAGTGTACTTATTATAGAAAAAGACCCGAAGTCTTTACGTCTATTATATCGTAAATCCCTCAGGTCTTGTTAACCTTTTATAAAAAATTATTAAGAAAAACTTGTATTGTCTGCAAGAAGCTCTACATAGCGGCCTGTACCAATGGCAACACAGGTCATAGCATCATCTGCTGTCATAGTATTGATACCAGTGCGATCCTCAATAAGCTCCTCAAGACCTCTAAGCATGGCACCGCCACCTGTAAGTACAATACCTCTGTCAGCTACATCGGCTGCAAGCTCAGGTGGAGTCTTCTCCAATACTGAGTGAATAGCCTCAATAATCTGCATGGTAGACTCCTTTAAGGCCTCCTCTGTCTCATCTGCAGAAACAGTGATAGTCTTTGGAAGACCTGATACCAGGTTACGTCCACGAACATCCATGGTCTCTGGCTCACCAAGTGGATAGCAACGACCTATCTTTATCTTGATATCCTCAGCTGTACGCTCACCAATAAGAAGATTGTGTTTCTTACGCATGTAACGAACGATGGCCTCATCGAAATCATCACCAGCCACCTTGATAGAGGTAGATACTACAGAATTGCCAAGAGAAATAACAGCAATATCAGCTGTACCACCACCTATATCAACAATCATATTGCCCATAGGAAGCGAGATATCGATACCTGCACCAATTGCTGCTGCAATAGGCTCCTCGATGATAGACACCTCACGAGCGCCTGCAGCAAAGGCCGCATCCTCAACTGCTCGCTTCTCTACCTCAGTAGCTCCTGAAGGAACGCACACTGAGATACGAGGCTTACGGTATGACCTCTTGCCCATAGCCTTCTGCACGAAGTACTTTATCATCTTCTCTGTAACAGTATAGTCAGAAATAACGCCCTGACGAAGAGGACGAACAGCTACGATATTGCCAGGAGTACGTCCAATCATAAGACGGGCCTCCTCACCGATAGCTCTTATTTTGTTAGTATCTCTATCAAAAGCCACTACTGATGGCTCCTTTAAAACAACCCCCTTGCCCTTTGCGTAAACAAGTATGCTGGCTGTACCCAAATCAATTCCGATATCTGCTGATGCCATAATCAAATCCTTTCTTTTACTTCCCAAATATATTCCGAATAAGTAACCACATCTTTTTTCACTTACTTAATAAGATTGTAGCCACTAAGTTAACGTCAATTAGACAAAAAACCGCATTCTTGTCACCATTATAAACCATAGTTTCAAATTTTCAAGGAAAAGTAATTTTATCTACATGAGAAAAAACCGACTGTACTTGCTGTACAGTCGGTACTTTTGCACATTATTTGCTATTATTATGATATCTTTTCCACACCTCTTACAGCTTTGTCACTGTAACGCCTGCTAATATTTCATCAGCCTTGGCTGGATCAAATCGACCTGTATCTGGTGTGCAGGCATTGGCACTGGCAACTGCCACTGCATATTTTAAAGCCTGATCCGGAGTCATCTTTTTCTCCAAAGCTACTGCAAAGGCTCCCACCATGGAGTCTCCGCAGCCTACAGTATTGATTACATCCACCTTTGGTGGCTTTCCCTGATACATGCCCTCACTGCAAACAAGCAGAGCTCCGTCACCACCTAATGAAATAACCACGTACTCTATGCCCTCTTTATGAATAGCCTGAGCATATTTTTTCACCTCATCAAAGCTAGTAATCTTGGTATCATACAAAAGCTCTATCTCATCCTGATTAGGCTTGACCATAGTAGGCTTGGCCTTGATGCCTTCTTTCAAAAGCTGTCCGCTGGTATCTAAAATAACCTGCTTACCCTGAGACTTGATTTCTTCAACCATGTGAGCATATATGTCGCTGCCGCATCCCTTTGGTACACTGCCTGAGATAGTGACCACATGGCTGTCCTTTATCACCTGCGGAAATACCTGCTGCAAAAACTCCTGGACTTCCTCCTCAGTAACGCCGCAGCCCGGCTCCAAATACTCTGTAGAGCCATAGCCCTCATCAAGAATATTGATACAGCTGCGAGTCTCCCCGGCTATGTGAAAAAAGTCATGGTCTATACCGTCACTGCTTAGCATTGATTCCAGGTAAGCTCCATTAAAGCCTCCTACCATACCGGAAGCCTTTACATCGCTTCCACACAGCTTGGCAACTCTGGCTACGTTAAGGCCCTTGCCGCCTGCAGAATTGCGGCACTCCATAACGCGCATTACAGTGCCATTTTCAATGGTGCCCTTCATGTAATAGGCCTTGTCAATAGATGCATTAAGTGTAATTGTTGTAATCATTTGTAACCCCTGTTTCTTTTGTGAATTGACATTTCTCCTAAGGTCTATTCTACACCTTTCAAATAAAATAAAAACTATAAGTTTGATTTAATGGTTGCTTGCACTAAAAAAGGCCCATGCCTTCGCATGAGCCTCTATTGTCGGGGAGTGCTACCGAAGTCGCCTTCGGTAGCTGAGTTATGAAAAATTTGGTATTAGCTTCTCGCTAGTACATTGAGTAATATACAGTGACTTTGTGACGGTTGTGTGAAGTTCAGCTGAAAATTTTTTATTTATTAAAAATTTTATCCTAATCGGAACCCCAAAAGATAGCCCCTGACAAAGCTTACCGGCAATAATCCATTTCTATAACTTAGGTAAATACTCCTTAAGATATTGCCCTGTGTAACTCTTTTCTACCTGACATATCTCCTCCGGTCTGCCAGCTGCAACTACTGTGCCACCTCTGTCACCGCCATCTGGTCCCATATCAATAATAAAGTCTGCGCACTTGATAACATCTAGATTATGCTCTATAACCACCACTGTATTGCCTGTATCTGACAACTTGCGCATTATTTCCACAAGCTTATTAACATCGTCAAAATGCAAGCCTGTAGTTGGCTCATCTAATATATAGATTGTCTTACCTGTAGCCCTGCGGGAAAGCTCTGTGGCAAGCTTGATACGCTGAGCCTCACCACCTGACAAGGTGGTAGAAGGCTGTCCCAGCTTGATATAGCCTAAGCCCACGTCATTGAGACATTTTATCTTGTTGTAAATGCTTGGGACATTTTTGAAAAACTCACAGGCATCTTCCACTGTCATATCCAGCACGTCATATATGGTCTTGCCCTTGTAATGAACCTCAAGGGTCTCACGATTATATCTCTTGCCCTGGCAGACCTCACATGGCACATATACGTCTGGCAGAAAGTGCATCTCAATTTTGATAATACCATCACCTGAACAAGCCTCACAGCGTCCCCCCTTTACATTAAAAGAAAAACGGCCCTTGGCATAGCCCCTCTCTTTTGCCTCAGTAGTACCGGCAAAAAGATCACGAATCAGATCGAAAACTCCTGTATAAGTGGCTGGATTGGACCTTGGTGTACGCCCTATTGGAGACTGGTCTATGGCTATGACCTTGTCCAATTGGTCTACGCCCACTATATCGTCATGCTTACCCGGCACCTTGTGGGCACGATTAAGCTGCTTTGCCAGGTCCTTATACAATATCTCATTAACCAAAGATGATTTGCCGGAGCCAGACACACCAGTAACTACAGTCATAATGCCAAGTGGGATATCTACATCTATATTTTTAAGATTGTGTTCCCTGGCCCCCTTGACAGTAATCCATCCCTTTGGCTCTCTGCGTTCTGATGGTACAGAAATCACCAGCTTGCCGCTGAGATACTGACCAGTGAGAGAATCAGGGCAGGCCATAACCTCTTCGGGAGTGCCGGCAACTATAACTTGTCCACCATCCTTGCCTGCAAGCGGTCCTATATCCACAATATAATCTGCCGCCTTCATGGTATCCGCATCGTGCTCCACCACAATAAGGGTATTGCCCAGGTCTCTTAGGCCCTTGAGGGAAGCTAATAACTTGTCATTGTCCTTTTGGTGCAATCCAATGGATGGCTCATCAAGAATATATGCTACTCCAACTAAGCCAGAGCCTATCTGGGTAGCCAGACGGATACGCTGAGCCTCACCACCAGATAAAGTAGCTGTGGCACGGCTAAGGGTGAGATAGTCAAGGCCTACATCTACCATAAAGGTAAGACGAGACTTAATCTCCTTTAAAACAACAGCCCCTATTTTTTTCTGCTGGTCTGTCAGGTGAAGGTCATCTATCATGTCCCTTAATTCTCTTACAGGCAGTTGGGTTATCTCAAAAATATTCTTGTCATCTATAGTGACAGCCAGGGATTCCTTTTTCAGACGCTGGCCCTTACAGCAAGGACAGTCGCTGTAAAACATGAACTCCTCGTATTCCTTTTTTGCTGTCTCAGAAAAAGTCTCCTTGTATCGACGATTGACATTTTCTATAAGGCCCTCAAACTGGGTAGGATAGACCCCTCGACCTCGCTGGCCTGTGTAGTGCACATCAACAGACCTGTCAAAGCCATGAATAAACATATACCTGATATCCTCTGGCAGGTCCTTATATGGTGTATCTAGCGAAAATCCATACTCCTCTGCCAAGGCTTCAAGGAGAGCATGGGCAAAGCTAGTCTTTTTGTTGGAAGACTGCCAGCCAGTAACCACCACACAGCCCTCATTGAAGGACTTGCTCTGGTCCGGAATCATAAGCTGCTCGTCAAACTCCATCTTATATCCCAGACCAAAACACTCTGGACAAGCGCCAAATGGATTGTTGAAGGAGAAGCTGCGTGGTTCCACCTCATCTATGCTGATGCCGCAATCCGGGCAGGAAAAGCCCTCCGAAAAATTGATGCTGTCTCCATCAATGACATCCACTACCATAAGGCCATCTGCAAGCTTTAATACTGCCTCGATAGAATCAGTGAGACGCTTTTCTATGCCAGGTTTTACGACTAGTCGGTCTACTACTATCTCGATATTGTGCTTGATATTTTTCTCCAGCTTGATTTCTTCTGACAAATCGTAGACATTTCCATCTACATTGACACGGACATAACCTGACTTCTTGGCTTTTTCAAATAGCTTCTCATGGGTACCCTTGCGGCCACGGACTACCGGTGCCAAAAGCTGAATCTTAGTCCGCTCTGGCAAAGCCATAATGGCATCCACCATCTGATCCACTGTCTGCTTGCTTATTTCCTTGCCGCACTTAGGACAATGAGGCTGGCCGCAGCGGGCATACAAAAGGCGCAAATAATCATATATCTCTGTAACTGTGCCTACAGTAGAACGAGGATTATGATTGGTAGACTTTTGATCAATGGAAATGGCTGGAGGCATACCCTCCATGTGCTCTACATTTGGCTTTTCCATCTGCCCTAAGAACTGACGGGCATAGGAAGACAAGGACTCCATATATCGCCTCTGACCCTCGGCAAAAATAGTATCAAAGGCCAGTGATGACTTGCCGGAACCTGACAAACCTGTCAGTACAACAAACTCATCACGAGGAATATCCAAACTAATATTTTTCAGATTGTGCTCATTTGCACCCCGTATCTTGATATATTTCTTTTCTTTCATAAAAAATCACCTGTATCTGTTGATAAAAAAACTGAATATTTAAGCAAGCCAAATATTCAAGTTACTCTGCACTGCTTAAGCTAAGGCTGCAAAAATCTGCTGGACTGCACTTATCGCAAACTAAAGTTCATTATACGAGATACATCTCAAATATACAAGAACATATATTCCCCTTTTTTGATTTACATAAATTTTTAAAAGAAAAGACATTGGTGAAAAATTCATTCACCAATGCCTCTTTATAAATACTCTCTTTTACCAAAGGATGATAGGCCCTAGGAAAGCCAAACCACTTAAAATATTAAACTCGTTAACTACTAAGCCTGCTTTTCTTCCTTACTCTTGAACCACTGAAGGGCAAACACAAGGACAATACCTATAATGCATGCAAGCCAATTGAAGGTAGACAGTGACATAGCAGCCTGTGGAGTATCAAGTGTGGTAGGTCCCATGCAAATAGCATAAAAAGAACCAATCATCATACCTATAATAGTGTATACAGTCTGGGTGCGGAAATGATCCAAGCAGTACTTAATAAGCTTAACCACGCTGCAGGCACCTACAATAATGCCACATCCAAAGAAAATCACTGTTGGCAGATAAGAAAGGTCCATGCCCATAAGACCACGAACCGCTGTCATTACTGGCATGTATGCTCCAAATATAAGGAGCAGAGTAGAGCCTGATATACCAGGTAAAAACATGGCACAAATAGCTATCATGCCTATGAAAAATAACTCAACAGCCTGCAAAAGCGAAAACTGTGACAGGTCGTAGCCACCGTTGCCAGCTCCATTATTAAAGTAAGAAATAGCAACAACAAGAGCTGCTCCAATGATAAGCCAGATAATGCCCTTAGCCACAGCCTTAAAGCTTTCCTTTTCCTCCATAACAACAAGTGGAATAGAGGCAGCTATAAAGCCTATAAATACTGAGCTGACAATGTAAATATGGCTTTCAAAAAGAGATGTAAGAACAACTACAGCACATCCAAATCCAATAATCCAACCTATACCAAGCTTGATAAGATAGGCAAATCCCTTTTTCTTCTTTTCCATGTCGCCAAAAACAAGGTCGTTAATAGAGCCAATAAAGTCGTCATAAAAGCCCATAATAAAGGCAATAGTGCCACCAGACACACCTGGTACACTGTCAGCTAGGGCCATGCAAAGGCCGTGAAACATGTTGATTAAAATCTTCATAATCGTCTCCTCAAATATAAAATCGTTAAATCGCGACTGAAATCATTATACATAGTCTGTCCCAGACTGAAAAGGAAAATAATAATAGTTTAGGTAAAATTTATAATTGGCTTTACGCTTTATGCTTGCGCAGCAGTTATTTTTTTCAACTACTTCAATTTTTCATCCACACATTCCTTATGGCTATTTCCATCTCAACTATAATCTGTGATAATATATAGTCTGTAAAAAGGAGATTACCATGAAAATCACACGTGAAAATCTAAAGGATTTTTTTATGCTGACAGTTGCCTCCATTATTATGGTTATAGGCATCTACTATTTTAAGTTTCCTAATAACTTCTCTTTCGGCGGAGTCAGCGGCTTTTCTATTGTACTAGGTGCAGCCTTTGGCCACACCCCTGGATACTTCAACATGGCCATCAATATGGTCCTGCTTATTGTAGGCTTTATTTTTTTCGGCAAAAGCTTTGGTGTAAAGACCACCTATGTCACATTGATTGTGTCTCTGGGTCCTTCCATCCTGGAGATTGTATCCCCTATGACAAAGCCTCTTACAACAGAGCCTGTACTTGAGCTCATGTTTGCCATCCTGCTTCCTGCCTTCTCATCTGCAGTATTTTTCAACCTCGGAGCCTCCAGCGGTGGCACCGATATCCTTGCCATGATTATGAAAAAATACACCAAGGTAGATATTGGCTCGGCCCTGTTTTTATCAGATATCCTTATTGTTGTCTGCGCCTGCTTTGTATTTGATGCCCAGACCGCTCTTTTCTCTCTGACAGGCCTACTTGCCAAGTCCCTTTTTGTAGACGAGATAATCGAGAGCTTGAACCTGGTCAAGTATTTCACCATTATCTGTGACAACCCAGAGCCTATTGTCAGCTTTATTATGAATGACCTAGGCAAGGGAGCCACTGTTTACAAGGCCACCGGTGCCTATGCCCACAACGAAAAAACCATCATCCTGACTATCTTAAAGCGCAGCCAGGCTGTAGAGCTAAAAAATTTTATTAGAAAAAATCAGCCTTCTGCCTTTCTTGCTATTACCAATTCCAGTGAAATTATTGGAAAAGGCTTCAGAGATTTTGATTAAAAAAAAGACTGGAAATTCTCTATAACTTAGAGAATCTCCAGTCTTTTTTAAGGGAGCAAGTCTAAACTCAAGGCCATACAACAATCTAAGAAAAGTATATAAAACAATAACTACAAGAAAATGCCAGGGCAGTCCTTATTGTTTTCATAATCTCGTCTTGCGTAAAGGCCTAAAGATTTTTTAATTAATAAATTCCCGCAAATACACTGGCCAGAATAACGGTGAAAATACCCGATACCGCAATAGCTAGGCCACTCATGGCTCCTTCAACCTCTCCTATCTCGATAGCCTTTGCTGTACCAATGGCATGGGCACTGGCGCCGAAAGCCAAGCCCTTGGAAATAGACTCCTCTATCTTGAATATCTTGCAAATAGCCTCACCACATATATTGCCAAGCACACCCGTAACTACAATAACAGCCACTGTGATGGTGACATTGCCGCCAAGCTCCTCGGAAACACCCATACCTATGGCTGTAGTGATGGACTTTGGAAGCAGGGTAACGTAATCCGTATGAGACAAGCCAAACAATATGGAAAGCACCAATACTGTTGCAAGACTGGTGACACATCCTGCCAACAAACCTAAAAGAACCGCCTTATAATTTTTCTTAAGAAGCTCCCACTGCTCATATAAAGGTATTGCAAGACACACAGTAGCAGGGGTCAAAAGATAGCTGAGGTATTTGGCCGAAGCATTGTAAGACTCATAGTCTACGTGTCCTACAACAAGAACTAAAATAGATATCAATATAGAAATAAGCAGAGGATTTAAAATACCCAGCTTGAACTTTTTCTTAAGCTCCATGCCTATAAAGTAAGCGATAAGGCTGAGGGCCGCACCTGCAAAAAGGGAATCCTTAATAAAATCATTTATCATTTTTCTTACCTGACTTTCTGATGATGAATTGAGATACATGACCTGTGGCTATCATGACTGTCACTATAGTGACAAAGGTGATAACGGCTACTGGTAAAAGTATGGTCTTGAGACTACCCCAGCTGGTCATCAATCCCACACCTGCCGGAATAAACATAACCGGCATAATCTCTATCAAAAAAAGCCCCGTTTCCCTGACCTGATCAAGCTTGATAATGCCTGTCAGCAGGGAGATAAATAATAAAACCATACCATAGATACTGGCCGGAACCGGCAATGGCAGGATGTATTTAAGCGCCTCCCCTATAAAAGAAATAGCTAAAATAATAAGAAATTGTCTGATGTACTTCATTATGTCCACACTTTCAGTAAAAAATCAGCCTCCAGGCTAGTGCTTACTCAAACACCTGCCTGATGCTGTCGTAGTGAAGAAAAGTACCCTCTGCAGCAATAGCCGCAATCTCCTGGGCGCTTGCCAGCATATATCCTGCTGTCTCTTCCTCCTGTAGTTTAATCTCCTCATCAGCAAAATCAAGTATAAATTTGTAAACATCTACAAAATAATTGTCGCCTTGGCCTGGATTTTCCCTGTGATAGGTAAACTGGTAGCCTCCCTCGGCGTCTCTTACATCAAGACCTGTCTCCTCTAAAACCTCACGACGCACAGCCTCCTCAGAAGTCTCTCCTGCCATAACTCCACCGCCGGATACTTCCCACCAGCCTGGGGCCCAGCTCTTTGTCATGACACGCTTTGTTATAAGATATCTGCCATCTGGCCTGGCTACCACACCAAGTACTGTCAGGTGGTACTCACCATCCTGCAATATCCAGTCGTTGCGCTTCATAGTGCGGCCAGTCAGCTGCTTATTTGCATCATATATATCCCATCTTTCGTCTTTCATATTCTCTCCTTTTCCTAGTCCAATGCAAGGAGCATATTTTTCAGCTCCACCATCTTATCTCTATACTCTGCTGCAGCCTCAAAATTAAGCTCTGCTGCAGCCTTTTTCATCTTCTTTTGTATGTCTGCTATAAGCTTCTCCAACTCATCCTTATCCATCTCCTCAGGACCCTTTTCAAATTTCATCTCCTCATGGGCTATCTGCTTGGAAATAGATATAAGCTCACGGACGCTCTTTTGTATGGTCTGTGGGGTAATGCCGTGAGCCTTATTGTAGGCATCCTGAATTTCACGGCGACGCTTTGTTTCAGATATTGCCTTTTCCATGGACTCTGTCATGGTGTCTGCATACATAATAACATGGCCTTCACTATTACGAGCAGCTCGGCCTATGGTCTGTATGAGAGACCGCTCAGATCTTAAGAAGCCCTCCTTGTCAGCATCCAAAATAGCCACCAGGGTAATCTCCGGGATATCCAAGCCCTCTCTAAGCAAGTTGATACCTACCAGCACATCAAAAACATCCAGTCGCAAATCTCGAATTATCTCGGCTCGCTCCATGGTGTCTATATCTGAGTGCATGTATTTTACCCGAATGCCCAGCTCTGCCAGATAATCCGTCAAATCCTCTGCCATGCGCTTGGTCAAAGTAGTAATCATCACCTTATGCTTGCCGGCTGTTTCTTTTCTTATCTCAGCCACCAGGTCATCTATCTGACCTTCAATAGGTCGCACCTCCACCTCTGGGTCCAAAAGACCTGTTGGCCTAATAACCTGCTCGGTACGAAGCAGCTCATGTTCCTCCTCGTAATCTCCAGGAGTAGCTGATACAAACATAATCTGATCTATCTTTGTCTCAAACTCACTGAAATTAAGGGGCCTGTTATCTAGGGCTGACGGCAACCTGAAGCCATAATCCACCAGGGTGGTTTTCCTTGCCCGATCACCAGCATACATGCCTCGTATTTGAGGCAATGTAATATGGGACTCATCCACTATTATAAGAAAATCATCGTCAAAATAATCTATGAGACACTTTGGAGGCTCTCCTGGCTTTTGATTGGTCATGTGTCGGCTATAATTTTCTATGCCTGAACAAAAGCCTGTCTCTCTAAGCATCTCTATATCAAAATTGGTACGCTCACCTATACGCTGTGCCTCTATCAGCTTATCCTCGGACTTAAAATATTTTACCCGCTCCTCAAGCTCCGCCTCTATGCTGGCACATGCCTCATTTATCTTATCCTGAGGAATAACATAATGAGACGCAGGAAAAATAGCCACATGCTCCAGCTCTCTTTTTACAGTGCCAGTAACTATCTCTGTCTCGCAAATGCGGTCTATCTCATCTCCGAAAAACTCTATGCGAATGGCATAATCACTGGTATTGGCTAGAATCACCTCGATAGTATCTCCCCTGACACGGAAGGTGCCTCGGTCAAAATCCATGTCATTGCGGATATACTGGTTATTAACCAGCTCATGTATTACATCATCCCTGTCCTTCATATCGCCAGGTCTCAGGGACACCATCATATTCTGAAAATCATCTGGCTCACCGATACCGTATATACAAGATACTGAAGCCACAATAATAACATCCCGTCGCTCCGACAAGGATGCAGTTGCAGACAGTCGCAGCTTATCTATCTCATCGTTGATGGCAGAGTCCTTTGCTATGTAGGTATCAGTGCTTGGCACGTAGGCCTCCGGCTGATAATAGTCATAATATGACACAAAATATTCTACTGCATTTTCCGGAAAAAACTCCTTAAACTCAGAGTATAGCTGGCCGGCCAGAGTCTTGTTGTGGGCAATGATCAATGTAGGCTTGTTGAGCTGCTCTATGACATTGGCCATGGTAAAGGTCTTGCCAGAGCCAGTGACACCAAGCAGGGTCTGCATCTGATTGCCTTCCTTAAAGCCCGCCACCAGGTCTGCTATGGCTGTAGGCTGATCCCCGGTTGGCTCATATTTGGAATGAAGCTTAAAATCCATTGGTGCTCCTTTTTATTTACGACATTTGTTTTAGTATACCCTTCACGCCCCTTTGCTTCAACACGCAAAAAGGCTGAGCCTCTCAAGTTTTTCTCAAGATTGCTCAGCCTCTATATTTTTTATAAAAGAATTAAAACTTCAGGGCATTGTCCTTGTTCCACAGCTTATCATACTTGAAGCCTGTAACCTTTTCGCATATTGCAATTTCCTCAGGGGTAGCTACAGTATCGTCCTCCCCTTTTCGACGGGCGACTTCTCTTTTTATTACCTCAAATTCCTTCTTGTTCATTGGAAAAATCACTGTAAAAGCAAGGGTTGCCACCATAAGAATAATTGGAGCAAATACATATATGTAGGCTATGCCAGACTGGGTTGCCGCTGACTGGCGCTGACCTGCATTGGCAAGAACCTCACTGTAGCCTACCAGAGATAAAAGCAGACCTATGATAGCTGATGAAAGTCCGGTGGCTATTTTTCTTATAAAGGTAGCCATGCCAGAGCAGGTACCTGGACGGTTGATAGATGTTATCAGCTCATCCACATCTGCCATGTCAGCAAGGATAGCATATATAGTCACTGATGAGCCCGCCATGCCCATACCTACTATAAATGACAAAGCCAATATAATCATAAAATTGGCCCCTTCATAGGATACAAAAAGCATAGCAAGAGTTGCCACAATTCTCACTGGAAAGCCTACCATAATAGGCATTTTCTTGGATGTTTTGTTGAGAAGGATGCCAAATATAATAGTTCCTACAAACTGAGCCAAAAGGATGACTGCCATAAGCTTTGTGAAATTGCCACCGCCATAGGCATTAAGCACATCGTCCACATAGTAGACAGCCAGGCCTGTTACGAAATCCGCTGCCCCCTGGCCACACAAAAAAATTGCCAGAAAAAGCTTAAAAGACCTACTTTTATATACAGTAAATGATTGGGTAAAGCTCTCCTTGAAGGATACCTTGACGACTGGCTTTTCCTTTTCCCAGGTGCCTGCAAAGGTAATAAGGATAGCCGCCAAGAATATCACTGCAAATATAAGAGCCACTGTAAAATACGGCTGCGGATTGGTATTATCTGTAATCATTATGGTAGGTATGAGACCTGCCAAGATAGCTCCAAAGGTAGAGCAGACTGTGCGGATGCCGGAGAAGCTGCCTCTGGTCACATAGTCCTCCACCATATCAGGAAGCAGGGCATTGTATGGCACCATAACAATGGTAAATCCTGTAGAGAAAAGCATATACATGCCTGCGTAAAATATGTACTGAGCCATTGTTGAGTCAAAGCTGACTCCTATCCACATCAGCACAAAGGTTATTGCTGATATGAGGCTGCCTATAAGCAAATAAAACCTCTTAGCTCCGAAACGGGACTTGGTCCTGTCCACCACATTGCCCATAACTGGGTCTGTCACCGCATCCCACACCTTGCCTATGAGAGGTATTGTACCAGCCAAAGCCGGACTCATACCCATAGCCTTGGTCAAAAATACTGTATAGAATGTACTAATAATAACAAATGCACCGCCGCCGTATATGTCTGCCATACCATAGGCCAGACGGTTGCCCAGTGTATACTTTTTCTTTTCTGCCATGTAAAAACCCCCTTTTACCCCTAAAAACTACATTTTTCCTACTGCCATAAGCTCCCCAAAGCCGGCGGCAGATTTTCTCACAAATACCGGCGGCTGCCCCATAGGTGCACTGACCTCATAATTGCCACCCGTGTATTCTTTTCCTGTAAAAAGATGGACCCAGGTATCATTAGGAAGCTTAACCTTGCGGGAAGTTGCTCCCTCCTTATATACCGGTGCCACCAGAATATCTTCCCCTAAAAGATACTCTGTCTTTTCTGTATAAGCCCAAGGCTCATTATAGTGGTAAAATACCGGCCGCATTACAGGCGTGCCACTCTTTGCACAGTCTGCCACAAGGCTTTTTATATAAGCCTTTAGCCCCACATGCATCTTGCCGCAATGAGCCAGCTGAGCCAGCAGGTCTTCATCATCGGCAAATTGCACATTATTTACAGGCTGATTGCCCTCGTGAGTCCTAAAGAGTGGAGAAAATACATTCATCTCCTCCCACCGCATCAAAAGCTCCTTGCTGCGACGCATATGCATAATAGTGGTATAACCTCCCACATCTGAATGAGTGATACCATATCCGCTCATAGCCAGCGATAGTGTGGCTGGTATTACTGATGGCAGTCCATCATCCACCGACCAATCCACATGCTGGTCTCCGGTCCACATCATGTCCGAGCCTGTAATAGTCCCCGTATGTCCTGCCCTAGTAAAAAAGAATACCGAGTCCTTTACCCCACATTCCTCTATAGCCTCAGCATTCATCCTGGCCCATATGGCTGGCCACTGGTTGTGAATAGCTTGTGGGTCCTGGCCACTATAAAGCACTGCATCCACCGGCAGATATTCCCCAAAATCTGCCATCCAGCCTGACATGCCGATGCCTATCATATTTTCCTTAATAAGGCTCTTATACCAGTAATAAGCCTCTGGATTAGTGAAATCAATCATTGCTGCAGGAAATGTAGTGATAGTCACCAAATAGTCCTTGCCTTCCTTGTCCTTGACGCAGTAGCCATGGGCTGAAGCATAGGCATAAAGCTCCTTTTCTATTGCCATAAAAGGATTGATGTAGCCTAAGAAACGGACTCCCTTTTCCTTCCATTTCAATATGCGCTGTGGCAGTTCTGGGTAAAGCTCCTTATCATATGTCCAATTCCACATAACCTGATATCCAAAGCCTGTCCGCCTGCAGCCTGACCAATCCTGACACCAGGCCGCTACCACCGGCATTCCTGCATCTAAAGCCTTTTGTATTTTGCCGTCGACTATGTCGCAGCCCTCTTGGGCACCTAGGATAACTCCATCGTATATCCAGTCAGGAAGAGTGTGTTGTCTGCCAAGTATGTCTGACAATCTCTTGGAAAGCTCAGTGAAGGACTGCCCCCTTCCTATAATTATCTCCGGGCTTTCCTGAAAATAAAGCTGTATCTTGTCCCTCTTGGAAAAATCAAACTTGCTATAGGAATTCACATTGCAGTGGACAAAATATTTGTCGCTTGAAACAAAGGTAGGCTGGGCATAATAAGACTCATACTTATCAAAGCTGAGAGTCTTATTTGGATGCTTACCTGTCAGCTTTTCTCTAATTATTTTTCCAGAAATACGGCTGGTATTTTGGTGCTCTGCCACCCATATCCTGACCTTCTCCCCCTTTAGATCCAACTTAGAGTAGGTCTCACCACAGCCATATATATGCTCAGATGGCCTTGCGGGAAAAGTAAACCAAAAGCGGTTATCCCCTTCTGGCACCTTAACTGTCTTGACGACAATTTTGTCGTCCTCGATTATTAAATCCATTTCCAGGCTCTTTGTCTGCTTTTTATCAGCATATTCAAGCCTATATCCATATTCAGTTTTAGTTTGAGCCCTCTGTATAAGCTCTGTCTTTCGGAAAATCTTTTGGCGATATTTAAAGCTGCCGCGAGACATGGCAAACCGATTCTCCCCAGAACCAGTGGCCACTTCTACTTTTAGAATATCTTCTAACTTCATTATGCAATTACCACCCCTTAATTAATTAAACCCTTTAATTAATTATAGGTAATGCTTATGTGTTTTGCAATATGAAAATCAACTATTTACTTACTCCGTTTCTTATATTGCTTGCAAATGCTTGCAATTATCCAAGAAACCCAATATACTATATTCAAAGGAGCGTGATATCCATGGCAAATACAACTGCAGTTTACGCCCGTATCGATTCGGGACTAAAAGAAAATGCTGAGAACATTCTTTCTCAGCTTGGCATCACACCATCAAGTGCTATTCAAATGCTTTATAGCCAGATTGTATTAACTAGAGGTCTTCCTCTAAATTTACAACTTCCTTCTGCAAAGCCAACTTCTATCGGTGACATGAGTCGTGCAGAACTAGATGCCGAATTAATGAAGGGAGTTGAATCTCTTAAATCTGGCAAAACCTATACAGCAGATGATGTTGATGCAATATTATCTAAGGAATTTGGCATATGAGTCAATCCTATACTGTAATTTACTCGCCAGAAGCACTCAACGATTTGCGAGACATTTATTCCTATATTGCTTTTGAATTATTGGTTCCAAGCACTGCCGAAGGACAAGTAAACCGAAT
>CAVJHG010000006.1:0-92112 GCA_963649335.1 bacterium
TCTTCGTGATACTAGAAGTTGCCATATAAACACCTCCTTTATTAGTATGGCTGTTATTCTGCCTATTACTCAATGTAATTTGCATTCTTTTCTATCTTCATTCTATTATGGAAATGTCAGCTTTGCAACACCAAAATTGTAGACATTCTGTTTTTACACGTCCCTTCTTAAAATCATAGATGCAAAAATAATTCACTATACCCTTCACATAAAAAAGCCCTAGCACAGGTATTACTACCTGTACTAGGGCATATAATGCTTAGTCTAAAGCTAGCCTGCTATTACTTATTGGCGATTGCAGCCTGTGCAGCAGCAAGACGAGCGATAGGTACTCTAAATGGAGAGCATGATACATAGTCAAGACCAATCTTGTGGCAGAACTCTACTGAAGATGGATCTCCACCGTGCTCACCGCAGATACCTACGTGAAGCTGAGGATTAACTGGCTTACCAAGCTTGATAGCCATATCCATGAGCTTACCAACACCTGTCTGGTCAAGCTTTGCAAATGGATCGTTCTCGAAGATCTTGGTGTCATAGTAAGCATTGAGGAACTTACCAGCATCATCACGAGAGAAACCAAATGTCATCTGTGTAAGGTCGTTAGTACCGAAGCAGAAGAAATCAGCTTCCTTAGCGATCTCATCAGCTGTAAGAGCAGCTCTTGGGATCTCGATCATTGTACCAACCTCGTACTCAAGCTCTACGCCTGCGTTAGCGATCTCAGCGTCAGCTGTCTCAACAACAACAGCCTTAACATACTTAAGCTCCTTAACCTCACAAACAAGTGGGATCATGATCTCAGGCTTAACTGTCCAATCTGGATGAGCCTTCTTAACTTCGATAGCTGCGCGGATAACAGCCTTTGTCTGCATCTTTGCGATAGAAGGATATGTAACTGCAAGACGGCATCCTCTGTGACCCATCATAGGGTTGAACTCGTGAAGTGACTCGCAGATAGCCTTGATTTCCTCTACAGACTTATTTTTAGCCTTTGCAAGCTTCTCGATATCAGCTTCCTCAGTAGGAACGAACTCGTGAAGTGGTGGATCAAGGAAACGAATTGTTACAGGGCATCCCTCAAGGGCCTCATATAGTGCCTTGAAGTCTGACTGCTGGTAAGGAAGGATCTTATCAAGAGCAACCTCACGCTCCTCCTCTGTATCAGAGCAGATCATCTCACGGAATGCAGCGATACGCTCTGGATCGAAGAACATGTGCTCTGTACGGCAAAGACCGATACCTTCTGCACCAAGCTCACGAGCCTTCTTTGCATCTGTAGGAGTATCAGCGTTTGTACGAACCTTGAGCTTTCTAAACTCATCAGCCCAAGCCATAACACGACCGAACTCACCAGCGATTGTAGCGTCAACAGTAGGGATAAGACCAGCATAGATGTTACCTGTTGTACCATCGATAGAAATCTCAGAACCCTCTGTAAATGTCTGTCCAGCAAGAGTGAACTTCTTGTTCTCCTCATCCATGTTGATGTCGCCGCAACCAGATACACAGCATGTACCCATACCACGAGCAACAACGGCAGCGTGTGATGTCATACCACCACGAACTGTAAGGATACCCTGAGCAGCCTTCATACCAGTGATATCCTCTGGTGAAGTCTCAAGACGAACGAGAACTACCTTCTCGCCACGTGCGTTCCAAGCCTCTGCGTCATCAGCTGTAAATACAACCTTACCACAAGCAGCACCTGGAGAAGCACCAAGACCCTTGCCAAGTGGTGTAGCAGCCTTAAGAGACTTTGCATCAAACTGTGGGTGAAGAAGAGTATCAAGGTTACGAGGATCGATCATCATAACAGCCTCTTCTGGAGTCTTGTGTCCCTCATCAACAAGGTCACAAGCGATCTTGAGAGCAGCTGGAGCTGTTCTCTTACCATTACGGCACTGGAGCATGTAAAGCTTCTTGTTCTCTACTGTGAACTCCATATCCTGCATGTCATGGTAGTGATTCTCAAGAGTCTCACATACCTTTAAGAACTCAGCATAAGCCTCTGGGAACTCCTGCTCCATCTGAGCGATAGGCATTGGAGTACGAACGCCGGCAACAACGTCCTCGCCCTGTGCATTGATAAGGAACTCGCCCATGAGCTTGTTCTCACCAGTAGCTGGGTCACGAGTGAAGGCAACACCTGTACCTGACTCGTTGTTAAGGTTACCGAATACCATAGGCATTACGTTAACAGCAGTACCCCATGAGTAAGGGATATCGTTGTCTCTTCTGTATACATTTGCACGTGGGTTGTCCCATGAACGGAAAACAGCCTCGATAGCAAGCTTAAGCTGCTCTACAGGATCTGAAGGGAAGTCCTCACCAAGCTGGTTCTTGTACTCTGCCTTAAACTGCTGAGCAAGCTCCTTAAGATCAGCTGCTGTAAGATCAACGTCAAACTTAACACCCTTCTTCTCCTTCATCTGATCGATGAGCTGCTCGAAGTACTTCTTACCAACTTCCATAACAACGTCAGAGAACATCTGGATGAAACGACGATATGAATCGTATACGAAACGCTCGAAAGCTGGATCTGGGTTACCAGCGATCATAGCTGCTACTACTTCGTCATTAAGACCAAGGTTTAAGATGGTATCCATCATACCTGGCATAGATGCACGAGCACCTGAACGAACTGAAACGAGAAGAGGATTCTTAAGGTCGCCGAACTTCTTGCCGTTAACCTCTTCCATCCACTTAACACCTTCCATTGTCTGAGCCATAATCTCGTCATTGATCTGACGGCCGTCCTCATAGTACTGAGTACAAGCTTCTGTTGTGATTGTGAATCCCTGTGGTACAGGAAGTCCAATCTCTGTCATCTCAGCAAGGTTAGCACCCTTACCACCGAGAAGATTACGCATGGTCATGTTACCTTCTTTGAAGGTATATACCCACTTGTTTGCCATTTTGCAATTCCTCCTAAAAAATAATAACTAATAGAACAATCTCTGTGAAAATATCACAGACAGTCTGTATTTATTTAAACACAAAAAATGTATGATTTCAACAAAATTGTAGTTAAAGTCAAGTGTTTTTTCAACTTTAAGCTTACCTAAGCTAGTCACCATGAAATCACTTGTATTCATCTGCTAAAACCCCGTGAATAGTAAATCTGTTATCACCTGTAGAACAGGTGGAAAGTGTAACTATATGAGAGGCCGATGTAAGCTCTGCCTCTGTATCAATAGCCTGGTAGCTTGATTTTTTAAGCAGTTCAATATAATTAGTAAAGTCCTCCCCCTCAGAGCATGGCACTGAATATACCCAGGACCCACCAGCTGTGTCAAAGTATGAAAAAATCTCATAACGATACTTAGCCTGGGGTGTAATTATCTGAAAATACTCATGGCCATCCTCAAGATAGCCCTCTGTAGTCTTATAATATTTCAGTGAGCCGAACATGGATAAATTGCGCATATTGTGGCCAAAAATGACACTGTGGCTGTCAGAAAAATCACTGCTATTAGCAGCCTCAAGAAAAATAGTACCTGCAGTGGCATGACTGCCATCAAGAGCCCTACGCAAATACTCCTCATCGTCTATGCCCTGGGCCACCGGGTAAAGAATATCTGTATTTTCCACATAGATATAGGCAACCACGTCCTCATTAAGCTGCCATATAGAGTCAAAATCCACTGACACCATATTATACCAGGCTTCACTATCCATATTAGATGTAACTGCCTCTGCATTAATATGGGCATAGAGGTCATTTGATGCAGCGTAGCCTCGGTATATAAAGAAAAACCCGCCACAGGCAAGTGCTATAACAAGAAGGCCTGCAAGCAATATAAACTTAGGATTGAAGCCAGATCTTCCAGGAGCTTTGACAATTGAGCCAACTCCTGTTTTTGGGATGTCTTCTGTAGTAGAATTCTTACCTGAGAAGGTCTTCTTATCTGCAATATTACTTTTCCCTGGTGACGTACTACTATTTCCCAAACCAGCCAATGCAATAAGGCCGCAAGCCAAAACCACCACTACTACTGCCGCCACCTTGCCATATAAGGTAGCTAAAAAGCTAGCCAAAGCTCCAATAAGTGGAATATGTACCACCACCTTACCCAGTACATTTTGAGCATATACTGGAGTAAAATCTGTCGAGTCATTGGCATCACCCTGGGTGATAAAGGCTCCATCCTCAGTAAGCCCCACAACCCTATGGGTAATGGTAACACCATAGGACTCAAAGGCTATTACATCCCCCACCTCAATGTCAGCAGCGGTCACACTTTTGGTATATACAATAGAGCCCACCGGTATCTCAGGCTCCATGGACCCTGTCACTACTGTGTACTGACCATAGGAAAAAAGCCGTGGCAGAGCAATGGGCAAATATGCCAGTATGACCAGAATTATTAAAATGTATCCGAGTAATTTTACTTTTTTCATAAGCTATATATTATAATGCCGCCTCTATCTTTTTCATCAAGGCTTCCTGAAGTACCTGGGAAAAATTAATATTCAAAGCCATGGCTTCCTCGTTCATCCACTCAGGAATTGTTAAAGTTTTCTTAACAGCCCTGGACTTATTGCGCTTCTTGTATGTCAGCATATCAAATTCTATTACAACGCAATAATCACCATTTTTATCAAATACTATCTGATCTACCTGAGATGCAGCTGGGATTTCCTCCCCTGCTTGCTCACGACTAGTAAGAGCCAAGCCCAAAGCATCCACAGCCATCTCATAGGCATCTTGCATATCCTCACCCTGAGTCATACACTCTGGCAAATCAGGAAAAGTAATATAATACCCTCCTTCATCAGCCATATGAAATACAGCTGGATAAAATAACTTGTTCATATAGTGCCTCCTCGTATAATGTATCATCTTAGTCCTGCCTGCTTCAAAATTGCTTGTTCCAGCCCCTTCTTTAAATCCTTACAATGGTATGGAACAATAACTGTTTTACCTGTAGATTTATTTGCAAGCTTTACATGGGAACCATTCTGACTGATTACAGAAAAGCCATTCTTTTGGAGAAGAGTAATCATCTCCCTCGATGTCATTGGCATCTCCTACAGTTCCTTTCTACATTTTATTTACGATTATTATACTACGTATTAATACGTATAACAAGAAAAAGTTACCAATCCTTCTTAGATTGGTAACTTTTTAAAAAGCTTATTCTTCTCTCTTCTCCTGCTCTTCCATGGCTGCTAAGGCCGCCTTCTGTCTCTTTTTCATAAGCACAAAGGCTACCACAAATACCATTACTGCAAGGAGGATAACTATAATACAGATAACCACATAAATGGTAGTTGTTTCACTAAGACCACCAGCCTTGGAAACAGCCTCGTCCTCGATGGTAATTGTATCCTCTGGAGCTGTAGGAGTAGCCTCATCCTCGATGGTAGTGCTGTCATCTCCAGCGTCAGCATTATCTGCATCACCTGCTTGCCCTCCAGCACCGCCGTTATTTCCGGCACCAGCAGCTCCACCTGCCCCATTACCACCTGCATTTTCTCCGTTGCCACCGACAGCAGTACCACCTGTTGCTACAGGATTGTTTACCGTCTGATAATCATAGGTTGTAGCACCATTTACATAAGAATAATTGTAGCTGGTGCCATCATTTACTGTAGTGGTGGTACTTGAAATGGAGCCTGGAGTATAGGTAAATACTATCTCCTGATTTTCCTTTAAGCTAACCACCCTATAGTTGTAAGCATTTGGCACATAGCCATCTACATACTTGTAGGATACATAGGTCTCCTGATTTAAAAGACCGTAGTAGGTATCTGCTTCTCTAAGAGCCTTGCCAGAAGCATCCACATAGCGCACTGTGTAAGGCACTACTGTGCCTACGCCATAAGCCACTACATAGCTGGCATCCTTTGTTACTTCAAAAGAAGAACCGCTGACCTTGTCGTTGGCACCTGATTTTCTAATGCCTGATACTACATACTTTCTTACTTCTACTGTATTGCCATCAGCATCGGTAGTCTCTACTGGAGCCAGACTAATCATGTCCTTCTCAGCCACATCCACCCTGTCTCCATACTGAAGGCCGGTGATGACAAGCTTGTCACCCTCTATCTTTTTGTTATAGCCATTGCCAAATGTACTCTGAGCCGCTTGTGTTCTCTCAACGCTTACAGAATCAAGAGCCTCTGACGTGTAGCTAGCAAGCTCACTGCCTGAGCCCGCCAAGGATAGCTCTACTGTGTAGGTATAAGCCGCCTTAACCTCTGCTGGAAAAGAAAAGCCTGTCACTATAAGTGTTGCTGCCAAAGCAAGACCTGTAAATAATCTTCTCATGCCCTTCATTATGCCACCTCCTGATTGTTCTTGCGAGTCAGGAAAAAGTACCATACTACAAGGATAATACCAAGTATCAGGGCAATGCCACAAAATACCAAAGGAAGTATGGAATCCCCTGTACGAGGATTTGAGCCTGAAACAGGATTGCCGCCTGTGGTAGGGGTAGCGTCATCTGAGATGGTAACCACCTCTACATTGCCAGGAAGAGTATATACTACCGACTGGCTGTTTGACACATGATTGACTGTAGAAGTAACTGCCTCTACACCAAAGCGTATATCAAGGGTAGCAAGCTTGGTCATGTAGCTGTTGTCCTGAGAATTGCCATCTAATACTACATTGATGGTAACAAGACCGGACTGACCAGCCGAAAGACGGCCCACATATACGTATGTATTTTTGTTATCAGTAGCCTGATTAAGACCTACTATGTCTGCATTATCTCCACCCAGCGTGTCATTGGAATAGATGCTTGTAGTGGTGCCTGACAAAGTATAGCTGACACTGTAAGAATATCCTCCACCGGAAGTATTGCCTTCGGTGTCATCCTCCAAGGACTTTAACACATCACTTGACATGTAAAAATCAGCTGCCTTGTCTGAGTTATTGGCATAGGTAACCTGGTATGACACTGTATCCCCTGGAAAAATGCCAGAGATGGTAGACTTGTCAACATTATAGTCAGATGTCATTGCTGAGCCATTGTAGCTAACTGTCCATGCCAGCTCCTCTGTGGCTGCCTGAGCCTCATTTTTGCCGGCAAAAAAGCCTATTGTCACTACTGCAAGAGCAAGCAGTGTATTAACATATATCTTTTTCATAGCTTACTCCTTTACTTAAGTGTAATAGTGCCGCCATCAACATCTGTAGATGTAACATCGATGCCCCAGGCTCCTTTAATAGCCTCCACTGTGTTGTGGGTCTGTACTGCATCTACCTCGATTTCTATAAAAAATGACTGTCCATTGTACTTATACTCATTGGTAATAGTTGTATAGGTATCAGACTCAGTCTCAGTAGTAGTTACATATTGCATCACTGTATCACTGACTGTAATTGTGTTAAAAAGCTGTGCTCCGTATCCCGGAGACAGTGGCTTATTGAGATAATAAATTGTCTGCTCAGGTGATGAGCCCGCCACTTCTATCCAATCATTAGAAAAATCAGCCACCTTACCTAGGCTAATAAGGGAAGGATCAAGAGTAGTATCCTTTGCCCCATCCTTATACCAGCTCTTTGTTACAATAAGGCGAACATACTCATCATATGTACCTGAGTTGTAGACCTGCACATTCTCTGAATAAGTATTTCCTATCTTGAAATTATCCCTGTCGATGCCTGGAAAAGTGAGGCCATAGCTTGTGGCATTGTCTGCTACCCTATCCTCTACTGTAGCATAGTCAGTCCCCTCAGCTCCCTCCTGAAGGGCAACAGACAGCTGGGCTGTCTCAAAGTTGACACTCTCTGCCGCTGACTGGTACACAATGGCAGCCCTGGTAGCACCAATGCCACTTGCTGCAATTAAAACAAGGGCTATAGCTAGAATAATCACAGGGCTTTTAAATAATTTTTTCATTACTCATGGCCCTCCTCATTATTGTCTGTTTCACTAGAATCCGAGTCTTTTGACTCATGAGAACCTATATTGTCACTAGTGTTCTTAGAATTATCTGTATTAGATATCTCATCAGAAGCTGTATTATCAGCGGAATTCTCAGAATTCTCAGTATCAGAAGACTCATCACTAGCATCAGTCTCCACCTTAATGACATCATTCCAGTCAGCTATAGCATTACCATTGCTGTCATATCGAACTCTTGTAGCTTCCTCAAGGATAATTACATTAAAGCTGTCTGCTGAGGTGTCTTCCTTAGCTGCCACAATAAGCTTCAGCTGAGAGGATGACTCTCCTACACTTGCATCTCCTGTCTTTCCTGCCAAAGGTAAAGCATAGTAGTAATAGCCATCACCACCTTCACTCCAGCCACTGGATGAAGCGGCATCAAGTGTAACTGTACAATTGCTGCCATATATAGCCTTCACTCTGACAAAAACAGCATAGTCACCAGTATTTGTTACAGTAATCAGCTTGTTCATTCCATCAAAGCTCTCATCCGGCTTTACATTAGAATCCCCAAGACTAAGTGTTACCATGCCACTGGCTGTATGTGTATCTGTAAAATATGCCATTGCTGGACTGACTGCAGCTGCCCCTATCATCAAAAGGGCTGCAGCTGCTATCAGCAAATATTTTTTATATTTCATCTATTGGCTCCTCCCCATGATTATTGTCCTGAAGCATCACTTGCCTGACCATCAGTGGTCTCACCTAAGTTATTAGAACCGGTATAACCATCCTCTGACTTAGTATATGTATTGGTGATACTAATGCCACCAGTAATCAGCTTGTTGTTGTAAATATTGGTAAAGGACACAGTCTTAGCTGTCTCAGTAGAATCCTTAAAAAGACCATTATCTATGGTAACAATAGCTTTATCTGCACTGTCTATAGTATATGATGCTCCCGAATACACTTCCTCAACCACTATCCTACAGCCTGTAGGAATAACTTCACCTGTGTTGACAGAAGCTGTACCTGCAGCATCCATAGTGATGCTGTATACATCGCTAAATGCTACCGCACCATTAGCCTCATAGGCTGTAACCTGATATACAAACGATGCTGGGCCAAGAGTTGCATTATACTTTGGCAAAAGCTTTTGAATGTTAAGGTCTACTAAGTTGCGCTCACTCTCACACTTTACAGTCTGATCTACATCATATATCCATTCATCGGAAGTACTTCCCTCAATGCCATAGGCATTAGATGGGAGGGATAAAATAGCACTAGAAAAGGTATATGTGCTTCGCTTTGTTACCAGATTATCTACAGTCAAAAGATATATGGCTTTTTTTACATCACCTGTAGTGGCACCTGTCTTATTACTTCCAATTTCAAAAGTATAATCAGGCTCTTTGCTATTGTACTTAACCCACTTTTCCGCTTTTTCTACAGCACTAAGCATCTCATCCGCAGTCATTCCAGCTCTATATGTAATATCAAGGCCAGCAGCTGAAGCTAAAGTACCGGTCGCATCAATGCTTCCTATCTCATAAAGACGGACCGTGGTCATATCTCCTTCTTCCATATCAATTACATTATCAGGAAGGGATATTGTAACAGAGCAAACCTTGCTTTCATCAATATAACCTGCCGCATTTGCCTGATAGGTAGAAAAAGCTGCCGTAAGTGTTAGCACTCCCAAGGCCATAGCCATTATTTTATTTTTTAACCTGATTTTTTTCACTAGCTTGCTCCCTCCGGCTTATTGCCTTTTCTCTTAAAAATAGCACGGATAATCAATATAATAATGATAACTGCGATAATACCTACTATGGTGTATATCATGTAGTAGCTCTTAACAGACTCTACTACTGCATCTGTACCGGTAGGCACCTCGTCCTCTCCTAGATACTCTACCCTAGTGCCTCTTACTAAGAGTCTGTGGGTATTTACCCCATAAGGCGTGCAGGTGAAAAGTGTAACATAGTCCTTACCCTCCTCTACCGCCATGGCCTGAGCCAGGGTATCTATATCATCGGCCTCTATCATAGGGCTTATCTCATCTACCTGGTAGGCTAAGGTCTCATCCAAAACATGGACGTAAAACTTATCTCCCACCTCCATCTGATCTAAGTCTGTAAAAAGCTTGCTGCTAGGCAGACCTCTGTGACCTACTATAACAGAGTGGGTCCCCTCGCCTCCTATAGGAAGAGCCGTGCCATTCATATGGCCCAATGCCGTCTGAATAAATGTATCATAGGTGCCATGCATAACTGGCAGCTTTAGATTGATTTTTGGAATGGAAAGATAGCCCATGATGCCATCCCCATTTACATTTAAGACCGAATAATAATCAGAGCTGTAAAAATCATCAGAAGGCTCTACTGCATCACCCTCTGTGCCTAGGTTAAAAGCATCACTTCCTATGGCATTTTCAGTAATGCCAGCATTAAATGCGCGAGCTGCTGCCCACTCATCCTCATAGTCCTCTGCAGTCATGGCACTGACCGTCTCAGTATAGGAATCAATCAGGGTGGACTGAACATAATTGTTCCACTCATTGGAAACTGTAGGATATACAAGTACCCCAGCTCCCACTATAAACAATAATATAATTAGGATATTAATAATCTTCTGCTTCAATTATTTTCTTCCGTCATTCTTAAAGGATTGGTTCTGTGTCTTTTTGCTGTGCCTTTTATCCAACAGATAAAGTATAAGGACAAAGATGGCAACAATAGCAAGTCCCACAATAACCCACAAGAGGTAGTTAGTGTGAAGACTCTTGCCCTGACCAAAGAGAGGTGTATCCTGTTCTGCTAATACCTCTGGCTCATAATCTACCCTGTGACCTGTCACCATAAGACGCTGGGTATTTACTCCATAAGGGGTACAGGTAATAAGCGTGCACAAGTCCTTGCCATCCTGCACTGTAAGGGCTGATGTGTCATCAGGCTCTGTAACTATAACAGAATCCACCTGATAGGCAATATACTCATCCATTATTATAATTACAAACTGGTCTCCCCCCTCAAGGAGATCGAGATCTGTAAAAAGGGTGGAATTAGGCAAACCTCTGTGGGCTGACAATACCGAGTGGGTAGACTCTCCTCCCACAGGAAGGGATGACCCCTGCAAGTGGCCTACACCCTTTTGCAGCACATCCTCATCAGTAGTGTGGTAAATAGGCAGCTTGACATTTATCTTTGGTATCTGTATGTAGCCCATGATACCGTCCCCATTTACATTGAGGCAAGAGCTATAAGCATCGTCAGCTCCATTAGCCTGAGCTATAGCAAAGGAATCTGGCAGGATGCTAGGAAGCAAGGTATCGTTATAGTCATATGCCTTTTGCAGCTCTGCTGCCACATCAAGGGTACCTGCCTCTAGGGCCTCATCTATTGCTGTGCTGTAATCGCTGACCACTGTGGACTGTACATAATCATTCCATGTAGAAGCCACCAGTGGGTACATCAGCAAGGACAAACCAGCAAGCATCAGTACTACTATTCCTATTAGTCTAATATTTTTCTTTAAAAAATTCATGATGATTGCTGCTCTCTCCTTGGTGATATACCCCAGGAGTATGCTCTCCTGGGGATTACACCAAATTTTTATTTCCCTTCCACTTGCAGTAAGAAAGGTTATTTGTTTACTTTAAGTAAATTACTTTGCTGACTTCTTCTTGTTTGCGAAGAAAAGACCAGCTGCTGCTGCCATGATGATTACACCAAATACTGTGAAAAGGGTTGTACCCATACCACCAGTAAATGGAAGTGATGCAAGCTTTGTATCAGATATATCGCTTCTCAAATGAATATTTTCACTTGCATTATCATCATCAACAATAACTGTGGTAGCTTCACTTTTAATTGAGTAGCCCTCTGGAGCCTCAGTCTCGTAGATATTATATTTACCCTCATCAAGACCAGATACTTTTACGGCACCATTCTCATCTACTTCAACGTCTCTTTCGCTACCATTTTCATCATAGATATACTGGCCAGGGATAGCCACACCGTCTTCATCTATCTTCTGAGTAAATGTAAGAACATCTTCACTACCTTCCCTCTTAATCTGGAACTTGGCACCGGTAAGAGTCTTGCCACCAGTAACTTTACCGTCAGCATTAAAAGTTAATGTGTCATCATACTTGGTGATTGTGATGTCAGCAGTATAACCATCTACCTTACCAGGATTCTCTGGCTTATGTGTATCTGTATCAGTCTTTGTCTTGTTGTTCCAAGCAGAGTTGGTATAGCCCTTGTCACCATCTACTGTAGCAGTAAGAGTAAGATCTACTGTCTTACCTTCATACTGTGAAAGAAGTGAAGTAAGGTCGATAGTGTATACGCCTGTCTCACCATTGATTGTATTACTAATTGTATCCTCTAATGTAATACCATCAGTCACATCTGCGTCACCAATCTTTACAGAAACAAGCTCAAGATTCTTTAAATTCTCAGGCTTATCATATACTTTAAACTCGTTATCTACTACCTGATTATTCTCATCAAGAGTCCTAGCTGCTGGAAGAACTGTTGTAATTGTAAATGTTACATCCTGGCCGTTATGTACAAACTGGTCATCAGCTTTCTTTTCTGTAGGAACATCAGATGTCTTGGCATTTACTGTAGCTGCTGTAAGAGTATATCTGCCGTCAACGTATTTATAAGTCTTGGCACCCATTACAGCATATGTTGTATTACCACCTGTTGCAATAACAAGGTATGCAGCGCCATTAAGACCTGTGAATTCTACAGTTGAAGAACCTCTAGCACACTCTTTTTCATCAGTTGCTGTTATATCAGAACCTTCAGCAATTACTGCAGTCTTCATGCCATCCCAATTAAAGAGGTACTCTTTTGCATCTCCAGTTGGCGCAGTTACATAAGAGTTAGCCCAAGTCTCAAATTTCCACTCTCCATCGTGGGTAGCTGTAGCAATCTTGTAGATGCTTACAGTCTCTAGATCACTTTCAGCAAGGCCATTTACTGTGATTGAAGCCGTTGTTGTTGATGCCTCATCTGCGAAAGCCACTGTGCTCATAGTGAGCATCATTACCATTGCACACATAAGTGCAATCATTCGTTTGAATCTTTTCATTCTCTTTCTCCTTATTGTTTTTTATTGTTCTTGTTTTTGTATAACAACAGCGCACCTACCAGCATAAGTAGAATACCGCTGATGATATAAATGTAAACTCCGCTTCCACCGGTATGTGGGAGCTCGTAGGCTATCTGGTCATATACATTAAGCTGAAGCATTTGGCTATCAGCCAGATCAGCTAGTGTAACCGAATTGTCTTTTGTATCTTTTACTAACTGCTGCTTTAAATCAACAGTACAATTAATATCTGTAACAGTCGCCTCTCCATTTTGGTGAGTAACTGTAACATTATAAATAAAATTCTTTTCAGCCTGGCCACTGTCATCCTGGCTACTATCCTGCTTGGTAATAGACACTGTATACTCTGTGTCATTTAATGCCCAGCCTTCCGGAGCTGCTGTCTCCTTTAAGGTATATGTGCCAGCCTTCAGGTCAGCAAAGGTAATAAGACCTAGGGTTGAACCCTTAGTGCCATCAGCAGTGGTCTGTTTGTCACCACTTAATGGGCCAGATGACAAGGTAAACTCAGCATTGGCAAGAGCATATTTTGCATCATTTTGACCATTGCCATACTTCATGAGCTTAAGGGCTATGGTAACTACATTGTCCTTGTATGTACCAGTGGAAGTAGTCTCTGTCACTTCAGTACCAGGATTATTTGACAAGGTCAAATCCGTCTTGCTGTTCTGTCTATCTGATGCCCTATAAGGATCATAAGAAACAGTCATAGTCCATGTAGCAACAGGACTACCTACCTTAAGCGCCGTACCATCAGTTTTGATAGCACTATCTGTAATATCAGGCGTGAATGTATAGGTTATGGTACCTATCTCATCTAAAGTATTGCCATATGAGTATGGAGTAGTATATGTATATGTGCCATCAGCATTTTTAGTCCACCTACTATAGTCATTATCTTTTATAATATCCTGTAAAATACCAGCGCCCGGTCCTGACATATTGTCAAGAAACCAGCTATATGCACCATTGCTGCCATCACTCTTATATACGTTAAATTTGTCACCCTTGAATACATACTCCTCATCACTTGCCAATGTAAAATCAAGAACCTTGACATTGACTGCAGGCTGGTCAAACTTTTCAAACTTCGTATCAGTGCCTGTACCAGTCTTGACACCGGAATCAGAGCCGTTGGTGGCTATTACATTACCTCCTAAGAAATCATCCTTTGCCTTAAGCTTAAATGTAACAGTCCATGGGGTAATGCCATCAGTGCCCTTTACACCAAGAGTCTGGTCGCTCCATGTTACAGTATAGATGCCATCCTCTTCTGTAACTTCAGCTTGCTTACCTCCTATGGTATAAGTGCCCCCAGAATTCACCTTATTGCCATCATCATCATATAAGTCAAAGCGTGGATCAATAACATCCACCACCTGGCCTGTGGTAATTACTGTACTTAGCTTTAAGCCTGTAATGGAGGCTATGATGCTCTTTATTGAAGCATCAAGATTAGCTGATGTAACCGACTTATAGTAATCATCACTAGTAGCTACAGCTTTAAGCACTTCTTCAGCATAATCCCTGTCTGAAGTATGAATAGAAGTATCTAGTCCAATAGAATATATCTTAGTAGTCTTTGTTTTATCTTGCTTATCATCTATTTTCTCAATACTAGACTTTGTTGAGGAAATGCTTGCTTTCACATTTGTGCCATCTTTTACAACAGGACTTCCATCAGATATCATTACAACATATTTGTTATGACCTGAGTTCTGCAATGTACTTGTGTTTTTATTAAATAAATCACGAGCTTTTGATAATCCTAAATCCTGTCTAGTGCCACTAGAAGTGCCAAGATCATTGATTATGTTCTTTATAGTAGTTCTATTAGAATCAGTTACCTTTACTACTGCATTTCCACTAATTTTATTAATTGAAGCGCTACTATTAAATGTTACCAATCCAAAATAGCTATCTGCCGGCAGCTTATCAATCAAATTGCATGCTGTCTGCTTGAAATAATAGTATCTAGTTCTCTCACTTGTGGCTGTAAAAAGCTTGCCTCCCAATTTTTCATTCAAAAATGATGTATCGAGAATTTTAGCACTACTCCAGTCATCAATAGAATCGTCAATATACTTCCATGTACTACTACTAACTTCATACTTTATCTCATATACTGTAGCTGCCTCGTTATTACGTATGCCATAATAGGTAAGCTCTTCATTCATCTTGTCAATTGAAGTAATGTTAGTTTCCTTCAAATCAGCATGGAATAGCATAGAAGCTGATGTATCCATTACAAGAATAAGGTCTATAGCTGAGCCTGTTCCTGTCAGCTCCAATGTAGTCTTTCTTGCCTGAAGTGTCACATTGTATGTACGGTCTTCATAGTTAGCCACCTCAGCTGTTTTACCTATGTAGTCGTCAGGTCTGATTACAGAAGAATCAACGTATGTATTGCTGAATACAACAATAGGTGTATCTGTAGCAGATGTAGACACTGGCACATAACGATCAGCTTCATTCTTGGCATAAGAATATGTCTTAGAGTCCTTATCGGTGCTGCTATATACAACCCTTGCAATTGTAGTGAAATTGTTTAGAGAAACAGTACTGTCTTCACTTGTTTTACAAGTGGCAGCTATCTCACTAACTGTATAGGTTTGATCATTTGCTACTGAGAAGGAAGCACATTGTCCAGACTTTAATGTAAAGCAGCCTTCAGTATCAGTCGTGTAGGTAGTACCTGTATCACCTACTATAGTGTACTTAAGTCCTGGGCAGACTTTTCCAGATTCATCCTTTACAACAAACTTATAATCAATATCATTTGCTATAGTAGCATCTACTCCGGTAGCATCCTTTGCTACTATAAAACCACCTTCTGGTATAGTAGCCAGATTCATCTTAATACTACAATTAGATGCCCCATTTCCACGCTCAAGGTAGAACATCTTTAAGGTATGCTTAGTATAAGCCGACCAGTCTTTTCCGCTACTTTCCTTAAAGTTCGCTGTTACTGTTGATGGAGTAGAACTATAAGCATTGGTATATGTAACTGCTCCAGTGTTAAAATTGATAGTACCAGATACCTTAGGATGAATACCTCCTAAATCAAGGACAAGCTGACCATCTATAAATACCCACACATCGTCATCGCCAGAGAACTCAAACACCATATCCTTGCCATCGATTTGGCCATCCTTGGGCTGAACAAAGCTTGTCTCGATAGTCATACCTACATAGTGATTAGTAGACTGACTGCCTAGAGCGTCACCATAGTTTTGATGATTGCCCCCATATAGGGTATGGCTTGTATATGGGAAAAAGCCCGTTGGTGAATTACTTGCGTAATTGTATACCTTAAAGTCCTTACTGCCTGTTACCGAGTTGCCTGAAATAGTAGCAAATGATGAAGCACTGTCAAATACATAGTAACCATCATCGTCTTTTTTAAAGAGCTTGTCCAGGCCTTCATCTACTCTCTTGTTAGCACCTGATGTAGTATTAAAGAGATAAGCAAGGGATTCATTATCCCCCACATTCAAAACAGGCATGCCATTAGCGTCAAGGCTCTCCTTAACAATGCCCGCTGTGCGATAGTTGCCATCATAGATATTATATTTTCCTGCAGTACTTCCTGGTTGACCTGTTGAAAATATTAAATCATGATCTGCATTGATACCGCCATCGTTATTATTAGCCTCTGACTGGGATTTAGTATCGCTAATAGTATAATCAAATAAATTAATCTTAATACTGTCCTTGGTGCTTACCCTTTTGTTGTCAAAGCTATCATTTTTCTCATATATAAATACTACGGCAATGCCATTTCTATCAGGATTATAGCTATAAGAGTCATTTATCTTCTCGCCGCCAACATATACCTCAACACGCTGCCTAAAGTCAGTAGATTTATCTTCATAAAACTTTAACTCTTGTGCTATATTGCCATCCCCCCAACCAGCTGACTTCCATATATCGTCTGTATTACTTGTAATAGTAATGTCAGCCACATTTGAATCTTCACTTATATTGCCAGAGGTGTTAAATACACTGGCACGGTCGTAAGTGTAGCCAGAGCTAACGCTTATATCTTTTACATATTGGCTTAAATCTATACGCTTATCTTTATCATTTGCTACCGATACTTCTCTGGTATTTGCTATATTTTCCAGATTGCCATTATCATAGGAATAGTAGAACAGTTTGAGCTTTATATTATTATTTTCCTGCAAATTATTATTATTATATATAACATATAATTTAATCTCATCACTTGCGCTACCATTCTGTTCTTTAAATAGGGTCCAATTACTATCTACTGTCGATGTCGAGCCTGTATACTTTACATAATACCAACCATATCCCTCGGCACCAGAGGCATTATAAGATAAGTTGGCCACTCGAACATAATCGCCTTGGCTATCCTTATAATATACCCCGGCAAAGGTATATCCTTCGATGTCTCTCTTTGCTATGGCAGACATATAGTCAGGATATGATGAATTATATTGGCTAAGATTTTGTCCATTGCTATATTCTTTTTCGATTTTATTATTATTCTTATAAGCATCTGTTTGTATCTTATTACCATCCTGGTCCACTACTACAAGCTTGGCTTTATGCGTATTAGAATTTTTATACTTCCAAGTAAGTGTACCAGCCTCAGTTTCTGAAGTATCATCACTGATAACCGCTATATCATTGTCCCCAGGCCAGGTGTCACTTTCCACTACATCAGAGCCTTCCTCTGACGCCATTGCCACACTGTCATCTGCTATAGTAACAGTATCTGTAGAGGCGGAGCTGTTTTTGTTAGTAATAGATGCACTATCAGAAGCCTGGCCACTAGTGGTAGTATCTGTAGTGGCATCAGTCTTCTTACTATCTCCAGTCTTCTGGCCCTCTCCAGCAGCTGCCTGACTATTATTATCCCCAGAAATAGCTGCCGCATCAGACACCTCTGCCACTGTAGCTGCACCTGCAGCATCAGCAGTAAAAGCCCCCATAGGGGCAGAAACCAACATAGCTGCCGCCAGGCTAAGTGCTAATATTCTGTTAATAATAGGATACTTTTTCATTAAATACTCTCCAAAATATAAATCCTGATAATCTATCTTCATGAAATGGAAAAAAGTCTTATCATATGTAGACACTCCTCCATTTATTTTCTTATATACTATATCAAAATTCTTATAAAAATAAAGAGGTTTGGCAAGAACGTCTCGATTTTGGCAAGAACGTCTTTTTAGGCACCCGTTATGCCACAGCTGTTGCGATAAATCCAAGCATAGAAAAAGAGGAATGGACCTGCCATTCCTCTCACTTCCTTCAAGCTGCCTATACCAGCTCAGGTATTTTCCCCGCCAGAATCGCCTCGATTTCTTCTACAGGCTTGTCAATTAAATCTGCAATTTGTTGAGCTTCAAGTCCCTTCTCCTTCATTTTCTTAATTACTTGAGCCTCTCCACTAACTTTTCCTCGAGCTTCACGCTCATCTCCATACGCTTTTACAGAATCACACATACCCTCATCCTCCTTTTCTTTAAAATGCTTCACACTGTCGGCAAGAGCCTTATAGTGCATCTTTTCTACATCCTTCTGATTAAAATCACTAATCAAACATCCTATCTTATCGTCACCCTTATACTGGCCATTAATATAAATAATGTGACTGCCATCACATACCGGTTGCATGGTCTCACTTATGTATCTATCTATGTGATACATAGGCAGCCCCAAGCCAAACATATCCTCGCTGTACATGAAGATGGTATAGGAATCCCTCATATCCTTATAAGCTTCGTTTACCTTTAGCATACGACTGTCCATCATAGCGCTGTTATAACGAGCTCTTCTGATATTAGCCCCTTCCCTGTTGCCTTGAACCTCTACATTTATAAAACGGCCGCCTTCATCCTTTGCAAAAATATCCAACCTTATATTGCGTCCCTTTACTTTAGGCGACTTCATATCATACTGGCCTTTTGTGGTAATCACCTTAATATCTTGATCTAAAATTATAGACAGCAACAGCTCCGTGGCCTCTATATTTTTATCAAAAACCTTGCTCATAAGGTCATCATCAAAGAGCGTCATGTTAGCCAATATTTTTCTGACCTTTGCCTTCTCCGCATCGCTATTATAATCCAGGCTTTCTTCTGCTGATGCTAAGTTGGCTACAGAAACATTATTTAATTTTTCTTCTTTCATAAATCTCCTAACTAAAATATAACATTAAAGTAACAATTAATAAATGGAAATTATGGCGACACGCCAGAATGTCACAGAATGTGACCTGCTTATTTAAACATAGAAAATAAATATGTGCAAGATATTTTTTAAGAATTAATCTATCCATCTCCACCAATATTCAAAGGAGCGCTATCTAACCCTTCTAATTAAAAAGCTGAAGCCAAACTCCGTATCTGCACGAAGCTTTGACTTCAGCCGTAATGACTTCAAAAGCACGCAAAGCGTCCTTCTAATAATTTTAGTTAAATCCCACAATCTTCTGAGAAATCTTATAAAGCGATATGGATATGGCCCTGCCTCCTCTGCCAGGCAAGTTAGTAGTAGCACACATAAGACCATAGCGAAGCTTCTTATACAGATAGGTGTCCTGAGACTTGATGTAGCGCCACAGCTCACGCCGCTTAGCCTGGTGCTCCTTAGTGCCTGACTTCATAAGAAGAACCGTGGAGATAACTGTAATCATCTCCAGATAGTTGAACATATACTTTTTCACATGCTCATTTTTAATGTTCTTATAATCATAGGCTTCAAGCATAAGCTTATTGACCTTAATCTGCTGGTCAATGCGGCTTATCATAATCTTTTCGTTGACAGACTGGTCCTCCCGGCCTATGTAGTAGCGATAAAAATCTACTGGCAAATAATAGAGCTTTTTAACATAAGGCAATGGATAAAATACATAGAGATTATCCACATAAAAGGTATGCTTTGGCAGCTCAAGCCCACAGTCACGAAGAAGCTTGGTGCGATATATGACTGAGTGCATCAATATGTACTGACCCTTGTGCCAATGACCACAATCATCCCAGGTAAAGTATTTATTCTCTGGCAGGTTGGAATAAGACATAACCTTCTTGTGATGTGCTCCCTCCTTGTCATAGACATAGTTGGATATGAGCATATCCAGGCCTGTATTATTTTCTACTGCCTGACGAAGCACATGCAATACCTTATCGTAGGCCTCCTCATCTACCCAGTCATCAGAGTCTACTACCTTGAAAAAGAGTCCAGTAGCATTTTTCAAGCCAGTATTAACAGCCTGGCCATGGCCACCATTTTCCTGGTGTACAGCCTTGATAATGGTAGGGTGCTCAGCCGCTAAGCGATCTGCTATCTCTGCAGTGTTGTCCTTGACAGAGCCATCATCCACTATAATTATCTCGACGTCCTCGCCTCCGTGTAAAAGAGTCTCCACACAGTGCTCCATATATGCTGCTGAGTTGTAGCATGGCACGGCAAAAGAAAGTAATTTCATAAAACCCACCTCATAATAATCTTAAAAAAAGCAGGAACGGTTTCCCGCTCCTGCCAAAACCTTTTTGATTTTAACAAATTAGTAGCTAATCTTCAACTACTCCTCTGCCTTTGGTGTAGTATCTGCCACTGCTTCTACTACTACTGTCTCCTTTCTTGCTGCAAGAAACTTCTTAATAGCTCTTACCTCAAGAAGGATGATGATAAGTGCGAGGATTACATCTACTACATAAATAGCAATCTTCCATGCTGGGATGCTGTTGTCAACATCTGATGCATAGGCACGGCTGTTAACTGTTGTGTAAAGAATATTGTGAGCTGCTGTTCTCATAGCCTGTACAGATGTAGCAGATGTAGTATCTGTTACTACACTGAACTCTGTATCGTATGTAGCAAGCATGAGGTCACAACCGCCACGAATCATTCTGTCGGCATCCTGGTAACCATAACCACCAAAGTAGTCTGTCTCAGCAAGACCTCTGAAGCCCCACTCATCGCGTAATACTGTGTTGAGAAGTGCGCTGCATGACTCAGCTGGCTCTGTACCAATATTGTTGAAGGCAACCATTGTTGCAGCTGGATCAGAATTCTTAAATGTAATCTCAAATGACTTGAGATAAATCTCACGCATAGACTGCTCATTGAGCCATGTGCAAAGGAAATTTGTTCTGTTAGTCTCCTGATCGTTTGTTGCAAAGTGCTTTACATAAGAGTATACGCCATACTCTCTTGCTCCGTTAGAAGCAGAAGCTGCCATCCAACCTGCAAGAACACCATCCTCTGAGTAGTACTCAAAGTTACGTCCACCAAAAGCTGAACGATGTGTGTTAGTAGCTGGTGCATACCAACCAGATACATCCATCTCGTCTGCCATCTTACCGATTGACTGACCAAATGCTGTAGCCATGTCCTTGTTCCATGTGCAGGCAATCATAACTGCTGCTGGGAAACCGATAGATCCCTGGCCTGTAAAGTTATTGTTAATAGAAGCAGGACCATCACAGTCATAGGTCATAACCTTGCCGATAGAATCAACTGCTGCTGTCTCGTAACCACCGTGAGCAATGAGGTTGTTCATATCATCAACTGTAAGCTCATCGAGAAGTGAATCCCACATAGGATCATCATAATCAAGACCTCTCAGCTCTGCAAGCTGGATTCCGTTCTTAGCACCTGTAGTTGGCATTTCATCAGAATCATCATTGTAGTCTGTTGGGTCATAGTTTGTTGCGTTGAAATATGTAGCCTTGTCAGCATCTGACATCTCAAAGTTTGTAGGTGCTGCTGTAGCCTCTGCATAGTTTGCAAATCCATCTGCACGTGAAAGGTATGTTACATCACCCTCTGCAAATGAGAACTGATTTGTAGCTGCTACATCATCAGACTCACGCTTGTTGTTAGCATCATAAGTAATAGTATCTGCTACTGTAACTACGTCAGAAGCAATCTTGTTGTGTGAATCAGAATTGATAGAGATCTGATAGTCACCAGCCTCAAGTACATAGCAGCCAGCGCCGTATGTATCATATGAAGCCATGTCCTCAAGTGCAAATGAAATAGATACTACCTCAGAAGCACCTGGCTCAAGTGTTGCAGTCTTCTCAAATGCAATGAGGTTTGCTGCAGATTTTTCGATGCCGCCATTGGTGTAAGGTGGGTTGTAGTATACTTCTACAACATCCTTACCAGCTACATCGCCAGTATTTGTTACTGTTACATCAAATGATACGGTTGTACCGTCATTTGAGATAGGGCCCATCTCCTGAGAGAATGTGGTGTAAGAAAGACCATATCCAAATGGATATACTACTGTAGAGTCATAATCAAACTCCATGTTGCCAGCCTCTGCCTCAGCAGCTGCTGTCTCATAATAACGATAACCTACATAGATGCCCTCTACATAGTTTACAAATGTAGGAGTTGCCATGCCGTTTTCTGCGAACATGTTCTCATATGCGAACTCGTCAGCATTGGTGTAATCGAAATCACCAAAGTTGTTTGCTGTAGGTGTAGCAAGAAGATCAGCTACAAATGTATCAGCTGTCTTACCTGAAGGGTTAACCTGACCTGCAAGAATCTCGCCAAGTCCAACGAAACCTGTCTGGCCTGTACCTGGGCAGTAGATAACTGACTTGATTTGTGAGTAATCATTTACAAAGCCAAGCTCCATAGCGTTTGCTGAGTTAACGATTACAATTACATTATCATAATCAGAAGTAACCTGATTAAGAAGTGCTGTCTCTCTGTTTGAAAGCTCAAGATATGACTTTGAAGCATCAAGGTCATCTGCCTGATCAGAGTAACGAACACCTGTTGAGCCGAACATACCGCCCTCAGCAAGGGTCTCCTCGCCGTCGTAGCTCTGTGGAAGATCAGCTCCCTCACCACCTGAACGAGCGATAAAGAAAATAGCTGTATCTGAGTAGCTCTTTGCTGACTCAAAAAGATCACCATACTCATCAATAGTAGGCTCTGGAATAGTCCAGTCCTGACCCATCATACCAACTGAAGGTCTTGTGTCTCTCCATGATGTATAGAAATCTGTAAGATCTGTATTGTACTCGATACCTGCCTCAGTAAGTCCATCAAGGAAGGTTGTTGTAGGGTAAGCATCTGAAAGTGCTCCAGAACCTGTACCACCATATACTGGGTTAGTTGATGACCAACCAAATACATTAACCTTGGCACCTGATGCAAGTGGAAGTGTTGAAGCATCGTTCTTTAAAAGAACAATACCTTCCTCTGCAATCTCTGTACACAGGGCCTTAGCCTCCTCTGATGTTTCATCAGAGATCTTTCCATCACCCATGGCCATGGAAATCATCTGGTACATAGGACCAAATACAATTGTATTAACTACAATTACTGCTACAAGGAAGAAAGCCAGCCAAGACTCTCTTCTGATAAAGCTCTTTAATGGCTTCTTGATTTTGATAGCCACGATTGTAAGTACAATCGCAAGAGCAAGGAAGATACCAAGGACAATAAGCTGTGTCTTCATGGTATCAAGGACGCTGATGACGTCCGCGATGTTAATTGATAACATTCTCTCTTCTCCTCCTTATTATAAATAAATAGGGTCTATCTAAAGGGGTATAGGGGGCCCCATCAGATCTTTTTAATTGACTGGTGCCAAAAGCCACCAATCCTTGAGGCCCAAGCTTAAGCCTCAGCCTTTGGTGTTTCTGGGAATATAATCTTGTTAACGAAGAAAAATACTACCATGGATACACCACCATTAAGTACTGTAGTACCGATATTGTAGATCCAGTCAGGAACAAGAAGTCCTGCTACTGCAACCCATACACAATTGATTGAGTTAACTATACAGGTGATAATACAAAAGGCAACTACATACCATGCTACCTGCTTTCCTGTATTACCGTGGCTGCGGAATACGAAAAGCTTCTGAATAGGGAAGTTTATACACTCACCTACTATCATGGCTACCATATAGGCTGTAAAATATGCCAAACCGCCATGAGCCTGATCATAACCTAAAATATTCCACTGGAAGGTCTCTCCAAAAAGAGTAACTGGAATACCTGGCCAGCCAAAGGATCTGTCTCCAAGTCCTGCAAAGGCATATGGTAAAAACTGAAGCATAAAGTACTTAAGTACTGTAATGAGGTTGGAAACTATAACAAAGAGTCCACCTTCTCTTACCCATTTTGCAAGCTTTGGATTTTTTTCAACAAAATCATTCCAAATTTTCAATATCATTCCTCCTTTTTTTTCATGTACTCTTGCGTTTTCCTTAAAACAAATCATTTAGAAGCTTCCAAAAGTACATTATCACCTCAAGCTGCTCTCTCTAGTGAAGCAGGTGCTTGATGGGGATTTTACTGCTGTCCCTTCAGCTGCTGCTCATACTTTTTATTGGCAGAGCTGTTTTTGAAAAAGCCGCTGATAAGGCCACCAAGGCCCTTGAAGAAGTGACCGTTGGCAATATCTACGATAGAATCAACCATTGCCTCTGATACCATACCACCGCTCATCTTACACATAGCTCTGAATGGCATGTTGTAGATAAACATGATATTGAGATCTGGGATTCCCTTTTCATATGACTGGTCTAGCTTTTTCTTAAGTATCTTGTATATAAGTCTGCAAAGACCGCTCTTGGCATCCTTCATCTGACACAGGGCATCGTTTGGAACGAGAGCACCTGTTTTTTCCTCTGGTAAAATGCCACCGTAAAGAAGCTCAAACTCCTCATAGTGAACATTTCTCACCTTTCCTGACTTGTAGTTTGGCAGCTTATCGATATCGTAAGCATACTGGTCGCAGGTACCTGTCTTGCTTACCTGCCCTGTCAGCTTAATATCGGCTGAGCTGGCACCAACATAGATGTCATATGTACCAGCCTCTGTCTCCCAGGCATTTGTCACTGTAGAAAAATAACGGAAGGTCTTGTCATCAAATGGAATCTCTACCTCTGCTGACTGTCCTGCCTTTATCCATACCTTCTTGAAGCCCTTCAGCTCCTTTCTAGGACGAATAATGTGTGAGTTCTTAAGGCCGACATAGAGCTGAGCTATCTCTGCTCCATCTCTGTCGCCAGTATTTGTAATAGTAAACTTGACACCTGTATCTGTAACAGTAAGGCCTGAATACTCAAAAGTAGTGTAAGAAAGACCATATCCAAATGGGAACTGAACTGCCACATCTGCTGTGTCATAATAGCGATAGCCGATAAATGGTCCCTCACGGTACTGAACGTTTCTTCTCTCCTCACCAGAGTAGTTGAACATTGAGCAATCTGCATATGCAAATGGATAAGACTCAGACAGCTTACCTGTAGGTATCTCCTTGCCACAAATAATATCAAGAAGAGCTGACGCTCCTGCCTGTCCTGTAAGGTATCCGTGTAGAAGTGCCTGCAGGCTGTCAATCCAAGGCATCTTTACTGCTGAACCTGCACTCATGACACCAACCACATGCTTGTGTGTCTTGGCTATAGTCTCAAGCTCCTTGATCTGATAATCTGGCACATCCATGTTCATTCTGTCTGCGCCCTCAGACTCTGCTATCTCATCAAGTCCAAAGAAGTAAAGAACAACATCAGCATCCTTTGTATCCTCAACTACTGTAAGATCGTAGTTTTTGATTTCACCTGCAATAGTCTCTACCTTAGTACTATTAACCTGAGAAGATCCTGATCCCTGGTAACGAGGCTTATTTACAAATGGTCCTCTCAAGGCTACCTTTGTGCCTGCAGTAAGAGGAAGAATATTCTCATCATTTTTGAGAAGTACTGCTGAATTAAGGGCAGCCTTTTTTGCAATGGCGTGATGAGCATCCTTGTCAAAGCCCTGGCTGTGGTCGTTATCCTTCATGTATATGGCAGCCTCAATAAGAGGTGTGATTGCTGTATCTATCTCTGCCTCGGTGATAATGCCATCCTCTACTGACTTGAGAATGCCTCTGGCTGAATCAAGACCTGGATTTGGCATTTCCACGTTAGATTGGCACTTGGCACCTGCTGTGTGGTCGTTGCTGGCACCCCAGTCGGTAACTACCATGCCATCGAAGCCCCACTCATTTCTCAATATATCTACCAAAAGGTGCTTATTTTCATTGGCGTATGTGCCATTGACTTCGTTGTAGGAAGACATGATGCACTTGGCACCGCCTTCTTTTACAGCAATTTCAAAGGCTGTCAGGTAAATCTCACGCATGGTGCGCTCATCTACAACAGCATTCATTGCCATACGTCTGTACTCACGAGAATTAACTGCAAAATGCTTTGGGCAAGAGTAAACATGCTTGCTCTGGATTCCTCTGATATACGAAGCAGCCATCTTGCCTGCAAGGATTGGATCCTCGCTGAAATACTCAAAGTTACGTCCGCAAAGTGGTGAACGCTTCATGTTAAGACCAGGGCCAAGAACTACGTCTACCTTCTGGGCTAAAGCCTCTTGACCAAGAGCCTGACCTATCATCTCTCCGATAGACTCATCCCAGCTGTTTGCTACAGTAGCTGCTGTAGGAAAGCATGTAGCTGGAAGTGATGCATTAAGTCCCAAATGATCTCCTGCCCCCTCCTGGCGACGAAGACCGTGAGGTCCATCAGAAAATGTAACAGACTGAATTCCCAAACGTGGAATATCACGAGATTCCCACTCATTTTTACCGCTTAGTAAAGCTGCCTTCTCCTCTAAAGTAAGCTTTTCAATAATATCTTGTGCTTTCATATCGTCCTCCGTTTTGATATTTTATTTATATCACTTTAAAAAAATTATTTTTCACAAAAAGGACAACTTGTCGTTTTTCAAGGATATCTTGCAAATGTGAATCTCATCTTTTAACTTCCACTGAAATATGCTATTTTAAAAACATGATTAATATATGTATTGTTGAAGACGAAATTGAACAGGCAAATTTACTGAGGGATTACATCAAGCACTTTGCCACAGATTCCGGTGTCGACATAAATGTGGACCACCTTTTAGACGGCATTGATTTGGTGGATGGCTACGATGGCAGCTACGACATTATTCTTCTGGACATCCAGATGAAGCACTTGGATGGTATGGCAGCTGCCGAGAAAATCCGCGCCTTGGATTCTGATGTAATTATTATTTTTATTACCTCTACGGTCCAGTATGCTGTCCAGGGCTATGCAGTAGATGCCTTAGGCTATGTCCTTAAGCCTGTGCCATACACAGCCTTTGCCCAGCTTATGGAAAAAGCCATCAGCCGTGTCAAAGCCAAACAGACCCACATCTATATCAAGGTGACTGTCAACGATCGTCAGCTGAAGCTTGACTGCTCTTCCATCTCCTACATAGAAAGCTCTCGCAACAATGTTATTTTGCATTGCGTTGACCAGGACTATGTGACAGCTGGTCCTTTGAAAAAATATGAGGAGATGTTGAGCTCCCAGGGCTTTAGCAAGTGCCACAATGCCTACATTGTCAATCTTTCCTATGTACAGGCTGTACAAAAGGAAGAGGTAGTTCTTACTACAGGCTTGTCTCTCCCTATCAGTCGCGCCCGAAAAAAGGACTTTATGGCAGCCCTGGCCCAGGATATATTATAATTTTACTTAATAATCCACTGGCTTCAGGCAAATTATCCTGAAGCCAGTTTATATCTGCAGATCAGTCGTCAGCAGACTCAATATTTTTATTAAGAGGTTACTATGGATTTTAATGCTTTTCTCACTCCTGAGGTATTTCAGGATACCCCTAGACTCTTTACTGCCATAGCCGAATGGCTGGCAGTTTTTTTATATACTATTATGTACAAAAAAAGGCTCTCAGGCGGCAAATATATCAGTGCACTTATTGGCACCTTTTTATTACAAGGCATATTTCAATACTTTGCCGGAATACTTCCTATCTACTTTTGGATTCCTACTATGATAGGAGCCGTTGCCCTGATGTATGTCTATCTTTTTGCCATACTAGATATTACCCCCATGGACTGTGGAGTTCTTACTACCCACGCCTTCGTCTTAGCGGAGTTTGCCGCTTCATTATACAGACAGATATACTGCTGGCTGATAGAGAATTTTTCAATGAGTGATTGCCTTCTTACCTCATCCATAACCATGGTACTGGTATATACCCTCACATACGTTTTTTATTACTCCTACGAAAAGGAAAACATACCCTCTGACAGAGATCTCCTTATCACTCCAAAGGAGCTTTTTAGCGTAGTGCTGACTGGTCTGGGAGCCTTTATTGTATCCAATCTTTCCTTTGTCTCAATCTCCAGTCCATTTTCTGTCACCGACTCCATCCTTACAGTTCGAACCCTTGTGGATTTCGGAGGCCTCTTAATGCTAATGACTGAAATGGGCCGCCGCAATGAGCTCCACATAAAAAACGAAAAGGACTCCATAGACCAGCTTTTTCATAGGCAATACGAACAATACAAGCTTGCCATAGATAACTCCGAGGCCCTGCGAAAAGAAATGCACGACATGAAGCATTATGTAGCTGCATTAAAAAATGAGAATGACCCAGACAAACGCGCTGAGCTTATGGAGGGAATGGAGCAGGCCATAGCCATACAGGAATCCTTCATGAATACCGGTAACCAGGTACTTGATGTAATCCTTACCACCAAGTCATTGCAATGCCAGAAGCAGGGCATCACCTTGAGTGCCATGATAGATGGAGATATGCTATCCGACATATATGTAAAGGATATCTGCTCACTTTTTGGCAACCTTTTAGACAATGCCATTGAAGCAACCCAGCAGATAGAAAACAAAGATAAGCGTCTCATCAATCTGTCTGTTCGAGGCCGCAACAACTTCATTATTGTAGAATGTGAAAATTGCTGCGAGGGCCTGGACATAAGCCATATAGGCAAGGAAAAGCGCCATGTACTGCCCCGGACCACCAAGACTGACAAGATTCATCATGGCTACGGCCTCAAATCCATTGCCAAGGTAGCGGAAAAATATGGCGGCGGTATCCATGTCACTACCGAAAACGAATGGTTTAAGGTAAAGGTAATTATGGCATATAACAAATAGCCAGGAAAAGCAAAAAGCCATAGACTCTAAAATAAGAGTCTATGGCTTTGTTTTTTGCACTAGTTTATTCCATTAACCCGCCCCAAAAGCTTGCTGAATACTTTACTGCTCATTCATCTTTGCAAGACGGGCTGCCTGGTCAGCAGCTATAAGGGCATCCAAAATCTCCTGAATATCTCCATTCATTATCTTGTCAAGCTTGTAAAGAGTCAGGTTAATACGGTGGTCTGTTACACGTCCCTGTGGGAAGTTGTAGGTACGAATCTTCTCAGCTCTGTCACCTGTACCTATCTGTGAACGGCGCTCTGCTGCCTCAGCATCCTGCTGCTTTTGCAGCTCTAAATCATAGAGCTTGGCTCTAAGTAAAGCAAATGCCTTTTCTTTATTTTGCAGCTGCGACTTTTCTGTCTGACTGTAGATAACAATGCCTGTCGGATAGTGGGTAAGACGTACTGCAGAATCAGTAGTATTGACACACTGACCACCATTACCTGAGGCACGCATTACATCAATACGAATATCCTTTTCATCTATCTGTACATCTACTTCCTCAGCCTCTGGCATAACTGCAACAGAGATGGTAGAGGTCTGGATGCGGCCCTGGGACTCTGTCTCTGGCACACGCTGTACTCTATGTACACCAGACTCATACTTGAGGATAGAATATGCTCCGGTACCCTTTACCATAAATTCGATATTTTTCATACCGCCTATGCCTGTCTCATCAGCCTCAAGGAGCTCTACCTTCCAGCCGCGAGCCTCAACATAGTGGACATACATACGATAAATCTCAGCTGCAAAAAGCGCTGCCTCTTCTCCACCGGCGCCTGCTCTGATTTCTACAATAACATTTTTGTCATCATTAGGGTCCTTTGGAAGAAGTAAAATCTTGAGCTGCTGCTCCAGCTCTTCAACTGCTGCCTTAGATTCATTTAACTCCTCCTTGGCAAGCTCTTTCATCTCTTCATCAGACTCCTCATCAAGAAGAGCAAGAGAATCCTCTATATTCTGCTTGTGCTGCTTGTAAGACTTGTATGCCTCTACTATAGGTGCCAGGTCAGACTGCTCCTTCATAAGCTCTCTAAAACGCTTATTGTCATTTGCCACATCTGGCTCAGAAAGAAGGTTCATAACCTCCTCATATCTAAGAACTAAATTTTCTAATCTATCAAACATAATAACCTCCATAAGTAATGAAATATCTGCTTCTTATTCTCTGTTGCAGCTAGAGATGTCCCTTCACTACTCTGTCGTTTTTAGACAAATCCTTTACTATCTCTACTTCCTTAAAGCCAGCTGCTTCAAAAAGCTCCAGCACAGCCTGGCCCTGATCATAACCTATCTCAACCAAAAGCCAGCCGCCCTCGTTAAGATAGTCAGGTGCTTCTGCGCATATTTTTCTATAAAAATACAGGCCGTCAGCTGTGCCATCCAAAGCAAGTCGTGGCTCGTGATCCTTAACCTCCGGCTCCAGGTCTTCTATGACCTGAGATGGAATGTACGGTGGATTTGACACTATTGCATTGAACCTGCCATGTATAGGCTCAAATAAGTCACCTTTATAAAAGACAGCCTTGTCACCTACCAGACGCTGACCATTTTCCTTGGCTACGTCCCTGGCCTCTGGAGATATATCTACTCCTATGCCAGACAAGCCCTGACCTAGGGCCACAAGGGATATAAGAACACATCCAGAGCCTGTACACAAATCCAGTACATGACTGCCAGATGGAATAAGCTCAAGGGCCTGCTCTACCAAGACCTCTGTATCCTGACGAGGGATAAGAACATGGTCATTGACCCAAAACTTAAGGCCCATAAAATCCTGCTCACCAACAATGTATTGCAAGGGTTCATGCTGGGCCCTGCGATACAAAAGCTCCTGATACTTATATAAGGCCAAGTCTTCTATAGGTGATGTGGCCTCCATAATATAAGAGGCCCTGGACATACCTGTCACATATGATAGCAAATACCAGGCATCCAGCTTGGCATCAGCTATATTTTCTGACTCCAGTAAGGAAACTCCCTTACTCAGCGCCTCCTGATGTGTCATTTAAAAAAACTCCTTATTTTCCTCCTGGAAGGCCTTCCAGTCAAAAACCGCCTCCACTGATGCAATACCCACCTCTATCATGGAGTCATCAGGCTCCTTGACAGTGAGATTTTGCACCCACATGCCAGGCTTTGACAATATGTCTACCAGCTTATTGTCAAAACGACCAGCAAGGCGGATAAACTCATAGGAAATACCTGCAATAACAGGTATCAAAAGAAGCCTAGCAATAAGCTTAAGCCACATGTTGTCAAAACTGATAAACATAAATACAAAAACTGAAATAATAAAAACAATCACAATAAAGCTGGTACCGCAGCGCTTATGCTGCTTACCAGAAGCCCTGACATTTTCTACGGTAAGTGGCAGGCCATGCTCTATGCAGTTGATACACTTGTGCTCAGCCCCATGATACATAAAGGTGCGCTTGATATCATCCATAAATGAAATAGCCACAATATAGCCTATAAATATGACTATACGAATTATACCCTCTATAAGAGCAAGCAAGGCCGAACTGCCAATATATTTGTCTAGTAATTGGGAAGCAAAGTAAGGCAAGGCAAAAAATATAGCAAGAGCCATGACAAATGAGAGAAAAAGTGTGCCTCCCATCTCAGCCTTTTCCTTTCGTTCTAAGCGCTTGCGCTCCTCAGCTGTAAGCTTGCTCTTGTCCACTGCCGGCTCGTCTTCATCCTCGAAATACTCTGCCGAAGCCATCAAGGTGCCCAGTCCTATAACAAGAGAATCAACAAAAGCAATAATGCCACGGATAATAGGTATGCGGTGCCATATGTCAGATATAGGCTTTCTATCAGTAACATCTACCGCAATGTCACCATCTGGCTTTCTGACCGCCACAGCATATTTGTTGCCGTTGCGCATCATAACCCCTTCCATGACCGCTTGGCCACCAATACCGGAATACTTCATAATCTATCTCCAAACGTAGCTAGGTAAGCTACCTTAATAAAAACATATTAAGTAAAAAAGGGCTGAGATAAATCTCAACCCTCACAATTCAAGCACAAAAACTACTTTGCGTCAAAGCCGTACTTCTTGTTGAACTTATCAATACGTCCACGTGCCTGTGTAGCCTTCTGCTGGCCAGTATAGAATGGATGGCACTTAGAGCAGATCTCTACGTGGATCTCTGACTTTGTAGAACCTGTAACGAATGTGTTACCACAGTTGCAAGTAACGGTTGCCTGATAAACTTCTGGATGGATACCCTGTCTCATGTGAATCACCTCTCATAAAATATAATATTGTAACCTTATACTGTTTAAATGCGAGGTCCTCGCACTTCATCCCGATTAACAGCACGCCTAGTGTACCATAAAAGCTTGCTATATGCAAGCATTATTAGATTTATTGGGTCAAAACTTTAAATAAGGTTAATTTTCAGACCAAGTGCCTGTTCTATCTTATCAAGAGTTGCTACTACATGCTCAGAATCCTGCTTTTCCATAATTACCAAAAACTCTTAGAATAAAAATAGCTCCACATCATAATGATGCCGAGCTATTCTTCATTAATAAATCAATTACGCATTTGCAGCCAAAGACATAAGCTCCTTTTCAGATTCAGCAAAACTATATGGCGCATACTCACCATAAGCTGAAGGTCTACTTATTAATACTATCTGTACATCTTCGCTAACAGTGTTTTCAAGCTTATTTTTTAATTGTACCAATTCCTTACCATGTTTAGTTTTTAATGCATAACAACCATGCTTATTTTTGTTTTTTACTACGACGTAACACATTTTAATACCTCCATAAAATCATCCTCATTTCGAATATTTCCTTTTTCATATGCATCTCTAAGAAGTATTCCAATTGAATCAGGATAATTCTTCTTGTAAACATTTTCGTGGAGCCAATTATTTAATTGTCTATCATATAAAGTGTTAAATTGAATTTCTATCGGATAATGAAAATTATCCTTCTGATAGTATAAATGCACTCCTCGATATCCATCGTCATGACCTTTTCCTTTTGACATATCAACGATTCTAAAAATATCAGACTCTAGCTTTAAGACTTGTGAATATGAATCACAAAAAGCTCTAAATCCTAAGATATCGTTAAAAACCTGTCGCATTTGTCTATCTGGATAATATCTATCATATTTATTACTGATAGATTCCATACTCTTGATTCTATAGTCCAAAGCGATTCCCTCTAAGCAATCAAGCGACCATAACCAATCGGTCATAATTTTCATCTCATTAAGTACATCATTTTTATCAAAATAATGTATATTTTTCTTAAGAGATTTTCCTAAGTTACTACGATAAGATAATTCTTCAAGCAACTCTTGCGACAATCCGTTTAGAAGTAAAATGTCACTTTGCATCGTTTGTCCTTTCATAAATTTCCTCCTTATTGTAATAATCAGAGGAAACTTATATTAGCTTACCTCTGATTATTTTCAAAGGCCAAGCCTTATTTTATTCTCCTTTTCTTACATATTATCTTTTTTATAAGTTAAATATGTAAAAATCAAAAAACTATTTGTTTTAGTCATTGATTATAACATCTGCGATCCTAATATTCAAATCTTAAAATCCACTCATTTTTCAAAGTAAGTGCAGGAAAGACTCCGAGAGTACATCTACATCAAAATATCCATAATAGATGCGTATACATCCTCACAGCGGGCCTTCCAATTATTGCACAGAGTCTCAGCCATGGCCTGGGTAGATACATGGAAAGTCAAATCCATGGTAGAATGGTCATCCTCGAGGATCTTAAGCTGTACAACATAGCCACCTCTGTCCGCCTTAAAGAAGGTGGCTTTGTAGGAATTTTCCTCCTTCATAGCCATTGAATTAGCTCTAAGGTAACGGCCTATATCAGCAATAAGCTCTTGGGAGAGCTTGTTGCGAAAAAGCTCTAAGGTCTTTTTACCATCCTCTGTAATGCCATAGGTGGTAGAATTGTGGGTGGATGATGACACAATAAAGCCTGCCTCTTCATCATCACTGATTGCCTGCTGGGCTGTAAAATAATCAGTCAGATTATAATCTAAGAAAAAATCACTTATCTGACTATTGCTTAGTGGAAAACCACTTTTCCCAAGTAGCTCTAAAATAGTAATCTTGTATATCATGGTTGGTTCTGCCATGGTTTTCCTCCTGTCATATTTAATTTATGTAACATAGAAAATCCCCTGTAAGAGCGTATCAAATACTTCAAATACAAGGGATGTTTTTAAATATCAATAGCTGTAAATAAGCTATACGTGGGCCTTAATGGCATTGGATACCACTACTGCCACTCTTGGATCAAAGGCCTCCGGCAAAATAAAGTCATCAGAAAGCATGTCATCTGACACAAGGGATGCTATGGCCTCTGCGGCTGCCAGCTTCATCTCCTCGGTGATTGCTGTAGCTTTGGCTTCTAAGGCCCCCTTGAAAATACCAGGGAATGCTACTACATTATTTACCTGGTTAGGGAAATCAGAACGCCCTGTACCCACTACTCTGGCTCCTGCGGCCTTGGCTACATCTGGCATAATCTCAGGTGTTGGATTAGCCATGGCAAAAAGAATAGCGTCTGGTGCCATGGAAGCCACCATCTCAGGTGATACAATGCCTGGAGCTGAAACACCAACAAATATATCTGCTCCCTTAAGTGCATCAGCCAAAGAGCCTGTAGCATGGCTCAAATTGGTTACCTTCGTCATCTCCTGCTGCATCCAGTTAAGGTTAGGATAGGTGGGACCAATTATTCCCTCCCTATCACACATGGTGATGTCAGGGAAACCATAGCGAAGCAAAAGCTTTGTAATAGCTACACCGGCAGAGCCAGCTCCATTAACAACAACCTTGCAATTTTCCTTTTTCTTACCTACTACCTTGAGGGCATTCATAATACCGGCCAGCACAACAATAGCTGTGCCATGCTGATCATCATGGAATACTGGAATATCCAGCTCCTTCTTCAATCGCTCCTCTACCTCAAAGCAACGAGGTGCTGAAATATCTTCCAAATTAATGCCACCAAAGGTAGGTGCAATAGCCTTAACGGCAGCTACTATCTCGTCTACATCCTGGGTGTCGAGAACTATAGGAAAAGCATTTACTCCACCGAACTCCTTAAAGAGCACACACTTGCCTTCCATAACAGGCATTGCTGCAAGTGGACCAATATTACCAAGGCCAAGAACAGCTGAGCCATCAGATACCACTGCTACAGTATTGGACTTAAGAGTATAGGTGTATGCCTCCTCTGGATTTTCTGCAATAATCCTGCATGGAGCAGCCACACCAGGAGTATAGGCTATAGACAAATCCTCCCTGTTTTTTACAGGAGCCTTGGCTGTAGTCTCTATTTTTCCGTTCCACTGTTTATGTAAAAATACTGCGGTTTCATCAATTGTTGCCATGACATTCCCTCTTTTTATTTTATTGAAAGACCCGCATAAGGCCCTACTACAACATTCTTTTTCTAATAACTAAATCTGCATATTCATCATTAGACTTGGTATGGGCAAACATATTTATCATATTTTCCACTGCCTCATCCTTACGCATGCCATTAATAGCCTTGCGCATAATATCCACTGCATCACGCTCCTTTTGGGTAAGAAGCAAATCCTCACGGCGAGTACCAGAGCTTGGAATATCAATAGCAGGGAATACTCTCTTCTCCTGGAGCTTTCTGTCAAGGACTACTTCCATATTACCAGTACCCTTGAACTCCTCAAATACCACATCATCCATCTTGGAACCAGTATCCACGAGGGCTGTTGCAAGAATAGTAAGAGAACCACCTTCACGCATATTTCTTGCAGCACCAAAGAAACGCTTTGGCATATGAAGAGCTGCTGGATCAAGACCACCTGAAAGTGTACGGCCTGAAGGCTGTACAGTAAGGTTGTATGCACGAGAAAGACGTGTGATAGAATCCAATAAAATCAGGACATCCTGACCATGCTCTACGAGACGCTTTGCTCTCTCTATAGCCATCTCTGATACCCGCTTATGATGCTCAGGGCTCTCATCAAATGTAGAATATACAACCTCTACGTTAGAAGAATTGCGCATGGTATCCTTCATATCTGTAACTTCCTCAGGACGCTCATCAATAAGAAGAATAATCAAATGCATCTCTGGGTGAGAATAGTTAACCGAAGTAGCTATCTCCTTAAGCAAGGTTGTCTTACCTGCCTTTGGTGGAGATACAATCATACCGCGCTGTCCCTTGCCTATTGGTGATACCAAATCAACTATACGCATAGCAACAGAGCTGTTTTGACGCTCGAGACGTATTCTTTCATTAGGGAAAATAGGTGTTAAATCCTCGAAATTAGGACGCTTTGCAGTAGCCTCAGGTGGACAATTATTAATGCTTTCAATAAGCAAAAGAGCTGCAAACTTGTCACCAGGATTATTAAAGCGCCTCTTTCCAACTATAACGTCACCTGTCTTGAGATTGAACTTTTTAATCTGAGACTGGGAAACGTAAACATCATCATTGCCTGGCATGTAATTATCACTGCGGATAAAGCCATAGCCATCACCCATTACTTCCAAAATGCCCCTGGCTGGAATAAGTCCATCCATAGCCATAAGCCCCTCTGTATCAAGAGGTGTTCTGTCTGCTGCAGCATATACCCGCTCACGACGGACTCCCTTGCCCTCAATGCTCTCACGGCTCTGACTATAATCTCTGCTGTCACGGCTGTATTCTCTAGCTTCAGGTCGGATTCGACCCTCGCCTCTTTCCTTTGGTTCTCTGCTCTGGGCATAATGAACCTCTGTAGCCACTTCTTCCTTTTCAGTTACAGCTACTTCTTCAGTTTTCCTTTCAGTTTCCTGCTCATCAAGTCCAAGCATGGCCTCGATTATGTCTGCCTTTTTCATACCTGACAAGCCCTTAACGCCTCTGGCCTTAGCCAAATCTCGAAGAGCAGCTGCTGATAAGCTTTCGTATTTTTCTCTCATACACGACTCCTAAATTCTTAAAAAATTAATGTTCCTGTTAAAATTGTTAATTAGTCAAAAAAATCTGGTGGAAAAATTATGTCGAAACGACCACGAATTTTAATGGAGTCATTATAACACATTTATTTTTCATTTTCAATAGCAGAAATCATATCTACTCTAGCAGCATGTCTTCCGCCCATAAATTCTGCTGACAAAAATGCCTGGACAATATCTTTGGCAAGCTCAGTGCCTACTATACGGGCACCAAAGGCTATCATATTGGCATTGTTGTGCTGACGAATAAGACGGGCTGTAGTAGCCTCCGAACATACACCACAACGGATTCCCTTAACCTTGTTGGCTGCCAAGGAAATACCTACTCCTGTACCACATATAAGTACCCCCAAATCTGCCTGGCCTGATGCCACCATGTCTGCTGCCTTTTTGCCATACTCTGGATAATCACAACTGTCATGACTATCTGTACCGATATTAACAACCTCATGTCCCAGCTCCTCAATAAAGGAAGCTATCTCCTGCTTTAACTCAACTGCCGCATGATCATTTGCAATTACAATTTTCATTTTTTCTCCTTTGTGAATAAAAATATTTTTAATTAGTTCAATATTAGTGTATCGTTTCATAAATAACTGGTCGAATCACGCAGAATGCAGATTCGAGTGTGCAGTTCAAAAAACGTAGGCGCAGCGGGCTACGCTAAGGCTCTATCCTTTTGTTTATAAAATTGTTTATAAAAAGAAAAATCTGACTTTATATCTGTCAATAATTATTAGCCCCTAAAAAAGGCACGTCCGACGACGTGCCCAACTAAGTTCTAGTATATACCAAAAAATCACAATGTAAAGTTCTCTGCTCCTCGAACTGACGCTGTCTGGCTAGAAGCTGTTGATGCAGTAACAAAATATTGGTACTGGTGAAGAGCACTATCCTGCTGCATGCTACCTACCGCTGCAGAAATATCTAGTGACTCAAGACTGCTATCCGCTCCCTTCAAAGAGAAGGTCTGTCCAGGCTTATACTGGCTTGCATAATCATACTTTCCAAAGGTCTGACCAGCTCTTGCCTCAGAATAATCCTCCGTCAAGCTGAGCTGAGACTGACTGTCAGAAGATAGGGCACTTGTAGCAAGCGACGCTGTATCTGTGGCAGCTATGGCAGCACTTATCTTTATTGAATTATTATCATAGAAACCACCGAGTGGCCTGATTCCTGATATATTCATATAAAACTCCAAGCTTTTAGCAGATTATGTGATAAAGCTCTACCACTCTGCTGTGTTTTTTATTATATCGGAGGCCATAAGCCAAACTTAACCCCTAAATAATAAAAAATATATATCTTTATTAGTGATTAAGCACTCTCTTAAGCTCATCCATAAAGGTATCAACATCCTTGAACTCTCGATAGACAGAGGCAAAGCGAACGTAGGCTACAGGATCTGCCTTTTCAAGCTTTTCCATAACTATCTCGCCAATCTGTGAGCTGGATATCTCTCGCTCCTCCTTTGAAAAAATAGCTGTCTCTATATCGTCTACTATCTGAGTCATCTGGCCAGCAGAAACTGGACGCTTACGGCAGGCAAGCAAAACTCCCTTTTCTATCTTGGTACGGTCATATTGCTCACGATTGTTGTCCTTCTTAATAACAATAAGAGGAATGGTCTCCACCTTTTCATATGTAGTAAATCTCTTACCACAATCAGGGCAGGAACGACGACGGCGAATAGAAGTATTATCATCTGCCGGACGAGAATCAATAACACTGGTATCCTGGCTACCGCAAAATGGACATTTCATACAAGACCTCCAATTTTTTAAAGTCTTAACCACAACATTTTGTATAATTTTATCAGTTTTTACATACAATAGCAATAAAATAGTGATATTCCAGGACATAAAAAAAGCCCCCGGATAAACCGGGGGCCAAAGCCTAAGCTATATAACTCTTATGAATATAAGTCAACAAGCTTCTTAAGGTGTGCATAACGTTCCTTAGCTGTCTCCTCATTAAGAGCGAAGAGCTTCTCAGCACGCTCTGGGAATGCCTTTGTCAGACGAGCATATCTTGTCTCGTTTGCAAGGAAATCCTGATACTTGCTGTAGTCGCCTTCCTTTGAAGTAAGGGTAAATGGATTCTTGCCCTCTGCCTTAAGTGCTGGATTGAATGAGAAGAGGTTCCAGTAACCTGCAGCAACAGCTGCCTTCATCTCATCCTGGCAGTGGTTCATACCACCCTTAACACCGTGAAGCTCGCATGGAGCATATCCGATGATAAGTGAAGGACCATTGTAAGCCTCAGCCTCAGCGAGAACCTTAACAGCCTGGTTCATGTTAGCGCCAAGTGCGATCTGTGCTACATATACATAGCCGTATGACATAGCGATCTCAGCAAGAGACTTCTTAGAGATTTCCTTACCAGATGCAGCGAACTGGCAAACCTCACCGATGTTAGAAGCCTTAGAAGCCTGTCCACCAGTGTTAGAGTACATCTCTGTATCGAATACCATTACGTTAACATTTTCGCCTGATGCAAGAACATGATCGAGACCGCCGAAGCCGATATCGTATGCCCATCCATCACCACCGAAGATCCATACTGACTTCTTAGCCAGGTAATCCTTCAGATCAAGAGCAGCCTTTGCATCTGGGCAGCCTGCTGCTGCAGCCTTCTCAAGCTCTGCAACAAGTGCATCTGTAGCTGCGCTGTTTTCCTTTGTAGAATCCTTTGTCTCTTCGAACTTAGCAAAAGCAGCCTTGAACTCTGCTGAAGCCTTATCAGACTCTGCAGCCTTTGCAGCAGCCTCGATAGCGCGAGTTCTTAAGTACTTCTGTCCTACTTCCATACCAAGACCGTGCTGAGCGTTATCCTCGAAGAGTGAGTTACACCAAGCTGGACCCTTCTTAGAATCCTTATTAACGGTAAATGGTGAAGTAGCTGCAGGACCACCCCAGATAGATGAACATCCAGTAGCATTTGAGATGTACATATGCTCACCAAAGAGCTGAGTGATAAGTCTTGCGTATGATGTCTCTGCACAACCTGCACATGACCCTGAGAACTCAAGAAGTGGCTGGTTGAACTGTGATCCCTTAACTGTAAGATCTGAGCCAGCTGCATCCTTGCGGCCTACGTTAGCTACAAGATAGTTGAATACTGGCTGCTCGTCTGCTTCCTCTGCCTGTGGAACCATTGTGATAGCACCAACTGGACATACAGTTGTACACTCACCACATCCCATACAGTCAAGTGGAGATACAGACATTGTATACTTGTACTCAGAAGCCTTTGGCTTAGTGTCAGCAAGCTTGATATTAGCTGGAGCTGCCTTAACCTCATCCTCTGAAAGAAGGTATGGACGGATAGTAGCATGTGAACATACGAATGAACACTGGTTACACTGGATACACTTTGTCTCATCCCATGTAGGAACCATGACAGCTGTACCACGCTTCTCGTATGCTGCTGCACCAATCTCAAACTGTCCGTTTGGATTCTCAGTAAATGCAGATACTGGAAGTGAATCGCCATCCATCTTTGAAATAGGCTCGAGAAGATTCTTAACCATCTTAACAAGCTCTGGACGTCCCTCAAGTGGAGCCTTCTCTGGGTCAGCTGCTGGAGTAGCCCAAGAAGCTGGAACCTCTACCTTGTGTACAGCGTCTACACCGGCATCGATAGCCTTGTAGTTCATCTCTACAACAGCGTCACCCTTCTTGCCGTAAGACTTCTTTGCTGCCTGCTTCATGTAGTCAACAGCCTCATCGATAGGCATTACGTCAGCGAGCTTGAAGAAAGCTGACTGAAGGATTGTGTTGGTTCTCTTACCCATACCAATCTCGATAGCCTTGTCAATAGCGTTGATTGTGTAAAGCTGAATGTTGTTGTCAGCGATATACTTCTTAGCCTCGGCATTAAGGTGCTGCTCAAGCTCCTCATCTGACCACTGGCAGTTAATCATGAATACTCCGCCTGGCTTAACGTCCTGTACCATCTTCATGCCCTGTGTAACATATGCAGGGTTGTGGCAAGCTACGAAGTCAGCCTGGTTGATATAGTAAGGAGACTTGATTGGGTTATCACCAAAACGAAGGTGAGAAATAGTAACACCACCAGTCTTCTTTGAGTCATACTGGAAGTATGCCTGGATGTACTTATCTGTGTGGTCACCAATAATCTTAGTAGAGTTCTTGTTGGCACCAACAGTACCATCTCCGCCGAGACCCCAGAACTTGCACTCCTTTGTACCAGCAGCTGAAGTAATAGGAGCTGGCTTAACCTCTGGAAGTGAAAGGTTGGTAACATCATCAACGATACCGATTGTGAATCTGCTCTTTGGAGCGTCCTTCTCTAACTCCTTGTATACAGCGAATACTGATGAAGGAGGAGTATCCTTTGAACCAAGACCATATCTACCACCGCAGATAACGATGTCATTAAGACCTGCCTCACGAAGTGTTGTAGCAACATCAAGGTAAAGAGGATCTGCAAGAGCACCTGGCTCCTTTGTTCTGTCAAGGATAGCAATCTTCTTTGCTGTCTTTGGAAGAGCTGCAAGGAATGCCTCTGATGACCAAGGTCTGTAAAGACGAACCTTGAGAACACCAACCTTCTCGCCGTGAGCGTTGAGGTAATCAATAACCTCCTCTGCTACGTCGTTGATAGAACCCATAGCGATGATGATGCGGTCTGCATCCTCAGCACCATAGTAGTTGAATAACTTGTAGTTTGTACCAAGCTTCTCATTAACCTTGTCCATATACTTCTGAACAACAGCTGGGAATGCATCGTATGTAGAGTTGCAAGCCTCTCTGTGCTGGAAGAATACATCTCCATTTTCGTGAGAACCACGCATTGTAGGATGCTCAGGATTAAGAGCGTTAGCACGGAACTCCTTAACAGCCTCCATGTTAACCATATCCTTAAGATCTGCGTAATCCCACTTCTCGATCTTCTGAATCTCGTGTGATGTACGGAAACCATCGAAGAAGTTGAGAACTGGTACCTTACCCTCGATAGCTGCAAGGTGAGCTACTGGAGAAAGATCCATAACTTCCTGTGGGTTAGTCTCGCAAAGCATAGCGAAACCTGTCTGACGACAAGCATATACATCGGAATGATCACCGAAGATGTTAAGTGACTGTGTAGCAACTGTACGAGCTGATACATCGAATACACAAGGAAGCTGCTCTGCAGCAATCTTGTACATGTTAGGGATCATAAGAAGAAGACCCTGTGAAGCTGTAAATGTAGTAGTAAGTGCACCAGCTCCAAGTGAACCGTGAACGGCACCTGCGGCACCTGCCTCAGACTCCATCTCTACTACCTGTACCTGATTACCAAAAATGTTCTCAAGGCCTGCTGCTGACCACTGGTCAACGAAATCGGCCATTGGGCTGGATGGTGTAATAGGGTAAATAGCAGCAACATCAGTAAACGCATAAGCTACGTGTGCTGCAGCCTGGTTGCCATCCATAGACTGTTTTGCTCTTGGCATTTTTCTTTCCTCCTTAAATTAAGTAACATTAATATGGAAAAACGCTTGATAAAAACCGGAAGCGTCCTACCTCAATGTCATATAGCATTATCCTAAGCCTATTGATAAAAAATTTCAATATGACAAAAAGCTTTTTCTGTTCATTTTGGAGTACAAAGCAGTTAGTTTAAACTATCTTTTAGTGTATTATTCCCAAAATCTTAACAATCCCTTTTTAAGCGAAATCTGACATTGACATCTCTTCATTTTCAGCCTTATAATCTTTTCTAATAATCATTAATCAATTAAAGAAAGAGAGGTTTTAACATGGCATCGATTATCGGTGATGGCATCACTTTTGACGACGTCTTACTGGTTCCACAGTATTCTGAAGTTACCCCAAATCTTATCCAGCTTGGTACTAATCTCACCAAGAAAATTCATCTTAATATTCCTATGATGAGTGCAGCTATGGACACAGTTACAGAAGCTCCTATGGCTATTGCAATGGCTCGTCAGGGTGGTATCGGTATTATCCACAAGAATATGTCTATCGAGGCTCAGGCCGACGAAGTAGACAAGGTTAAGCGTTCTGAGAACGGCGTTATTACAGATCCTTTCTCACTTGGCCCAGACAACACTCTCGCTGAAGCAGATGAGCTCATGGGCAAATTCAGAATCTCAGGTGTTCCTATTACAAAAGAGGACGGCACACTTATCGGTATTATCACCAATCGTGACCTTAAGTTCGAAACAGACTTCTCTAAGAAAATAAGTGAATCAATGACTTCAGAGAATCTTGTCACTGCAAAGGAAGGCATTTCTCTTGAAGAAGCAAAGGCTATCCTTGGCAAGAGCCGTAAGGAAAAGCTTCCTCTTGTAGACGACAACTTCAAGCTCAAGGGTCTCATCACTATCAAGGATATTGAAAAGCAGATCAAGTATCCTAATGCAGCAAAGGATGACCAGGGTCGTCTCCTCTGCGGCGCAGGTGTTGGTATCACAGGCAACATGATGGAGCGTGTAGAGGCTCTCGTTAATGCTCATGTTGATGTTATCGTTATGGATTCAGCTCATGGACATTCTAAGAATATCCTTGAGGCTGTTAAAAAGGTTAAGACAGCCTTCCCTGACTTACAGGTTATCGCAGGCAATATCGCTACAGGTGATGCAGCAAGAGCCCTCATTGAGGCTGGTGCTGATGCAGTCAAGGTAGGTATCGGACCTGGTTCTATCTGTACTACCCGTGTAGTTGCAGGTATCGGTGTTCCTCAGATTTCAGCCATCATGGACTGCTACGCAGTTGCCAAGGAATATGGTATCCCTGTTATCGCCGATGGCGGTATCAAGTTCTCAGGTGATATGACAAAGGCTCTTGCAGCAGGTGGCTCTGTATGTATGATGGGTTCTCTTCTTGCTGGCTGCGACGAAGCTCCAGGTACCTTCGAGCTCTTCCAGGGTCGTAAGTACAAGGTATATCGTGGTATGGGTTCTCTGGCTGCCATGGAAAATGGTTCAAAGGATCGTTACTTCCAGGAAGGTGCTAAAAAGCTTGTTCCAGAAGGCGTTGAAGGCCGTGTAGCTTACAAGGGTTCTCTAGAGGACGTTATCTTCCAGCTGGTTGGTGGTATCCGTTCTGGTATGGGTTACTGTGGTTGCCCTACTATTCCTGAGCTTCAGGAGCGTGGCAAGTTCGTCAAGATATCTGCTGCTTCCCTCAAGGAATCACATCCACATGATATTCATATCACAAAGGAAGCTCCAAACTACTCAGTAGAGGGCTAGTTCATCGTTTACAAAAAGGCTCGCAGCCATAATCGGTTGCGAGCCTTTTATTTTATCAATATTTTCTCGTTTACACTTATAAGAAGGGGATCCCGGACCACTGAATTAAAGTTTTACCTGCTAAGAAGCACCAAAGAGCCCTCTCTTGCCACCTCTATAGTGTAATTTTCAAGTATCCATTGGCCTGTCTCTCCAGCCACAAAATCCTCATACTTGCCATTGTTTTCATCAATAATGACATAGGTAGCCTGATTGTTTGGATTCACAGAATAATAATCAAGCAGCTTGGAATTAACCTGGGTTCTGGCAAAAACACTATAGGTACCCTGGTGGGCATTGCTATTGATATAGCCTGTAGAATTAGAGCCAAAAGCCACCAAAAGATAGTCTTCATCTGACAGGTATTGAGTGACAAGGTCATATGAAGCCTTATTAAGCTCATAGTCATCAGGGGATAGGGCTATGCCCTGCAAGGCTCCCTCTGTAACATAATATCTCTTTTCCAGGATGTCACTATAGCCTCCGTTGCTCTCAGCCACCCAAAAGCCCATAAAGAAAAGCCCTGCGGCCAAAAGCAAGCCTGTAAGTACCCTGTATGGACTCTCCGCCCCCTCATCAAACAGGTATGAATCCAAAGCCTTTTCATCCTCTATTCCAGCAAAAATCAAAATATCCGCTACCACAACATATAAAGCCATATGGCCTGGCACCGATATCTCCTGGTTAGTGGAGACAGCCCACACTATCTGGGCCGCTATGGACAGGTAAAATATGGGCCAAAGCAAATCCTTTTCCTGTTCAATGCCACTGCCGTAAAAACCAACCCTGACTCCTGCCCTATCCTGCCTGTCAATAGCCAGATATGGAAACCAGAAAAATAAAATCAAAAGGCTATATACAAATCGAGATGTGCTGACACTGTCAAGCTTTATGAAGCATAAACCAAGGAAAAATACAAGCCAGTACAGTGTAAGAACTATATGCTCTGTTTTAACAGGAATACTTCTGTAGCGGCGAATAAAGTCCATAATAATCAAAGGAACATATGCCACAAGAGCAAAGGCCAGATATGAAAGCAGCATCTTGCCCAGGCGTACCAAAAGACTATCCCCATAATCCTGGTCTCCCAGGTAGGATATCTGAGACATGACAGCGTCAAGACCTGAGGTGGCCTGTAAAAAGATAAATACCAGACAAGCACAAGCAAGACAGGTCACCACAAATGCAATAAGCACGCTTTTATCTATGCCCTTGGAAATCATGAGATATATAATAAAAGCGCCTATAGCCACCGCAACAAAAATCATGGTAGGATAGGCCAAGGTGGCTGCACAAACAGCCAGACCTGTCATTACCCAATTAATAAGCTTCTTGCTGTAATAATATCGGAAAATAAAGCAAATAATAAGCATTATTGCCATGTCACACATGGACTTATAAGAGAAGTTGTCAAAGGAAAGGACAAACATATACCAAAAAATTGCACCGTAAAAGGCTCCATTTTTAAAGCAGCCCTTGCGAAAAGTAGCATATGCAAATATGGCAACAATAAGGCGGATAAGCTGATAGGCAATGCGCATATAAAGCACATAGCCTATGCCAATGCCAGCCAGTGGCCCCTGCAATACCCCAAAATATAGGGCTAAAAGTGGCCATACCACTAGAGAGCCTGTCTGCAAGGACTCCCAGGAATCCACAAACATGCGCTGACCCTGATATATTCCTTTATATATAGTAAGAAGACCATTTTCATCTACATAATAGCCCTCTCTTATGGTAGCAAAGGATATGGCCACCACAAGGGCTGCAGCTAGTGCCTGAAAAACATATTTGTAATCTTCAATAAATTCTTTTACCTTCATGACAACCTCACGATTGATTTACTTGGATAAAATATATTGTAAATGTCCCAGTCCCTTTTGTATAGTCTCCATTTTAAGGCCTGCACAGGAAAAAAGAAGCCTTTGATAGCCATCCTTCTCTCCCAGCAAAGTAACCTTCAGGCTTTTATCAGCCAGGATTTTTTTTGCATCCTGGTCTGGCAGGGCCATGGCAATCTCCATGCCAGAGTCTCCTGATAAAAGGATGGCATCCCGCTCTTGGCACAGCTTAGTTAATCCTGTGGCAAGTAGGAGTCTCTTTTCTTCGTAAAGATGGCGCATTTTTTTGACATGTCTCCTTAAATGACCATCCCTTAAAAATTGGCAAAGGGCTATCTGCTCTGCCTTAGAGGCTGTCTGATTGTACTTGTCTCTTACCAACTCATAGCTTTTACCATAGCCCTTTGGCAAAATAAGGTAACTGATACGGACAGAGGGCAAAAGTATTCTGGAAAAAGACCCTAGAAAAGCTACATTTTCACCACCTGTCATAGCATAAAGGCTAGGGTTGGGCTTGCCGGAAAAGACAAATTCATTCTGATAATCATCCTCTATAATAAGGTGCTTATTATTGACTGCATGCTCTATAAGCTCGTGCCGTCTCTTTATAGTCATAACCTCCCCCCACTTGGTCATGTAGGAAGGAAGAACATAAATAATATGCTGGTTCTTGTTGCGATAATCTACATTAAAGCCTGCTGCAGAAAATATGGCTGCTGCATCTGCATAGTCATGGGTGGGAAATGAAATAGATTTCTGGCCATGGATTAGAGAAATAAGAATGGTAAGCAGGCTTTGAAAGCCTGAGCCTATTACGATATCCTCCGGGGAGCATATGATGTTTCTGGACTTTCTTACATAATCTGCTATAGCCTCTCTCAAATCCGCCTCACCCTGGCTGCTGGCATAGGACAAAAGCCTATCCTCCTGCCTTAGGGCTGACTTCATATATCGCCGCCACAGATCGAGGCAGGATACAGACTTGTCCTCCCCTATGGTAGCAAAATCATAAAGCACAGGACTTGCCATGTTTGAAGCAGGCTTTACCATGTCCTGCTTGCCCTTATGGGATGCTGCTTCCTTTGCCGCCAGCTTTGTTACAAAAAATCCCTTCTTTTCTATAGAATAAATATATCCATCATCTGCAAGCTGCATATAAGCTGTCTCAGCACTGGTCTTGCTGACAGACAAGGTATCCATACAAGACCGCAGGGATGGCATCTTATCGCCATTCCTTAGCTTGCCCTCATGCATTTGATTCAAATAATATCCATATACTTTTTCGTAGACCTTCATATCTGTCCCCTATTTTTTATTTAAAATTGTCTGTTTTTTCAATGTCAGTTTTAGGGTAATATATCAACAACTTGAATTCAAGATATTTTTTAAGATACAAAATTGCGGAGGATTATGACATGAGCAACACATCAGTACAGACAGCAAGTACTCAATCAGAAAAAACAAAAACAATAATTATGGCAGCCCTTATGGCAGCATTGACCTGCGTAGGCACCATGATTATTCGCATACCTACACCTACCATGGGCTACATTCATCCAGGAGATGGCTTCGTTCTCCTTTCCGGCCTGCTTTTAGGACCGGTATGGGGCTCTCTTGCAGCCGGCATTGGCTCAGCCTTGACAGATTTAATCGGCGGCTACTTTATCTACGTTCCAGCCACACTTATCATCAAGGCCTTGACCGCACTGACTGGCTGGGCACTTTTTACAGCAATAAAAAAAGTGACAGGAGAAGGCAAGCTAATCCCAGCACTTATTTTTTCCGGCATAGTTGGTGAGCTTGTAATGGTGGCAGGATATTTCCTCTATGAGATATTCCTTCTTGCTGATGGTTCCCTTGCAGCTGGTGTCTTAGCTTCTGCAGCCGGCATTCCAGCCAACCTGATTCAGGGAGTATTTGGAGTAATTATCTCCACAGTACTTTTCCCACTTCTTAGCAAGCTGGCAAAATAAAACTCATAATTTAATAGCACGAGAAAATTCCCACCATAGCTTATGCTATGGTGGGAATTTTATGTAACTAGTGTATCTTTTCATAAATAACTGGCCGAATCATGCAGAATGCAAATCCGATTGCACAGTCCAAAAAACTCAGCGTCTAGATTACAAGCCCAGCCGCTCTTAATACTCCATCATTGTTTACCATTTCAATAGGCAATGGCAAGTATTTTTCAAACATTGTCTTTACTTCCACATCCTTCCATTTTTCCATTAAAGGACATGTAACTTGGCCATTTTCCTGATTAACAAAGCCCGGCAAGCCTATGCCAAGACCAATACACTCATCCATGGCTATTCCCGTCTCCTCCATCAAGGACAAAACCTTTAAGCTTATGTCCTCAACCAGTGCCATTGGCTCACGACTTGACAAGGTCTTTATAACTGCAGATGCAAGAAAGTTGCCTGCTGCATCCACCAGCCCCACATGTGTTTCCTGTGGAGTAATATCCACCCCTATTCGCACAGGAGATGCCTTCTCATGAATGGTAGTAACCAGGGCATCGCAAGAGCCCTCCACAGTATAGGAGCCGCTGCCAGCTGGTATAAAGAAGCTATCTCCCTTTTTATAGGACATTGACTCATTTTCTACAGTAATGCTGCCTTGACCATCCAAAAACAGTATGCTGACAAAGGAAGCCCCTGTTACCTGGCCTTCCATTTTGTTCATAATGTGGCCGTCCAGATTCAGCTTGTCTACTGTAAAATAATCACAGTCAGCCACGTGAGGATAGGAATTTTTAGCCTTTACTATAGGCACCCTGTTTGTAACAGCCAAGGCTTTTTCTATGTGCAGGTCTCTCTTTTTTCCGTCTTTTCCAACCCGACCATAATCATATACACGATAGGTCACATTGGAATTTTGCTGTATCTCAGCTATTAGAATATCCGCTCCAATGGCATGTATTGTGCCGGATTCAATAAAAAGCACATCACCCTTTTGCACAGGGACCGCATTAAGTACCTCAAGCAGGGTGTCTTCCTTAATGCGTTTTTCAAATTCTTCCCGGCTTATCTCCTTCTTAAAGCCATAGTAAAGAAAGGCCTCAGGCCCTGCATCCATTACATACCACATTTCTGTCTTGCCATACTGACCCTCGTTTTGCAGGGCGTAGGCATTGCCAGGATGGACCTGTATTGAGAGGTTTTGTCTGGCATCAATAAACTTTATAAGGATAGGAAAATCCTTAAAACGGCGACCATTAATGCCTAAGACCTGGCGACCTGACTTGTCTATATAGTCCTGCAGGCTTTGACCTGCAAAGGGGCCATTTTCTATTATGGATGGACCATCTGGATGGCAAGACAATTCCCAGGCCTCTGCCAAAATGTCTCCATCATATTCAACTCCATATTCCTCTGCTATTCTTCTGCCACCCCACAGGTAGTCCTTGCAGGCCGGCTTTAATTTTAAAATACCCATATCAATCTCTAATATAATCTATAAATAATTGTATATTGTCATAATTTTTTCCATTAGAAGGAAAAGCCAAAAGTAAATTTTCCCCTTTATCAGGAAAATAAGAGCCAAATTCCGTATCTGAAAGCTCTATTGCCTGGGCCTTCCCTGCTTTAAAAAGAGATAAATTTCCAGTATCAAACTCCGCTAAATCATAAAAGCTGCCAGACATATCGATACAGTAGTCAAAAAAATCCTTTGTCATAACTACAGCATCTAATTGTCCATTTGACCATGCAAAAAAGAACTTTTCATAAAGGCCCTCATCTGCTGATTCAAGCTCTACATCCCTATAAGAAAAAATATAGGCAGAATCAAAATTGACAAGATTTTTTTCTAATCCTGAAGCCTTAGCAAAGGATTCTTCAAAGCTCTCATCCAGGTCTGCATCCATCTTTTGATTGACTATAGCGCAATTAAATACTGCCTCCTTTGAAGGAAAGGCAAAATGAACTATCAAAAAAATTATAAGGCCAAGGAAGGCAGTAATAAGCAGCATATGATACCAATAGTAAGTAAAAATATACTCTAGCTTTTCCTTGCTATTCATAGCTGCTGTTTTTTCTTTTATGTCACTGATAAAAGACATGAGTCCCCTCCCTTCGCCTTATATATTATTTTCCAAGCAGCTTTAAGTTTTTATCTATCAACTGACACCTTTGCTTTACGCAGTCAGGGGATCTGAGGGGATCCTTTGGTGTATTGAAAAGATAGTCCTCCAGCTTGTCTACAGTACTTGTGGCCACATGCATTCTGGTATCTGAAGAGGCGTAATATATATACACATCCCCATTATCTCTTGCTATAGCTCCATTGGTAAATACTACATTGGACACATCTCCTAAGCGCTCTGATCCCAGCGGTACTAAAAAGACTCCCGATGGCTCCGCAATTACCTGGGATGGATCTGCAAGACTGGTTCCAAATACATACAATACATAGCGAAGTCCCGCTGCAGTGTTTCTCACTCCATGGGCTATGTTAATCCAGCATTTCTTGCCCTTTATAGGAGTGGCGCCGGCTCCATTTTTTGCCTCAGTTATTGTGTGATATACCCTGTGGCTGATTATTTTTTCCTGATCAATTACCGCATGCTCAATATCTTCACAAAGACCAAAGCCAATGCCTCCACCAGAGCCTGTCTCAATAAATCCATCCATAGGCCTTGTATAAAAAGCATACTTGCCATCAACAAACTCAGGATGCAATACTACATTTCTCTGCTGTGGAGATTGGAGAGTTTTTAGGTTATCTAATCTCTCCCAGTTTTTCAAATCCTTGGTTCTTACTATGCCTGCCTCTGCCACTGCCGCAGACAAATCAGGGTCTGCCTTGTCCTTGCTCTCAGAGCAAAAGACTCCATAAATATAGCCGTCCTCATGCTTTGTCAAACGCATGTCGTATACATTGGTCTCCTCAGGGCAGGTATCTGGCAGTACCACGGGATAATCCCAAAACTTAAAGCCCTCTATACCTGTATCGGACTCTGCCACAGCAAAAAAAGACTTACGATCAGCTCCCTCTACTCTGGCCACCAAATAATACTTGCCATTAAGCTCTATGGCTCCAGAGTTCATAACTGCATTAACCCCTAGTCTTTCCATAAAATACGGATTGCTATCAGCATCTATGTCATATTTCCATATTACAGGCACATGATCTCTTGTAAGTACAGGGTCCTCATACCTGTCAAAAATACCATTGTAAAATGATGATTTTTTATTTTTCTTCTGCTGCAGGGCCTCAAGACGGGCCTGAGCTTCATAATATAATGGATGAATCACTAGTCTATCCTCCTAATAAGCTCCATACACATTCTTCCATTGTGATATGGGCATTTCCAAGGCTCTACTATAGGCTTTTTGCTGACAGGACATCCCGTCTCATCCACATCCCATAGCCACTCAGAACCTGGTCTCTTATCAATAATGTATTGCTTTATATATGTCCAAATATTTTCAACCACCAGCTTGTATTTTATGTTGCCGGTCTTTTCGTAACAATTATAAAAGCCTACCATAGCTTCTGCCTGCACCCACCAAACCCTCGTGGTGTCCACCTGACCATTAAAGCATTCATTGTTTAAGGAATGATTAATATAAGCCTGGCTATAAACCTCTTCTGCCAGCTTTTGTGTAAAGGCCCCGGTCTCAAGAATAAGACTCTGGTCGCCTATAACCATAGCTGCCCGGTCTATAAGCCAACTGGCTTCTATATCATGTCCATAGGAATACAAATCAGATATACTTCTTAGCTTTTTATCAAAAAACACCTCTAAATGACGACTCTCTTCGCTATATATATCTTTTTTAAAGCTAGCTATAATTCTGCGTAAGGCCTTTTCTACCTTAGGATTTGGACTTGCCAGATAAAGCTCCGTATAGGCCTCCAATACGTGCAGCAAGGTATTCATGGTCTTATCTGCCATAAGGCCATTTTCCGAAAGCTTTTCATTAGACTCCGGACGCCAGTATCTGTCAAAGGCTTCCAAATAGCCGTAATTGTCACGACATTTTGTCTCTATAATGTCGAAAAGCTTCATAGCCTCAGACAGGGCAATTCCATTGCCTGTAGCTCTAAAATAAGAGGACATGGCATATATGGCAAAGGCCTGATTATAGGTATGCTTTGTGGTATCACAAGCCACACCATCATAGGTTACGGACCAGTATATTCCCCCCTCTTCCTTATCCATGCACCTTTTTTCCATAAAGCTATAGGCATGGTCGGCCATCTCAAGCAGATTTTCATCCTTAAGGACCATGTAGGCATTTGAGAAAAACCACAGAATCCGACTATTTAGAATGCAGCCCTTTTCGTAGCTTTTATCTACATTGAGGTCATAATCCATATAACCATAAAAGCCGCCCCACTGGCTATCCTTCATTTTTTCCCAAAAGGGAGCTATCCTTTCAGTCAGCTCCCCCATCAATTCACTTTTTAAATTCATTTTATCGCCTGCCAATTTCGGTGTCACTCTCTCTTACCACACTGTGAGCCTTTATATAGTCCACCAGCTGGTCAGCATAGCAAAATGCCATTCCTATATAGCTGTCTGCCGCTCCATAGTAAATTGCCATCTTATTTGTTTTGCTATCGTGAATAGTAGCGCAAGGGAAAGCAACATTTGGAACAAAGCCCCTCTCCTCATACCACTCCTCTGGAGTCAAAAGGAAATTTTCACAACGATATTTAACGATAGAAGGATTGTCTATATCAAGAATAGCTCCGCCTATACTGTATACATAGCCGTTACATGTGCCACTGACACCGTGATAGATAAGCAGCCATCCCTCACTGGTCTCAATAGGGGCTGCGCCACCACCAATTTTAAGGGATTCCCACCACTCTGGACTTTTTCCCATAACATGTCTGTGCTTGCCCCAATAGGTCATATCAGGACTTTCTGATACAAATATATCGCCAAAAGGAGTATGTCCACTGTCGCTTGGACGAGACAGCATCATAAAATTACCATTTACCTTTCTTGGGAAAAGCACTGCATTTCTGTTAAATGGTAAAAATGGATTCTCCAGACGGGTAAAGGTCTTAAAATCATTAGTCATTGCAATACCAATGGCAGCACCATAAAAATCCTGACACCACATGAGATAATAGGTATCCTCCACCTTTACAAGTCGTGGATCGTATGCATATGGAGGCATAAATGGCTGCCCCTCTTCATCCACAAACTCTATCTTTTCGCTGTCAAAATCCCAATGAATACCATCCTTACTTCTTCCCATATAAATAAAAGGAATACCATTAGTCTGCTCTCCTCTGAAAACACCTATAAAGGCCCCTTCATAAGGAACAACAGCACTATTAAATATACGTGCAACTCCCTTAATAGGATTTCTTTTTACTATAGGATTTTCACTGTACCGCCAGATTGGAGCCCCGGTAATTTCTGTAACAGGCTCCTGCCAAGGCACATTGTCCACTGGGTTGCTTATTATCTTAAATTCACTCATTTTTTTATTCTCCTTGTAGGTTGTTTTTTAGCCCTTTACCGCTCCAGCAGCCATACCTGAGTAAACCTGCTTCTGGAAGATAAGAAATAGTGCCAATATAGGGATAATTGTTATAAGTACACCTGCACAGATATAGTTGTATTGATTGCCATAAGGGCCTGTGAAGGTATAAAGTGCTGTAGATATAGTCTTTAACTCAGGCTGAGTCAAATAGAGGCTTGATGCATAGTACTCGTTGTAGACGCTTACTCCCTTAAGCACTAAGGATGTCATAATTGCTGGCTTAAGCAGCGGGAAAAGTATCCTGAAAAACACTCCAAAATAAGAACAGCCATCCATAATAGCCGACTCATCCAAGGAAGTAGGCAGATTCTCAAAGAACTGCAAAAAGATATAAATTGAAATAATATCTGTACCCATAAGTACCACTACATAGCCATATATATGGTTGATAAAGCCCAAATAGTACATAATTTTATAGATTGTTACCTGCATTGCAATTCCTGGTAGCAATGATGCAAAAAGGAAAAGATTTTCTATAATGCCTCTGCCAGGAAAGGTAAACCTGTTAAGGACATAGGCTATCATGGCTGATATCATGACAGAACAGGTAAGAACTATTACAAGGACAATACCTGTGTTTAAAAAGCAGCGAAGCATGTTAGCCTTTTCCATGGCTATCTTAAAATTATCCAGATATGAAAAGGATGCCGGCAGGGTAAGCACAGATGTAGCTGCATACTCCTCATTTGACTTAAAGGCAGTAAAGACACATACCAACACCGGTACTACAGCAATAATGGCAGCTGCTATCAAAGAGGCATATTTTATTATGGTAAAAATAATATTTGTTATTTTCATAGAAAGCTTCATTACAAAGAGCCTCCTTTCTTAGCCAGCTTTTGCTGTTTTTTCTGAGCCTTTTTCCTTCGTCGGACAGCAGCTTTTGACTCGTCAGAAGTGCCATCATCAAATACATATTTGAAGAAAAGCTTTTGGGCTACAGTACAGATTATAATTATTACCAAAAGCACTATGGCCATGGCACAAGCCAGGCCTACCTTTTGATTTTCGTGAGCCAGTCTGTTCATAATAACAAAATAGGTACCTGTACCCATCTGACCATTGGTAATAACATATGGTGGTTCAAATGCTGACAGTGAACCACTAATGGAAAGGATCAGGTTTAAGACAATAATTGACTTGATGCTTGGCATAATAATGTATCTGAACTGATGCCATTTATTAGCCCCATCCAAGGATGCCGCCTCATATAAATCTGGATCTACAGACATCATAGCTCCCAAAAATAAGATCATATTCTGACCTGTGTAGCGCCACAAGGAAGTAGCTACCAGGGCAAAGTTGTTAATACTCTTATCCTGCAGCCACATAGGAATATCCTCAAGATCCATTCCAAAGGCCATTAAAATGGTGTCAAGGACGTAGCCTCTGGCATAGAAAAACTTAAAAATGAAACCTACTGCTATACCACATATAAGATATGGGAAAAACATGGTAGCCTTAAATACCGACTCACCCTTTACCTTAAACACCATCATTGTGGCAAAAAAGAGAGCCAGGGCCATTTGCACTATGGCTCCACCCATGTAATAAAGGCTGACAAAGAGGGAGCCAAATATATCTGGTCTGGAAAATACCTCTTTATAGTTTTTCAGACCCACAAATACCTTGTCCCCCAAATATTTCATGTCATAAAATGAAAACTCTATCATCTTGATAAAGGGAACATATGTAAATACCACAAGCAAAAGAAGTGGTATAAACATAAAGCTTCCTATCAAAAGTCTCTTTTGAATCTTTCTGCTTCCAATCCACTGTTTAAAGGTCTTTTTTTCAGCCCCTTGGGCTGCGATTGTACTGCTCATTTTTATCTCCTCGAAAGCTTAATAAACCATAAGGCCCAGTTAAGATTTTGTTGGCTGAGCCTTATAGTCTCAACTGACTCAAATATCCATAGTCAGGCTGCTATTATTCATAAATCTCAGCACCGCAGGAATCCTGAGCTGCAGTCCATTTTTCATTCCATTCATCCATCAAATCATCCAAAGACTCACTCTTATAAAGGGCCGCCTCAAGCACTGTGCTGACTGGATAATCACCAGAGAGAACCTCGGCTGTATTTCTGACATCGTCATAGAGGTTTTCCTCACCCTCCAATGCAGCATCATCTGAAAGAAGCTCAACCCCATCAAACTCTGAAAGGGAATCTGGAAGTGGGCTGTTCTTAAGTGCTGGTATACTTCCCTCATCTTCGAAAATAGTAGACTCCTCAAGAAGCCACTTGATATAAATCATTGAGGCTATCTGATTGTCTGCAGATGCATATTTGTTAATGGCGTATGCATAGTTACCACCGGCTGCTGCAGACTGAACTCCCTTAACTGAGATAGGAAATGGCATATAGCCTATATCATCCGGGTTGTCTCCAGCATCCTTAAACTGCTGTACACACCAAGAGCCAAGCACCATGGCGCCAATCTGGCCATTATTAATCATTACCTTTGAAGACTCCCAGTCGCTAGATGCAGGATCCTCTTCCACAAGATCATCAGCCACAGCATTGTAAAGAGTGTAGAATACTGCGTAAGGTCCAGAATTTTCCTCATTCTTAGAAAATGGATTTCTGGTGTGAAGCAAGGTAGTATTCTTGTAGGCTGTGTCTCCATTTGATGCAATACCTACATAATCATTCCAGGCTCCCATAGTCCAACCTGCAGCAAAATTAGTGTAAAGTGGAATAGCATCTGTTTTTTCCTTAATAAGCTTTAAATCTGCAAGAAACTCATCTGGAGTCTTTGGCAACTCAGTAATACCTGCAGCAGCCCATACCTTTTTATTGTAGGCAACACCACCTGCTGTACCACCATTTGGAATACCATAGACAACATTTCCATAGGTCTTTTCAGTTACGAAGTTATAGGTATCATTGAGAACTGAATAATCTCCCAGTGCTGTGAAATAGGTAGAAAACTCACTCTTATCTACAGATGTAGGAATAAGACAAATATCACCCCAGTCTCCATTTGTAAGACGAAGTGTCATAGACTCGGCATAGTCTGTTATACCTTCGTAGGTTACTGTTATATTTGGGTAAAGCTTGTTAAACTCCTCAGCATATCCCTTGTAAACCGTGTCAACAATATCAGTTCTGTTGGTGAGAAAAGTAATATCAGCTGTAATATCCTGATAATCCTCTCCTAGGTTAATCTCATCAATAGATGGCAGCTCTGCTGCGTCAACAGCTTCTGTCTCTCCCCCGTTCTTGCAAGCCACCATAGACATTGCCATAATAGCGGCAAGCGCAAGACTAACAACTTTTTTCTTCATATCCTTCCTCCTCTTAATTAAGAATTTAAGTTTTTTAACTTAAATATACTATACATTCATTAAGTTAATTTTGCAATGTTTTTAAGTTAAAAACTCAATCTTTAGTCAGTTTATATTAATTAAAATTTAAGTTTTTGTTAACTATTAACAAAATTAAATTAGTTAAAAAAAATCAGTGCCCTTAAATTAGCACTGATTTCTTAAATTTTAATATTACTATTTATAATTTGATTATATTACCGTATTCTTAACAACCATATGACCTGCAACAATATCCAGACCATGGCCCTTCTTAGGATTTTTAATCTGCTTTAATATCTTGTCGATTGCCACCTTGGTCATTGCCTTGGTATTAACCTCATAGGTAGTTATCTGCCTGTCTGCAAGACCCGGATAGAGGTAATTATCAAAGCCTACCACCGACACATCCTCAGGAACTCTAAGTCCCCTTTCAGCCAGCTTATCCATCAAAATATAAGCCGCCAAATCGCAATTACATACAAAGCCCTTAGGCAACTTTTCCGGTAAGTCAAAGCCCATCTGCCCGGCAGGATCTCTATCCTCTATAAGCCAGTCAGGCTCTATGGTCTTGTTATGAAGCATCATGGATTTCATAAAGCCACAGTAACGGTCCATAATAGATGAAGTAACATAAATAGAGCCTACAAAGCCCAGCTCATCTATGCCCCGCTCAAACATATACTCTGTAAGAAGAAACATACCATAAAAATTGTCTGTAACGACTGCATCGGAAGCCAGCTCCTTGTCATAAAAGTCTAAAAAGACTAGTGGTATGGAAACCTTTTCCTTTAACTTATGTATATAAGGCTTATTAATCTCACCTAATACTATAAGGCCATCGATCCTATGCTCCTCCACGCAGGAAGGAAGCTTCAGGCTTTCTTCATCCTCATGTTTGACAACCTCTACAGCTGTAAGGCAGCGCCTCTCACTGGCAGTAAGAGCCATTTCCTGGTACATTTTCCAATAAAAGGTCTCGTACTTAGCCAAATATTTTTCCGCCACAAGAACACCTATTGTTCTTAAGGTATCATCCATGTCGTCCTGCTTTTTTTCAGACATAGTCTGATAGCCCAGCTCCTGAGCCACAGCCTGTATGCGATCTCTCAGATCCTCACTGACACCCTTATTTCCAGCAAGAGCATTATGTACAGTAACTGTACTCACCCCCACCTTTTCAGCTATATCCTGAAGTCTTACCTTTGCCATATTTGTCCCCTATGTATCAAGATTGCTAGCCCCACCTCCACTAAAGCTCAAAGAGTGGGGTTTTTTCTAACTTAATTAAAAATTAATTTAAGTATAAAATTTTTAATTACCTATGTCAACGGAGCCTTTACAAATGTCTTATATGGTCTATTCTATTGCAACAAAATGATACAATCTGCTGACAGCATCACCCCAAAAATCCTTAAATAAAAATCCCGCCTTCATAAGAACCTGGCCTGAATATTTTTCTTCTGTACCCTCAAGCTCATATGTTCTTGCAGGGTCAAGTCCATCAAGACGAAGCTTTTTGCTTTTTGCATTGGCTCTAGCTTTTACCTGCACATAGGTTACCAGGGCCTCAGACTTATCCTTTGCCACCTGCATATAGCAGTCGTAGTGATTATTTTCTCTATAGGATGCTATACGATAGTAATCTCCCTGACGAACCAAATCATTGTATTTGTGATACATTTTAACCTGTTCTCTTACCATGGTTCGCTCTTCCTCTGACAGCTTTGTTATGTCAAGCTCATATCCAAAGGTACCTGCCAAGGCCACATGACCTCTGGTCTCAAAAGGAGTCACCCTGCCCACCGTATGATTTGGACATACTGATACATGAGCCCCCATAGTAGAAAAAGGATATATAAGGGCTGTACCCTCCTGTATAGTGAGGCGTTCCACGGCATCAGTATCATCGGAGCACCATATCTGAGGGCTGTAATAGAGCATACCTGGGTCAAAACGGGCGCCTCCACCGGAGCAATTTTCCAGCAGAAGATCTGGAAATTCCTGTACCAAGCGCTCCTGCATGGCATATACTCCCAGAACATAACGATGAAAAAGCTCTCCCTGACTGTCCTTATCAAGATAAGCTGATCCTAAATCTGTAAGCTGTCTGTTCATATCCCACTTTAGGTATGCTATAGGCGCTTCTCTTAATATTTTTGCCACTGATTCATAGGCATAGTCCACAACCTGAGGATTTGACAAATCCAGTACATACTGCTGTCGGCTTTCAGTAGCCCTTCTTCCTGCAATATGAATTGCCCAATCAGGATGAGCTCTATACAAGTCAGAATCTGGAGATATCATCTCAGGCTCAAACCATATGCCAAATTTAAGACCGATTTCATTAACCTTCTCAACTAGATTTTTTAGACCACCGGTTATTTTTTCTTCATTGACTACCCAGTCTCCCAAGGAGCAATTGTCAGAATTTCTCTTTCCAAACCAACCATCATCCATAACCAGCATCTCAATGCCATTTTCCTGGGCTACTCTTGCTATATCAAGAAGCTTTTCAGTGTTGAAATCAAAATAGGTAGCCTCCCAATTGTTAATAAGAATAGGCCGCTTTAGGTCCTTGTATTTGCTTCTGATAAGATGATTTCTGTAAAAGTCATGATAAGACCTGGTCATCTTTCCAAGCCCTTCCTCCGAATAGGTCATAACAACCTCTGGGACAATAAATGACTGACCTGCCTTTAAATTCCAGCAAAATTCCTCCCGGTTAATACCCATCACCATGCGAACCATATCAAACTGCGTCAGCTCAGCTTGCGCCAAAAAATTGCCCGAGTAGACAAAATTCATGGCATATACTCTGCCCTGCTTTTGATTGGTACCAGGTGTCACCAGGGCTATAAAAGGGTGCTCCTGATGAGAAGACTCCCCCTTAAAGGACCCTACAGACTGCTTTCCATAAACCAGCTTATTGGTCTGAATGTGACGTTCTCTAGCCCAGGAACCATGTAGGGTAAGGAGCTCAAAATCCTCATTATCCATATCAAGGCAGGCTGAATATACCTTTTCCAGCTTCAAATTCTGATTGCCATAATTTTCTACCCTAAGGCTTCTTGTAATTATGTCGTCTTTTTCAAAAACAGAGTAAAGAAGTATTATTTTTACCTGAAGCAGTGGATCCTTACAGGTAATTTGAAGAGTTTGACACTGGCCCTTGTCTGCAAATGATGCAGGCAGCCCTTCAAGAGAAGGCTTTTCATCCATTATGACATGGGAATCATATAAAAACTCTGCTCCCATCTGCCCTGCTTCATTTCTGATATTGATGCAGGATTCCCTGTAGTCCCCCAGACCGCCAGCTGGATATTCCATTGAAAAAAAGTCCAGAAATGAACCCTTTTCTCTGTTATTTACAGATGGAGTAAAGGGTGGCTCCTCAGTGCGAAGAAGATAATAGGTATCATCAGATTCTAGTCTTGCTCCATAATAGACATGCCCCAGATAGCCCTCCTTTGTCAAGGCCATTATATAGCTGGTACTATCTGTATCCAGCTTAAACACACGGGATTTTTCATTAAAATTAATAGGCATAATTTATTCCTCAATCTATATAAAATATAACAAAAGCTTTTATTGCTACTGACCTGTAATCGCCTGCTTTAGAGCTTCAAGCTTGGCAGCTGAATCCTCCAGGCTATTTCCCTTTACTCCAAAATAATACTTTATCTTTGGCTCTGTTCCTGATGGTCTCACACAGCACCAGGCATTGTCTGATAGCTCATAATAAAGGACATTTGACTCAGGAAGGCCAGTGTCCTCCTCCTTGCCTGATAAGAGATCACGACGCTTGCCGATTTTGTAATCTCTCACTGCCAAAACCTGAAAGCCGGCAAGCTCCTTTGGCGGATTTTCCCTGTAGCTGGTCATAAGCTTACTTATTTCCTTGGCACCATCAATACCCTTTAGGGTAACTGTAGCCAGGCCTTCTCTATAATAACCATATTTCTCATACATCTCCACCATGGCATCCCAAAGGGTCTTGCCCTGCAGCTTATAGTAAGAGGCCACCTCACAAAGCATCATTACTGCCACACAGGCATCCTTATCTCTGGCATAGGTGCCTGCTAGGCAGCCATAGGATTCCTCCAAACCGAATACATAATTGTAGGTCTTGTTTTCTTCAAAAAGCTTAATCTGTTCCCCTATATACTTAAAACCAGTAAGTACCTCAATTAAAGCCACCCCATAATCAGCGGCAATGGCTTTTGCCATATCTGTTGTGACAATGGTCTCCACCAAGGCAGGCTTTTCAGGCATGGTTTTCTCTGCTCTCTTTTCACTAAGAATATATTGGGCTATAAGCATGCCTGACATGTTACCTGTAAAGCTTACATAATTGCCTGTAGCTAAGTCTTTGCAATATACTCCCAAACGATCTGCATCAGGATCTGTTGCAAGAACTATATCTGCATCCACCTCCTTAGCCAGCTCCAAAGCTAAAGTCCAGGCCTTCTCGTCCTCAGGGTTTGGATAGGCAACAGTAGGAAAATTGCCGTCAGGCTCCTTTTGCTCCTCTACAACAAAAACCTTTGTAAAGCCTAACTCCTTTAAAACACGACGCACCGGAATATTACCTGTGCCATGGAGAGGAGTATAAACAATTTTAATATCAGAAGCTGCTTTTTTTATAAGCTCTGGGTGTATGGATTGAGCCTTCAATTCCTTGATGTAAGCGTCATCCATTTCACTACCTATAATATTAAAAAGGCCTGACACCCTAGCCAGGTCCTCACTTATTGTCTTTACCTGAGAAAAATCAGTCACCTGAGCCACCATAGCTAAAATATTTTTATCATGAGGCGGTGTAATCTGGGCTCCATCCTCCCAATAAACCTTATAACCGTTGTATTCTCTAGGATTATGGCTGGCAGTAATGACAATTCCTGCTATACATCCAAGCTGTCTTAGGGCAAAGGAAAGCTCTGGTGTAGGACGCAGGCTCTCGAAAAGATATGTCTTAATGCCATTGCCATTAAGACATAGGGCCGCCTCCCTGGCAAACTCCGGTGACATACGTCTTGAATCATAAGCTATGGCAACCCCCTTATCTTGTCCCTGCTGAGTCAATATATAGTTAGCCAAACCCTGAGTAGCCTGCCGCACCGTATAGATATTCATCCTGTTGGTGCCAGCCCCAATAACTCCGCGCAGACCTCCAGTACCAAATTCCAGCTGTCTGTAAAACCGATCCTCTATTTCTGCCTCATCATTTGCAATGGCCTTTAGCTCATCTCTTGTAGCCTGATCAAAATATGGATCATTGCACCACTTCTCATATTCTTCTCTGTAATTCATAAAAACCTCCTATACTTATTTAGGTTAATTTTAAGTTAAATATATTATATATTAATCATTTAGTCAACTTAATTTAATTGTCGGTAAAAAAGCTTTATTTACATTTTAACTATTCTTTATTCTCCTTTGTTCAACTAACAAAATCTTTACTAAAAATAAAAAAGATTGCTCTATTCATCTTTTTCTATTTTTCATATCCCATATCCATTAAATAAGCTAAATGCTATAATAGCAATAGTCGAAATTGTTTGCCTCACCTTAGCTACCGCTAAGAAGCAGGAGCCTTCAACAATTGAATTAAACTATATTTTAAGGAGCCCATTATGTTACCTGACAATTATGATAACTATATTTTTGATTTATACGGAACCTTGGTAGATATACATACCGATGAAGATTCTGACCTTCTCTGGGAAAAATTAAGTTTTTTTATGAGCTACTATGGTGCCACCTATTCTCCCCTTGATTTAAAAGACAGCTATCAGAAATTAGTAAAAAAAGAACAGGCTCTTTTATCTGAAAAAAAGCCTGCTCAAATAAACAGAAATGACAGTCACGAAGCTAGTCCAGAAATAGATATAAAGACTGTTTTTAAAAAGCTCTACACTGAAAAAAAAGTAGATGCATCTGAAGAATTAATACTTCACACAGGCCAGTTCTTCAGGGCTCTTTCTACGCAATACCTTAAGCTTTATCCTGGCACAAAATCCATGCTAGCTTCTCTCAAGGAAGCTGGCAAAAATGTATATCTTCTTTCCAATGCCCAGCGCATCTTTACCGCTTACGAGTTAAAGTACCTAGGTATATCAGATTACTTTGATGATATTTTTATATCCTCTGATTATGGCACTAAAAAGCCTGATCCTGACTTTTTTAACGCCCTCATAAATAAGCATAAGCTTGATATAAATAAATCTATATACATAGGCAATGATTCCATATGCGACATATACGGTGCCAGCCGCCTTGGCATGGACACCTTTTATGTCCGCTCAAACATATCTCCAAAGGGGGACGAGGCGCCTTCTGCTAGCTACTCTATTGAGGACTTCACGGGGTGGGTATAATATCATATGTCCATCGCCTCTCCTATCTGCTCAATTGCATACAATGGCAAATTTACAAGACCGTCTTCTATTTTATAATCGGACATTGATGTTCGTATAGCTATTTGAGGTGAATATTTATCCCGATATGTTTTCAAACTTTTAGCCCTTAGGTTGATTTCAGCCTTTACTTCTAGTGGTGCTACCATTTTTCCACTGTCCACAATGAAGTCTATCTCACAGCTTCCCCGGTCATTGGTATAATAGTACACTCCCAGGTCTTCAATAGTTTTTAGCTGCTGACATACATATTGCTCTGTAAGCGCACCCTTAAACTCAACGAAAAGTTCGTTACCATCAAGAAGGATAGTTTGATGTAACCCCACCATACAACTAAGCAGCCCTACATCCAACAGAAAAAGTTTGAAGGCCTTCAAATCTTCGTATGCTCTTAATGGTATTCCCGGACTATTTACACGACTAATCTTATGAATCAAGCCGCAATCAGAAAGCCACATTATTGCTGTCTCATAATCCTTTGCTCGAGCGCCTTCGCGCACAAGACCATAAATAAACTTTTTATTTTCTTTAGCAAGCTGAGAAGGAATACTGTTCCACAGCAAACGAATCTTTGGCACTATATCATGAGGGGCATGTTTTGAAAAATCCTGTTCATATGCAGTAAGTATTCGTTTTTGAATTTCCCGTGCTTCATTAAAATCGTGATTTTCAACAAAAGCTTGAACAACTTCCGGCATTCCACCTACATAATAATAATGCTTTAGGGCATCTATATAAGTTTGTTTAAAGCTTCTGATCATATCAAAATCATTACTTTTTAAAAGCTCAACATAACGTTCCATTCCCATTGCCATTAGAAACTCAGTATAGGACAAAGGATAAAGCTTTAAAAAATCAACCTTGCCTACAGGAAATGATGTCCCTGTATGTAAAGCAAGCCCCAAAAGAGAGCCAGCACATACAATATGATATTGGGGAGCATTTTCACAGAAATATTTCAATGACGTCAATGCTCTCGGAACCTCCTGGACCTCATCAAATATCAAAAGTGTACTGTCAGGATTGATTTTCTTACCAGAATAAAGCTCCAACCCCATGATAAGTCTCTCCGTGTTAAGATCCGTGTCAAACAATTCCAGCATTCTTGAATTAGAGTCGAAATTTATATATACTACATCCTCATATGCCTGCTTACCAAATTCCTTCATAAGCCAGGTCTTTCCTACCTGTCTTGCCCCTTCTATAATCAAGGGCTTACGATATTTTTTTACTTTCCATTTCAATAATTCCTCAATAGCAGCTCTATACATAAAAACGCCTCCTTTGACATAAGTATACAAAAATATGAAACAAAACTAACATCGAGCTTTTGCATCATAATATAATGTATATTATAGCCGGTGAAAACACTTTTATCAATGAATTTTTGCATGTAAGCAACACTTTTTACAACGAATAAACGCGATACCTCAACACTTTTTGCAAGGAACAAGTGTAATATCTCAACACTTTTTACAACGAATAAATATAACAGGTAAATAACAGATAAATGGCAAATTTAACTTCCCTTTTGCAAAAGTAACTTAATTATTTCTGGTAACAAACAAGCCTGCCAGCACCAGAATTATGCCTATTATCTTACCTAGCGTAAGGCCCTCTCCATATACAATAAGTCCAAGTACAGTAGCGGTCACAGGCTCTATTGAGGCCACTACTGCTGCAGTGGAATTATCTACCTGTCTAAGCCCTAAGGTATACAGCAGATATGGTGCCACTGTGCAAAGTATGCCCAAAGCGAGGGCTAAAAGCAAAAAGCTTCCAGATGAAAAAGTAACTGCACAAACTGAAGGAATATTGGCAAATAAGCCTGATGCAATTGCAGTCACCACAAAGGTGTAGCAGGTAATGGTAAGGGAGTGATAACCCCTGTCCAAGGCATAGCGGCTAAAGATAGAATACAGGGCATATCCAAGGCCTGCTCCAAGGCCATACAAGAGTCCTGACAGGGTAATAGCCGTGCCCGAGCCTATACCTGTAACCAATATACAGCCTATAAAGGTTAATACTATAGCAAGAATCTTTCGCTTGGTAAAAAGCTCTTTAAAAAGGAAAAAGGAAAGTACCATAACAATGGCTGGCGCTGTATAAAGAAGTACTGCTGCTGCAGACATACTGCTTAGCTCAATGGCCTTAAAATAACAGAAATTAAAAAAGGTGATACTGGCTATACCTGTTCCAAGAAAACACCAAATATCCTTTAATCTGATGTGTAGCATCTCCCTGTGAAAAATCAATAGATATCCTATCATGGCAAGAGCCGTTACAATTCCACGCAAAAAAACAATGTCCATGGACTCTATACCCACTGCGTTAAAGGACCTGACAAATAAGCCAAGACAGCCCCAGAGTATTCCCGAAAGTAGTATATAAATAAATGCCTTTGCCTGCTTCATAGCCTTACCTCCCTGGTGTTATATACAAAAAGAAGGGGCGAAAGCCCCCTCTTAGATAAATAACTATTCAACCCCCAAATTCGCTAAAATCCCACATACCGTAATTTTAGCGAATGAGGTATCTCGTCAAATTAAACTAAATCATCATCTGTGGGAAAGCAAGCTTTCCACATCTGATTATTGTGTTTAATTTGGTTCTAAATAGTTACACGTTGTGTCTGTACTCGTATGGTAACACTTTCATTCCATTATAGCTAGGGCAGTCTCTTACCCACTCAAGGGATTCCTTTACGATAGCTGTCTGCATAGGAATATTGTTTGGCTCACCGGCATTAGATCCGATAGGCACATGTGGTGCAGTAATACGAGGTGCTCCCTGCTGACGGGCAATAGGAGGAAGGGCTGCAATAACTACGCAGCTCATGCCCTCAGCCTCACAGCAACGGGTAACGATAGTTGCCGAACGGTGACAGGTACCGCAGCCGCCTGTACAAAGCACTATGTCTACTCCCTGGTCCTTCAGCTTTTTGGCAATCTCTGGTCCAGTCTTATTTGTAAACATCTCAACATTTCCACCGCCTCCCATGAAGGTGTAGGTCTCATCTGCAAGAGAACCAATAAAGCCCTCCTCTACCAGCTCATGCAATCTGTCGATAGGAAACATTGCATTGACATCCTTGTTAATGTCTGAGTTGTCAAATCCACCATGGGTAACCATAAGCTCACTTGATGGAGTGTCAAATGGAATAGTACGGTATGAAAAATCTCCGGATGTATTAAATGGAACCTGACTCTTCATATGGATACCACCTGCTGTAATAAATGCCACCTTGCATTCACTCAGGGGTTTCTTTAATTCTGTAAATACCGGCTTTGGTGTAACTGGTACGAATATCTCTGACTGCAGTCCTTCTACTGTTGTTAAGCTCATATTCTCGCCTCCTATATTGATTCTACTGGGATATCTCTTTTTCCAACCACATTCATGCAGCTGAAATAAAATTCTGTGTCCTGACCTTCCTTGAGCTCCACAGGGGTAAAAGCCCACCTGCGGGGAACTGCTATGGTGCCAAGGGAATCCTGTATATCCACCTTTATTGCTGTATCGTTTACCTCAGAAATTTTGCCTCCTAAAAGCACAGGCTCAATTTCATGACTAGTGGTCATGTCCATTGAATCATAGTCGTATGGATTTTCCACTATCTGTATATAGCTGAAGAAAAACTCCATCTCATGTCCTGGTTCAAGCTCTTCTCTAGTGATGACAAGACGCTTTGGAACGGTAATCACTCCAAGGCGGCCGTGCAGATGGACTTTTACTTTCTTGTCATCTACTTCCTTTACCAGGCCTCCCATGCGGATGGGATTAATCATGTAATCAAGCATCATTAGTGCAATGTGCCGTTATCATAAAGGACTGTCTCAGGCAGACCCAGCAGCTTATTATTGCTGTTGATAACGTCGTTATTCCACTTTTTCGGTGCAGGAGCTACCTCAACACCGGCCATCTTATTCTTCAGCATCTGAATTGCACGGGCTGCTACTTCCTTGGTTACACATGAACATCCGGCTACATTGTTCTCAAATCCACCCTTGTCCATATTTTCCTCAACCATGGCAGTAGCGTATTTGTTTCCTACTACCAGCTGACCCTGGTAAGCACAGAAGGAAACACCAACTACAGGGATTCCTCGCTTGCCTGCCTGTCCTATATGCTGGATAAAATCAATATGGTTATTGCCAAAGCCCTCTGTAGTAATGATACAGCCGTCAATATCAAGGGCCTCAAGAAGAGAGCCTAAGCGCTCTGATACCCAGAGCTTTTCATCATTTACCTGAGGAGAGCCAACACATACAACACCAATCAAGTCAAGCTCTGTATCTGCTGCAAGGCCTTCTACAAGAGGCTCTCTGATATAGTGACGTGTCATTTCCTTGGTAGCAGGTCCGATACATGTAAGTGCATGGATAGAACCATCTCTTACCTGGTTAGGAGTTAACATAATAGGCACATTGCCGCAGTCTACATTCTTCTGGCCACCTAAGATACCGCAAGGCTCTGTAGGACAGATAACATTGTCATGCATGGCTCCCTGACCCATGATTTCCTTTACAAGCACAACACGTGGGTTGCCGGAGCGACGTATATCCTCACAGATTTCTTCACGAACAATCTCGCCCTCATAGCTTTTAAGCTGGTCTCTGATAGCCTGGATAATGTAATCCTGACACTTATGAGCTGCAAAAGGACCTGGACGAGTCATACCGGTAAGTCTCTCGATGACTGCATGACAGCGGATAATAATATCATTTTCATCTGCACAGCCAGGATGGCCAAAATACATTTTCTCATCAAGATAACCCTCTGATGATCCAAATTCATGGACCTGAACACCATCCTCGTCTACACCAGTCAGCATAAATACTACGCCATCTGCCACCTTGGTAATGCCTTCACCCAGCTCACCCTCTACCTTGGTTGCTATAGGGCATACATCCATGATAGTCTCGGTATATACATGTCTCTTGTCAGGATAGATAACATCAAGTGTAATGCTCTTACAAAGTGGATCCTCTCCGATAGCCTTTTCTACAATGGACTTGTCTATAGTGATCTTACCATCCTTAATAGATGTTTCATCACCAAGCTCTACCTCAGTGATTTTGATATGCTGCTTTTTTAAGGTACGAATAACCTTCTTTTCCCCTACAGGTGCTGATGGCACTGCTGCAGGCTCTTCCTCAGCTACTGCAGGCACTGCTGGTGCTACTGCTGCCCCTGGAAAAAGAGGTATATCAAGTCTTAATCCTTCCAGACTTGAGGCCTTGTCGATTTCAATGTGTAACATTTGCTCTCCTCCTTTGCTTTGTATAATCTTAGCTGGACCTTCAGTGATTACTGGCTTTGTCTCTGTTAGCTCAGGCTCTGCTGCCGTCTCAGCTGTCTCATTAATCTTGTCAAGGACATCCCTTGTAATAGGGGTTAGGGCTTCCACATCACAAAGGAGCTTAGAGCCTAATACCTGCTCAATTTTCAATCCATCCTCTGACAGGGTGAGAAGACCTGCCTCTTCCATGTCATCAAAAAGTGATGGATCCTCTAAATCTGCTGCAGAAATAACAAGACCCTTTTCCCTGCGACAGCAAAATATTGCTGGGTCCTTAAGATGTGCATTTAATGTTTCTGCTGTAATTGACATAAGATTTCCTCCTTTATCCTTTAAATTTTCTTATAAGCTTATTGTTTACTGCTCTTAGGCTTCCATCGGTAATGTGATATACCGGAAGACCAAGACGAGGTGCACATGACATTACTGTGTTTGAACAATCTGTGCAATTTCCTATGAGTATTGCCTGAGCACCAGCTTTTTTCAGTGCCATGACCTTCTGTACCTGACCTGGGCACTTGCCAGGATTTTGACATTTGAGATTGCCCCTTACATCCTCTGCCTGCTTGCAGCACTCTATGCCTACCACCTCAGAGCCCATGCTCTCAGCTATCTGACACATTCTCTCTTTGTTGGCTCCACAGGCACATACCAGAAGGCCAATCTTCTTTGGTCCCATAGGAAAACACTCTGCTGCAATAAGTCCACCTGTTGTCTTTATCACGGGAGCATCAAAGGATGTTCTTTTTCCTGTAAAAGGTCCTCCCATAATAAGCTCGCCGTAACCTTCCGCCAGGCCTCCTGCCCTTTCAAACATGGCTCCTACGCTGATTCCCAAAGGCACATCGGGGAAAATTTGCACCAGCTTATCTTCTTCATTGCCCCTTATCTTGCCTGCCACTGTCATGTCTTTATCTATGAGTGGCTTTTTGTCATCCACCGCCTCAGCTATCCTGCATGCTGTCTCAGCATTTATAACTATGGCATCTGCAGCAAGCGGAAGGTCTGTAACTGAAAGAAGCTTTCCTAAGGTCTCTCGGATAATGGCCCTCTCCTCACCCATTGGATATATATTTTCCAATAGCTGCAGCCTGATGTTTTCATTGCTATTAGCTTTATTGAGAGCTTCTATAGCTTTGATGTGGTATTTTTTTATAGCGACCACACCACTTGCTGCGTGGGTTACTTCCATGGCTATTTCAAGGCCCCGAAGAAGCTGCTTTGGCTTTGAAGTAATTCGGGCTATATTGTGGGAAAGTATTGGTTCACACTCTGCTGCATTGATTATGACTGTTCCACCGCTTTCAAAGGACTTTGATAGCTTTGCATATGTAGGAAAACCTGCGCCACCCAGGCCAACTAAGCCAGCTTCCTTAATAAGCTCTATTGGTGTCTGGCCTTTTAGCCTTACATAATCACTGCCTTGATTGTCATCTGCTTCCACAAGTATGGTCTCAGCGTCAACTTCTCTTACATATCCTGATACACTGGAAAAAATGTTGCTTCCCAGGGCATCTTCCCTTTGATATGCAAGAAGCTGTCCCCTCAGTACCTTGTCACCATTGACTACCGAAGGAACAGCTTGCTGTCCTATACCTTGCTTCAGAGGATATTTAAAGATTGCTCCCATTGATATCACCTCTTTGCTTTTCTATTTGTTTATGGGCTTAGTATAGAAGCCCTTCTGTCATTAGTAAAGAAGGAGTACTCTATACCCTTCATAACAATTACTTATGATAAAAAGTCCGCTTTTGGATCCAATTATTCCAAGGTCATGCCACTCACCAAAATACTAATTTAACCCATGGCCCCCAGCAAAAATCCATACTCCTGGGGATCTGTGTCATCAAGTATCCACTGGTTCATACCGGTAATGTAGGCCGATCCTGTAATCTGGGGGATTACAGCATGTATTCCACCCTCCAGCTCTATGGTATCCACCACCTCGCCTCTAAAAAGAGAGCCAGTTATACTTTCATAGACAAAGGGCTGATGTAAGCCTAACTCTCCCTTTGCAAAAAGGGCCGCCATCTTGGCAGAAGTACCTGTACCGCAGGGAGACCTGTCAGCCTGGGCCATGCCAAATATAACGCAATTTTTCAAATGAGCCTTTTCATTGTCCGCCGGTCCATAAAACTCCACCAGATCAGCTGTGCTTATGTCCAAATAGGGATGCTTTATCTTTACCTCTTTATTGACTATTTCAAGGAGCTTCATGCCAAGAGATGTCAGTGCTTCAATATTATCCATAGAAAGATTAATTCCTACCTGCTTAGCACTGACAAGAACAAAAAATGACCCGCCAAAGGATATGTCATATTCCACCTTGCCAAAGCCCGGCACATCAGCGGTCAGATTTTCCTTATATAAAAATCCTGGCACATTTTGTATGGTGACTTCCTTGGCCTTGCCCCTCTCCACCTTGACTCTTGTTTTTATAAGGCCTGATGGGGCATCTAAAATAACCTGGGTATAGGGCTCAGTCACTTCAACCATGCCTGTTTCCACCAGCATGGAGGCTGCACCTATGGAGCCATGGCCACACATATTAAGATAGCCTCCTGTATCCATAAAAATTACACCATAGTCGGCTTCCTTATGGACAGGCTTTGTTAAAAGAGCCCCAAACATGTCCCTATGGCCTCTGGGCTCAAGCATAAGAGCCTTACGATAGTGATCAAAATGCTCAATGACATATTGCTTTTTTTCCATCATGGTATTTCCCACAGGCTCTGGAAAGCCCTCGTATACTATACGGGTTGCCTCCCCCATGGTATGAGAGTCAATTGTCTTAAAAAGATGCTCATATTTTTCCGGCTTAAAATGACATTCCATTATTTTTCCCTCCCATTTAATTGACGTATTTTATATAAGTGTGGTAAAGTAAATGCCTGTCAAAGAGGACATCACATAGGTGGTGCCCTCTTTTTTTGTTGAAAAATCGAAAGGAGCCCCCTATGGATACAAGTAAATTTGCTCTTTTTGCCGATGTGGCATTCACAAAGAATTTCACCAAAAGTGGTGAGCGCATGGGCTATACCCAGCCAGGTGTCAGTCATGTGTTAAAAACAATGGAAGACGAATTTGGTTTTCCACTCTTTTTACGCACACGAAAGGGTGTCAGTCTGACTCCCAATGCTGAAACAATTCTCCCCCTTATCAGAGAAATAGTTGCCCTGTCAGAAAAATTGGACCAGACCGTAGGCTCCATCAACGGCCTCGAAACTGGTCATCTCACTATCGCCGCCTTTGCATCCATATCCCGCAGATGGCTGCCGGATATTATTTTTGCCTTCAAACAAAAATACCCTGGTATAGAGATAGAGCTTCTTGAAGGTGGCACTGATGAAATAGTGTCCTGGGTAGAAAGCTGTCAGGCAGACCTAGGCTTTGTCAGCAAAAACCACATAAATAAGCTGGATTTTTTCCCTCTTTGTGATGATCCTCTTATGGCCATTTTGCCAAAGGATTTTGCCACTAATAATAAGGATTCCATTGCCTTTGAAGACCTTCTGGCCCATCCCTTTGTTATCTCAGCTGAAGGCGTTGACTATGATGTTCATGACGCCATAAGTGCTGCAAAAATCAAGCCAGACATCCACTACAGCTCCACTGATGATCACACGGTAATTTCCATGGTGTCTTCTCACTTGGGAGTCAGCATCCTGCCAAATTTGGTTATTGGCACCGCCAGGGATGAAATTTTATCTCTGCCCCTTGAGCCATTCTTTTCAAGGCAGCTTGGCATTGTAACAAACAATGAGTACCGCCCCTCTCCCGCCGCAAGACGTTTTATCGAATGCGTAGGAGAGACGCTGCCACTCATATTAAATAAGGATCCTGAATTGATTCCTTTTATCTAATTGGTGTCAAGACTGTTTCTTCATTCATGACAAGACCATTAGATTTTGCTTATTCAGCTGTATAGGTTTCGCCGTTTAAGAGCTTCTCCAATGTGCCATCTGCTGTCAGCTTGTCGATAGCTGCATCAAAGATTTCCACAATATCAGGGTGCTCTTCTGTCAAGTCAAAGGAAATAGCAATTGCATATGGTGACTGACCCTGATTAAACTCATCACCTACTGTAGCAAGCTTGGTATCCTCTGTTGAGCTAATATAGAATCTTGCGCCAGGACCATCCTGTATTACAGCATCAACCTTGCCCTGCTCCAAAGACTCATAGGCTGTTGTAATTGTGTCATGTACCTCTACCTTTGCTGTGTCAAAGCCATTGTTCTGAGTGTACATGTGTGATGCAGTACCCTTTTCTACAGCAACTGTATATCCACCACTTACCAGGTCATCTACTGATGTAATATCACTTGGAGAAGTCTCAGTATTGATCATAACGCTAAGACCAGAATCACAATAGGTCTTGGAGAAGTTCATTACTTCCTTTCTCTCATCTGTAGCGCAAAGTGCAGCCATACCTATATCAATCTTTCCTTCAGCAAGAGATGTGGTAAGGGCTGAATAATCCATTACCTGAGTGTCTCCCTCCATCTCAAATCCAAGGAGATCCTGCAGTGCCTTCTCTATTTCAATGTCATATCCTATAAGAGTAGATCCATCTGAATCATAGTAAGAAAATGGACCAAAAAGACCTGTAGTTCCAAATGAAAGACTAACTCCCTCCAAGGCTCCTTCTACATTATCTGCAGTCCAGCTTGTCTCTGCAGCAGTGTCTTCTGTATCAGAGCTTTCTTCTGTATCGGCTGCCTCAGTTGTCTCAGTTGCTGTTGTAGAAGCTGAATCGTCAGATCCACAAGCTGCAAGGGAAGCTGCCATAAGGCCAGTGAGTAACATTGCAAGCATTCTTTTTTTCATATGTATGTCCTCCTTATGAATGTGCTAAAGGAAAAAAACAAGGGCGCAGCTTCTTTTAAAAGTTACGCCCTTGTAATCCCTTCGTTTACGGTTCTCATAACAATTGTCCTTGCTGTTATGATGGTTCACACTTTACAGCATTCCTTTTGAAAAGTGAAATTAAAATATAAAATACCTGTCATAAAACTTTCTTATTTTACTTTTATCCCCTGGCACATTACATTATTAGGTATACAAAAAAGGAACAAAGAGGTTTCAGCACAGGAAAAGTGCTGGGGCCTTTTTTATTTCCTTTATAGATAAGGAGGACTCGTTATGGATCTTAGTTTTTTAAACGTACTGCTTCCCATGCTTTTTAATGGCTTGAAGGTAACACTTCTTATAGCTATAGTGGGAATCCTGTTTGGCTTTGTCTTGGGAGCTGTTGCCGGACTGGCACTGGAAAGCAAATGCAAGCTAGCTTCTATTATAGCCAACGCCTACATATGGATTATCAGAGGAACACCTCTTATAGTTCAAGCCCTGTATGTATACTTTGTAATTCCAAAGCTGACTGGCATCGACTTAGCCAGCAATACTGCAGGTATTTTGGTTATATCCCTTAACTCTGGTGCCTTTATTGCAGAAATTGTGCGAGGTGCCTTAGAAGGAATAGATCCAGGCCAGAAGGAAGCTGGCCTTTCCCTTGGTCTTACTCCATTTCAGACCATGTGGCATGTCATTATCCCACCAGCCTTTCGCTCCATGCTGCCAGCCCTTTTCAACCAGTTCATTATATCGGTAAAGGATACGGCTCTTCTTTCTGTAATAGTTGTAAATGAAATCACAAAGCAGATTCAAAACTATGCCGCATTAAGCTTTAAGACCATTGAAGCCTATACTACCGGTGCAGTTTTTTACCTGATACTTATATCAATACTTATTATTGTGCAAAAGCAAATTGAGAGAAAGATAAAGAGGTAACTGCCATGGGATCACTTATTAAAATCGATCATTTATCAAAAAACTTTGGAGACCTGGAGGTCCTAAGAGACATCAATATTGATGTAGAAGAAGGGGAAGTTATCTGTGTCATAGGTCCTTCCGGCTCCGGTAAATCCACCATGCTGCGGTGCATCAACCAGCTGGAGACCCCAACCGGCGGCCGCATTATATATGATGGAAAGGATGTAATGGCGGGAGAGATTTCCCTTCGTGACATGCGTGAAGACGTGGGCATGGTATTTCAGCGCTTCAACCTTTTTCCCATGAAAACAGTATTGGAAAATGTCATGCTGGCTCCTATTCTTACAAAAAAAGCAGACAAGACTGCAGCTAAAGAAACAGCCCTTGAGCTCCTTGACAAGGTAGGCCTTAAGGACAAGGCAGATGTATATCCCCACACCCTATCCGGTGGCCAGCAGCAGCGTGTGGCCATTGCAAGAGCCCTTGCTATGAAGCCAAGAGCCTTGCTTTTTGACGAGCCTACCTCTGCACTTGATCCCGAGCTTGTAGGGGATGTTCTTGAGGTAATGCGGGACCTGGCAAGGGAAGGTATGACCATGATAGTTGTTACCCATGAGATGGGTTTTGCAAGGGATGTGTGCGACAGAGTTATTTTTATGGCAAACGGCTATATTGTAGAGCAGGGTAAGCCTGAAGACGTATTTACAAACCCTAAGGAAGCCAGAACCAGAGCATTTTTGTCTCGTATACTGGAAAACTAATAAGTGTAAAGTAACGGGTAAAGTTTTTTATCCTGCCCGTATGAAAGGGGTAAACTATGAATAATAATTATGTAATAACCATTACAAGGCAATTTGGCAGCATGGGCCGTCCCATTGCCCGCCTTATGTCAGAAGCTCTTGGCATAGAATACTATGACAGGGACATAGTAGAAAAAATATCCCAAAGCATGAACCTGCCTGTATCCACCATCAGCAAGCTTGAAGAGCGCTACGACGCCCCTAGCTTTTTCAACATGGTCTTCCCGCTTGGCTTCTCTACCGCTCAAAAGCAGGAGGAAATATTTACAGAACAGACCAAAATCATCAATCAGCTGGTAGAAAAGGAATCCTGCATTATAGTTGGTCGCTGTGCAGACTACCTTATGCGCAACCATCCAAGGCACATTAATATCTACATATATTCTTCCTATGAAAATCGCCTGAGAAACTGTATTGACCGCCTGTCAATGGATGAAGACCAGGCTAAAAAGATGATACAGGAGGTAGACAAGGCAAGAGACAACTACCATAAGAGATTTGCAGCTGGCTCTCTCCCATCTGATATCACCTATAAGGATATTTTGATAGACTCCAACCTTTTTGGCATAGAGGGAACCGCTGATTATTTGGTGGAGCTGGTAAAAAAGAAATTTGATGTGAAATAAAAAAGCCGGAGAGGATTATTCTCCGGCCCTGTAAGGAAAAAGTAATACAATCTGAAAGTGCTCCTCAAGGCTTACCGCTTTGCAGAAGCCTTTCATTTTATCCATCATATTTTCAATATTTTTTATACCAATACCATAGCTTTCAACCTTCTCATCAGCTGAAGCAATTTTATTTTCAAAGATAAATCCTGTTTTATCTTCTGCATCTATATTTTTTATCAAAACAGGCTCTGCGGGGTCCGCGTATTTTATTATATTTGAAGTAATGTTGTCCATAATACGCATTATGTAGTCAGTTGATACTCTTAATTCACATGGTTTCCATGCCATCTCCACATTTACTCTAAAGCCCTTTTGTTCAAGATATGAACAGGTCTCTGAAAATATGTCAAAGAAAATGACTTCCAGCCTTTGAGGATCCTCCAAAACCAAATCATCCTTAGATGAAATCAAGGAATATTCAAAGAAATTGTCTGCTAATTGCTTTAGGCGATAGGCCTTTTTATTGATTTTATCTACACAGTCCTGCCATTTTTCTTCAGTCTTATATTGCTGCTTTTTAAGGATTTCAGAATAAAGCATTATGGCAGTAATTGGGGTGCGGATGTCATGAGACATCTCAGTTACTATCTTTTGATTTTCCTGCATCAAAGTGGCTTCTTTTTCCATGAGAGCCTTTATACCTATTCGCATACTGTCTATACCAGAAGCCAGCATGGCAAGCTCATCATCTCCTGTTATGGTAATCTTGTAATCAAGGCTGCCACCTTCCAAAATGGCAATCTCCTCACACAGCTTTGATATATAGTTCATCTTCCGCCTGATACCAAGAAGGACTAATGCTAAAAACAGCACAAAGGAAAATATAATATCTGCCAGTAAAAGCCAGTTGTAGAGCTGATAACTAAAGGTGCCGGAAATCATAACCTCCATAGTTTTGTCTGACAGCTTCAAGTCATAATAGCTTTCCCAAGAGTAATTGCCTGCAGTAACTTCCACTGAAGAAATATCTGCATTGGGATAATCTGAATCATATATCAAATAATCCCCATCATAGATTCTGACATAAATAAGGCGCTGTCTTTGAATCCACTTATTTATGGTTGAAATATCCTCTGATGACAGCTCATGATTTGTAATAAACTGCTGTAGCCTTGCCAAATATATATTATTTTGCTTTTCTACATAGGTGGAGTTTTCCAGATAATATTCCAGCAAATATTCTCCCGCAAAACGAAGTGACTGAAAGCAGACAAAAGCTACTGCCACTGCAAGAAGTAAAAGCCGCAATAGCTGTACATATATTGAGTGTCGTTTATTTGCTATCTGCATCGAATTTGTAGCCCTTTCCCCATACAGTTTTTATACATTCAGGATTCTGTGGATCCTTTTCTATAATGACCCTAAGCTTTCTTATGTGAACCATGACGGTAGAATTACAAGAATAAAAATATGGCTCCTGCCATACGCTTTCATAAATGTTTTGAGCGGAGAAAATGCGTCCTGGACTTTCTATCATGAGCTGCAATATCCGGTATTCTATATCGGACATATCCTTTGAAATACCATCCACTGTAACCTCATTATATTTTTTATGAAGGCGGATACCCTTGAGCTCTATATAATCACTTTCTTCCTCAATTTCATTTTCATTTCTTCCACTATAGATGTTATACCTCCTTATGAGAGCCTTTACCCTGCCAAATAATTCAGCATAGGAAAAGGGCTTAGTAAGGTAATCATCGCCCCCTGCCATTAGACCAATCAGCTTGTCAGATTCCTGGGTCTTTGCTGTTAAAAAGAGGATAGGTACTGTGGAAATCTTGCGAATTTCCTCGCAGGTACGAAGACCTGACATGACAGGCATCATAATATCCAAAATTACTAAATCTATATCATCACTGACTAGCTTTAGGCCTTCCTTACCATTTTCTGCTTCTATTACCTTGTAGCCCTCACTTTCAAGAAGGATACGAACCCCATCTCTTATATCAGCATCATCTTCAACTATAAGTACATGGCCCTTTTTCATATAAGTCTCCTCCTGCCTACATATTTCCTATTGTCCAAGAACAGTTCTTTTGGCATCACTGTATTTTTCATCATAATCAACCCCGGCCTCTTGCCAGCTAGCATAAGTGTCATCAGCTCTATGATCCGTCAGGGAATAATTTTCTTGTAAGTACTTCCCCAAATACTGGCTTACTTTATCTGCACCAACCCAGTTCAAATGATCTCCTGCATCCATGGTATCTATATTCCAGTCAATACCTATATCCTCAACTGCCAGATTAAGATCCAGATAATCCAAATCTTTTTCTTTGCAAAAATCTATCAAGCCATTATGCTTTGCATAGCTATAATTTTTAGGACTTGGAGCACTTACAAGTAAAAGCTTACTATGGTGCTTTTGGCATAGCTTTATAATCTTATCCATATAAAAAGCTATGTTATCATCCACGGCCGTAGAATCATTGCACTCCGTCATGTAGAGCCCACCTGTAAATGGCTCCACCTTTGTTTTTAGAATAAAGCCCTTAATAAATTGCTCCGAATATTGCTTATTAAAAAACAAACACTTCCATATATCATGAACTTCCATAATAGGAAATATGCTCTGAAGTGCACTTTCTGCATCATAATTTTTCCATGTAATAAAATCATTATTGCGAAAAAGAGTATTGGTCTCTAAAATGACAAGACTTGGACTCTGACTGCCATAAGCATATTTTAGCATATTATAGGCCTCATCAATCCTTTGAGATGACTGGCCACACACATAGGCTGTGGTCCCCTGATTCTCCCACAAAACCATAGGACTAAATGAAGAAAAGCTTAAGCTGTCACCTAGAACAAGAATATCAACTGTATCGTCTGCTTCCTTTGCCAAATCTAATTTTGTCTTGAATCTGTTATTAACACAAGAATCATTAGAATTCATAAACCCTATGATCCAGACAGAGCTTACTAACAAGGCTGCCACTAGTATACCAATAAAGATAATATTTTTAAAAGCCCGCATAAATCAAATCCACCTGCTGATATCCTGTTCCATAAGCACCAAATATAATTACTGCAAAAATAAGACAATAATAAAGGCCCCACCTAATTGGCAGGCTACTTTGCTGTAATTTTTCCATTCCAATAATATTTTTTTCTCTCAAAAAACCTATTAAAAATACAATAATAGTGCCGCAAATTATTGCTATATAATCCTGCATATCCAACCCAACAGACATAAGATATATCTTTAAGCCCTCAAACTTAAAGTCCTTGAATATGCTAAAAAACATATGAAATCCTGCCTTTAAGCCATCTGCCCTAAAGAAGAGCTCACCAGTGAAGATAATGCACCAGGTCTTAAGTATCTGAAAAGCTTTATAGTAGGTTCTTTCAGGATTGATATGGCAAACTGCATGAAGCTTTTTAACCAAGGGCTCTGATGCAATTTCAAGCATAAGTATGACAAAATAATAAATGCCGTAAAAAATATATGTCCACTTTGGCCCATGCCACAAACCATTGCAAATCCATACAGGAAAGAGACACAGGGCTGACACCACCAGGTTGCTAATATACTTGCTGCAATGCTTTTTGGCAAAACGATTCCATTTTTTTACCAAGCCTGATACGGATATTGGATAAAAAATGTATGTCTTAAACCAGACACCCAGTGTAATATGCCATCTGCGCCAAAACTCTGAAGCATTTTTCGACAAAAATGGTTGCCTGAAGTTTTCGGGAAGCTTGACCCCAAATAGTCTACCGCTGCCTATAATAACATCCATTGTGCCTGAAAACTCCATATAAAGCTGAATGGTATAGGCAATAGCGCCTATAAGAATCACCACTCCGTGATACTGCTGATATGCTCCAAATATATTAGATACAAGCTTTGACAGGCGGTCTGCTATAACAAGCTTTTTGAAAAGTCCCCAGAATATCCTTATATATCCTGCCGAAAGATTTTCGCTCTTTAGTGGTGCTCCTTTCCACAATTCTTCGCTTGTATCAGAATAAAGGGCAATGGGTCCTTCCATAATCTGTAGAAAGAAGCCTAAAAAAAGTGCTAGTTTACCAGGATGTCTTGCTGACTTGACCCTTCCCCAAAAGACATCTGTCAAATAGCCTATAGCCTCAAGTGTATAAAATGAGATGCCGATCGGAACAAGCAAATTGATCACAGGCAGACCTAAGGAATAATCTCCTGTCACCAGTCTATTTATATTAATGGCAAAAAAATTATAATACTTAAGGTATACCAACACTCCAAGAAGGCCAAATATTCCAAGGATCAGCACCCGTCTGCCCCTTTTTTTTGCCTCTTTTTTGTCACTTGCACCTGCCTTTGCCCTTTCTATCCAAAGCCCCATGCCATAGGTAAAAAGGGATGTAAGAATAAGGTAGATAACAAGCTTGCCGCTCAGTGTCATAAAAAAAATATAACCTGATAAAAGCAAGGTACACCACCTGTATCTTTGTGGTGTCAGCTGATAAATCAAAAGAACAATAGGAAGAAAAATAAACAAATATAAAACCTGACAATATGACATTTTATTTTCCCTGAAGTCTTGTAATCATTTTCCACATAGCATCCACTGAGTTGAGATTATCTGCCACTATTTCAGAAGCATCAATATCAATATCAAATTGGTCTGATAGCTCAGATATTAGCGAGATAACCATAAAAGAATCCATAATTCTGTCATCTATTAAATGACTATTATTTACCCAATCAATTGAATCATCTATCTCTTCCAAAATACTAATAAGCTTTTCCATTGTTAAATCCTTTCTGTGTTAAATGTGAATGTTGGGGTAGCCGGTCGCAAGCTAGTAAAGCCATCCTTCCTGCAATATGTCACAATCTCCGGCAGCTCATGGCTTAAAAACAATGCCATTCCCTCTGTCATGGCATAGGCACCTGCATTTTCAAAGACAAGTACATCACCTAGCTTGGGGTCCTTCAAATCTACTTTTTGCAGTAAGACATCATTTACCGTGCAAAGTGAACCACATATGGTCCACTGACTTTCCTGCTTTTTTGCAGCATTACCCTCTAAATGACACTTTACAGGATACATACCCCTTATTTGCCCATCATAATTTACCTGATGTATACCACCATCAACTATACAATAGCTTTTACCCTTGCTTTGCTTAATATCACAGATGCTAGTCATATAATAGCCACAGGTGGCAGCTAAAGCCCTGCCCATCTCAAGTGTCACCTGTCCCTGCCATTTTCTTTTAGACAGGGCATCAAGGATAGCTTCCATATCCTCCTTTGTATTATCCTTTTGGCCTTCAAAATATGGCACAGCCAGGCCTGGCCCGTACTCAAGATTTAAAATTTTATACTTGCATTTTTCTTCCAACTTACAAATATAATCATCCAAGTACTCCAGCTCCTGCCTGTATTTGCCAGCACTCTTTTTCTGAGTGCCTGAAAAATAATGGATGCCAGAAATATAAAGCATAGGATAGGCATATCCAGTGGCAATTATGTCCTCTATTGTCCCCTCGTCCATTCCAAACTGGTTGCCGCTTGTAAGCCGCAGATATATATTAAGCTTTGTATTATATTTCTCACTTAATTTAGCCAGACATTTTAACTGACTTAAGGATTCCACTGTATACAGGCAGCTGTTCCCACAACTTTCTACAATTTTTAACAAATCCTTTTCTTTTTTGAGTACTCCGGAAATCAAAAGCTTTTGAGCCAGTATGCCTTGCTTTTGGCATATTTCAAATTCACCCATGGAGCATACTTCGATTTTATCTATCCAGTTAGAAAAGGAATGAGCCAAAAAGGGATTGGCCTTCATTGCAAAGCAAATGTTTGCCTGGTCTTTAAAATAATTCTTTAAAAATAAAACCCTGTTTTTTGCCTCATCTAAGTCAAAAAGATAAAAGGGCGTAGAATAATTTTCTATAGCCTTTTTTACTAATATATCAGCCACTAAGATGCCACCTCCTTACGATTCATAAAGTATTTTCTGTCAGTTTTTCCATTTTTGTTTAAAGGCATATTGTCCACCTTTACGATAGTATGAGGAATCATATATACTGGCAGTTTTTCCTTAAGACCTGCTTTGATTTTATTTTCAGCAGCATTCCCTAAATAAAATCCCACCAGCCTGTTCCTCTTTATATTCATAAAGCAGCAGGATTTTTCCACACCTGGCAAGGCATTTAGGGCATGCTCTATTTCTTCAAGCTCTATGCGATGTCCCATATGCTTTATTTGAAAATCCTTGCGACCAGCGAAAAATAGTTGTCCATTTTTATCATAATATGCCAAGTCTCCAGTAAAATAGCATCTGCGCTTTTCTCCATCTATGGTCAGGTTTTTAAACTTTTTATCTGTCTCAAGGCTATTGTTATAATATCCTTTAGCTAATGACTCTCCTGATACAACTATTTCTCCCATTACATCAGAACCACTTATCAGGCTTCCCTTATCATCTGCCAGAAAAACCTTTCTTCCATCAAAGGCAATGCCAAGAGGCAGACTCTCTCCTTCTTCAAAATGCCGATTCACGATAAAATATAAGCAATTACAGGTAATCTCAGATGGTCCATAAAGATTAACAAATGTAGCCTCTGGTAAGGCTTCCTGCCAGATTCTAAGCTGCTTTATAGGCATTACCTCCCCAGAAAACATGACTCGTTTTACCTCAGTTGGTATCCTATATTTAAGCCCCTTAAGACATGAAACAAGGGTAAGGGCAGACACTGCCCACACCAAGGAATTAACATGCCTGTCACAGATAAAGTCTAAAAGCGCTGGAGGGGTAGAAAACAGCTTGGTTGGAATAATAACAAGCCTGGCCCCTGTCATAATGCAGCTATATATATCCTTTACAGATACGTCAAAATCAAAGGGTGCCTGATTGCCAATTACATCCCTATCACAAAAGTCGAAGGTGGCTACAAAATGACCTATAAAATCTATTACTGATTTGTGACTCACTACAATGCATTTAGGCTTTCCTGTAGAACCTGATGTGAAAATGCCATACAAAATATCATTCTCATTTGATTTTTGCCTTCTCTCCCAAAGCATATATTCATCAATGGGATGCCCCATTACATCATCAAGACTGCATTGTTTACTTAGATACTCGGCCTTATTTCCACACAGGCTTTTATCATCTGTAATTGTAAGGGCAGGCTCCAGTGTAGCTAATATGTCATCTATTCTTGACATTGGCTGCCTTGGATCCACCATTACATAAAAGCCTCCGGCATAAACCACTCCAAGCATAAGGGCAAGGGTTTTAATACTTTTTTCAGCTATTATAACCACCGGACTATTGCCTGATATTTTTTGACATAAGACTGTTCCTATCTCTTTTGCCTTAGTTTGCAAGTCTATCCAGCTTATATCACCATACTCATCTTCCACGGCTTTTTTAGGTCCGTATTTTTTTACTGTTTCTTCAAAATAATCCAGTATATTTTTCATTTTATTTTTTCCTGTCTTGTAACTGGCATATGTTTTTTATCTTATATGCTGACCAATCACATAATCCTTTCGATAAAGTATTATCAAGGATATTTCTTACCAGTTTCTGAAGTAATTCTAAACAATGCTTAATAGTGTATCGTTTCATAAATAACTGGCCTAATCACGCAGAACGCACAAAAAAAGCCGACGGCTAAATAGCCGACGGCTTTTTTACTTGACTTGAAATAGTCACAATTATTTTTAATTAAAGATTAGAGTAATCTAAGAAAAAGCTTATAAAAGAAGCTCGCTTATCCCCTGGATTATGATATACATGGGTCTGATCTGTCTCAAACTTATATACCTGATCTTTTGTTATTTCCTGCAAATGATCATGGCTTTCAATAGCAACGACTCCATCAAGCACAGTAATATATTCCCTGGTATTTTCTCCGTGACCACCACTTGTATAGCTGGCCCCAGGCTCTATATCTATGCGATATATCTCAATAATATTGGAATCCTGGAAGGGAAAGCAGGTCCATACTGTATACTGCCCCGGCATCTCCTTAGTGGGCACCATATCCTCGGGATTAACCAAAAGATAGTCCTCTTTGGGCGGGTCTATAAGATCCTGAACCTCTATCCTAAGACCTGATGTAATCTTACCTAAAACTCCAAGGGATGGGTTGGCTGTGCCCTTTTCTATCTGGGCCAACATACTTTTGCTGACACCGGTCTGCTCAGACACCCTCTCTAAGCTCATCCCCTTGGACTGACGTATTCTTTTTAAATTAACTGCTACATTGTGTGATAGGTAGTCCTGCTCCATTATAACGCTTTCCTGTACAATTCCTCGATATCCTGCTGGCGTGAAGCGCGAGGGTTAACGGCTATATTGCCGCTCTTCATTGCATCAACTGCCATAGCCTCTATCTTAGATTCTATTTCTTCCTTGCTAATCTTACCATTTTTGCTGGCATTATTAATAGCAATAGTTAGATTCTCAGGGATTCCTATGTCTGAGCACAAATCTCTGATGGCATCTACTAACATCAGAGGCTCAAACTCATCCTCATAAGCCTTAATTTTACTGATATAGTTATATACTTTCAAGTATTTTCCATTGTCAGCAAGAGCATTGTACTCTGCTATCACAGGAAGCAGCACTGCATTGGCCACACCATGAGGCACATCAAAAAATGCACTGACTGGATGGCTCATGGCATGCACATTGCCAAGACGGGCAAAGGAAAAAGCAATACCTGCAAAAAGGGAACCTGTCAGCATTGCCTCGGCAGCCTCAATATCCTCTCTTTTTGCTACAAAACGACGTATATTTCCTCCAATCAGCTCCATGGCCTTCTCTGCCATGGCATCAGAAAATGGAGATGCTGCTGTAGATATATAGGCCTCCTCTGCATGAATAAAGGCATCAATGCCACAGGCTGCAGCAACAGAAGCAGGTGCGGTAGTAAGAAGCTCTGGATCAAGAATGGCATACTTTGGCAAAAGCTCATAGCTGAAAACCGTCAGCTTATAATCCCTGCTATGGTCTGTAATAACAGAAAAGGCTGTAACCTCTGAGCCTGTGCCTGCAGTAGTTGGAATGGCAATAAGTGGCACAATAGGACCTGGCACCTTGTGGGCGCCCTCATAATCTATAACTGAGCCGCCATATTTTGCAACAACGCCAACAGCCTTTGCCACATCCATAGGAGAGCCACCGCCAAAGGCTACTATAAAGTCTGCTCCACTTGCTGTAAATGCCTCAGTTGCCTTCTCCACCGTGGTAACTGAAGGATTAGCCTCAATATCACAAAAGGCATCAACAGCAATACCCGCCTCTGTCAAAAGAGCCGAGATTTTCTCTACCCAGCCCATTTTATTTAAGTGTGGGCCAGAAATAATAAAGGCATGCTTGCCTCCAAGGGCTTTTGCCTTGTCAGGTAAGAGAGAAAGTGTCCCCTTACCAACTGTAATATCCTGTGGAACTGAAAAATTAAATGTGTTCATTTTATCCTCCTTTTTAAATATCAATCCCCCACAAGCTGATATAACCTGCGGGGGACGATCCTTATGCGCTCATTCTTGCAAGCACTCTGTCTATAGCTTCATCAATAGCCTTATCCAATTCAACTTCATCAGCCTCAGGCATAAGACTTGCTGCATCCTCATCTGAGATAAGTTCAACTAATGTACCGAATTTTTCCTTATATTTGTTTTTGCAAACTATATAAAATACTAATCCAAGACCGCACCATGCCAGAACCATGAGCCATTCCTGGGCTGCTAAGGTACCACCAGAGTTAGGAATAATATATACAGCTACCATAAGTCCAGAAAGAACGATTGCCATAAATCCTACAAACTTATAGGCAGATACCTTGTATGGACGAGGCATATCTGGCTCTTTTTTTCTTAAAATAACAAAGGAAATTGCTACCATACAATATGCCAGGCAGCAGCCAAAGTTACCAGCATCAGATATCCAGACTAACATCTTACGACCGGCAAATGGAGCCAGCATAGTAAGAATACCTATGAGAATAAGTGCGTTGATAGGGGTCTTGTACTTTGGGTGAAGCTTGGCAAATGTCTTTGGAATCATATATGACTCAGCCATAGAGTACATGGCACGAGAGCCTCCAAGTAAAAATGAATTCCATGAAGTAACAATACCGCACATACCACCTACAATAATTACCTTTGCCATAACAGGGGCACCAAAAGCAGCCGCCATAGCATCAGCTGTAACAAGGCCAGTTGCAGACTCTGAAGCTGCAATAGCTGCTGGATCCATAACAAGACCTACAGCAATAATTACAAGTGCATAGAAAATAACTGCGAGCACAACTGATAAAATAAGCATTTTGCCAATCTTTTTAGGTGGCACATTAATCTCCTCAGCTGCCTGAGGGATAACATCAAAGCCTATAAAATAAAATGGTGAAAGAACTGCCACGCCAATAACTGACTTAAATGTAGCGCCCCCTGTCTCTCCTACAAACATCTGAGTAGAAAGATTATCCACTGTGCCATTGATAACAGATGCCACAATGAGAAGTATACCGGCGCCACCGATGACACAGGTCAACACGGTCTGCAAGATAGCGGCTGTCTTGGCACCAATGATATTAATCATCATAATGAGAAATGCCACTACAATTGCCACTGCAAGCCATGAAGCATATACATCAAAGCCTGCCACTGTATACAGATAGCCCTTCAAAAATCCTGGCCACAGATAGGTGATAATGGTAGGAAATGCGCAGGCCTCAAAGCAGGCAACACTGACATAACCAAGTACAATCATCCATGTACAAATGAATGAACCTGTTGAACCCATGGCCTTGTAGGAAAACACATGTTCACCACCACATTGGGGCATGGCAGCTGTCAGCTCTGCGTAGGTAAGTCCTACGAAGAAAATCATAATACCACCTATTACAAAGCCTAAGGCTGCACCGATAACGCCGCCCTTTTCTATCCATCCACCTGAAGATACAACCCAGCCCCAGCCAATCATAGCTCCAAAGGCAATTACAAGAATATCCCAGGCACTGAGGACTTTAGTAAATTCCGATTTTTTCTGTTCCATACTATGACTCCTCCTGTTCTTCAAATACCCTCTTTGCTACTGCCTCTATAAGCTCTGCTGTGCCATCCACTCCAAGTAGGCTGGAATCAATCAGCATATCCCTATTATGACGGTCACCTCTGTTTGAGCCTGTAAGTGCCATATGACGCTTGTGATAACGCTTATCCTTTTCCTGAATAAAAATCCTTGCATCGTCCTCTGACATATTATGACTCTTCATAACATTTTGGATGCGGACAGAATCAGGTGCATATATAAAAATACGAAGTATTGGTTTTTGCTCTTTTAAAATATAGTCAGCAGACCTACCTATGATAACGCAGGACTCCCTGTCAGAAAGCTTTCTAATAATGGTCTTCTGCACATGTATTGCCCTGTCTGTAAGATCTGCATACTTGGAAAAAGATCCACGAACATCACCTTCAGCCCCCTTACCTGCTATGGTTACGCCCTCTTCTACCTTTTCCATTATGTCCTTTGGTATTCCTACCTCTTTGATGATTTCATCAACTGTATTTCTGTCATAAAACTTTATCCCCAAATCCTGGGCTACTTTTTTACCTATTTGATTGCCCTTGGCTCCATATTCACAGCCAATGGTAATTACCAGATGTTTCATGCCTTCCCTCCTGAAAAATCGAAAAAAGACGTCACAGAATGCAGGAAAAACCCTGCATCCGTGACGTCCTTGTCATTTTATTATGATAAAGATTCTACTGTCTCAAAGAGGATATCGAATGCCTTATCACACTCTTCCTCTGAAACAATAAGTGGTGGAACCATGCGGATTGTATGAGCACCGATAGCTGTAATAAGAAGCTTTCTGTCCAAAGCTCCATGCTTTACATCTACACCTGAAATGCTGTCGTCAAACTCTACACCTACAAGAAGTCCCTGGTGTCTTACTTCCTTTACGTGTGGAAGCTTCTCAAGCTTGGCTGCGAAGTAATCGCCCATCTTCTTTGCATTGCCAGCTAAGTCTCTGTCAAGGAGCTCATTAACCTCAGCAAGAGCTGCTGCACATGATACTGGATGTCCACCAAAGGTAGTTCCATGTGAGCCAGCAGAAAATGCCTTGGCCACCTTATCTGTAGCACAAATTGCACCGATTGGCATTCCACCGCCAAGACCCTTTGCCATTGATACGATATCTGGCTTGATGCCGTAGTTCATGTATGACATAACAGCACCAGTTCTGCACCAGCCTGTCTGTACCTCATCAATAAGAAGCAGCATGCCCTTCTCATCACAGAACTCCCTAAGTCCCTTTAAGAACTCTGGTGTTGCTGGATGTACGCCGCCCTCGCCCTGTACTGGCTCAAGCATAATAGCGATGGTGTTCTCTGTGCAGGCATCCTTGAAAGCCTTTAAGTCATTGAATGGAGCATATGAGAAACCGTAAGTCATAGGACCAAAGCCTACCTGGCAGCCGTTTCCTGGCTGGCCTGTAGCTGACATGGCACCAAATGTTCTGCCGTGGAAGCCATCCTTTGCAGTTACAATGTGATATCTGTTAGGACCGTAGGTCTCAATACCATATTTTCTTGCCATCTTGATCATGGCCTCGTTAGCCTCAGTACCTGAGTTCTGGAAGAAAATCTTGTCCATGCCGATGGTCTCACATACCTTTTCAGCCAAAAGAGCCTGAGGAATAGTGTAGGGATAGTTGAATGTGTGCATTATATCGTCCACCTGATCCTTGACTGCTGCAACAACCTTTGGGTTGCGGCTACCAGCATTGTTTACTGCAATACCTGCATAAAAATCAAGGTAAGGTGTGCCCTTCTCATCATAGAGATACATGCCCTCTGCTGTCTCTGCAAGGAAGTCAAAACGCTCGTAAGTCTCAATCATGTACTTGCTTACCTTGTCCTTGATGTCCTGAACTGTTAATCCTGTGTCTGCTAGTTTCATAATAATATCCTCCTTTGGATTTCATGAAAAAATAAAAAAGAGCAAAGGCCGATTGGTAAACCAATCGAGCGCCTTTGCTCACTTTTGTTCGTTCAATATATTGTACACGAATACAGTATACCAATACAGATTAGATGTCAAGACTTTATTGTTAAAATATAAAAAATAACCCTAGCTAAACCCCAAGTATCTCTGTAAGTGCCTACTAAGGACGATTCTTACTCACTTATATCATACAATTCCTTCAATTCAATCAATATCCGATTATCCTCCTTATTGCAGGTGAATCCAGATTTTGAAAAAAAACCATACCTATAGCAGTTCAGGCCTGTTTGCTCTACCTGACGTATTTCATTTTGAACAAGACTCTCTGACACAGGTTCTTTTCTAAATTTTGCTTCATAGAAAATATATCCTTTGTCATCTAAGGTAACAATATCAAACTCCCCATTCTTTTTCTCTATTGGGTCATCATAATAATATTTTCCTATTTTCTCAAAAACTTCATCCATTAAGCCTTTTCTGTTTTTTATAATCAGATACTGTTTACAAATCATCTCAAAACTTTTCGGAACATACTTTATTTCAAAATCCTGGGCAATATATTTATCAAAAAATATATCCGAATCCATAATATTCATTCTCGACATATTTCTGAAAATATATTTGTAGTAAAACAAAGACAAATTGTCTGAAATAAAATATCCTGATTTTTTCTTATTATTTTCATCGTTAATAGGAGCTTCCTTCGAGACAACATCCATACGCATAAGCTTGTCAAGAATATCAACTAATGCCGGTCCACTAGAAACATTTGATTGATCAAGAATATCCTTGTACTTTGAAAACCCTTTTGCAAGTGCTTCAAAAACCTCATTTGCATTTGTAATTTTTGATATTTCTGAATTGAGATACATAGATACTTCATTTTCAAGTCGTGCACCTGGAGATGCAATAAGCTCTATAATATTTTCCCGTACACTTTTTTTATCATCAATCAAGCGATTGTAATAGGGAATCCCCCCAAACACACTGAAAATTCTCACCTTATCTTCTGCTGAAAATCCGGGATAAAACAATGCCGACTCATAATAATCCATTGGCTTCAAATTAATAGTCAAATCAATTCTGCCATATAAAGGATTCTGTTTTTCCAAAAGAGCCTTCATTGTATCTACATAAGAGCCACATACAATAAACTTAATATTTGAAGTATCTTTATATTGGTCTATAAGCGTTTGTAAAATACTGTCAAGCCCCTTAGAATTTTCCCGTAAATAAGGATACTCATCCAAGACGAGAATAAGTGGTTCTTTCTCTGACATTTTAAAAAGAAATTGTAACAAAGCTTCCATATTTTTAAATGCAGGCTTTGGAAATTCAAAAATGTCAGCCATAAGCTCTGCTAAACTGTCAACATTATTGGCCTCTGTGGTCTGTTTACACTCATAGTAAATGCTTTTTATATCGGTTTCCTTTAGTGCCTGCTTAATAAGCTCACTTTTGCCGATTCTCCTTCTGCCATAAATCAGAGAAATCATCTGACCATCTGAAATAAACATCCTCTGCAGTTTTTTTCTTTCAGTTTCTCTTCCATAGAACATACCAGGTATCCTCCAAGCCTCAAAATAAATGATGTTGCATATAGTATAGGAGGAATTTGTGTTGATGTCAATTTTTATTCGGTTGCAACCGAGTCAGTCGCAACCGAATAAAAATATATTCAAGATAAAACTTGGCAAGAAATATCTGACATGCTATTCTTATCTTGAGCAGGAGGAATGCGTATGACTTCAAAAAAACTTATTAAAACTCTGATGACAGAGCATAATATAACAAATGCTGAGATGGCAAAGAATCTAGGTATTACGCAGGCGGCTCTCTGGGATAGATTGAATCCAAAAAAGAGCGATAACACTACCGTCACAAAATTGGATGATATGTTGAGTATTCTTGGATACAAAATCATAGTTGTTCCCGATGAAACTCCTATCCCCGAAGGTGGGTATGAGATTGGTTAGGTCAATGTTGATAGGATAAAATCGATTTTTTACTAAGTTTTGTAGTAAATGGTAAATAACCAGCCTTCCTAAAAAATATGCCGTCCCTTTGGGTACGGCATAAGTTTACCTAGTTATAATTTTTCGACAATCATCAGGTATTTTATCTAACCATGGCATTAAAACTGATAATACATCTTCATGCACTCTCTGTCTGTTATATCTCTGCATTAATAACAAATCCAACCAAAAGTCTCATTACAAGATGATACGCAATCGTTCCGAATTTCTATATGTTTAACCTCAAATTTTTGTTACATGAAAATCACAGCATTCATCGCCATTTGCAAGTGTTTTTGTACGATGAAGCTGTCCGCCCTCGTTGCGATAGTTTCTCTCATCCATGTTACATAAACACGGAACAAATTCAAAACAGTTTTCTCGTTTTCCAAGCTTACAAATACCACACTCAGTATATGTATTGTAAAATTCATCCGCGCCCTTTCGATAATCAAACTTCCAGTCAAGTTCATATTTTGAATTTTGACTTGCTCTGCTCTCTGCAAGTTTCTTTTCTTGAGCCTTATCAGCAAACATGGTGCATTTTTTATTTTTGTGTGCTTTAACCATAAATGGTGAATCGAAAACCGCCGTAACCATTTTATCTACAATTTCCGGGGTGATTCTCTCCGGCTCTGCCTTATATAGGGAAAACACAAAGGCTGCAATATACAAATTTGATTCAAGCGAACTACCTCCGATATCCGGTGTACGCAGAAGCATCGCCTTAAATTCTTTTTTTACTTTTTTCTTGTAATCAGCCATATCCATATTAGGATACACTTTTTTCAATGCTTCAAGTGCCGGTTTAAAGCACATCATTTCTATTCCTTTTGCAAGAATTCCATATTTCAGCATAGTCATTCTTCCTTCATACTCTTTGAAACTGCTCTTGCTGATCTTTTTGATCCAGCATCACTTTTTCTAATTGATACAGCCAGTTCTTCCACAAGTTCATCCTCACTTAGTCTTTTAAGTGCACTTGCTTCTGATTTTTCTGACAGTCTATTTACAAGCATGATTACCATATTATAATCATCGACTGACAAATTCTCAATTTTGGTTGTTAATTCTGCTATACTCATGCGAAAATCAGCCCCCTTCATAAATATACGTTTAGTTTCATTTTACGTGCTATTTTCTCACAAATCTATAACAATTTGTTGATATATCGCGTCAATTTAAATTCATAAATCACAAAAACCCGCCGGTCCAAAGACCGGCGGGTCATAATCTCCCTTAAACTAAAATGTCATAGTATACAAA
>CAVJHG010000007.1:0-90738 GCA_963649335.1 bacterium
TTCAAGAAGATGTAAGCGAAATTCGGAATACTGTGTGAAGTTTTGAGGTTGCTATTGCAATCTAAATGGCCTCATGGCTCAGTTGGTTAGAGCGCCGCCCTGTCACGGCGGAGGTCGAGGGTTCAAGTCCCTCTGGGGTCGTTTGTCATTATTCTGGGATCTTAGCTCAGCTGGGAGAGCATCTGCCTTACAAGCAGAGGGTCACAGGTTCGAGCCCTGTAGGTCCCATTCAATTTCATATTTTGTTAACATGGGCGGTTTCCCGAGTGGCCAAAGGGGACAGACTGTAAATCTGCTGCAAATTGCTTCGGTGGTTCGAATCCACCACCGCCCATCTTTTTAATATCGCGGGATGGAGCAGTCTGGAAGCTCGCCGGGCTCATAACCCGGAGGTCGGTGGTTCAAATCCATCTCCCGCAACTACGTGCCCAGATAGCTCAGTTGGTAGAGCAGAGGACTGAAAATCCTCGTGTCGTTGGTTCGATTCCGACTCTGGGCACTTATTTTTTTATAGATCATGGATTTCCATGGTCTTTTTTGTTATCTTTGTAAATGATAAATCAATAAGTATATAGGAGGTTTCATATGAAGATAGTATTTCTTGATAGAAAATCAATTGGTGAGGACATTGATTTAGCTGAATATAATAAATTGGGCCAGGTTATAATATATGATTATTCAACTGATGAACAGATTCCTGAAAGAGTAAATGATGCAGATATCATAGTTTGTAATAAAATGCCTATTAATGAACAAAGTGTAGGTAAGGCTAAAAATTTAAAGCTCGTATGTGTGACAGCGACTGGTACTAATAATCTAGACAAAGAATATTTGGAAAAGAGGGGAATTGCATGGCGTAATGTGGCTGGTTATTCCACTGAAGCAGTGGCACAGCATACATTTGCACTATTATTTTACCTCTTAGAACATCTTAGCTATTATGATAATTATGTTAAGAGCGATAAGTATGTAAATGACAGTATGTTTACACATTTTGAGAAACATTTTAATGAATTATCGGGAAAGAAATGGGGAATAATTGGCCTTGGAAACATAGGCAAACGTGTTGCTGATATAGCAACATGTTTTGGAGCTGATGTAAGTTATTATTCTACAAGTGGCAGAAATAATAATAGTGATTATCTACGTGTTGATTTTGATACATTACTTAAAGAATCAGATGTAATATCGATTCATGCTCCACTTACTGATGATACCCTTGGATTAATCGACAAAAATGCACTTAATAAAATGAAAAAGACAGCTATTTTGATAAATGTTGGCAGAGGACCGATTATTGTGGAAAAGGATCTTGCAGAAGCATTGAAGTGTGGACAAATAGCTGCTGCCGGATTGGATGTGTTAGATATAGAGCCGATGAGTGAAAATAATCCATTACGTCATATTAAGGATAGTGAAAAATTGTTAATAACACCGCATATTGCTTGGGCTGCAGTAGAAGCTAGACAACGATTGATGCATATTATTGCAGGACAAATTGAGGAATTTATACAAATGAATACAAATGTATAATCAAAAATAACAATGAAAATATTTTGTATATAGGCAATATTAAAGGATTTTTTGTATACTAAGTGAGTTGAAAAAAGTTATCGTTTAGTAATTGGAGGAATGATATGGGTATCAAAGATTCAGCAGAGAGAGCTGCGTTTTCCGTAGCTATCGATGGTGTATTAAAGAATGTCAAGAAGGATCCAGAGAAGAACCTTCTTAAAATAGTTGATTTAACTGAAAAGATGATGGGTGGGTCTGACAAGGGCTTTAGATCTGGTGCATTTGAAGGCGCAAGAAAGCTCATCACTCAGGAAGATTCTAAGTGGATGAACTATGTTAAAAGAGTTCTTGAAGAGACAGATCCACATGTTGCCAAGATGACAGCTCTTAATTTAGGTTATCAGGCTGCCTTTAAGGGAACTAAGATGATTAGAGAGAACAGAGAGAAGTATGATTGCAATATACCATGGTTGGTACTGATGGATCCTACTTCTGCATGTAACTTGCGTTGTACAGGTTGTTGGGCAGCTGAGTATGGCCACAAGCTTAATCTTACATTTGAAGAGCTTGACAGCATTGTAACACAAGGTGAGGAGCTTGGTATTTTCTTCTATATGTTTACTGGCGGTGAGCCACTTGTACGTAAGGCTGACCTTATAAAGTTGTGCGAGAAGCATGACAAGTGCGCATTCCATAGCTATACCAATGGTACACTTGTTGATCAGGCATTTTGCGATGATATGAAACGTGTTGGTAACCTTTCACTTTCTATCTCTCTTGAGGGATTTGAGGATGCCAATGACTTCCGCCGTGGAGAGGGTGTATTCACAAAAGTACTTAAGGCAATGGATCTTCTTCATGAAAATGGTCTTATCTTTGGTAACTCTGTATGCTACACATCAAAGAATATGGACTCAGTTACATCTGATGAGTTCTTTGATTTGCTTATTGAGCATGGTTCAAGATTTGCTTGGTATTTCCATCTTATGCCAGTAGGAATGAATGCATCACCAGAGCTTATGCCTACACCAGAGCAGCGTGAGTATATTTATCACAGACTTAGAGAAGTTCGTGGTCGTGAAGGTGGTAAGGAAATCTATGTAATGGACTTCCAGAATGATGGTGAGTTCGTAGGCGGATGTATCGCAGGTGGACGTAACTATTGTCACATTAATCCAAAGGGTGATGTAGAGCCATGTGTATTTATTCATTATTCAGGAGCTAACATTCGTGAGAATACACTTCTTGAGTGCTTACAGCAGCCACTTTTTATGGAATATCGGAAGGGACAGCCATTTAATGACAATATGCTTCGTCCTTGTCCTATGCTTGAGAATCCAGAGCTTCTTCAGGAGATGGTTCATCGCGCAGGAGCACATTCTACAGATGTAGAGCAGGAGGAGCCAGTAGAGCACCTTTGTGGCAAGTGTGAAGAGTATGCTGCTAATTGGAAGCCTACTGCAGACAAGCTTTGGGCTGAGCATCCATATAGACAAAAGGGCTATATCAACTACGCCAATGCAAAAGAAAAAGGTTATGACTACAAGGTAGACTAATATCAAAGGCTTTTAGAAAAAGATTTTGTATTAGTCAGGTATAAATTATAAAAGAGATTTCAGGAAAATTGATTAGAGCTCTTTAGAGTAAACAAGAAAAATCCTTAGTTTATTTTAAATGAATTTTATCAAAATAACCTGAAATCTCTTTTTTTAAAATTAAGTGCAGGCCTAAAATCTGCCGATTTTAATTGTTTCCAAAGATATGGGCTACAATTTAAATTTATTTCAGGATAAGGCTCCAGCTGAAAAAAATGAAGAAGGAGAAAGAGGGTTAAAAACAAGAACGGAATCGAGAGAAACACAATATATGATGCAAGAGGTCGACATATATCTGCAGATAATGTGACAAAAGATTAAGGCAGACGAGTTATCGGACAGCACAGAGGGGCCTAATTTATCTTCTTATCCATCAGTTAAGATTTTAGTGCGAAGTTTTTGTAGTTTGAATTATGATCTATATATTTGAATAAATAAGAAACCCATAACTTGATCCTTTTTCAAGATAGACAATTGTTGGGATATTTTATGAAAAAGTTACAGATTTTAATGAAGTTGAGGGATAAAACTAGACATAGAAAATTACCTTTGCTAGAATCAAAAAAGATTGGATGTATTCAAGCATTGCAGAGATAGTTGAAAGATGATACCATAGTTTTAGTTGCCTTTGAGGGCAAAATTATAGGAGAATGCAATGTTTTTGGGACGTCATCATGAGTATGAAGTATTAAATGGTTTTTTTGAAGGCAATCAATGCTCTGTAGGAGTGGTTACAGGTTCTGTAGGCATGGGCAAGTCAACCTTATTAAGGCGTTTTGCCGAGGATAATGGCGGCATATATATAGAAGCTTATGAGACTACAGCAAAGCAACTGCATCAAGAGATAGGCCGGATTATGGGTATTGAGGGTGGACTATCTGGCGAGGATTTTTGTCATGAAATCATGTCCCGTGCTTCTTTAAAAAAGCAGCTTGTGGTGATAGATCAATACAATAATATAGTGAAATCCGATCCGGAATTTAATAAAATTCTTTATCATTATGTTACAGGCAAATTTCAGAAGCTTCCAATAAAGATAATATTTTGTTCTGACGCTTTTATACAGATGGACAAATATGTTACGGGAAAAAAGGCATTATGGAAAGATGAAATACTTATTAATTTAGAAATAAAAGCGCTGGGATTCTATGAGTCATTAGAATTTTTTTCTGATGCCAGTGCAACAGAGGCTGTATTTTTATATGGAATAACAGGGGGAATACCTTATAATTTGGTGCGTGTAGCAGCAATGCTTGGAGTAAAAGGCTTTGAGAGCTACAATGTACAAAGGGTTACTGATGCTAATCGGATAAAAGAAATAGCTAAGCGATTATATTTAGATAAAGATAGTGCTATAGGCTTAAAGCCTGAAGTAGCAATGGCCTTTGAGCTTAGGGAGTTGTCTTACTACAACTACATGTTGTCTACACTTGCCAGTGGCATAAACAGAGTTAACGCTATATCAGCAGAGGTGGAGAAGCCAAAAGATATTGTTGTACCTTATCTTAATTCCCTTATGTCCATAGGACTAGTTACAAAAGATACTGCCATAACGGAATTAACTAATCGCAAAAAGACCAGATATTCAATTGTTAATACCAGTACATTATTTTGGTATAAGTACATAGCTGTCAACTATGATATGTATTCAAAAGGGGATGCAGATAGTCTTTGGGAAAAAGTAGAAGCTACATTTGATGATTACATGAAGGATATTTTTGTAAGGATATGTAGCGAGTATTTGCTGAAACAAAGTAAAGTTGGAATGCTACCATTTTCAATTGATGCAATTGGAAATTGGTGGGTCAATGATGATGAAGCTGGTACTACAGACGGATTTGACCTGGTTTCTTTGGGTAAGTGCGATGGAAAGTCGGCTACTATATATTGTCAATGTTACTATAATTCTGAGCCTATTGAAGTGGCACAGTTGAAGCAACTTATAGAAAAGACCAAGCAGCTTCATAGAGATGGGGATGCATTTTACCTCGTCTTTTCCAAAGCGGGATTTCATGAGAATGCTATTACTATTTCTTCTGCAATCAAAAATATTATGCTGATTACATTGGATGAAATGCGATAAAAACACGAAAGTGTTTATATAAATGGGTTTAACTCATATTTTATTAGGAGGAGCATTATGACAAACCAAGAGCTACAAAAAACAGCTGTAGAAGTGCGCAAGGGCATAATTGAAGGTGTTCATGCAGCAAAAGCAGGACATCCAGGCGGATCTCTTTCAGCTACAGAGGTATTTACATACCTTTATTTCGAGGAGATGAATATCGATCCTAAGGATCCTAAGAAGGCAGATCGTGATAGATTTGTTCTTTCAAAGGGCCATACAGCACCAGGATTATATTCTGCATTGGCACAGAGAGGATATTTTCCAGTAGAGGATATGAAGACTCTTCGTTCTATAGGATCACATTTGCAGGGACATCCTTGTGTACAGCATACACCAGGTATTGATGCAGCATCAGGTTCTTTAGGACAGGGTATCTCAGTTGCAGTTGGTATGGCACTTTCTGCAAAGCTCTCAGATGAGTCATATAGAGTGTATACATTACTTGGCGATGGTGAGATTCAGGAAGGTCAGGTATGGGAGGCAGCTATGTTTGCTGGCGCCAAGAAGCTTGATAATCTGTGTGTCATCGTAGATAACAATGGTCTCCAGATTGATGGACCTGTAGAAAAGGTAAATAATCCATATCCTATTCCAGACAAGTTTAAGGCGTTTAATTTCCATGTAGTAGAAGTGGCAGATGGCAATGATTTTGACCAGCTTCGTGCAGCCTTCAAGGAGGCAAGAGAGACTAAGGGAATGCCTACAGCGATCGTTATGAAGACTGTAAAGGGTAAGGGCGTTTCCTTCATGGAGAACCAGGTAGGATGGCATGGTAAGGCTCCAAACGATGAGGAGTATGCTATTGCAATGGAAGAATTAAAGAAAGCAGGTGAGCAGTAATGGCAGATGTAAAGAAAATTGCAACTAGAGAAAGCTATGGTAATGCTCTCGTAGCTTTAGGAGAAAAATACGATAATTTAGTAGTTCTTGATGCTGACTTGGCAGAGGCTACCAAGACAGGTATATTTAAAAAAGCTTTTCCAGAGCGTCACATAGATTGCGGTATTGCTGAGTCTAACATGGTTGGTATCGCTGCTGGTCTTGCATCAACAGGTAAGGTACCTTTCTGTTCATCATTTGCCATGTTTGCAGCAGGTAGAGCCTATGAGCAGGTACGTAACTCAGTAGGATATCCACACCTCAATGTTAAAATTGGTGCAACTCACGCTGGTATTTCAGTAGGTGAGGATGGAGCAACACACCAGTGTAATGAGGATATTGCTCTGATGCGTACTATTCCTGGAATGACCATTATCAATCCTTCAGATGATGTGGAAGCTAAGGCAGCAGTAGAGGCAGCCTATAAGCTGGATGGTCCTGTATACCTTAGATTTGGTCGTCTTGCAGTGCCTGTAATAAACGATAATCCTGACTATAAATTTGAGATAGGGAAGGGTGTAGTTCTCAAGGAAGGCAAGGATATTACAATTATTGCTACTGGCCTTGAGGTTAATGAATCCTTGGAAGCAGCAAAGCTTTTGGCTGAAGATGGCATAGATGCAGAGGTAATCAACATCCATACAATTAAGCCTATCGATGCTGACTTAATTGTAAAGAGCGCAGCAAAGACAGGTAAGGTAGTTACAGTTGAGGAGCATTCTATTATAGGTGGTCTTGGTGGAGCTGTAGCAGAGGTTCTTTCTGAGAAGCAGCCTACAAAGCTTCTTCGCATTGGCGTAAAGGACACATTTGGTGAGTCTGGCCCAGCTGTGAAGCTTTTGGCAAAATACGAGTTGGATGCAGCAGGTATCTACAAGCAGATCAAGGCTTGGAACTAAATATCATATGAAAAATAAAGAAGCAGGCTTTCCAAAGAAAGCCTGCTTCTTTTCTTATATTAAAGGAGCCCCAGGCATCAAGCGAGAGGCTCCTTATTAGTGAAGAAAGGTATTATTAAATCTTCATTAAACAAACTTGTAAATTGTAGTAGAATGAGCTGTTTCACCGGCCTTAACTACTGGCTGCTCAAAGGATGGAATGTTGATAGCATTTGGATAATACTGGCTTTCAAAGCAAACACCGTGTCTCTTGTCATAAACTACCCCACCCTTTCCAATATGAGTCTGGTCAAGGAAGTTGCCGGCATAGAGCTGCATACCAGGTAAATCTGTGTAAACTTCCATTTTTTTGCCGCTCTTAGGATCTTCAAGTGTACAACATGGAGCATCTAATGTGTGCTTGTTAAGGCAGTAGTTGTGGTCAAAACCGCCAGCCCACTTAATCTGGTCATAATCAGCATCAGTGTCTTTTGACAGTGCCTTAGGGGTGGTGAAGTCCATAGAAGTGCCTTTTACATCGCGGCACTCACCAAGAGGAATAGAGCCTTCGTCAGTATAAGTAAATTTGTCTGCATCAATCCATACAATGTGATCCATAATAGAGCCAGCATCATGACCAGAAAGATTGAAGTAGCTGTGATTGGTTGGATTGAATATAGTATCAGCATCTGGAGTGCCAGAGTAGTCAAGTCTGATAGAATTGTCATCAGAGAGTGTGTAGCTGATAGTGATGTCCATCTGGCCAGGGAAGCCGCATTCTCCATCAGCCTTGTGACATGTGAAAACAATCTTTGACTCATCATAAGATACCAGGTCCCAAATACGACGATGCATAGGATGGTTGCCTGAGTGAAGGTTGTTTTTACCGTCGTTGACATCAAGCTGGTACTCTACTCCATTTAAAGTAAAACGAGCATCGCCTATACGATTGCCATTAGGGCAGATACAGCATCCAAAGCCTGGAGTGTTGACAAAGTAATCTTCAATTTTGTCATAGCCTAGGACTACATCTGTGACAAGGCCTTCCTTATCTGGAACCCAAAGTTCTAAAAGATTGCAGCCATAGTTCATAATCTTAGCCTGCATGCCGTTTTTGTTAACCAGAGTATATGCGAAAATATCCTGGCCATCAGGGGTTTTGCCTAAAAGTTCTTTTTCCATAAAAATACCTCCGAATATATGTCGAAAAATAAAATAACTGTATGTAATTTTACACTAATTATAGAGAATGTGAAATCGTTAGTTAGTGTAATTTATAAAAAAGATGAAGTGCTGATCCGATTATCAGGGTCTTATATAGGTCCTTAAAGCAATAACGAAAGGGGGAGTTAAGAACCATGATTTAGCACAGACAAAAAACAAGTGTAAAGAGCAGGGGTTTAAGAGAAATTATTGCCCATGTGATACAGGTGAAAAATAATAGATTACTAATAAATCTGAATAATTTAAAAGAAAAAGAAATAACTATATGTGAACTAGGATGATATTATTTCACTATATGTAGTGGAGATTGTAAAGTCATTATAAATAATTGACTAAATATTCACTACAAAATATAAATAAGACATAAAAAATTCACTTAATAAACTAGACAAGGAATGGTATAGTTATTATAAAAGATATTGGATAAATGGGGTATAAGACCCATTTTATATAACGCGTATAACTTAGTGGTCGAAATCTCAGACCAAAAGTCTACAGGAAGTTTGTGTTTAATAATTTTGACATCAGTGAACGTAAGGAAGGTATAGAAATAAGAAAACCTAATGTTCATTGACATATATAGTAAGGCAGGTGCTATTTAGTGAAAAGTACGCATAATGTAATTTCATCAGAAAATGTATTAAATTATGTAGATAGTACAACAGATGGAGGATATTGGTATACCATTGAAGACGGGGTACCTGTATTTAAAACTGTGACACCAAAGGCACTGAAAATATTTGGCTATGAGTCAACGGAAGAGATGATAGCCTGTGGCCGCAACCCTTATAACTGCGTACTACCCATAAATCCTAATATGGATTGTCAGCGTAAATACGAGGCCCTGGTTACAGGAGAGACAGAAAAGTTTCATACTGAGGCTGTGTTTGTAGACAAGGAAGGCAATCAGCAATATGGCGAAATAATTGTTGCCAGGTCTTTTATTTATGAAGGAAAAAATGAGCCTTCAGCATATAGGGCAATGATGCTGATATTCGATCAAAGCATGCCTATATTTGAGCAGTCAAGAATTCTACTTGATAAAGTTAGCACTGCTGTGTCCATTTTTAAGGAAGTCAAGGAAAATGTATTTGAATATCAATATGGCAATGAGTACTTTCTAAAAATGCTGGAATATCCTGTAGAAAGCTGGAACGTTATGGGCAGAAAATATTTGCGTGAATTTGTAGAGCCAGCAGATGCAGGGATTGTAGAGAATATTATAATAAGGGCCCGAGAAAATAAATGCTGTGAAAGGGCTATTTATCGTTTGCTTGATAAAAATGGAAACTATGTGTGGGTTACTGCTGACCATCAGCATGTGATAGTTGGCAAGAATTCATATGTGTATATATCTTTTATGAATGTTACTAACCTGATGATTATTCAGGAAGACATTAAAAAAAGTAATAAAAGTCTGGAGCATATTATTAATGCCATGCCAAGTGGAATAACCGTATTTAATAAGGCTCTTGGAAAAGATGAATATAAGCTGACTGCAATTAATGATACCTTTGTCAATAAAATCAACTCATATGCAAAATGCGGAAGTAAGAATAAGGAGTATATGAGCAAGGACCAGTATACAGGCAAGGCAATGAGTGCATTAAATAAGCTTGTGGAGGAGGTATACCTGCCAAAGCTTATGGAGACCATAAAATCAGCTGAAGAAAATAGAGTAGGAGAGTATAACTTTAAAGTACACAGTGGTCCTTTGACAGCAAATGGAGATGTGTGGATTCATAGTAAGCTGGTAACTCGTATTCGTAAAAATGGAGACCTGCAGTTAATTATGGCATTTGACGATATAACTAAGCAGGTAAATGCGGAGTTAGAACTCAAAAAAAGACAGATAGAGATAATGAATCTCAGTTATCACGATGCCTTGACAGGAGTATTGAACCGTGCTTCGTATAATGAATATATGGATATCAGAGGTCTGGTAAAGCACAAGGATACTGGTGTGAGCTTCCTGGATTTAAATGGACTTAAGGTCATCAATGATACTATAGGACATGGTAAGGGGGATGAGGCCCTAAAGTCTGTAGCCAATCGTATATTACATTATTTTAATAAAAATGAGGTGTACCGCCTCAGCGGAGATAATTTTGTAATAATCAAAGAAAATATACCGGCAAATGACTTTTTTGACAGAATGGGAAAGCTAAGCAAGGAGTTAGAGAAGGATGAGCTGGCTTCAATGGGCTATAAGTGGGAGACGGAGGTTACAAATATAGCCCACAATATAGATAAGGCTGAGGAGGCCATGCGAGTAGCCAAGCAGGAGTACTATCTACACCACAATGAAGATATGTCAAAAAAGCGATCGCATCATCTGAATGATATTATTGCTGACATAAATTCAGGGAAATTTATTATGTATTTACAGCCTAAGGCCTATACTCATGACAGTAAAATAGTGGGGGCAGAGGCGCTGATTCGAATGAAGGATGAGAATGGTGGTATACTTTCACCTATTCAGTTTGTTCCACTGTATGAAAAGGAAAAAATAGTTATTTTTCTGGATTTCTTTATGCTAAAAGAGGTTTGCCGGGTGCTTGAAAAATGGAATAAATCAGGTAGAGCAGGTTATAAAGTATCTGTAAATATGAGCCGGGTTACCTTTGCTGAGCCTAACTATATAGAGAAAGTACTAGACTTGACTGACAGATATCAGGTAGACAGGTCACAGATAGAATTTGAGGTGACAGAGTCGTCGGAGACTATGGACAGACTAACCCTTGAAGGGATACTTGTGGAGCTGCAAAAGCTTGGTTTTGGAGTATCATTGGATGACCTTGGAACTGAGTATTCATCACTTCAGATGTTATTAATGGATGGCATAGATACTGTAAAAATAGACAGAAGCTTTGTGATGCAACTTGGGAAAAAGAGTGGCAAGGTGATGGTACAGCATATCATTGATATATGTCACGAGTTGGGCAAGGTGTGTATAGCAGAAGGCGTGGAAGAGCATGAAATCAGGCAGAAGTTGTGTAACATGGGATGCGACATGTACCAGGGATATTTGCTGAGTAAGCCAGTGCCTGAGGAAGAATTTGAAAAATTGATGTAAAGTAAAAAAGATTTATTAGAAGCTCATGGTGCTTGTATCTTCATTGGGAGTTAAATCGACATTTAACAATTCGGGCGATACGGCAGCATGGGCTTTTTATAATAATCAAGAGAAATATTGAGGTTGAAAGTCTATGTTGGGGATTAGTGGTATAAGAAGGTCGGCTTAGAAGCAGGTTTCTCAAAGAAAATGAATATGGTAGAATTTTCTCATGGCAAAGCATAAAAAAAAGAGAAGTGGCAGAGACAGGATATATACTCTTCTAAAAATACAAATAGCTTTAATGCTCATATTGATAGCCGGTGTGGCTTATTACTATGCCGGTGGCTATGCTTCAACTATAAAGGATTTGAAAAGCCAAGCTAAAGCCATGGTGCGTCAGTCTACAGAAGCTACATTTAGGCAGGCGGAAACAAGTATTGCCTACTATGCTAATGGGGATATCATCTCGGAATTAAAGGGTGAAAAGGATGTCTATTACCTCAAGTACGATGAGATTCCCCAGGAAGTGGTACAGGCATTGATATCTATAGAGGATAAGAAATTTTATTCTCATAAGGGAGTGGATTATAAAGCCATAATTAGAGCAGGGGTAGCTGCAATTAAAAATGGGCAGGTGACACAGGGTGGCTCTACTATTACACAGCAGTTGGCGAGAAATATTTTTCTTTCAAATGAAAAAACCTGGGAGAGAAAGGTAGAGGAGATATTTGTTGCCACTGAGCTGGAGAAAAAATACAGCAAGAATAAAATATTGGAATTTTACCTGAATAATGTGTATTTTGCCAATGGATATTATGGAATACAGGCGGCGTCTTTGGGTTATTTCAGCAAGAACGTGGATCAGTTGACTTTGTCTGAAATATGCTATCTTGTGGCTATTCCCAATAGTCCAAGCTATTATGATCCGGTAAAAAATCCTGAAAATACTCTGGAGCGACGTAATAAGATATTAGATGCCATGTACTCAGATGGCAAAATATCAAAGGCTAAACTATTTGAAGCCAGGAGCCAGGATATAAGCCTTGATAGGAAAGTTGATTTAAGAAATAACAGTGTAGAGACCTATGTATATTACTGTGCTACAAGGATTCTTATGGAGCAAAGTGGCTTTGAGTTTAAGAGTGACTTTGCTATAGAGGATTATAAAACTGCCTACGAGAAGCAGTACGAAAGTGTCTATGATGAGTGGAACGAGGCACTTTTTACAGGAGGATATAGGATATACACTTCAGTGGATGCCAGCTTGCAGCAGGACCTTCAGGAAGCCATAGATAAGAACCTGGCAGAATATACTGATGTAAATGATGAGGGTATATATAATTTACAGTCTGCAGCAGTTTGTCTAGATAATGACACAGGCATGGTGGTAGCCATAGTGGGTGGCAGGACCCAGGAGGTGTCTGGTTATACCTTAAACCGGGCTTATCAAAGCTTCAGGCAGCCGGGAAGCGCCATAAAGCCATTGCTTGTATATGCTCCGGCCATGGAAAAGTTAGGTTATACTCCGGATTCAATCCTTACGGATGAAAAAATAGAGGGCGGACCATCCAATGCAGACGGAAGCTACGCAGGAGAAATTACCCTAAGAGAAGCTGTTATGAAGTCCAAAAATACGGTAGCATGGAAGCTGTATGAAGAGCTGACACCTCAGGTAGGCATGAAATACTTGAAAAATCTTGGTTTTTCCAATATTACAGATAGTGACTATGGTATGGCGGCTTGTCTTGGTGGTTTTACCGTAGGAGTGAGCCCCCTTGAGATGGCAAAGGGATACGGGGCTTTGGAAAATGATGGATACGCCAGAGAACCTGGTTGTATCACCAAAATAACTGATGCCAAGGGTAATGTCTTGTACGAAGCTGACCAGGAAGAAGAAAAAATATACGAAGAAAATGTTTCGAGATACACCACAAATATGCTACAATCGGTTATAACTGATGGTACGGCAAGAGGCTTAGATATGGGAGATATCCCATGTGCTGGCAAGACAGGCACCACCAATGACAACCATGATGGCTGGTTTGTGGGTTATTCAAGATACTACACCACAAGTGTGTGGGTAGGATATGATATACCCCAAAAACTGCCAGGATTGACAGGATCATCATATCCTGCCCATATATGGCAGGATTTTATGAATGTTATTCATGAAGATAAGGTGGCCTTGGCATTTAAAGAGGCTGTGGAGCCAGAGGGAGCCACCGATATTACCATAACAAGAACCACTGACTAGTGGTTTTGATAGAAAGGAAAAGAAATGAGCAAGTATGGATTTGGCCTGGATTTAGGCGGAACAACATGTAAGTGTGGTCTTTTTACCACAGATGGTAAGCTTGTAGAGAAGTGGGAGGTGCCTACTGACACAAGCAATAATGGAGCAAATATTTTGGATGATCTGGCAAAGACTGTCCTTGATAAGATTGCAGAAAAAGCAATAGATATGGCTGATGTATGGGGCGTAGGCATCGATGTGCCAGGTCCTGTTGATGAGCACGGTGTAGTAAATAAGTGCGTTAACCTTGGTTGGGGCGTATTCAATGTAGAGGAAGAATTTTCTAAGAAGCTTGGTGGTCTCAAGGTAAAGGCTGGAAATGACGCCAATGTAGCCGCTCTTGGTGAGGCATGGATGGGTGCAGGCAAGGATTATGCCAGCTCTGTAATGATTACCCTTGGTACCGGCGTAGGCGGTGGTGTTATTATTGATGACAAGATTGTGACTGGTGCAGCAGGTGCAGCAGGTGAGATAGGCCATCTCCGTGTAAATTATTCAGAGGAAGTTTCATGTGGTTGTGGCAATCATGGATGCCTGGAGCAATATTGCTCAGCTACTGGTATAGCTCGTCTGGCTCGTCTTCGCCTTGAAGAAAATGATGATGCTTCTACTCTCAGAAGTGTAGAAAAAATCGAGGCAAAGGATGTTTTCGACCACGCTAAAGCCGGTGACGAGGTGGCTATTCAGGTAGTAGAAAAGGCTTGTGGATATCTGGCACAGGGTATGCAGGTCATTGCAGCTGTGGTAGATCCTGAGGCTTTTATTATAGGTGGTGGTGTGTCAAAGGCAGGTCAGTACCTTATTGATTCAGTAGAGGGACGCTTTAAGGAGATAGCTTTCCATGGCTGCCGCGGCACAAAGACTGTACTGGCAGCATTGGGAAATGATGCCGGTATGTATGGTGCTATGAAGCTTATTCTCTAGTATTTTGATTGGCATATTTTATAGAAGAAATGCATTTAATAAGGTCCTGAGAAGATAAGTTCTCAGGACCTTTTTTAGACTCTTACTCTTCGGGGATTGATGTGGTTTCTACAGGATCTTTTTTGACAGAACGTGCTGCTTTCTTTTCTGTTGTCATAATACCTGAATATCCCTTTTCTACGATATTTGCAGCTTCTTTTACCAAAGTATTAAATGGAATTTCTTTGCCTCCCTTGACCCAGTCACGGTAAATAAAGGTGATAGATATGGTGTAAGAGCGGACGATGGAAGGATAATCTGTTCTTAGGAAAAATTTACTAAAAGCTGGAGACAAAAGCACTGCATCGGTTACAGCTTCATAGAAAAAGGAATAGTGGTTGTCACATAAAAGCTTCTGCTGAACCTCGTTGCAGCTCTCCAAATACTTGTAGAAATTGCCAATGCAGCCAGCTAAGTCCATATTTTCCGCATTGTGACCTACTTTTTCAAGAATCTCTGCTACAATTTCCTCTTCTATCTCGGTTACAAGGTCTTCCAAAGAAGAATAGTGTAAATAGAAGGTCTTTCTGTTGATGCCAGCGTTTTCAGTGAGCTCTGTTATAGATATTTCGTTGAAGCTTTTCTCTAAAACAAGATTAAAAAAAGCTGCTCTGATTGCAGCTAGTGTTCTGCGTACCCGTAAATCCTTACTCTTTTCTCTCATATTTAGTCTCCTAACTTAAGCGAATTGAATACATTCTCCCTAATGTACTCAGTATGTATACTATACCACGGATTAAAATTTTTGAGGAAGTTTTAACAATTTGTTTATAAATTGTTCGTTGATTTTTAACAATTTAAGGGTTATACTAAACTCCGTTCGATGACGAACTGTTCGGATACGGACTTTCCGAAAACGAACAATCTGATAATATTTTAACGAAGTGTAGGGTCAAAATGCAAAATAAGATGAAAGGAGAGCAGTGGATATGGGCATTCCCTATGAAGCCAAAAAGCACGTAGCCTTTGTGGTGAGCGAGTTTAGCAAGCAAACCAAGATGGCGGTGAATCGTGGCCTGGTATCTATAGGTGCAGATCCTGTAGTGGTGCAGCGCAGCTGGATTATGGGCTACATATATCACGAGTCCCAAGTAAGAACAGTATGCCAGAAAGATTTGGAGAAGATTTTTCATATGCCAAAGGCAACATTGTCAGATATGTTGCAGGTGCTGGAAAAAAACGGCCTGATAGTAAGGGCATCAGTGGAAAATGATGCAAGGCAAAAGGCCATAATACTGACAGATGAGGGCAAGGCTTTTCACCAGAAGGTTGAGGAGCAGATTAATGAAGTCGAAAAGGTAACTAAGAATGACGTGTCTGATGAGGATTTCGCAGTTTTTTGCAGGGTGCTTGAAACAATGTATACCAATGTGACTTCTTTCAAATCAGATATCAGTCTGTGTAACAATAATATAAAAGGAGGACAGTAGTTTGATCAAGAGAATTGGACAAGAAGTAAAAGAATACAAACCATATGTCTTCTTGACACCATTGTGTATGATTTTGGAGGTTGCGATGGAGATGGTAATACCACTTCTTATTGCAAATCTGGTGGACAAGGGTGTCGAGGCAGGAAATATGAGTGAGATATACCGGATAGGTGGATATATGCTCATATGCGCTGTGGTAGGACTTATAGCAGGTATAGGTGGCGCTGTTTTTGGTGCTAGGGCATCAACAGGACTGGCTAAAAACCTGCGTCAGAGCATGTTTGAAAACATTCAGACATTTTCTTTTGAAAATATCGATAAGTATTCAACAGCTGGACTGGTAACCCGTCTTACCACCGATATCACTAATGTGCAAAATGCCTTTCAGATGATTTTAAGAATGGGATTTAGAGCACCAGTTACAGTGCTTGTAGCCATGGTTTTATCATTTAAAATCAATGCAAGGCTGGCATCGGTTTTCCTTTTAGCCATGGTGTTAATCCTCCTGGTTATGGGAATTATCATGAACCGTACATATAAGCTTTTCGACATATTAATGAAAAAATATGATAGCTTAAATGCTTCTGTACAGGAAAATGTAACAGGTATCAGAGTAGTAAAGGCTTACGTAAGAGAGGCTTTCGAGAGAACTAAGTTTAAGAATGGTAGCCAGGGCATTTATAAGGCATCTACATCAGCTGAAAAAATGATTGCTCTCACCAGCCCTCTTATGAGTGCAGTAGTATATACCTGTATTATTCTCATAAGCTGGCTTGGTGCCCACTATATAGTAGTGGATGGCACATTGACAACTGGTGAGCTCCTTTCACTTTTCTCATATTGCATGAATATTTTGATGTCACTGATGATGTTTGCCATGATATTTGTAATGGTAAGTATGTCAACAGCCAGCTTGCACCGTATACACGAGGTGCTGGAGGAAAAGTCTACCATCACAAATGGCGAAAACCCAGTGTACCAGGTAAAGGATGGCTCCATAAGCTTTAAGGATGTTGTTTTTGGATATAACAAGCATGCTGAGACACCGGTACTTGACCATATTAATTTGGATATCAAGTCAGGCGAGACTATCGGTATTATCGGTGGTACAGGCTCTGCCAAGTCTACACTTGTGGCGATGATATCTCGTCTTTATGATGTAGATGAAGGCCAGGTTACTGTAGGAGGTGTGGATGTAAAAGACTACGATGTAGAGACTATTCGTAACCAGGTGTCAGTAGTATTGCAGAATAACGTACTTTTCTCAGGAACAATAGCAGAAAACCTGCGCTGGGGTGACAAGGAAGCCACAGATGAGCAGGTGGCTCATGCAGCTTCCCTTGCCTGTGCAGACGAATTTATAGAGAAGTTCCCAGAAGGATACAATACCTATATAGAGCAGGGCGGTACCAACGTATCTGGTGGTCAAAGACAGAGACTTTGTATTGCACGAGCCCTTCTCAAGCAGCCTAAGATACTTATTCTTGACGATTCTACATCAGCTGTTGATACAGCTACAGATGCCAAGATTCGTAGGGCTTTCCGTGAGGAAATACCAAATACTACCAAGCTGATTATTGCTCAGCGTGTATCTAGTGTTCAGGACGCAGACCGAATTATCGTTATGGATGACGGTAAGGTGGATGATTTTGGTACACATGAAGAGCTGCTTTCACGCAACACCATATACCAGGAGGTATACGAGCAGCAGACAGGCGCCGGCAGCGGCGATTTTGATTCTAAGGAAGGAGGGGAAGCATAATGCCAGGACCAATGAAAAGACAACAAATGCCAATGAAGAAATTGACAAAAGAAGAGAAGGCAAAGCGCAATGCTATAATGCTTCGCCTTATAAAATATATAACTGACCGATACAAGCTGCAGCTTATTGTAGTAATTTTGTGTATATTGGGCTCAGTACTATTTAATGCCCAGGGTACACTTTTTATGCAGTCTCTTATCGATGACTATATACTGCCTATGATACAGACCGGCAGCACAGATTTTACTCCACTTGCCAATGCAATCGTAAGAGTTATAGGCTTTTATATTTTGGCAGTAGTGTGTACGTTTTTGTATAACTTCATCATGATATTCGTAGCTCAGGGCAGCTTGCGAGATTTGCGTGATGAAATGTTTGAAAAAATGGAAAGCCTGCCAATCAGATATTTTGATACCCACGCCCATGGCGATATCATGTCAGTGTATACCAATGATACAGATACCTTAAGACAGCTGATTTCTCAAAGCTTTCCACAGATATTCAACTCAGCTATAACTATTGTTACTGTGTTTGTATATATGTGCATGCTATCAGTGCCACTGACTGCAGTGACTATTGTTATGATTGCCATTATCATACTTGGCACAGGAAAGGTAGCCGGTAAGTCTAGTAAGTACTTCAGGACTCAGCAGAAGGCCTTAGGTGAGCTTAATGGTAATATCGAAGAGATGATGAATGGTCAGAAGGTAGTCAAGGTATTCTGTCACGAGGAGGAGACTATTGACAAGTTCAAGGGTCTCAACGATGGTCTCTGTGAAAATGCATACAAGGCCAACGCTTTGGCAAATATGATTGGACCTATCAATGCACAGATGGGCAATGTTTCCTATGTAGTCTGCGCTATAGTAGGTGGCACACTGGCTCTTAATGGATGGACAGGACTTACACTTGGTGCCCTGGCATCATTTCTTACCTTTAATAGATCCTTTAACATGCCGGTATCTCAGATATCACAGCAGTTCCAGTCAATTATCCTTGCTATGGCAGGTGCCGAGAGAGTATTTAATCTCATCGACGAGGAGCCAGAGGAGGACGAAGGTTACGTTACATTGGTTAATGCCAAGGAAGAAAATGGCCAGCTGACAGAGTCTGAGGAACGTACAGGTCTGTGGGCTTGGAAGCATTATCATCAGGCAGAGGGCACTACAACCTACACCAAGCTGGAAGGCAATGTAGTATTTGACGATGTTGATTTTGCATATAATCCAGACAAGGTAGTATTGCATAATATAAAGATGTTTGCTGAGCCAGGCCAGAAGATAGCTTTTGTAGGAGCTACTGGTGCAGGTAAGACTACCATCACCAACCTGATTAACCGCTTCTACGACATAGCCGATGGTAAAATTCGCTATGATGGCATCAACATTAACAAGATAAAGAAGGCAGATCTGAGAAGATCTCTTGGAATAGTATTGCAGGATACCCACCTTTTCACAGGCAGCATAGCTGATAACATTCGTTATGGTAAGCTGGATGCTACTGATGAAGAGGTAGTTGCAGCAGCTAAGCTTGCCAATGCAGATGGATTTATCCGTCACTTGGAAAATGGTTATGACACAGTTATTACAGGAGATGGTGGCAACCTGTCTCAGGGACAGAGACAGCTTCTTGCTATTGCAAGGGCAGCAATTGCCGATCCACCAGTACTTATCTTGGATGAGGCTACATCTTCTATCGATACTCGTACAGAAAAGATTGTACAGGATGGTATGGACAAGCTTATGAGTGGTCGTACTACATTTGTTATTGCCCACAGATTGTCAACCATCAGAAACAGCGATTGTATCATGGTTCTTGACCAGGGTCGCATTATAGAAAGAGGCTCACATGATGAGCTTATCAAAGAGGGTGGAAAGTACTATCAACTATACACCGGAAAAATACAAAACGCATAATATATTGAGCTTCAAGGGGCTTCAGAGATTTTCTCTGGAGCCTCTTTTTTATATAAATAATAAAAAAGAAAATAATATTCACAAAATTTCCATAATTTTAAATTGAAAAAAGACTAAACTAAATTATACATAAGTCCGATATGGAAATTGTATAAGTCTATCTATGCCTGTATAGACTTACTCACTGTGGGCTCAAAAATGCTTATGAGTTATCCACAGGAGAGCAAAAAACTAGAAAACAGGTGGGGAAAATGAGGATAAATGTATGAGTAGATTCAAAGGATTGAGCAAAAAAGCCACGGCGTTTATGATGGCGGTGATAATTACCGGCACCACAATAGGTACGGATACCTTTGCTTTGGCAACAGAGGACAATGCATGTGCAGAGTTTGTAGATGAGCACACATACGTAGATGGGGTGCTGTCTGCAGATGACGGACCGGATGGATATTGCGATAATTGCGGTCAGGTAGAGCAGTCACACCACGCTAAAGAGGAAGTGGCTCAGGAGGAGAATACTGAGGGAGCGGCTGTAGATAGCGAGATTAGCGATGCCACTACTGAGGATCAGACAACAGATACTACTAATGAGGAAAGTTCAAGTCAGGCTACTGATGAAGCAGAGAATGCTGATGACCAGCTAAATGACGGAAGTCTAACGGATGAAGCTCAAAGCTCAGATAGCGAAGAGCAGACTGACGAAACTACAGAAGAAAGCCATACAGACGCAGATGCTGACGGTATCTGTGATACTTGTGGTGCAAAAATAACAGAAGATTCTAGCTCTGCAGAATCAGGGGAAGTCCCAGAATGTCAAACTCATACATATACATATAAAGTAAGTGAAGAAGATCCAACTGATGGACATATAGCTACATGCTCTGTCTGTGGATATGAGACAAGCGCCCAGCATACCTTTGATGATGCAGGTGTATGCGTAAAGTGCGGCTATGATGCCAGTGCTGAGATAGCGATAGCTGATGATACAGCAACAGACTATAGCTTTGAAAAAAATACAAGCGTAGCATATATAGCAAAGGCGGATGGATACGGCTCTTATGCAGTAGTAGAGGATGCCAGTATGAGTGTTAAGGCAGACTCTTTTTCAGGTAATTTGAGCCTTTCTGCAAGTGTATATAATGTGGGTTCAAGCCTTGATACTAACAGCTCCCGTTGGACTAAGCTTGGCACAGGCTCTACTACAGTAACAAATGCTGATGCTAGTGGAGACTGGATTACAGCTTCGATGCAAATAAGCTATTCAGGAGATAAGTACCTGTCAAAAGGGGATTACTATGCAGTAGTGATAACTAATACAAGCAAGACAGTTATTGCTAAAACAGGGCTTAAGTCTAAGGTAGATTATAATAGCAGTACATCTGAGATAGAAACAGAGACATATTCTTCTTCAGGAAGCAGTTCATATACAAGAGCAAGCAGTGATTATGATGGCCTGGTGGCTAGCAATATAACCTATACAGATGCCACAAATGATGGCGCTACAATAGACGCTATTACTGCAACATCTGCTATAAAGTATAGCTATGGCAGCAGCGACTACCTCTATTATGTAAAGGGACAGACAGATGCATTAAAGGCAACTTTAAGCAACACAAGTATAAGCAGGCAGATAAGCTGGTCTTCAAATGATTCGGATGTAGTAACAATCGATTCTACAGGAAAGCTTACAGCTGTATCTGATGGTACAACAACAATTAAAGCCGGCTATGGCACTTCTACCAAGGAGATAAATGTGGTAGTGGTGACCATAACTAAGAGCTATGATACAGCTGAATATACGGGAAGTGACTGCAAACCCACTATAAATGTGACAGGCTATACCTGCAGCCCTGACTATACAGGACTGGATACTGTAAATGTAGGCACAGTAAGCCCTACTGTATATATTACAGACACCAAGGCAGGCACTTCTAATACCATAAATCTGGGAGAGGTTTCTTATAAAATAAGAGCCAAGGATATAAACTCTCTTAGTTTTACTAGCACTACTTTTACCAATAATGCAGATGGCACAGTGACCTTGGACAATTTGCCAAGCCCGCTTACTACAGCTGATTTTGATGTAGAATTGACTTCAACCAGTGGTACATCTACAGGCGTTACTTATACCTATACACTGACTGGAAAAAATAATTTTACGGGGTCAGCTACAGTTACAAAGACAAAAGCCGGTACTTCCTTGAGTGATACCTTTGAAGCCAAGTGGACTGACGATTTTGATGAGCAGATTATTACCTATGATGGCTCATCTCATGAGGTAAGCTTTGAGGATATTGTTTTTACTTACAAGGATACAGGCTCTAGTGCCAATAGTATTTTTACGAACGATACTGCAGAGATAACATATGATGACAATGTTAATGCAGGTACCTGTACAGCTACTGTAAAAATGAAGAATTCCGGCACTTTTACAGGAGCCCTTAGCCTGGAATTTGTAATAGGAAAAGCTTCAATATCAGATACAGAAATTTCATGGACAAATGGCGATAAATACACACATACCGGCAGTGCTATAGTGCCTGCAGCAGGTGACTTTACATTAACTTACGGAGATGACTGCACCCTTGCTGCTACAGACTACACTTATACTTGCACAAATAATGTAAATATAGGCACGGCCACCATGACAGTAACAGCTACTGATGATGGCAACTTTGAGGATGAGGCAGAGTTTACTTATCAAGTTGTAGCAAGCTTTATAGATGACACTACTGTTACCTATCAAAAGAGCAATAGTATATCTTATTCAGCACAAAATGGTGGAAGGCTGGGATATTCTACTGATTTTACAGGATCTCCTATAGCTCTCGATTCAAGTAGGATAACAGTAAAGACAGGAAACAAGAAAAATACAAATGTATTTATAGGCTGCTTTGATGATGAGGCTGGCACTATAGAGCTCACTGCTGCGCCAGGAACAAAATGGCTAGTGGTAACAAGCAATGAGACTTCAGAGAAGGTTGCAGTATCTTATGAGGTTGAAGCACTGAATATAAACGAGCTGACCATAAAATATGTTGGTGGCGATAAATCATATTCAGGATATGAGCAGCAGCTAAGTGAAGCAGATTTTACTATTACAGGCGCAAGCCTTACAGAGGGAACAGACTATACAATTAGTGTAGATAATGCCGTTGACGCAGGTACAGGCAAGTGGACTATCACAGGTATAGGCAACTATACAGGCAGCAAGAGTGGCACATTTACCATAAAGCCGGCTGAGTTGACATCTGATTCAACATATGCAAATAAAGAAGGCTATGTATATGCTGCCTGGGCAGGCACTTCAACACAGCAATATACAGGTAAGGAAAAAAAGCCGGAATATAAGCTGACTCTAGCTGGAGTGGAGCTTCCAGATAGCCTGGATACCTATGTAACAGCTACATACACAAACAATATTGCTGTTACAGAGGCTGGCAACCTGGCAAGGCTTACTTTGACAAGTAATAATGACAATATTACAGGATCTGCAGTGCTTACCTTTGAGATTACTGCCAACAGGGATCAGATGACAATTAGTGTTACTGGAGAGGATGGTGCCGTTCACACTGCATCACTTATTGACAGTAATGATGCTGCAAAACAGACCTTTGGAAGCTATAAGCCAGTATATGCAGGCGCAGAAGGTATTAGTTTTGTACCTGCTGTTCAAATAGGGGACAGCACTTTGATATATGGTAGAGATTATTACTACGAATATGTCAATACCGGGGCAGCAAAGAACTATGATGCAAGTAAGCCTGCTGAATCACCATATCTTTATATTAAGGGTATCAACAATTATTTTGGAAATAATGCCTATGTGTATTTTTCTGTAGCACAAGCTGATATAAATGATGCCAGCATGAGCTCAGACAAGAAACTTGCATATGACTTTACAGGTGCTGATGTGGATTTGGACCTTGCTTTTACCTATGGCGGTCAGTCTCTTACTGTGGGAACAGACTACGAGATAAGCTACTCAGATGACAAGTCATCGGCTGGGGAAAAGACGGCTACAATTACAGGAAAAGGCAACTTCACTGGCGAAAAAGAGGTAAGTTATACAGTTGGTAAGGACATCTCTGATGCAAGTCTGACTGTATATAATCCATATAATCAGAGTGACATATTGTCTGAAACAGGTACAGGAGCCTACACCATGGACTGGGCTAATAATGCTATGCCTGTATTTACTCTGAAGCTGGGAGATTTAGACATTACTCCATCCTATGAGGCAGCAGCAACTTCTGATAATAATATAGTTTACCCTGAGGGGGATTATCGTGGTGGAAATACTACCTTAGCTGTAGAAAGCAGCCTGGATGGGTCTGTAGATACCGACGGAAACTATAAGGCTCTTGCAAGAAAAGAAGGAGCAACAGACAGTAATTACAATATTTTGACATACACAATTGAGGGAGCTGGAAACAATGGTTATTATGGGCAGAAGGAATTTTCTGTAACAATAAAGCCTGTAGATATAAGCTACCTGGCAAATGACAAGATAAGCTACGACTCAAAGTCTCCATCCTACACAGGTGCTGATGTAGAATGGAATCCTACTATAGTGTATTACTATGCAGGAAAAACAGAGAATAATAAGAAGTATATTTTGAGTCAAAATGGGGTGGCTGATTACACACCTACGAGTATTACACTAAGTATAGCTGCAGGTGAAAACCAAAGATACAGCATAAATGGTACAGGTAATTTTACCGGCACCTATAATGGTAATGTATCTATGTCAAAGGGAATTGCAGCAGTACATGTAAATTACAATGACAATGATATTGACCTTTATAAAGAGAATGCTTATGTAAGTCAGTCCAGCGAGACAGAGGGTGACCTTGAGTACAAGGTATACAAGGTGACTCTGAAAGCATCTGACTATGTTTATTACTATACAGGTACTGAGATAAAACCAGAGCTCAGCCTGTGGGATGTAAGTGGCGACAATCAGCTTGTTCAAGGCACTAATTATACTATTGAATATAAGGGAAATTGCACAAGTCCTAGCTCTACTGTAGGAGAAGCAGATAAGCCTTATGCAGAGATCAAAGTGCCTTCGAATACAGTAAATACCAATTATGAGGCTTCGATTATTAGGGTATATTATTTTGTAAGTACCAAGGATATCAGTGAAGATACAAGCTTTGAAGTAACAATGAAGGACCTTCCATATGCAAAGCAGACTCTGAATACTGATTATCTGACAGCTATTGCAGCAAATTACCTTACTGTAACATCAGCTGGTAAAACTTTGACTCTTGGTACAAAGGATGGAACAAGTGGAGATTACTATATAGTTACAGATGTAGACGAGCTCACAGCCGCTGGTATATCAGCAAGCAGTGCAATTGTAACTAATAGTCTGCCAAGCCCTTCGTCGGATAATTATTTTTACATAGCAGGAAAGGCACCATACAGTGGTTATAAAAAGGTGTCATTTAACATAGTGTTGGATTTGAGCAGCAGCTATGCGGATGTATCACTTAATCTTCCGTCTGCTGGATATTACACATTGGATGCTAATGGCCTACCTACAACTACACCACAGGCAGTGATTAAATACTCTGGCTTGAGTGATGGAGATGGAGTATATAGCCAGACATTGCCTTCTTCTAATGCAAGCATATCAGGTAGCAGACAAAGTGGCAGTGCATGGCAGCCAGGTACAGACAGTAATATCACAATAGAAGGAACAAACCTTGCAGCAGGCTCTGTTACAAAGGAGGCTACATTTAAGGCTGATTTGAGCAATTATAATGGCCTTTATCTGGAATCGCCAACTACATATTGGTATACAGGAAGTGCCATTACCCCTACAGTAGTGGGTCTTGAGGAAGCAAGAGAAGCTACTACAGGATATTCTGGAGATTACACTATTGGCTACGCTAGCTCTAAAAATGGGCAAGCAGATGGTAATCACACTGATGTAGGCACCAGATATATGCTTATTAGTGCTACAGATGACAGTGAATATTTTGTGACAGGTACAAAAAAGAGCCTGGAATTTTCAATCAAATACAATCTTTCTCTTGATACAACAGAGGTGAAGTTTGTTGGAGATGATAATACAGAAATTGAGGCTTTGACCTATAATGGCACAGGCTATGAAGTGTCAAAATATATGGTAGTCACCTGTGCAGGAAAGACTATTTATAACAAGGGTAACTGGATAAGTCCAGATAATAAAGCCTTGTTCTCTTTTGCACCAGCAACCCTGACCTATATAGGAGACCAGGCTATTAGTCTGACAGCTACACCAGGCTCTGAGTATGTAACTGGTGTTAACTCTACAGGTATATTTAAAATAAAGGGCTACCAGCTGACAAAGGATAATGTGTCATTTAAGACGGGAGCCAACGAGTACAGCTATACCGGCAGCGCGGTGGAGCCAGAGGTGGTAGTAACGGCTACATTAAATGGCACGACTTCAACACTGAAAAAGGACACAGATTATACTGTTAAATACACTAATAATGTCAATGCAACTAATGGTGGGGAAAAGGCTCATGTATACATAACAGGACTTGGTATGTATGCTACAGATGAGTTTAATGCCCTTGATTTTACAATAAATCCACTGGACATATCTGATTCTCATATAGTTGTTGAAGCAGAAAGTGCAGTGTATACAGGCCAGGATGCCTTCCTTACACCAGCCTATAAGGTATATTACAAGGACGATAATGGCAATAAGACCTTATTAAAGGAATATGATGGAAGTGTTAATAGTACTGGTGACTATCAGCTTTCTTCATATGCGGATAATACCTATGCCACAGACTATAACAGGGATGCCTCTAATAACCCTATATATGGCAAGGTATATATTAAGGCTGGAAATTCTGGAAATACTGTTAATGGAAGTAAGACAAAGTACGGCGAATTTACCATTACAAAGCTGAATATTAACAGTCTTAGGACCGATAACAGTGAGATAAAGATAGACAAAACATCCAGCCCATATACAGGCCGTGACCAGGATATTTCTGATATTTTAAGCCTTAGCGTATATGACAGCACTGGCACAGCACATAAGCTGTATCAGAAAACAATAGATGGAGATAACACAAAGTTATACGACTACACTGTCTCTGTTAAGCAGGGCAATGCCAGCTTCACAAATGGCAAAATAAAAGATGTAGGAGATTATCAGGTTACTATATCTGGTATAAATAACTGTGAGTTTGATTATACCTTTACTTACTCAATTACCGAACGAAGCCTGCCAGATTTGTATCACAAGTATTATGATAAAAATACTGGCCTTTGGGTGGATGGTCTGACGGATGACAAGCTGGATATTACAGTAACTAATGTGGAGGAATTTACAGAGGGCACAGCGGTAACACCGGCTGTTAAGATAGTAGACAATGGTGTAATAGCAAGCTCTACAGTTACAGCAAATCCAGATGGAAGCACTACAGAAAGCAACATTGTATACAAGACACTTGTTAAGGATGTAGACTATACTGTCACAGTATATAACAATACTTCATCAGGTACAGGCCGCTATAGTACAAGCCAGTGGGAGGATGATACCCATTCATCACCGGCTAGTGACAGCCCATATGTAGAGCTTACTGGAATAGGTAACTACAGTGGTACTTTGAAGATACCATTTAGTATCGGTAAAGACTTATCAAGCTTGCCTATAGGTGATGGCAGCATGCTTATTACCTACACATATGAGACTAATGACGGCAGCGGAATAAAGAAAAATACAGTAGATTATGGAGTATCAAGCTCTACAATGGCCTATACCTACAATGGTCAGGCTCATAAACCAAAGCCTACTGTACAGGTATATAATGCCACAAGAAAGCGCATGGTTACTCTGACTGAAGGAAGTGACTATACTGTTTACTACACCAATCTGAAGGATGTAGAGGATGACTCTATTAATGCAGGTGAAAAATATGTAGTAATACAGGGTAAGGGCGCTTATTGCGGTATTGTAAAACAGGAATATCAGATAAATAAAAAGTTTATTAAGTCAGTAAAGACCTGGAATGATCCTTTGACTGAAAATGACAAGTATAACGTAGGTGATAAGACAGCAGATGAATATCTAACCATTGATGTTACTTCTGGTGTTAGCCGTATGACAGAGGACATTGCTAAAAAATATTTCGCTGATGACTATGAAGACTATGTAGGTTACTACTACGCTGTATATTCTGGAAAGCCAATACAGCCTAGTGTAAAGGTAACTGACCATAAGATGGGATCTTACTTAAGTGCCGACAAGGTCATTGATGAGAATGATTTGTCTGTAAGCTATATTGATGATGAAAAGGCCTATGATGCCACTTTAGCTGATGGCTTTAGCAAGATAGTAGTTACATTTGCAAGTAATAGCACAGCCGCTGATGGACACAACTATTACACTACAGGAACTGGCTCTGCAGGTACATTTACCATTCCTTATATCATAATAAATAAAGATATATCTGGTTCTGATTTTACCGTATGGTATGACAATGGATTAGATGGTCCAATATATGATTATAATGGATACACTCAAATACCAGATATAGTGGTGACAGATGGCTCAACCACATTGACCAAGGGCGTAGACTACACCGTAACAGTACCAACAGGTGATGATGCAATAGTGCCAGGTATCAAGAAGCTTTCAGTTACAGGTATTGGCAACTATTCAGGAACCAAGGAAAGTACTTATCAGATTGTGGCAGGCTTAGACAGCACTGAGGTGGGATATTACACCGAAGATAATATACTAGAGCAAGGCGTTAAGACTCAGCAGTACACAGGAAAAGCCACTGCTCCTGAAGGAATTGTGCTCTATCTTCCAGCTATAGGTGATCAGTTCAATGACTATATTTTGGAAGAGGGAACTGATTATGAGATTCAGGGCAAGCCAACATCAAGTGATAATTTTGAAAGCCTTGGAAGAGTTGTGTATGGTGCATTGTCAGATGGTTTTACAGGAACAAAGGAAGTAGAATACGAGATAATATTTGATGCTTCTGCTGTAGAAGTAAAGACAGGTGGTACATACAAGTACACAGGTATGACTATCACACCAGCTATTAGTTTGTCTGCTAGTGGCGCTGAGATTAATGAAATCAATTACTACAAGGATGGCCAGGCGATAGCTGCAGAGAATATCAAGGATGTAGGTATATATCAGGTTGAAGTAAACTTTACTATAGGCGATAGAGAATCAGAGGCTCCTGCCACAGGAAGCTTTGAGATTGTAAAGCGTGACCTGACAGACTGTCTGATTGTCTGCCCTCAGTACTTTAGATATGTGGGACAAAAGATTACCCCAGCTGTAAAGGTAATGGTACAGGATAAATCAGGAAGCAGCGTAGATACTTATACTCTGGTTGAAGGAAGTGACTATACCGTAAGCTATGGCGAAAACATAAAGGGTGTAGCAGGCAATTATGTTCAGGTAACTGCTGTAGATGGCAGCAACTTTACAGGAAGCTACACTAAGATGCTTACTATCAATCCAGGACAGGTAATTAGTCTGGAGCTTGGAATGACAGACTCTACCACACTTACAGCTACATGGATAAAGGATATTTATACAGATGGAGCAGTGCTTCAGCTTTACACCCTTGATTCATCAACTGGCAAAAAGGGCGAGCCTGTGGGAAGCCAGGTAAAGGTATCTGGAAACACCTGCTCTTATGAATTTACTGGACTTACCTCGGCTACCAACTATATAGTGGAGGTATCGAGCTATATCAATAATGGCAGTGGCATATTAACAGGTGATGCTGTGACAGCTATTGGAACTACCGATATATCAGAGTCGGCCCTTACTGTAAAAAGTAGCGCTACAGGTTCGGCTACAGTGAAGTGGAACACAAGTGACCAAGTCCTTATCTACAAGATATACAGAGCAGATGATGCTTCAAGCCAAGGCAAAAAGGTGGCCTCTTATCCAGTAAGCTCAGGTGCATATACCAACACGGGACTTGAAAGCGGACGAACCTACTATTATCATATAGAAGGATACTCATTTGTAGGTAATAATCTTACCAAGGTAAATGAGTCTGCTCATATAGCAGTGACTATAAAGTAATAGGAATGCAGCAGGACAGCTTGTAAAAGCGATTCTACTGCAGTGGTAGTAAGGCATATGGCCCAGGACAAGAAGTTTATTATAGGCGGTTTTTCTTTTGACACATACGCCGAATATCATGCTGCACAGGAGGATGTGCAAAAAATAGAGTGTATCAATAAGGAGCTGGATGTACAGGATCCTGAGGTGGCTGTGCGTCTCTACCACGATATACGAGACGGAATTATTACATTTAAAAGCCCTGTTGGTCAGCAGTTTGCTGACCACGTGGCTGATATAGTAGCCCACAAGTCAGCAGGACTTTTAGATGATGTGGCTCAAATAGAAAAGGCAGAAGGGAAGGCTAAGGGACAGCGTGCCGTTGGCCTTCTTTTTGTGTCTATAGCGGTGGTTCTTATAGGTATTTTTGCTTATGGTCAAATCAAGGAGATATACCAGACTAGACAAATAGCTGCCTTGAAGGATTCAGTATCAGGGGAAAATAATGGAGACTCTTCTAATGAAAACGCAAGTAATGCCGATATAGATAGTGAATCATCGCAAGATCTAGTGTCTGACGGGTCTGCGTCAGCTAACACTATATTGGATGATATGATTTCATCACCATGGGATACTGACTATAAGGCTGAAGACTTGACTATTTTGCCAGAATATCAGGAGCTTTATGACCAAAATAATGACTTTGTGGGCTGGCTTGAGGTGGTTGACACCGATATTAACTATCCGGTAATGCAGACACCAAGTGACCCAGAGTATTATCTTCGCCGCAATTTTAATGGAGAGGAAGATACTAATGGCACACTTTTTGTGGATTATCGCTGTGACATAGTCAATGCCACCACAAACACTATCATTTATGGACATAATATGAGGTCTGGAAAAATGTTCGGTGGTTTGAAGCGCTACCTGGATTATGACTACTATCAGGCACATAAGACTATCAAATTCACCACCCTCTATGCTGAGGAGGAATATGAGATAGTGGGAGTAGGTTTGTCTGATGTAGGTTATAATGACGATGGTGAGTACAGGTATTATGATTTTATAGATGCTGTTACAGGCCAGGAGCTGCAAGAATTTTTGGATAATATACAGAGCCTGTCGGTATATGATGAGACCATCGATATAAAGAGTACGGATAAAATACTAACCCTCTCTACATGCAATACCTATAAGGAAAATGGGCGACTATTTGTTGTGGCTAAAAGGGTAGGGTAATGGTACAATATACAATATGTAGTAGGTTAGGGGCAGACTAGCTATATATAAAAGTGGAAACTAAGAGATATAGCAGGTTAGCCCATAGTCCTTAGGCTAATCATAGGGGAATAATATATGGTAAGACTAAAAGGTATGAAAAAGATAGGATGGCTGCTTATAGCGGCATCCCTTATATTTGCTGCTTGGATATTGGGAAGCAGTCTTGTGTCTGACGCGGATGAGGCGACGAATCCTGTAACTATTGTTACAGCGGACAATGTGGCAAGTGTAATGGCCAATCCGGATGACTATAAGGACACAGTCACAGAGATTAATATAAGTGGCAATGCAGATTTCACTGCAAATAGCTTTGAAGGTTTTTCACAGCTGGAATCTATTGTTGTAGCAGGGGATTGCACTGTGGGAGATAGTGCATTTAGCAACTGTTCTTCCCTTACTGATGTAAATGTTATTGGGAAGCTTACTTTTTCTGGAAGCAATGTTTTTTCCAGTGATATATCTCTGAACAGTATTAGTGCAGGCAGTATATCAGCAGGCTCTGATAGCTATATAACATCTTCTTTGTCAGACTGTCCAATAACTAATATATATATAGGCTCTGGAAGCTATTCCTCACCATCAGGACAAGAGATAGTACATGATACAGCCCTTGTGTATGTAAGCAGAAATGTTACCAATTATACTGTTACATCTGACATTGCTGCCATATCTGAAAATGCCTTGTCAGGAACCAATATCAATGTACTTACATTTGAGAATCCAAATGGTATTAGCTCGATAGGAACTCAAGACAATTGGCCTCCTCTAGGCAGTGCAAGTTCCACAGGATATACATTAACTGTAAATGCTTACGGTGGCCAGGATTCAAAGGTAGCTGATTATTTTGAGTCCATTAAAGCAAGCTATCCGGCTTTAGTGCAGATAAACTATGATTCAAGCGGGGATGTTGATGAAGACCTGTATGATGTAGCTGTAACTCATAAATATTATGACGAGGCAGGCACTAGGCTGGTGGGCATCTATCAGGAGGTACTTACCGAATGTTCAGTAGGACAGGTGATATCAGCTGATGCTAACGCTTATGATGACATAGAATACACAGCAGCCACAAGTATAATAGGGGATGCTACAGCCATATCTTCTTATACAGTTCAGGCAAGTGATGCAGATGATGATGGAAATATAACAGTTATTTTTGCTTATTTGGCTCCAAGTGATACGCCAGCACCTGATCCTGTCACTAATGTAACGGTTACTCTTGTTAAGACCTTTTATGATATTAATGACAAACTTTTAGAGAAGTCATTTACCACAACAGATTCTTACGCTGTAGGAACTCAGATAACTGCTCCTACTTATACAGGCTTTACACTTTCCAGTGGAAATAGCCCTTATACTGTTACATCGGATGCAGCAAGTGCTACAGTAGTTTTTACCTATAAGGCAACATCTGCGGATTCTAAAGTACCAGATACTGACGGTGGAAGCACTGATAATACCAATAAAGGTGGAAGTACTTCCACTACAGCAAAGCAATATAAGGTTACTGTTGTTGATGTCTTTTATAATGCAGATAAGACACAGAAGCTAAAGACAGTTACACGTCTCACAGATACCTATAATGAGAATTCTACATACAGCTATGGACCAGCTACTTATGATGGTTATACCTGCTTCGATCAGGAGTCCCCATCAGGTAGTGTGACAGGCAACAGAACAGCTACATTTAAGTATGCTGCAACTTCTGCTTCCACTGCAGATACTGGCGTCGTATACAATATTACAGAGGGCGCCAATCAGACTATAACAAACGAGGACGGTCCTATTAGGATAGTATGTGATGGCCCAATGGAAAAGCTGCGCCAGATACTTATAGACGGTGCAGACGCCAATACTAATTCCTATACACTTGAGTCAGGTTCTACAATACTTACCTTGACCCATTTGTATATCAAGTCCTTCAGTGAGGGAGAGCACACAGTCAGATTCGTATACACTGACGGTTATGCTGAGACCAAGATTATTATTGATAATAATAAAAAGACAACTACCACGGTAACTTATACCGTCAACAAGGATGGCACAGTTACCAAGGGACATAGTCAGGATGCTACACCAAAGACAGCAGATGGCTTTGACAATCGTTATCTTCTTTGCCTGGCAATTTTCTTGTTGGGAGTAGGCGTTATTCTTGTCAGCAAGCAAAGGAATATAGCTTTTGCAAGTGAGGATGACGAGGAGTAGAGAATACATAGGGGTTTAAAGATGTATAGTCTACTAGAGAAGACTTAAAAGTGGTGCTGACGTATTTGATTGAACTGAAAATATATAGGCATCTTAAAAGGCTTACAGCGTTGGCTGTAAGCCTTTTGTTTAAGGGAAGAAAGCTGCTAAATCCGTGCTTGTGGAAGCATTGGGTATAACTGTATTGGATATAAGAAAAGCCCTGTAGGAAGAGCTACAGGGCTTTCAAGATTATAAATTAATCGTCAGAATCTGTCTCTACACTTTCATCTTCTAACTGTTCTTCGTCCTCTGGTACGAAGTGTGGGTCATAGATGGTGTATTCATTGGATTCTCTAAATACAGTGTTGGAGCTACCTAGCTGGCATACTGTGATAGTATCGCCATTATTTACATCAGAGGCCTTGATGGTAAGGACCTGACCTGATTCGTAAGAGGTGGATACCTTTTCTCCGTTGACAAATACCTTGGACCACTTGGTGAAGTTGTCACCATATATGTGGAGCTTTCCATTAAAGAAGTAGGCTGAGTCGATAGTGACATCATTAATACCCATCTGGATATCTGTAGCTTCGTAGGAATCTCCAACTTCATAGGCATATTTATTGCCATATAAGTTGTCATACTGGAGCATTTCCAAGTCGTCCATGTACTTGAGTGAACCATATTTTAAGCCTTGTCCCATGGCTGTCTGATGATAACCATTGATATTGCCATTGTGGTAATCAAGGCGATTTAAAAACTCTGAAACAAGCTGGTATGAGGTTAAATCCTCGTCGATTTTTTCCATACCAAAGTTGTTCCATGTGAAGTACTTGGTCTTGTAGAGGTCCCCGGTGGCAACCTCATCATCGGTAAGTCCCATGGTAGGCAGGTGGTCACCAAACATGATAACTAGTGTATCCTCGTCTCTGCTGTCAAGCATCTCGATATACTGCTTGAGGAAATCATCTACATTGTAGATGCGGTTAACATAATATTCCCACTCGTTCTTTACTTCTTCAGACTTGCCTTCGGCTGCAACGGTGATGGCTGGGTCTTCCTCAACCTGGTAAGTAGGGTAGGCGCCGTGGCCCTCGACTGTGATAGTATATACGAAGTCTGGGCCTTCAGTGGAATCTAAGGAATCCTTTGTGGCTCCGATGAGAATGTCATCAGTAGGCCAGTTGCCAAGAGGTGTATACTCGGTGATATCAAGCATTTCTTTTGAAGAAAAAGTGTCAAAGCCCATGAGGGAGAAGGCATTTTTTCTTGAATAGAAGTTACCACCGTTGTTGTGTACAACGTGAGTGCCATAGCCTTGATCCTTAAGAACATCTGCGTAGGACTCGCAGCCGTCAATTTCCTTAAGGATAGTCTTTTGTGGATACTCGCCTGGTCCAAAGAAGGAGCAGGACATACCAGTTAGCACCTCAAACTCAGTGTTACAGGTGCCGGCACCTACTACAGGAACTATGCAATGGCCTGTAGAGTAGTTGTCCTCTAGATAGTGGACAAATGGTATAGGGTCTTCGCTGGTTGTTAAAAACTTGCACTCAGACACATCGTAGAAGGACTCTAACAACATAACAATGATGTTTGGCTGGCTTTTATCCTCTGAGGCAAGCTCAGCTACCTGTACAGAGTCCTCTATATTGCCATCCTCGTCGTAGGTGGCATAGGTATTAAGTGAAGACAGGTACTTGTTGTCATCACTGATGATGGATGCGATCTTGGACTCAGAGTAGCCAAAAGGCTTGCTCATGCCGCGGTCGAGGACTGATGTGGCAAAGCCATATAGATATCCATAATCTAAGTATCCCTGAGCCAGGTTGCCGAAGTAGGATGTCATAATGCCTACTGAGCGAAGAATTCTGGTGGAAGGATAAAGGCTGGCAAAAAATAATGCTATAACAGTGATACGCTTCCAGAAAGGAAGAACCTTCTTTTTCTTTGGTCCTTTGATAAGTAATACAATCATAAGGATCAGAACTATCACAAGGGCTGCAACTATCATGGTGGCCTGTTGAGCGGTGAAGTATTGCGAATCAGCCATGGTAAGAAGGTCGCTAACCATATAAAGGTCTGTGTAGCCAAAAGGTGATACACGGTTGAGCAAAATAATGCAATTAGTGATACCAAGTATCAGGAAAAAGAGGGAGATGAGGTTGCGCCACCATCTTTGTCTTTTGCTGATAAACACCAGTGTATAGGCTACAAATATGCAATATGAATTGAATAGATAAGGGCCTGTGTGCTTGGTAACGAAGCCCCATGCCTCAATAAAAGAGTGACGAGACAACCATTCCATAAGGAAGCACATAAAAAGGGATAGTGGTATGTGCATCAAAATAGAATAATCGTCCCAAAGCTTTCTGTGTGTTTTATGAAATTGTGTGTTTTGGTACCATTTAACTACTTTAGAATCAGCCAGTTTTACAAAGGGCATGGCAACGATTTGAAAGACTGTCTTTAGAGCTGACCCAATCTTTTTAAATAATTTTTTCATGAATCCTCCAAAAAGCGACAATAAGTCTAGTCATTATTTTGATTATTTGATAAATTTATTAATGGCATCCTCAAGATCTGCTATGGCCTGTGTATCGCCTTCTTCCATGGCGTCTACAATGCAGTGCTCGATGTGGTCTGTCAGGATAAGCTTGCCCACGTTGTTGATAGCGGACTTGACAGCGGCTATCTGTATAAGCACCTCGGTGCAGTCCCTGCCGTCGGCAACCATGTTGCGAACCGACTCTAGGTGGCCTATGGCTCTATTAAGCCTGTTGATGACCGCCTTGGTATTGGTGTGCTCGTGGTGGTGACCATGTTCACCATGACTGTGGGTATACTCGTTACCATCAGCATCAATGTGAGTATGTACGTGATTATTTTCGCTCATATATGCTCCTTTAACGAAAGCCAAATGTCGATAAATTATATCACCTTATTTTTTTAAAAGCAAGAAAGCGAGACACTATGAAGCTTCAGTTCTATAAAAAAGGTTTACCTACCAATGTAATCAAAAGAATTATACTTCTTTTAGTAGTATTTGTAGCAGCTGTTATATTTTTTGAAATACTAACTAACCGTCAGCAGGAGATAGATGGCACCAATATGGATTCACCTAGTCTGCCTCTTGTTTCCATAGAGTACAAGGGAGATGCCACAACTACTTTACATGGCTATGTGCAGGAAATGGATCCTTGCTACATGAGAGAGAGTATAATCCCTTTAAGTGATGATCGTATGATTAATCTTTCAATGGATACTCAGGGACAGGAAGTTACCGGGCTGTCATATCAGATAAGGTCTCTTGATACAGAGCGTAATATATCAGGTAATGATGTGACCTACAGTCAGGATGGCGACATTATTACAGCGTCTATTCAGGCGGAGAATCTTATCGAAAAAAATGAGGAATATCTGTTGATTCTCACTGCCCAGCTGGGAGAAAAGAGTGTATATTATTATACCCGTATAATGGAAACAGAGGGCTGCTATGAGGACGAGATAATCGACTTTGCTCAGCAATTCCACGATAAGGCTTTGAGAAAAGAGGGAGATGGCCTGGCTACTTACGTGGAGTCAAAGTCTGGCAGTGACAAAAATGAGTTAGGACATGTAACCATCAATTCCAGCCTGTCGCAGATTACCTATGGCTCATTTGCAGGAAGTCAAGTAGCTACCCCTCTTATATCCCTTACGGATATTAGCACAAACTATATCAGCCTTACTTTTTCCTATGAGTTAAGTTCAACTAGTGGCAAAAATACAGAGTACTACTTATGTAAAGAGGATTTTCGTATCAGATATACTGACCAGCGTATCTATCTATTGAGCTACGACCGCAGCATGGAGCAGATACTTGATGCAAATCAGGTGGATATTAGTGAAAATGTGTTGGATTTGGGCATTACTGAAGAAGACGTGGATTATTTATCAAACGAAACAGGTACAGTTGTGTCATTCACTCATTCCGGAAGTCTTTTCCAATACAATCAGACTGAGCGTACCTTAAAGACCATATATAGCTTTGTTAATGACCCTACAGACACAAGATGTACCTATGACCAGCATAAGATTATAATTCTTAATATAGACGAATCAGGTACTATGGACTATGTGGTATATGGATATATGAATGCCGGTCAACACGAGGGCCAGTGCGGTATAAACCTATATCATTATGATTCAATAAGCAACGTATCTACTGAGCAGGTATTTATTCCTTCGGGAAGTTCGTATCAGATATTAAATGCCAATTTCTCTGATTTGATATATGAGTCTTCGGATAACAGCTTTTACATTATGGTAAATGGTACCTTGCTTTATATGAAGCTGAATCAGTTGACTACAGAGGAGCTGATGACAGGAATGGATGACAGTCAGTATGCAGTATCTGATTCTGGTCGTTATATGGCATGGATGGAAAATGCTGTTACATCTGAAAGCATACATATATTGGATTTGGAAACTAACAATAGCTTTGACATTAATGCAGCTTCAGGTCAGCTTCTCAAGCCTCTTGGCTTTATGGATGATGATCTGATATATGGCATAGTTAATAAAAACGATATAAGCCTGGATGAAGCGGGTACTGAAGTATATCCTATGTCTCAGGTAATTATTGCCGATATCACTAACTCAACTGGCGCAAAGGAGCTTATGAGTTATAAGAAGTCGGGTATATATATATCAGATATAAGGATTGAATCTTATACTATATACCTAGACAGGATACAAAAGGATGAAAATGGCAACTATGTAGAGACTACAGGTGATACCATTAAAAATTCCGCTGGTGAGCAAAATAAGGCAGTAGAGCTGACTAGTAGCGTGGATTCTACCAGGGGAAATGTACTAAGTATAACAATGGCTGAGTTGAAAGAGGGAGAGAGCTTAGGAAAGATAATATCTGATGCTCCAAAGCTCGCTATGGCTAATCACACAAGAGATATAGCAGTCAGCACCTCAACTAACAGTACAGAGTATTTTGTATATGTTGGAAGCAGTGTAACACTGGCAACAGATGATTTGCTGACAGCCATAACAGAAGCGGACGCAAACATGGGACTAGTGGTGGATAATACCCCACGGTATGTATGGAAACGAGGTCGCAAGTCATACCAAAATGCCATAAGTGTCACCTATGGTTCTTCAGATTCCGAGTCAAACAGTCAGGCAAAGGCCCTGTCGGCTATGCTTGTACATGAAGGGGAGAATGTTCAGGTACATACCTTGCTTGAGGGAGGCCAGACACCTATATCAATACTTAGTTCTACTTTAAAGGATTATCATATATTAGATTTGACGGGAGCGACTCTTGATCAAGTGCTTTATTATGTAAGCCTGGGTAATCCAGTTTATGCCTACTCAGGAGAGGATAGTGCACTTCTTATAGTGGGATACGATGCGGCCAATATCATAGTATATAATCCGGACAATATGTCCACCAGTAAGATGGGGATGCAGGATGCCACTGATTATTTTGCAGGCCTTGGCAATGTATTTGTAAGTTATATAAAATAATAGTTTAGAAAAAACAGGAAGAAAGCTTTTGCTTGTTTGATAACCATATCGATATGAGTATGACTAAATAAAGAAAAATCCTCTGCAACTATTGTTGCAGAGGATTTTTTAATATAAGACAAGTCACAAATATGTATACCATCTAAGATACTTGCTTTTTGCAAAAAGGAATTAGCACTCACCGGCCTTATACTTTGTGATAAGACGCTCAATCCTATCGTATGGATTGAGAAGCTCAGAGATAGAACAATCATGATTAAGATTGTCAATGATGTAGGCAATATATTTAGACATATCGCAGTTGATAAAGTAATCTCTGCCAAGGGTCTCATCAGAAAGATAGGTAAGGTTGGTGGTAACAACCTTGTAGATAATGCCATCTTCTACTGCCTTGTCAAATTTTGCCATGCCTGAAGTGAAAAGACCGAAGGTAGCTACTACAAATACACGGTTTGCGTGACGCTTTTTAAGCTCAGTTGCTACATCTATCATAGACTCGCCTGAAGAAATCATGTCATCGACGATAATAACATCCTTGCCTGCAACGTCATTACCCAAAAACTCGTGAGCTACAATAGGATTGCGGCCATCTACGATGCGGCTGTAATCACGGCGCTTGTAGAACATACCAACATTAACACCGAGAACGGATGCCATGTAAACGGCTCTGTTTGTACCACCCTCATCAGGAGAGATGATCATAAGGTGCTCATTATCAAGCTGTAAGTCTTTGCAGTTCTGTAAGATGCCCTTTAAGAACTGGTATGTAGGAGATACAGTCTCAAAGCTGTGATGAGGAATAGCATTCTGAACACGTGGGTCGTGAGCATCGAAGGTGATGATATTGTCAACGCCCATGTCCACAAGCTCCTGAAGTGCCATAGCACAGTCCAAAGACTCACGAGCACTTCTTCTGTGCTGTCTGCCTTCGTAAAGGAAAGGAATGATAACTGTAATACGCTTTGCCTTGCCCATGGCTGCAGCAATAATACGCTTAAGATCACAGTAGATGTCGTCTGGTGACATGTGATTCTCGTGACCGCATACCTTGTAGGTAAGGCTGTGGTTTGTGACATCTACCAGGATATAAAGGTCGATACCACGAACAGACTGCTTAATGACACCCTTACCTTCGCCTGAACCGAAACGAGGGCAATCTGCATCAACGATGTAAGAATCACTTTTGTAACCAGCAAGAGTAATGATAGACTGGTCACATTTTCTGTCGTGTCTCCACTTAAGCAGGTAGTCGTTTACCTTATCTCCGATAGCAGTGCAGCTTTTGTGAGGAATGAGACCTAATTCTGCAATTGGTGGGGTGTTTTCCAATACGATTTGATTTGGCATGATACGCTCCTTGTAAGTATAAATTATTTATTACCAATTACCTTTTTGACGCGGATATCATCACCCTTAAGGTTGATGATTGTATATTGAGATATAACCCGCGAGGTAATTCGTTCCGAGTATTGTTCCCTAATCTGTAACAGGGAATAGTTGGTAGAAATAATAGTGGACTTGCCCCTAAGCATGCGCTCGTTGAGACATTGAAATAAACGGGAATTGGTGAATGAGTTGGCAAACTCAGTGCCAAGATCATCTATAATAAGTAAGTCACAATCAAAAATATGGTCATGAATGTCTGTTACATCCATATCCTTTTTGAAGGTCTGTTTTTCAAAAATATTAAAAAGCTCAAAGGCGGTAAAGTAAACAACTGACACGCCCTTGTCCAATAATTCTTTGGCAATACAATTAGACAAGAAAGTTTTACCACATCCTGTCTGACCTAGCAACAGGAGATTGCCACCTTTTTCCTTAAAATTGTGTATAAAATCAAAAGCAGTCTTGTAAGCCCTTTGGGCAGCAGCTCTGGCAGTAATACCTAAAGTGGCATCAGGGGTGGTGTCGTCATATAAGTTTAAATCAAAGTGTGAAAAATTTTCTTTTTTAAGAATCTCCTTTAAGTTGGACTGCTGGTAGACGATATTTATAGCAGCCTGTTTGAAGCAATGACAGCGCTCATTGCCGATAAAACCAGTATCTTTGCAGTCAGGGCAATCATAAGGAGCCTCTAAATAGTCTGCAGGAAAACCGGCAGACTTAATAAGGGATTCTCTTTTGGCTTTTAGCTCTGAAAGAAGGCTTTTAGTATTGTCAGTAGAGCCGGAAGCTTTGCCATTTAAGATAGCGGCAATTGAGGAAACAGAGGCCTCAGCAACCTGAGCATCAAGGTTAGACAGCTCTGGAATAGTTGAATAAAGCTCCTTGGTGCGTTCAGCTACAATATGATGGTTGCGTATTTGTTTATGGTCATACTCTCGCATGAGAGCGTCGTATTGCTGATTGGTAAGTGACATAATATTTCCTTTTATCTGAAGTATTATTTGGTGCTGAGGATTTTCTCCAGCTCATCATAATCGTACATGCGCTGAGAAAAGGTTTCGGCAGGCTTCTTTTTGCCAGTGGATGCCTTGGAGCTAGTCTTTGACTTGGCCGAGGCTGCTGATGAAGCTGCAAAAGCTGTATCAAGGGCTGTGATATCTGCCAAAGAAGTCACAGATGAATTGTGCCAGCTGGTAAGTATGGAATCGGCATACTTGAAGCTAGGCTTATTGGTCTGTAGTATGGTGCGCTTGCCTGCCTCGCAGATAATATCTATATCGAAGCTGTAATCCTTAGTCCACTTGGTCAGGTAGTCGTACTCGGAATCGATAAGATTGCGATTTGAAATTCCAAATGCTTTCTTGACGGCAGAGGTAACAGCAGACTGAGCCTTGGAGCTAGCCTTGGCCTCCTCTACAGTAGTTATCCCCTTTTCATGCCAGGCTCGTGCGATGGCATCCATATAATGGAAGCTGGTGTGCTGGTTGTCTATGCAGTACTCCACCAGATACTCAATCAGCTCAACAGATAGATTAAGGCTGTCATACCAGAAGAGTAAAGTATTGGTGTTGGACGGAGACAGGGGCTTGCCTAGGTATGTGGATATAACAAAAATAAGATCCTGAATGTTTTCATCCTTGCTAAAGGCATCTATCTGCTCAGCAGAATAGCTTGGTTTGTATTCTGAGGCTGTGTCTGCGACAGCAGGTGCTTCAGTTAAAGTATCAGTAGTATCAACAGGTGTCGTAGTTAAAGCTGCGGCAGTGGCAGCAGTGGCAGCAGGTGCTTCAGTCACAGCCACACTAGTGGCAGCAGATGCTTCTGGCGCAGCTACACTAGTGTCATTAGATGGAGTCACAGTCTCAGCAGGTACGGTATAAGCCACTGGAGTAATTGATGAAATGACAGGCATAGCTGCAGTCTCAGATGCAGGAAGCTGTGCCATATAAATGCCAGTAAGCTCATTATTAGCACTGTATTCCAGGCGAAGTAAGCCTACCTTCTCCCAGTAAGAGAGGGCACGCATAACGTCTTTTTCAGTATAATCAAAGGAATCTGCCAGCTGGCTGATATCAAAGGTCTTCTTCATAGACCAGCGAAGCAGATAAAGATATATCTTGATATATTCGCCGTTGGCGTCTTTCATAAAATCGTCAATAAATGTATTAGAAATACAGGTGACCCCGGCCACACTGCTAGAGTGCAAAGTTATATCCGCCATGAACATTATCTCCTCAATAGAAAAACTAGAACAAAGTATAGCAAAGGGTATGGAAAAAGAAAAGGGGACAGGAGGCCGCAGGTCTTGTAAATAAAGGCTTTGATGCGATTGTGGATAATGTGGATAAGAGGTCAAAAACCCTTTAAATTAGCAATAAAAAAATCCACATTTTAAACCGTGGATAAGAAGGGCTTAAAATGTGGATAATGTGGATAACTAAGACTGAAGCAGGTCTTCTCCCACTAAATAAACGTCTCCGGCCCCCATAGTTATCAACAAATCGTTGTTAATAAGATTTTTTGATAAAAATTCTTCGCAGGCCTCAAAGGTCTTGAGATAGTGGACCTCAGTGCCTAATTTTTCAAGACGAGAGGCTATATCAGCCGAGCTGACACCATATATGTCTGGCTCTCTGGCTGGGAATATATCTGGTAAAAGAACTATGTCTGCAGGAGAAAGTGCCTCGGCAAACTGGTCCAAAAAGCTTAAGGTACGGGTGTAGGTGTGGGACTGGAAGCATACGATGAGTCTGCCGTGAGGATAGTTTTTTGCAGCAGCCATGGATGCCTTTATCTCGGTAGGGTGATGAGCGTAGTCATCAATAATGGTGGCTCCGTGATAGGTGCCCTTGTACTGGAAGCGTCTGTTTGCTCCACCGAATTTTTTTAGACCGGTGACGATGTGGTCATAGGAAATGCCCATCTCCACAAGAAGAGCAATGGATGCAAGGGCATTGGCAATATTGTGGTCACCAGGTACATGCAATGTAATAGGTGCAAGCTTTTTGCCATGGTAAACAGGAGTAAAGGCTGGACAGCCCTTTTCATCGTAGGTGATATCGGTAGCTGTGATATCAGCATCTCCTGAGATGGCAAAGGTAATAACCTGGCACTTAAGTCCTTCAGTAAAATAAGAAAGGTCCGGGGTGTCGTTATTGATGATAAGTATGCCGTCATCAGCTGTGTTGTGGCAGTATTTTTTAAAGGAAGCCCGGTAGTTGTCTAAGTTTTTGAAAAAGTCCAGGTGGTCAGCCTCAATATTGAGGATGATGTTGTACTTTGGGAAAAACTCATGGAAGCTGTTGGTATATTCGCAGGACTCGGTGATGAAAAGATCAGAGCTGCCAACGTGTATATTGGAGTGAATGGCTTCCAAAATGCCGCCTACAGATATGGTAGGGTCATCAGCAGTCTCTAAAAGTACTTGGCTAATCATAGATGTAGTGGTGGTCTTACCGTGAGTGCCAGCAACTGCAATAGAGCGGCTGTAGTTGGCCATTATCTGTCCCAAAAGCTGGGCGCGGGTCAACATAGGCTTTTTAGTAGCAAGGGCTGCGGCGTATTCTGGATTATCCTCGTGGATTGCAGCAGTATAAACAAAGACGTCGATGTCATCTGTAACATTTGCAGCAGCCTGAGGGTAGTGTACAGTGGCACCTAGAGCTGTCAAATGGTCTGTTAGGGCTGACTCTTTGGAGTCAGAGCCAGAGATGGTAAAGCCTGCACCCAGCAATATTTCCGCTAAGCCAGACATGGAGATGCCGCCTATTCCTATAAAATGAACGTGTTTTTTTTCGTTGAAATCAAGCTGATACATGGTAAAACCTCTTTTCATAAAAGTATCTATATTTAATAAATTTGGGGGCTATATAAAAACCACCTTAAAAGATAAACATTATCAAGGGAGTATTCAATAGTTGATAAAATTTATTTTATCAGAAAAGTAATGAAAAATGAGTGAAAAATGCCTAATTTGTCAAAATATTTTTGTAGAATATGGCAATAGTTCTCTTGTTGTTTCTAAAAGGCCAAATTGCTATAATTTTTATATAAGTAATGGAGATATGGAAGGGGTTTTACCTATCTCAAAACGACTTACGAGAAAGGCAGATGATCGAGATGATGAAAAAAGAAATGATCGCTATGCTCTTAGCAGGTGGTCAGGGAAGCAGACTGGGCGTATTAACCTCAGACGTAGCCAAGCCTGCAGTATCTTTTGGTGGAAAGTATCGTATTATCGATTTTCCACTATCTAATTGTATCAATTCAGGTATTGATACTGTGGGTGTTCTTACCCAATACCAGCCTCTGGTACTCAATTCACACATAGGTATAGGTATACCTTGGGACCTGGACCGCAATAATGGCGGTGTTGCAGTGCTCCCACCATATGAAAAGAGTGGTGCCAGCGAATGGTATTCAGGAACAGCTAACGCTATTTATCAGAACTTAAAGTACATGGAAAATTATAATCCAGACTATGTACTAATTCTTTCTGGTGATCACATTTACAAGATGGATTATGAAGCAATGCTTGATTTCCACAAGGCCAATGGCTCAGATGTAACAATTGCAGCCATTCCAGTACCTATCGAGGAGGCCTCACGTTTCGGTGTAGTTATCACTGATGAAAACAAGCGTATTACAGAGTTTGAGGAGAAGCCAGCGCATCCTCGCTCAAATCTGGCATCTATGGGTATATATATTTTCTCATGGCCAGTACTTAGAGATTCTCTCATTGCTCTCAAGGATCAGAGCAATTGTGATTTTGGTAAGCATATTATTCCTTACCTTCACGAGGGCGGACATCCTATGTATGCTTATGAGTTCAACAGCTATTGGAAGGATGTTGGAACACTTGGTTCATATTGGGAAGCCAATATGGAGCTTATCGACCTTATCCCAGAGTTCAATCTCTATGAGGAGTTCTGGAAGATATATACCAATCAAAATATTATCGAGCCACAGTTTATCGCTGGAAGCGCTACTGTAGAAAAAGCTATTGTCGGCGCCGGTGACCAGATATATGGCACTGTAGAGAATTCTGTGCTTGGTGCAGGTGTAGTGGTTGATGAAGGAGCTGTAATCAAGGGCTCTATCATCATGGAAGGTGCACATATCGGCAAAGACTGCTACCTTGAAAATGCCATTGTGGCTGAAAATACAGTTATAGGCGATGGTACTAAGGTGGGCGTAGGTGAAGAGGCAGAGAGTAAGCTCAATGCCAGCATCTACTCATTTGGCCTGGCTGTTATAGGAGAAAATTCTACCATACCTTCTCAGGTTACCATTGGTAAAAATACGGCTATCAAGGGAAAGACTACTATCGAGGATTACCCAGAGGGACAGCTTGTTAGTGGCGGATATATTATTAAGGCAGGTGATCGATAATGAAGGCATTAGGAATTATTCTGGCAGGCGGAAACAGCAGCAGAATGGCTAATCTTACCGAGAAGCGTGCCGTTGCAGCTATGCCTATGGGCGGAAGCTACAGAAGTATTGACTTTGTACTTTCCAATATGACAAACTCACACATTCACACAGTTGCAGTACTTTCACAGTACAATGCCAGGTCTCTAAATGAGCACCTTAACTCAGCAAAGTGGTGGAATTTTGGTAGAAAGCAGGGTGGACTTTTTGTTTTCACTCCTACTGTAACAACTAATAACAGCTGGTGGTACAGAGGTACCGCAGATGCCATCTGGCAAAATATTGACTTCCTTAAGAAGCGTCATGAGCCATATGTAATTATTGCAGGTGGTGATTGCATCTATAAGCTGGATTTTAACAAGGTATTGGATTATCATATTGACAAGCAGGCTGATATAACAGTGTGCTGCGCAAAGCTGCCACAGGGTGACGATGCCAATCGCTACGGCGTAGTGCAGATGGATCACGATGGCCGCATCATAGAATTCGAGGAGAAGCCTATGGTGGCCAACTCAGATCTTGTATCTGCAGGCATTTATGTAATCCGTAGACGTGCTCTCATTGAGCTCCTTGAGGAGTGCAATAGAGAGGGACGTTACAATTTTGTTACTGATATCCTCATCAGATACAAGAATCTGAAGAAGATATATGGATATAAGATGGATGGCTATTGGAGCAACATAGCTGATGTTGACAGCTATTTCCGCACCAATATGGACTTCTTAAAGCGTGATGTAAGAGATTACTTCTTCCACACTGAGCCAGGCATTTATTCAAAGACCCATGATTTGCCACCAGCAAAGTACAATCAGGGCTCTTCTGTTAAGAATTCGCTGGTTGCCAGTGGCTGTATTATCAATTCATGCGTAGAGGATTCAGTATTATTTAAAAAGGCGTTTGTTGGCAACAATTCAGTAGTCAAGAATTGCGTCGTTTTAAATGGGGCATACATAGGAGACAATGTACACATCGAGAACTGTATCGTGGAAAGTCACGAGACTTTGCTTAGCGGAACAACTATCATTGGGGATGATGGAATTCGCATAGTAACAGGCAATAAAAACAGATACGGGGTGTCAAACGGGGAGGTTTAAACGATGCAAATCACTGATGTAAGGATCAGGAAGATTGAAAAAGAGGGCAAAATGAAGGCAGTTGTGTCTATCACCCTCGACGAGGAATTCGTAATTCACGATATCAAAATAATTGAAGGAGACAAGGGTCTTTTCATAGCAATGCCAAGCAGAAGAGGTTCTGAGGGAGATTTCAAGGATATAGCACATCCTATTCGCTCTACTACAAGAACTCAGATGCAGAAGATTATCATTGACAAGTATTTGGAAGAGAACCCAGAGTAGTTTTATGTATTTAATAGTTGGTCTTGGCAATCCAGGCAGCAAGTACGATGGTACCAGACATAATGTTGGCTTTGAGGCCATAGACGCAATTGCAAAAGAATACGATATAGCAGTTTCCCACAAGGAGCATAAAGGCCTTGTGGGAAAAGGCTTATTAGAGGGAAAAAAGGTCATGCTGGTTAAGCCACAGACCTTTATGAACTGCAGTGGAGAGTGTGTTATCGAGCTGTCAGAGTATTACGGAGTAGATCCCAAAACAGAGCTTTTGGTTATCTCCGATGACGTCAGCTTGTCCACTGGCAATATTCGTGTCAGAAGAAAGGGCTCTGCCGGAGGCCACAATGGTCTCAAGGATATCATAGCCTGGACTGACACATCTGAGTTTGCCCGCATCAGAGTAGGTGTGGGAGAGTGCAAGGGTGACATGGTCAGCCATGTACTTGGCCGTTATGATGAAGTAGACAGAAAACGTGTAGATGATTCCATGGACAAGGTTATTGGTGCCGTAAAGCTGTGGCTTGAGGACAACATAGATGCCGCCATGAATAGATACAATGTAAAGGAAGTAGTCGAGGCATAAATCAATGGCAGAAGACATTTTAACAGCTAATATGCTGGGTGAATTTAGCTTGACCTATCGGGGCAAGCGTTTTTTCGTGGAAAGAAATATTACGACAAAGATGAATCGGCTTTTGCAGATTGTACTTTATCAAAAGAAGGGGCTTGCCAGGGGTGAGCTCTATGCTTCTTTATTTGAGGGAGATAATCTGGTGGATCCGGCCAATTCCTACAGGGCCATTATGTTTCGCATGAGAAAGCTTTTGCCGGAGTATGGTCTGCCTGCCGGAGAATATATTACCTGTAAGAAAAATGAATTTCATTGGACCACAGAGATTCCTACGGAAAACGATGCCGAGATTTTTGAAAAAAAGGCTGATAAGGCTCTTGCTATGACTTCATCAGATGAAAAGGGCAAGGCAATCCGTGAGGCATTTGACATGTATGGCGGCGATTTTTTGCCGGGCGTGTCAGGTGTTTGGGTGGAAGGTAACCGTAAGAGGCTTCGCACTACATATGACAAGTGTTTTCAGGAGCTGAAGAATATATATACAGATAGGGAAGAATATGACAAGCTTCTTGAGATAGCTGAGAGAGCCAACTCCATATATCCATATGGAATGTATCAGGTGGCCAAAATGCAGGCCTTGATGGCTCTTGGCAAGGAACGGGAAGCTCTTATTTTTTATAATAAAAATGAGCAGCAGCTATTTAAAAGATATGGCACTGACATGCCAGAGGATATGCGTAATCTGCTGCGGCAGTTAAGTCGCTCTGCAAGAAGTAATACTAAGGTCATCAGCGAGGTGCAGCTTGGTATGGAGTCCTTGAAAGAAGAAAAAGGGGCATTTTACTGCAGTTATCCAGTATTTGTGGATACTTACCGATATATGAGGCGACTGCTTCACAGACTTGATATGAAGGCTTATCTTATGCTGTGCACCTTTACTGACAGAAATGGTGTGGGTGTCAGCGACGAGGAGAGATGTGAGGAGCTGGCAAAATCCCTTACAAGGGCCATCAAGGCTTCTATTAGAGGGGGAGATATGTTTACCCGCTATAGTGATAACCAGTTCATTATTTTTCTGGTAGGCTTGGAAAATCAGGACTGCAGCAAGATTTCGGAGCGAATTTTGCATAATATGGCTATACAAAGACCAAAAAAATATGTAAAGTTTTCCTATGCAAGCATAAACTCACTGGATTTGAAGGTGGATACTGAGGACAGAATGCTTGGAAGAATAGCGCAGTCAATCGAGTGATAGATATGGATAATCATTCTTCATGGAATTTAATATAGGAGAAATATAGTGAAGCGAATAAATTATTTGCTTTCGCTGTTTGTTATGAGCATAAGTCTGGTGGCTTGTGGTTCCACTATTAGCAGCTCCTCTACTCTTATTTCTGATGAGCAGTCGGCCAAGGGAGTGGAGGCCAAGGCTTCCAAGGGCTCCAGGGATAATACCGCCAAGGTGCTGCTTCCTGAAGCCAGCGGAGTAGAGGTCTATGGCAATGCAGATGCATCTATAGATGCCAGCAATGCTTCCGAAGGCTATGTTATGGTAGCTTACCTGGGGGATGCGGCTAAGGTGCGCATGCTTATAGAAACACCGGCGGGCAACACTTACAACTATCTAATGGATTTGGATGGTCAGTATGATGTTTATCCACTTAGTGAGGGCAGTGGTGCATACAGGATAGGTGTGTACGAAAATTTGCACGATGACCAATATGCCATGGCATTCAGTCAATCAGTGAATGTAACCTTAAAAGATGAATATAGTATGTATCTCTATCCCAATGCTTATGTGAATTTTGATGGGTCAAGCACAGCGGTGGCAGAGGGGGTTTCTCTTGCTGAGGGAGCAGACACTGACCTGGATGTAGTGACTAATGTATATCATTACATTATCAAAAATATCAGCTACGACTATGACAAGGCTAAGACAGTTCAGTCAGGTTATGTGCCAGATGTGGATGATACTTTGGCTACAGGAAAGGGCATTTGCTTTGACTATGCTTCTTTGATGGGGGCTATGCTTAGGTCCCAGGGAATACCTACTCGTCTTGAGATAGGCTACGCAGGCACGGAGTACCACGCCTGGGTGTCTGTATATATAGAGGATGTGGGTTGGATAGACGATATTATAGAGTTTGACGGCAAGTCCTGGGAGCTGATGGACCCTACCTTAGCTTCCTATGCCAAGAAAAAAACGGTGAAGGAACACCGGGAAGACAGCAGCTATTATCAACTAAAGTACAAGTATTAGTGGAGAAAATAAATGGATGAGAAGAAAAAGAAAAAATTGACCTCCGAGGAGTTGTATGCCTTTTCTGATGAAATGGGAATGATGATTTCCTCTGGTGTATCTTCATTGCATGCAATAACTATGATGATGGATGAATCGGAAGGGGGAGAGGAAAAGGAGCTTCTTTCCCAGATGGAGCAGACAATAGGCTTGACAGGTTCATTGTCAAAGGCAATAGAAGAGACAGAGGTTTTCCCGGATTACTTTGTGGAAATGGCGAAAATGGGTGAGGCCACAGGTAAGATGGATGCAGTACTTGTTAATCTGGCTCGCCACTATGAGAGAGAAATAGCCATAAGCGGCGCTGTAAGAAGTGCCATCACCTACCCTATGATGATGGTTGCCATGATGCTTATCATTATTATTGTGCTGGTAAGTAAGATAATGCCTGTATTTGACAGAGTCTTCAAGCAGCTGGGTGGCACTATGGACGGCCTGTCGGCAGGCTTTCTTGCTGTGGGCAATTTTATGAATAATTATGGTCTTATAATTCTTATAGTTTTATTGGTGCTTGTTGTTGCTGCTGTATGTGTAAATAAGAGCAAGTGGGGCAGACATGGGGCTATAGGTATCTTGCACGCTACCAAAAAGTTTAAGTCCATTTATTCCAAGATATCTACCAGCAGATTTGCCTCTGCCATGGCGATGACACTTTCAAGCGGTATGGATGTAATGCAGGCTCTTGATGTGTCCAGCAGTATTGTGGATACTCCAGATTTTGAGAACAAGGTTGAAAAATGTAAGGATGCCTTCGCTGAGACCATGGATATAGGAAAAGCATTTTCTATTTCAGGTATATTTGGTGGGCTATATGGCCGTATGGCTATACTTGGCGCTAAGACAGGTAATATGGAGACTGTTTTGGAAAAGGTAGCAGAGACCTATCAGCAGGAGGCTGATGAGGAGATAAATGATTTGATTGCAGTAGTAGAGCCTACACTTGTCATTGTGCTTTCGGTGATTGTAGGTCTTATTTTGCTGTCAGTTATGTTACCACTTTTAAATATCATGTCAGGAATGATTTAATATGGCAAAAAGTAAATTTGGAAGCCTGGATGGTATACACCGGGTAAAAAAGAACAATGCCCTTTCTACAACACTTATATCTGCCCTGCTTTTTGTAGCCATACTGGTGTTATTTCTTTTTGGAGTATCACTGGCTTCGAAAGGCTCAATAGACCAGCAGAGACAGGTGCTTCAGGAGGCAATAGGCAGAGGTATTACCCAGTGCTATGTCACAGAGGGTCGATATCCCATGAGCTTTGAGTATTTGCAGGAAAATTATGGCATCATATATGACGAGGACACCTTCAGGGTGGACTATGTTATTTATGGAGCCAATATGAAGCCGGATGTTACTATAATTACCCTGGAGGGAGCCAATTGATAAAAAGAGGAGTAAGAAAACATCATATTGATATCATATTTCTCATGATACTTTTTCTCATATTCACTTTTTCTGCTGTGAGTGCTCTGCTTCTTGCAATTAACAGCTATAGGTCAGTGGTAAAAGCCAGTGAGTCCCAGGCCAGCGCCAGAGTGCTGTCTTCATATATCAGAGAGGTGGTAAGGCAGCATGATGAAAATGGCGGAGTCTATGTAGATACTATGGATGGCACTGTAGGCATTCACGTAGATGAGGGAGATGATTACTTTATATTCATCTATGCTTACGATGGATATCTGATGGAGCTCAATGCTTCTGCCTATGCAGGGGCTACATTGGATTATGGCACAAAGATTGCTGCGGTAAGTGATTTTGATGCGGTTCAGGTAGGAAATTTAATTACGATTTCACTTTCTGATGACTATGGTAATCAAGAAAAAGTGGATATAGCAGTAAAGTCTGAGACATATATTCAACTGGATGACCCTATAGGATATGTGTTTTCAGAAGAAGTAATGGATGAGGCAGAGAAGGAAATGTCTTCAGAGGATTCAAGTTTAACAGAAGGGGATAAAATGACCTCAGAGGATCCAAGCCTTACAGCAGGGGAGGAAAATGATGAAGAGTAGAAATAACGGCTCTCGTATTTTTCTTACAGAGCTGATGTTTTCCATATTGTTTTTTATAGTCATAGTGGCTGTGTGCGTTCAGTGCTTTGCATCTAGTGTGGTTATGACCAGGGAGGCAAAGGAGCTGTCTGAGGCAACTGCAATTGCATCAAATGCTGCAGAGGTGTTTTTGGCTACAGATGATGACCAGGAATTTACAGCCTACTACGATTCTGAGTGGAATGAATGTGATGCTGAGGATGCTACAGTTACTTATAGAGCTACAGGGATCATTTCAGAGGAAAATGGGATAAAAACCATTAACATTACAGTATCAAGTCTTTCTGACGATGGCACCATCTACAGGATATCGGTAGAAAAGCCGGCAGCTAAGGGGGCATATTATGACGAAAGATAAAAATAAGAGAAAATCAATAGTCAATATTGGCACATCTCTGATGGTGGTTATACTGATAGGCTTATCCTTTGCTGTAATAGCTGCCCTGTCAGTGTCATCAGCTAAAAATACCTATGATTTAGCCAAAAAGCAGGCCGACCACACTTCAGACTACTATGAGGCATACAATGCCGTGACTGAGCAGCGTGTAGCATGTGGAGATAAGGATGCAACCTATGATCAGCCTATGAATGACAGCCAAACCCTTCACGTTGAGGTGGCAATTGGGGGTATATACAGCATTAAGGTAGTAAACAACGAGAGCTTTGAGGGAGAGGATTCCCTTTTGATACATATAGAGGAGTAGTGGCATGCATGTAGAAGAATACTTAAGGGACGCAGTTTTAAAGTACAATGCTTCAGATATGTTTATCGTAACTGGTCGTGAGATGAGTTATCGTGTTAATGATGTGGTAATGAAGAAATCAGAGCTGGAGGAGCAAATGGGCAATCCTCTTTCAGATGAGGATAAAAAGCCAATTATGCCTGCCATGTCAGAAGAACTTGTTGCACAAATTTACGAACTGGCCGGCAGAGATATTGACAATTTCAAAAAAAAGGGAGATGATGATTTCTCGTTCGCAATTAAAAATGTTTCCCGATTCAGAGTAAATACCTTCAAGCAGCGTGGCTCTTATGCGGCAGTAGTTCGTGTAATTCGCTTTACCCTGCCTGATTACAAGGATTTGCTGATTCCGGAATCAGTAATTAATCTGGCCAATGAAAATAAGGGACTCGTGCTTGTAACAGGCCCGGCTGGCAGTGGCAAGTCTACCACCTTAGCCTGCATTGTTGACAGAATCAACAAAAATTACAGCAAGCACATTATAACCCTGGAGGATCCTGTAGAGTATCTTCACAGACATGATAAGTCCATAGTATCCCAGCGAGAGATTCATCTTGATACTGAAAACTATGTTTCGGCTCTCAGGGCATCTCTGCGTCAGAGTCCAGATGTTATATTACTAGGCGAAATGAGAGATGCTGAGACTATTTCTGTTGCCATGACCGCGGCTGAGACAGGTCACCTTATATTGTCTACACTTCATACAATTGGTGCAGCCAATACCATCGACAGAATTATAGATGTATTCCCATCTGAGCAGCAGCATCAGATAGCTTTGCAGCTTTCCATGGTCATCAAGGCGGTTATTTCACAGCAGCTTATTCCTGCCGTGGATGGTACACTTGTGCCTGCCTTTGAGGTCATGACTGTTACACCAGCTATCAGAAATATGATTCGTGAGAATAAGGTGCCTCAGATCGAGGGTGTCCTTTATTCTTCCGACACAGAATCCATGGTTTCCATGGACTCAAGCTTATGTAGGCTGGTACAGCAGGGCAAAATTACTAAAGAAACTGCCTTGGAATATGCTGTTAACAGCGAAATGATGGTGAGAAGATTAGGAGTTTAGATCAATGGACAATTTTAAGCCTATGCTTTTTACCTGTATGCAAAAATACAGTAAAGAGCAGCTCGTGAAGGATATCGTATCCGGAATTATAGTGGCAATCATCGCATTGCCACTTTCTATTGCCCTGGCTTTGGCCTCAGGAGTAGGCCCAGAGCAGGGTCTCTACACAGCTATCGTGGCTGGTTTTCTTATTTCCTTTTTTGGAGGAAGTACAGTACAGATAGCGGGTCCTACTGCAGCCTTTGCTACTATAGTAGCAGGCATTGTTGCTACTGATGGCACTGATGGCCTGGCAGTGGCTACCATTTTGGCTGGTATTATTCTGATATTATTGGGCGTGTGCCACGCAGGAGCCCTTATTAAGTTTATCCCTTATACAATTACTACAGGCTTTACTGCAGGTATTGCGGTAACTATCCTGATAGGCCAGTTTAAGGATTTCTTTGGCGTTACTTATATGAATGGTGAAAAGCCAATCGAGACCATGGAAAAACTTAAAGCCTTCTTTAATAATATAAATACTTTCAATTGGCAAGCGGCTTTAGTGGGTATTATCTGCTTGGCAGTGCTTATTATCTGGCCTATGTTTTTCAAAAAAATCCCAGGGTCTATAGTGGCTATTATCGTGGGTATAGCCCTGGTAAAGGGCCTTGGCTGGCAGGTCAATACTATTGGTGATCTGTACACATTAAGCAATCATTTACCTGTATTTTCAATGCCAAGTGTATCGGTAGGTTTGATTATTGATGAGATGCCAAATGCATTTACAATAGCTATACTTGCTGCTATAGAATCTCTGCTTTCAGCTGTTGTTGCAGATAATATGGTGGGCAGCAAGCATCGCTCTAATCAGGAGCTTATAGCTCAGGGTATTGGTAATATGGGCTCAGCACTTTTTGGTGGTATTCCAGCTACCGGCGCTATTGCCCGTACAGCAGCTAATATCAAAAATGGTGGAAGAACCCCTATTGCCGGCATGGTACATGCCATCACACTTGTAGCTATTTTAGTAATATTGATGCCTTATGCTGCACTTATTCCTATGCCTACTATTGCAGCCATTCTTTTCCAGGTAGCTTACAATATGTGCCAGTGGAGACCATTCAAGCATCTTGTGGAGCATGCACCAAAGTCAGATATTATTGTACTTGTGCTTACTTTCCTCCTTACAGTAATTTTTGATCTGGTTGTCGCTATTGAGTGGGGCATGATTGTGGCATGTATCCTTTTCATCAAGCGAATGAGCGAGGAGACTACAGTAACTGGCTGGTCTTATCAGGGAGAAAAGGGTAATGCTGATGATCAGGATTTGCGTCCACTTTCTGATGAAATCAGAGTCTATGAAATAAACGGACCACTTTTCTTTGGTGTGTCAGGTATTCTTGCCGAAACTATCTCTATCAAAGAGTACACCAAGGTTCTCGTTATAAGAATGCGTTCTGTTAACGCAGTAGATGTTACAGCCTTAAAGGGACTTAGCGGTTTGGTAGAAAATATGAAGGCTCAGGGAGTTACAATGGTACTGTCCCATGTTAATGAGCAGCCTATGCATATGATGGAAAAGGCAGGCTTTGTGGATGTAGTAGGTCGTGAGCATTTCCAGCCTAATATTGATGCTGCATTGGATCACGCTGAAAGCTTGGTAGCTGAGTTAAAAAAGAATAATTAAAGGTATATTTAATAAAGTGAAAGCATTTTTAGAACCATTTGAATCTCTTGTAGATATAGAGTCTTTGAGAAAGGCTCTCTCTTCTGATGGGAAGAAGTCTGGCAAAATATGCGATATTACAGGGTGCGCTGATAAAGCGCACCTTATTTTTGGTATAGGCCATGATGTAAAAAATAAAATAATTATAGCTGCAGACGAGCTGAAGGCCAGAGAATTGTATGAGGAGTATCGCTTCTTTGAGCCAGATACCGTGTATTTTCCTGCAAAGGACCTGCTTTTTTATCAGTCAGATATCAGGGGAAATGCCCTTACAAGAGAAAGAATGAAGGCAATTGAGGCGGTGGTTAGTCAGGCCAGTGTAACAGTGGTCACTACTATAGATGCTCTCATGAATAAGCTTCCTGCCAGGGAATATTTCGAGGATGGAGCAGTAGCCATATCCCTGGAGGATACCATAGAACTGGAGGCATTGAGAAGTAAGCTGGTAGCCATGGGCTATGAGCATACAGCTGAGTGCCAGCATCCTGGAGAGTTTGCTGTGCGAGGCGGTATAGTGGATATATATCCTTTGACAGCAGACCTGCCTGTTCGTATAGAGCTGTGGGGTGATGAGATAGACTCTATTCGCTCCTTTGACCCATCTAATCAAAAGTCTATAGAAAATGTAGATTTTGTTCTAATTTTTCCTGCAGTGGAGTTAATCCTGAGCAAGGTAGAAGTTAATTCAGGATTAAACAAAATGGAGGCTGAGCTTAAGGAGCGGTATAAGGCCTATAGAGATGCAATGCAGACAGAGGAGGCCTTCCATCTCAAATCCTATGTGGATTCAGTCATAGAAAAGACCAGGGAGTGGGGACTAAGCCAGGATTTAGAGACTAATCTCACTTATTTTTGTGATAAGCTGGGTTCCTTTATGGATTTTATGGATGGGGATACCTATGTCTTTATGGATGAGCCATCCAAGATAGCCGACAAGGCTGAGGTAACCTTTGCAGAATTTTCCGATGCCATGACTCGTCGTGTGGAGGCAGGTTATATGTTAAAAGGGCAAATGGAAATGCTTTATTCGCCTAAAGAGATTTTTGCTCGTATCGAGAAGCATTCTGTGGCTCTTATGTCTGTGCTTTCTGCTAAAAATGATTATCTCAAGTCGGCAGATCATTTTAATATATCAGTTCAGGGAGTAAATGCTTTTAATGGTAGCTTTGAGCTGCTGAGTAAAGCCCTGCTTTCCTACAAAAAAAGGAAGTATAAGGTCCTTCTTGTGACTTCCTCTGCTACCAAGGGTCAGCGCCTGGCAGATGATTTGATGGAGGAAGGACTTAACGCATATTTTACCGAGGACAAGGATCATGTCATATACCCCGCAGAGTGTATGATTACTACGGGGAATATTAAAAGAGGATTTGAATATCCTGATTCTTCTTTTGTACTCTTGTCTGACGGAGATATATTTGGTCACAAGCGAAAGAAAAAGGCCCGCATAAAAAAATATGAAGGAGAGACAATATCATCCTTTGCTGACCTTCATGTTGGAGACTATGTTGTTCATGAAAATTATGGCCTGGGTGTCTACAAGGGTACTCAGCAGATGGAGCTGGACCATGTTATCAGGGACTACATCAAAATAGAGTATGCCAAGGGAAGCAATTTGTATGTCCTTACATCCCAGCTGGATCAGATACAGAAGTATTCAGGCCCGGATGGCAAAAAGCCAAAGCTGAACGCCTTGGGGGCTGGCACACAGGAGTGGGTTAAGACCAGACAAAAGGTGCAGCAGGCAGTTGGGGTGGTTGCCAAGGAGCTGGTGGACTTGTATGCTCTAAGACAAAATACTGACGGCTTTGTATACGGACCTGATACGGTGTGGCAGCGGGAATTTGAGGAGACCTTTCCTTATGAGGAGACTGAAGGTCAGCTTTCAGCCATAGAAGCAGTGAAAAAGGATATGGAAAGCCATAAAATAATGGATCGTCTTATCTGTGGTGATGTGGGCTTTGGTAAGACAGAGGTAGCCATGCGGGCAGCCTTTAAGGCGGTGCAGGAGGGCAAGCAGGTAGCATACCTGGTGCCTACTACTATCTTAGCTCAGCAGCACTACAATAATTTTGTCCAGCGTATGTCAGGTTATCCAATTAATATTGGCTCACTCTGTCGTTTCCGTTCAGCTGCAGAGCAAAAGAAGACAATAGAAGGCTTGAAAAAGGGCACTATAGACATAGTTATAGGTACCCATAGATTGCTTTCAAAGGATGTGGAGTTTAAGGACCTGGGACTTCTCATAATAGATGAGGAGCAACGCTTTGGTGTAAACCACAAGGAGCGCATCAAGCAGATGAAAAAGACGGTAGATGTACTGTCTCTTTCTGCTACACCTATACCTCGCACCTTGCATATGTCCTTAGTAGGAATCAGGGATATGAGCGTTCTTGATGAAGCGCCAATGGAGCGAACCCCTATCCAGACCTTTGTTTTCGAATACAACGAGGAAATGGTGAGGGAAGCCATAGTCAGGGAAATGGCAAGAGGCGGTCAGGTTTACTATGTCTTCAACAGGGTCCGAGGCATACAGGACATGGTGGCAGAGATAGAGCGGCTGGTACCTGAGGCCAGTGTAGGTTATATCCATGGCCAGATGACCGAATCCAAGGTAGAGGATGTCATGATGCAGTTCATTAATAAGGACATTGATGTGCTGGTAGCCACTACCATTATCGAGATAGGTCTTGATATTTCAAATGTAAATACAATTATCATACATGATTCAGACAACATGGGCCTGTCTCAGCTCTATCAGCTCAGGGGCCGAGTAGGCAGGTCCAATCGTACTGCCTATGCATTTTTGATGTATCGCAGGGATAAGCTGCTAAAAGAGGTGGCAGAAAAGCGACTGGCCGCCATAAAAGAATTTACCGACCTGGGCAGTGGCTTCAAGATAGCCATGAGGGACTTGGAGATACGAGGGGCCGGCAATTTGCTTGGAGTGGAGCAGCATGGCAATATGACAGCAGTAGGTTATGACCTCTATTGTAAAATGCTAAATGAAGCTGTCAAAATAGAAAAGGGTGAGGTGACAGAGGAATACTTTACTACCTCGGTGGATATCAGGATTGAGGCTTATTTGCCGGATACCTATGTGTCAAATGAAGAACAGCGTATAGATATCTACAAGCGCATAGCTGCCATAGATTCTGAGAGTGCCAAGGATGAGATGCTTGATGAGCTGGTAGACCGCTTTGGCCAGCCTAAAAAATGTGTGCAGAACCTGCTTTGGGTGGCCATGCTGAGGGTGGAGGCTCACGATGCATATATTACAGCCATAGAGCAGAAGGGTGACATAATCCGTATTGTTATGTACGAGAAGGCAAAAATAGATGTGACAAAAATACCGGAGCTTCTTGGTCGAAACAGCCCCCACATTACCTTTGCAGCTGATCCTAAAAATCCAGCCTTTATTTTTAACACAAAGGCAAATACTCGAATAAGATCAGCAGATATCTTTGATTATCTTAGGGACTTTATAGGGGACTTGAAGACTATTAAAGTTGATAAATAAAAAGTGCTGTAATATAATTGAAAAGCTAGTGTACAAATCAATATGGGGATTTATACATGATACGGCCGGGGAATAACTTTGGCTTAGGAGGATTTTTAAATGAACAAAAAAATAATAGCAAAGACATGTGCAGGAGCGATGGCTGCTTCAGTACTTTTTACAGGCTGTGGCTCCCTTAATCCATCTGCTACTGCCATTAAGATAAATACAGGAGATTCTACAGATACCATATCCTTGGGTTACATCAATTTTGTAGCTCAATACCAGACAGCTATATATGATTCATTTTTCATGTCATATTATGGCGAGGGATATATGAATCAGGATTTAACTAGTTCTGGCTCTACCATGGGAGAGTCAACAGTAGATTCTGTTGTTGAGGACTTAGAGGAGCAGTATCTTTGCAAGCTTCATGCCAGTGAATATGATGTGGAGCTTAGTGATGACGATAATACAGCTATTGCAGATGCAGCAGCAGCGTTTATCAGCGACAATGACCAGGAGTCCCTGGATGCCATGGGTGCTACAGAGGATTATGTCAAGGCATATCTTGAGTACCGCACTTATCAGACTCGTGTTGAGGCTGCTGTAAAGGAAGCTGCTGATGCCGAGGTTACAGACGATGAGTGCTGGCAGCGTACATTTTCATATGTTCTTTTTGACACATCAGCTAGTCAGGATGAGGATGGCGTAGTTCAGGAGAAGACAGATGATGAGCTGGTTGAATTAAAGGCTCAGGCCAAGCAGCTTGCAAATGCTTCAAGCTCAGAGGACTTTGATGCTATAGCAGATGAGCTTGGAGTTACAGCTTCTACTTACTCTTATACCAAGGGCGAGGAAGAGGATGATTCACTTGATATGTCAGTTATAGAGGCAGCTGAGGCTCTTACAGAGGGTGCTATATCAGATGTTATTGATGTAGAGGGTACAGGCTACTACGTACTTCGCTTGGATGCAGACCACGATGAGGACGCATCTGAGACAGAGCGCCAGACTCTTATTGAGGAAAAGCAGAGTGATTTCTATGACACTACCTTGGAAGGCTGGAAGGCTGACGTTACCTGGAATGCTGTAGATAAGCAGTTGGACAAGATTACCTTCACTAACCACTACACTGAGCCTGAGACAACAGAAGAAACCACAGAAGATACTAGCTCCACAGATACAAGTGCTGAGGAAACCACAGATGACACAACTGTAGAGGAGACAGCCGAGGATACCTCTGTAGAGGAGACAACCGAGGATTCTGATGCTGAGGAGTCAACAGAGGATACAGATATCGTGGAGAGTGACACAGCTGAGGAAACTACTGAGGATTCAACAAGTCAGGAATAGTTATGAAATTTGTAGCTGAATATTTAAAAAAATATAAATTAAAAGCAATTTTAGCCCCATTCTTTAAAATGTTAGAGGCTGTATTTGAGCTTTTGGTACCCCTGGTGATGGCTTCCATCATCAACAGGGGTATCGGAAATTCCGATACAGGATACATTCTTAAAATGAGTGGGGTTTTGGTTTTATTGGCTTTTGTGGGACTAGCCTTTTCCATCACTGCTCAGTATTTTAGTGCCAATGTGGCAATATATGCAGCAGCCGAGATACGCCAGGATCTTTTTGCAAAAATACTTGGTTTGTCACAAAAGACCAGGGAGGATATAGGCGAGGCAGTTCTTACTACTCGTATTACCAGTGATATCAATCAGATACAAAATGGTATCAATATGGTGCTGCGTCTTTTTCTCAGATCTCCATTTATAGTGGCAGGCGCTACAATAATGGCCTTTGTGGTAGATGCAAAAAGTGCCCTTATTTTCCTTGTAGTAGTGGCACTGCTTTCTGTAATCGTATATTTCATTATGAAATATACCCTGCCTCGTTATAAAACCATAGCGGCCCGTCTCGAGAGGGTGCTTCATGCTACTTCAGAAAATCTGGAGGGAGCCAGAGTAATACGTGCATTTGCTACAAGCGATGAGGAGTACAGCAGCTTTTCTCTAAAGACAGCTGACCTGGCAAAAATGCAGATTGGTACAGGCAAGGTGGCAACACTGCTTAATCCGGTTACCTATGTGGTAGTTAATATAGGTACAGTGGCTCTTATATATGTGGCTGCTGGCCGTGTAAATAATGGCTTTATACTAAATGGTGATGTAGTTGCCTTGGTCAACTATATGTCACAGATATTGGTGGAGCTTATTAAGCTTGCCAATCTTATCGTCCTTCTTATGAAGGCTATTCCATCTGCAGACAGAGTTCAGGAGCTGATGGAGATGAAGTCTGACGAGAGAGTCCATGGCGATAGCAAAGAAGATGCTCTGTCAGATGAAAGAGCACAGGTTAAGAGCCAGGAAGATACATTGTCAGGAGGGGAGATATCTCTTGAAAATGTATCCTTTAGCTACAGTAAGCAATCCTCTGATATGGATTTGGAGCAAATCAGCTTAACAATACCTCAGGGCTCTGTTTTTGGCATTATAGGTGGTACTGGCTCAGGAAAGTCAACTTTGTTAAAGCTTCTCAACCACACCTATGATGTGACAGAAGGAAAAATAAGTATAGCAGGACAGGACGTAAAGGACTTGTCAGATGAGCAACTGGCAGGCTTCTTTGGAATAGTGCCACAAAAGGCAGCGCTTTTTGCAGGAACCATAAAAAGCAATCTTTCTATGAAGGTAGAGTGTCCTTCTGATGAGGAGATGGTAGAGGCTCTTACAGCAGCCCAGGCTATGGATTTTGTCAATGAAAAGGAAGGCAAGCTTCTTGCTGAGGTAACAGCAAATGGCCGTAATTTTTCAGGGGGTCAGCGCCAGAGACTTACCATTGCAAGAGGCCTTATGGGACATCCGGCAGTGGTTGTGCTGGATGATTCATCATCAGCCTTGGATTTGGCTACTGAAGCAAGACTTCGCAAGGCTCTAAGAGAGCTGAGCTGGCAGCCTACACTTATTATTGTGTCCCAGCGAGCATCATCTGTAAAAGATGCTGACCAGATATTGGTGCTTGATGATGGCAAATGCGTAGGTCTTGGTGGTCACGAGGACCTGTTAAAGACTTGCCCTACCTACGAGGAGATATATTATTGTCAGTACCCAAGAGAGGAGGCCCAAAATGCGTAAAAAGGACTCTTCAAATAATGTAATGAGCAGAATATTTAAGGAATTGAAGCCATATGCCGGTAGGATTGTTTTGTCAGTGGCATGCGCTTTGATTACAGTATTTTTTACTCTGCAGATACCTGTTTTAACAGGTCAGGCAGTAGATTTTATTGTAAAAAAAGGCCAGGTGGATATGGCGGGCCTCATGAGTGTTTTGCAAACCATGGCAGTGGTTATTTTCATTACAGCAATAGCCCAATGGGCCATGAATAGGGTTAATAACCACATAACCTACCAGGTAACAAAGGAGCTGAGGGATAGGGCTTTTGCCAGATTGCAGCATATGCAGCTTTCTCAGATTGATTCACATCCTCATGGAGATTATGTCAGCCGTATCGTATCTGATGCTGATACCTTTGCGGATGGTCTTTTAATGGGCTTTACCCAGTTTTTTACAGGAGTTTTGACCATAATAGGCACCATAATATTTATGGTGGAAATATCATGGAGAGTAGCTATTATAGTTATTATCCTTACTCCGGCTTCACTGTGGCTGGCTAAGTTTATCTCAGGCCGTACCAAAAAGTTCTTTACTCGCCAGGCAGCATTGAGGGGAACTGAGACATCTTATATAGAAGAAGTCATTGTGAATGAAAATATTGTTCACAATAATAACTATACAGACAGAACCTTTGACAGCTTTTTGCAGATGAATGCGGACCTGTCAGATGCAGCCATGAAGGCTACATTTTACTCATCAATAGTCAATCCAAGTACTCGAGTTATTAACAATCTTATCTATGCCATCGTTGGTGTTTACGGAGCCATACTTGTTATAGCAGGAGTTATGACTGTAGGTGGACTGACCAGCTTTTTGTCTTATGCCAGCAACTATGGCAAGCCATTTAATGAGATATCCGGGGTTATTACAGAGTTTCAAAATGCCATTGCCTGTGCAGGACGTCTTTTTGAAATCATTGATTCTGAGGTAGAGCCAGATAATGGAAGTGCCAGATTGGATGATGTTCAGGGACATATAGAATTTCGTCATGTAGATTTTTCTTATGACAAGAGTAAAAAGCTTATAGAGGACTTAAATCTTGACGTGGAGCCGGGCCAGAGGGTTGCCATAGTTGGTCCTACTGGAGCTGGTAAAAGTACTATTATCAACCTGCTCATGCGTTTTTACGATATAGATGCAGGCCAGATATTGATAGATGGCAAGGATATAAAGGACATCAGCCTGGAAAATCTCAGGGCCAACTTTGGTATGGTGCTTCAGGAGACCTGGCTAAAGGAAGCATCTATCAGGGAAAACTTGTCTATGGCATGTCCTGAGGCTAGTGACGAAGAGATAATAGAAGCAGCCAAGGCAACTCACGCTTACAGCTTTATAAAGCGTTTGCCACATGGCCTTGATACAGTGCTTTCATCTGAAAATGGTGCACTTTCTCAGGGACAAATGCAGCTGCTTTGTATTACCAGAGTTATGCTTAATATACCGCCTATGCTGATTCTTGATGAGGCTACCAGCTCTATCGATACACGTACAGAGCAGCGTATCCAGGCGGCTTTCAACAAGATGATGGAGGGCCGCACTACCTTTGTTGTAGCCCATCGATTATCTACAATTCGTGAGGCAGATGTGATTCTTTTCATCAAGGATGGCAAAATAGTAGAGCAGGGCAACCACAAAACTCTATTGCAGAAAAATGGTTTTTATGCTAAATTGTATCAAAGCCAGTTTAAAGAGAATTAATTTCAAAAAGTTAGTTCATTTAAAATGGCTTTCGTTTTGTGTAATTGTTTAAGAGGATAAATATGGAACAGTACGTTATTAAAGGTGGCACCCCACTCATGGGCGAGGTGGAGATTTCTGGTGCGAAAAATGCAGCACTTGGTATCTTAGCCGGTGCCATTATGACAGATGAAACTGTTACAATAGAAAATTTGCCAAATGTCAGAGATATCAATGTTCTGATAGGTGCTATAGAGGATATAGGAGCCCATGTTGAGCGAGTAGATGAGCATACTGTTAAGATTAACGGCTCTACTATCGACAGGCTTTCTGTAGACTACGAGTATATCAAGAAGATTCGTGCATCTTATTATCTTATGGGAGCTCTTCTAGGCAAGTATAAGAATGCTGAGGTAGCACTTCCTGGTGGATGTCTTATAGGACCTCGTCCTATTGATTTGCATGTAAAGGGTCTTCGTGCTCTTGGTGCCCAGGTAGATGTAAGCTATGGTCTTTGGTCTGCCAAGGCAGATAAGCTGGTAGGTGCACATATCTTTTTAGATAAGGTATCAGTAGGTGCTACTATCAATATCCTTTTGGCTTCGGTTCTTGCTGAGGGCAAGACTACCATAGAAAATGCTGCCAAGGAGCCTCACGTAGTAGACGTGGCCAACTTCCTTAATAGCATGGGAGCTAATATTCGTGGTGCAGGTACAGATGTAATCCGTGTCATGGGTGTAGACAAGCTTCACAGCACTACCTATGCAGTTATTCCTGACCAGATAGAGGCAGGTACATATATGTGTGCAGCTGCATCTACTCATGGCAATGTTTTGGTTAAAAATGTTATTCCAAAGCATCTTGAAGCTACTTCAGCCAAGCTGATAGAGGCAGGATGTATTATAGAGGAGTACGATGATGCAGTTCGTGTCATCGCTACAGGTACAAAGCTTACAGCTACTCATATCACCACATTGCCATACCCAGGCTTCCCTACAGATATGCAGCCTGAGATGACGGCAGTTCTTGCTATTGCAGAGGGTGTCAGCACAGTTTCTGAGTCTATATTTGAAAATAGATTCAAGTATGTAGACGAGCTTGCACGCATGGGAGCCAACATCAAGGTTGAGGGTACTGTTGCTATAGTCACAGGCGTAGAGCGTTATACCGGAGCCCAGGTATCTGCTCCAGATCTTAGAGCAGGTGCAGCCCTTATTATTGCAGGCCTTGCAGCAGATGGCATTACTGTTATAGATGATATCCAGTATATCCACAGAGGATATGAGGCTATAGACAAGAAGCTTCAGGGACTTGGAGCAGATTTTGAGCTAGTGACCAGTGACCGTGATTTGCAAAAGTTCAAGCTTAAAGTAGGATAATGATTAGATTGGTCAGGTGCCTTGGCACCTGACTTTTTTAAGATATATAGTTTTATATGAGGTTTCAACGACTGACACGGCAATTTGAGAGAGGTGAGATATATGGCAAAAAAAGAAGATAAAACCAATGTAATGAGACTTTTGGAGCAAAAGAAGATTTCCTATGAGCATATGGAGATGGCAGATGCCGAGGGACTCAGCGGTGTGGAGATAGCTCAAAAGCAGGGAGAAAATCCGGCCCAGACATTTAAGACTTTGGTTACTACAGGAAAGACTGGGGCACACTATGTTTTTGTTATACCTGTTGCAGCAGAGCTTGATTTAAAAAAAGCAGCATCAGCTGTAGGGGAGAAAAATATAGAGATGTTAAAGCAAAAGGACCTCCTTCCCCTGACTGGATATGTACATGGTGGCTGTTCTCCTATAGGCATGAAGAAGTTTTTTACTACGGTGATTGATGCTTCTGCCTTAGATTATGAGTCTATTTATTTTTCTGGAGGAAAAGTAGGCCACCAGGTGAAGGTTGCGACAGCTGATATTAGCAAGGTTATCAAAGTTGATTTTAAAGATATAGTTAAATAGAAAGAGCTAACCTCATATTACTTTGTGGGGTTAGCTTTTTTTAAATTAATAAGATTCATTGCAATATTTAGAGACAAAGAAAAGCCTCTTTTTGAAAAAAATGTGAATTTTTTATTAATACACAGTTTTTTAATATTTATAAGTCTATAATGAGAATACCTGACGGAAGAATATAAATTATTGTGTAAAAATAAAAGATATGGAGGCAAAAATGAACATTGAAACCAGACATGCACAAGAGAAAAACAGACTTGCCAAGATAATTGGCGTTACAATTGCAGTTATTATGCTGCTTTTTACTGCAATGTCAAGCATACAAAGTGGATTGACTTTTCCTTTTATTGTAAGAATTGTTGTTGCTTTGCTTGTAATTATTATTTTGCTTGTGACAGGTAATACCATGAAATCAAGTGCTTTGTACAAGGATGTAGTGTGCATCTGTGCAGCAGTACTTTATCTGATTACTATATTTAACACATCAAATAATCAGGTGTATGCAATCATGTATTCCATAATTATCATTGTGTTGATTTATGGTGAAGACAGGCTTGTGATTGGTGGCTGTATAATTGCGATAGCAGGACTTATTGGAGCAGATGTATTTCATATAGTTAAAGGGGAGTACACTTCAAACGATGCATTTACCCAGAGCATTTTTGCAGTGATAGCTTGTGTATGTGCAATAATGTATTCTAGGTTGTTTAAGAGACAGAACAAAGAGACAACCCAGGCCATTACAGATGGGGCTGATGTACAGGCCCAGACAGCAAATGAGATAGTAAGACTTGCTCAGGAGCTTAACGAGAGATTTGAAGAAGCTAAAGACGTATCCAACAAGCTTAATGAATCAATGGATGCCACTCATTCGTCTGTCATGGAGATTGTTGAAGGAACAAAAAATACAGCAGAGTCTATTGAAGAGCAGACCAGTGAGACAGCTGATATCCAGGAGAGTATCCAGACTGTTGGAGAGGAAGCGACAAATATCGGTGATGTATCAGCCAGGGTAGAAGCCACCGTAAATGATGGTGTAGATTTGATAGTGAAGCTAAAGGAGCAGGCTGAAGAGGTTGCCAAGATTAACGTAGAGACCAGTGCTACAACCCAGGCTCTTAATGATAGTATCCAAGATGTACAGGCTATCACAGAGACAATTCTTGGTATTTCAAGCCAGACCAATCTGCTTGCACTTAATGCTTCAATCGAGGCAGCCCGTGCCGGTGAGGCAGGAAAGGGATTTGCAGTTGTTGCTGATGAAATCAGAGCTCTTTCTGAGAGCACACGGCAGGCAACAGAGGAGATTTCAAATATCATCGAGCGTCTTACAAAGGATGCCAAGTCTGCAGCTCAGTCCATGGAGCGTTCAGCTGAAGTGGCAAACAAGCAGCACGATTTAATTGAAGAGACAGGCAGCAAGCTTGCAGATATTAAGCAGGGTACTGATGAGCTACACAGGGGCGTGGTACAGGTTGAGGACTCTGTAAATACTGTAATTGTAGCAAATACACAGATTATGGATTCTATTACCAATCTGTCAGCTACATCAGAGGAGGTAGCAGCATCTACAGATACAGTGCTTTCAGTGTCTGATGAGGCAATGATTGCCTTAGATGGAATGAACCAGACGCTGGATGTAATCAGTAAGATTGCAAAAGATATGGAAGTAATCGCCAATAAGTAGTATCATATATTTCAGTTGTTAATAATAACAGCCCAACCCGAAAAAAGACCGATGATTATTTCATCGGTCTTTCTTTTACAAGGAGTAAAAATGTATTTTATCAAACAGGATGATTTTGACAGCTTTAAGTGCATAGCAGACAAGTGCCCTAGTAGCTGTTGCAAGGTGTGGCAGATAGTTATAGATGATGAGGCTATGGACTTGTACGAGGCCTTGCCAGGTGAGCCTGGAGAAAAGATAAGAGCTGGCATTGATAAAAAAGAAGGTGTCTTTAAGCAGTGTCAGGGCAATTGCTCTATGCTTGGCAGTGATGAGCTGTGCAATATACAGCGTGAATTTGGGGAGGAGGCATTGTGCTATACCTGCAGGACATATCCCCGCCATGTAGAGGAGTTTGAGGATATCCGAGAGTTTTCACTGTCTATATCATGCCCAGAGGCAGCACGGATGGTGGTGGAAAAGCAATATCCTCTTTCCTTCCATGAGCTTGAGGTAGATGAGGAGGACGACTTTGAGGAGTTTGACTTTTTGCTTTTTACCAAGCTTTGTGATGCAAGAGAAGTCATTTTTTCCATGATATATGATGAGGAAAATGACCTGGTTCATATCATGGGGCAGGTGCTTGAATTTGCCAGCCAGCTGCAGGAATGTTTGGATGAGGGCAGATTATATGACATGGACCATGTGATAGAGGACTGGGCAAATGCCCCGGAGTTGGCTACTCTGATGCCAGGTGGCATAGAGGCCTTGGCAGAGCTAGAAGTTCTTGATTCAGAGTGGAAAAGCCTTTTGGATAAAGTGCTTATGGTAGATAGAGATGAATTGCAGCAGGCACTTTTACACTTAACAGCTTCGGAGGACATGGCAACCAGACAACTGCTTGCTACCCTTACCTATACCTATTTTTGTGGAGCAGTGTATGATGACTGCATTTACAGCAAAGCTGCCTTGATTGTAAAAAGCGTAGAGTGGGTATTTGAAATATATGGGGTCTATGCTGAGGGCAAGAGTGAAAAAGATAAGCTGGTTGAGGTGGTATATCGCTATGCCAGGGAGGTGGAGCACTCGGACTTGAATTTGGATGCGCTGGAGGAATATTTTGAACAAAGCAAATTTTAAAATTTTTTTTGCACCTCTCGAAGGTATCACAGATACTATATTTAGAAATACATTTGACAGATATTATGGAGGGGTAGACGAATATTTTACTCCTTTCTTGTCTCCAAATGAGACAAGGAAATTCACTAGCCGTGAGTGGAATCATATAGATCCAGAGAAGAATGATGTGTCAAAAACTGTGCCGCAGCTTCTGACAAAAAATGCAGATCATTTTCTCTGGGCATGTCAGCAGATAGTACCATTGGGATACGGAGAAATAAATTTAAATCTGGGGTGCCCTAGCGGCACAGTAGTAGCCAAGAAAAAGGGTTCAGGTCTTTTATATTATCCTGAAGAGCTGGAGGATTTTTTGTATGCGATATTTGATGGCAGGGAAAAATCAGGTCTTCAATATGACATATCCATTAAAACTCGTCTTGGTAAAAATGACCCGGAGGAGTTTTACGAGATACTTGATATCTACAATAAATTCCCTATCAGTCAGCTGACAATACATCCTAGGGTTCAGGCTGATTTTTATAAGACTCCTATTAGGGAAGAGTATTTTGCATATGCTGTGGGGCATACAGCTATTCCTCTGATATATAACGGAGAGTTGAAGTCAGTTGACAATATTGATAGTTGCCTAGACAGCTATCCTCAGATAGATACTCTTATGATAGGCAGAGGGCTTTTGATGGATCCAGAGCTGGCGTTAAAAAGCAAGGGCCTGATAGAAAAAGATCTACCTTTTGATTATGACAGGTTTTGGAGCTTTCACGATGATTTGCTGAGGCAGTATAGGGAGATTTTGTCAGGGGATACACCACTTCTACATCGCATGAAGGAATTTTGGGTATATTGGGAGCAGCTTTTTCCTGGAAAAGATAAGGAGATTAAAAAGCTGAGAAAGACTAAGCGGTTGGAGGAGTACCAGGGACAGGTGCAGCTGATGAGAGGATAAAGAAAAGCTACCCCAAAGATGGGGTAGCTTTTTTGCAAACTATTCAAGTACCAACAGCAGGCTCATCTTAAAGCGGCCCTGTGGTGTAACTGAGTGAAGGCCTTCCTTGTCGAAGCGGAAGCTTTCTCCGGCCTTGAGCTGGTAGTCTGTGCCTTCATATCCGATGATAGCAGTACCCTCAAGGGCGGTGAGGATGGCGTTGCCTGGTGCACGGTGAGGTGTGAGGCCTGTGCCCTCGTCGAAGGCCATAAGCACATACTTCATATTGTCAGCGTGTACGATGTCAAGGTTGGCGATAGAGCCTTCCTCGTAAGAGATAAGGTCTGCTAAGTTGGTAGGGGTGCCTGCTTTAATCATGTCGTTCATAGTGTAGTTCTCCTTTTTTAAAATAATCTCTGTGTATATCATGCCACTAGGGGCAGTGGTGCCGCACAATGTAGCTGGCGGTACTAATAAAAGCTCGTTAGGGCCAAGAGGCACTTGACGGGCTTCTTTTCCAAGAATAAATGTGCCCATAAAGGGGCTGCCCAGGTAAAGGGTGGTGCAGTCATAGTATTCTGGAGTAATGGATGTGCCTGCCCCCATGGAGAACCAGGTAACAGGAAGTGAGTCTCCCAAGTGTGCTGGGCGGGATATGGTCATGCCATCTCTGATGGGACGAACCTGATCTATGGTAAAGGGTGTGTTTTGCATAAGTGACCTCGCAAAATTAAAATCAAGTAGTTTTGTTAAAACATAGCAAGAGTATAGGCTTATTTTAACAAAAGTTACGTTGCAAGGACAACCAAAAGTAAAATACTTGACAAAACAAAAAAAGTACAGAACAAAGAGTTTTTTACTACTTGGTACTGTACTAATCATACTTAATCCTGAACCCAATATTTTTCTCTGTGTTCCACAGAGGTAGAAAAAACAATCAGCGTTTTGGTCTTGCCAAATTGCTGCAATTCTCCAATAAAATAATCCAGCTCTATGGTGTTGTGAAAGAGGACTTCAAGGAGCATGGAAAAGTCTCCAGTCACACAATTGCATTGAACCACATTCAAGCATTTATCTATGTAGGGATAAAAGTCTTTTTTGCTGGAAGGATCTACCTCAACACTGATAAAGGCCTTTGTATAATAGCCTAAAGCAACAGGGTTTATGCTTATACCAAAATTGCAGATGATATTTTTTTCAATAAGGCGGTCTATTCGAGTAGCCACGGCAGTGGAGGATAAAAAGACCTGAGCGGCTATGTCCTTGGCGGACATTCGGCTGTTGGTTTGGAGGAGTTCAATGATTTTGTAATCAATGTCATCTAGCTCATCTGCATAGTTTTTTGGAATATTGAGTTTGTTTTTATGGGTCATTTGAGCACTCCTATGAATAGTACATCTCTTCACAAAAAAGCTGAATCCAACGTGGTTAAATCATTTTTATGAAATGATGCACTAAAAAAGGCCACCTGTCCCAAGGACAGATGACCACATTGTCATAATTTTATGGGAATAATCCCTTGATTTCATTAGCGGTAATAAGACGTCTTAAAGCCACTATGTATGCTCCCATTCTAAATGAACATTCAGATTTGTCAACCTCTGCCTCAATATCTACAAAGGCTTTTGTGAGAATATCCTCAAGCATTTCGTTAATCTGAGCCTTGCTCCAGGTGAGGGTCTGGATATTCTGAACCCACTCAAAATAAGAAACAACAACACCGCCGCTGTTGGCAAAAATATCTGGAATTAAAACGATATTTCTTTCTTCAAGGATCTTGTCAGCCTCAGCTGTTGTAGGGCCGTTGGCAGCCTCAACAATAAACTTGCACTTGAGCTTGCCGGCATTTGCTTCGGTAATCTGATTTTCCAAAGCTGCAGGAATAAGTACATCGCATTCGCATTCAAGCAGCTCTTCGTTTGTTATGTGCTTAACGCCATCAGCATCGTAATCAGCAAGCATGTGACCTTCTTCTATAAAGGTGCTGATAGTGTCCGCATCAAGGCCTTTTTCACAGTAAATAGCTCCGGAAACATCACTGAGGGCAACAATAACAGCTCCTCTGTGAAAAGCAATGCGGGCAGTATTTGCACCAACATTACCAAAGCCCTGGATTGCAAGGCGGGTGCCGTCAAGCTTTCTGCCATATTTATTTAAAATCAGCTTTGTGCTGATAACAACTCCGCGACCGGTGGCAGATGGTCTGCCCTTTGAGCCGCCAAGCTCCAGTGGCTTTCCTGTAACAACACCTGGACATGGATGACCATTTAGCATACTGTAGGTATCCAAAACCCAGGCCATTGTCTGAGCATTGGTGTTGACATCAGGTGCAGGAATATCCTTATCAGGACCAATAATTGATTCGATGGCAAAGGTATATCTGCGGGTAAGTCGCATTAGCTCACCCTGAGATAAGGTTGAAGGGTCAACTGTTACGCCACCTTTTGCTCCACCATAAGGGATGTTTGCCACGGCACACTTTAGAGACATCCAGGTAGCCAGAGCCTTTACCTCGTTTAAGTCTGTATTCTGGTGAAAACGAATACCACCCTTGAAAGGACCACGGATATTAGAGTGCTGTACACGATAGCCCTCGAAAACCTTGATAGTACCATCGTCCATTCTTACAGGCAGATATACCTTAAGCTCTCGCTGTGGATTTCTGATCATTTCGTACATATCGGTTGAAAGACCGCCTCTTTCAACTGCCTCGTCCATAACCTTAAGAACGTTTTCATAAGGATTATATGTTGTCATTATTGTTCCTCCTAAGCATTGGTGTGGCGCCGGATTTTGGTTTGTGCCGAATCATTACGGCCTCGATTAATCATGAAACGCATTATAGGAATTTGCTTTTTCAACTTCAATACTTTGTGGTTCAAACGAGGGAAGATTATAAAATTACGGCCTTCCGCTTGAAAAAATCAAGTAAAAGAGAATGAAATGTGAAAAAATGAAGTCAAGGCAATGCTCTTATAATTTAGACGGGAGAAATTTTTGTACTGAAAAATAAACCTAAGAAAGCTAGAAGGGGAATTCCCATATATATAGTATTGTGATAAAATTAACAATTGCAGGTTACCTAATAAATAAGGAATCTAGCAAGCATACATTTTTGCATTTGCAAAGCTTAACAGGAAGAGACCCACTAAGGGCTCATACCAAAAAGGAGGAAAAAGCAATGCGCAATACAAAAACCTACGAGCTGGTGCTGACCAGCTTATTCACAGCCATTATTATCATTATGGCCTACACACCTCTGGGATATATCCCTCTTGGCATAATCAATGCCACTATTATCCACATTCCAGTTATATTGGGAGCTTTATTTTGCGGTCCTAAGAAGGGAGCATTTTTAGGCTTTGTATTTGGATTTACATCCTGCCTCAAGGCTACTTTTGTAGGAGGCACAGTTTCGTCTTTCGTATTTTCACCGGTACTTGCAGCCAGCTTTATTGGTACATCAGGCATATTCAAGAGCTTATTTATATGCTTTGTTCCAAGAATCCTGGTAGGTATTGTACCTTTCTATGTATATATGCTTATTAAAAAGGTTCTTTTTTCAGAGAAAAAGCTGATGGCAGGCACAGTATTAAATATAGTCATGGGAATAATACTCTGCTTTGGCCTGTATGAATTTATTTGTAAGCAGTTTGCAGGTCTTTCAGCTGTAGCAGCATTTGTCATTGCCTTTATTGTGGCTATTATTGCAGCAGCAGCTTCCCAGTATGCTTTTGTAAAGAAAAATGCCCAGGTGGTAGCTTTTGCATATGCCGGCATTACAGGCGCCATGACAAATACTCTGCTTGTTATGGGAAGTATCCTGGTATTATATAAGGATGCCTATGCTGAGGCTTGCGGAGTAGCAGCTGAGGCTATTGTAGGAGTTATTGGCGGTGTTATAGCATTTAATGGAGTCATAGAGGCTATAGTAGCTGCAATAATCGTATATATCATTGGAGTGGTTCTTAACAAAATAAAGCCAGTAGCTGCCTAAAACACTTTGAGTGAATGGGCAGGGATTGGAAGATATATATGTCTGCTGATGCAGAATTGAATTAAGCTATAATGACTTGCGAGCAAGTCTTTTTAGCAATAAATGTAAATATGTATGTAGAGGCGGGCAGGGGTGCCTGCCTTTTGTGTTTTTATATAGTTCTCGGGAAAAACTTTTTAACAAAACTTTAATAAAAAGTAGGGATTCATAGGGTATAATTGATATTAATACAGTTGAAGCTTAGGCTCCGGCACCTAAGATGAGCTAGGGAGTCTTGGCGACAAAGCATTTCCAATTACACCAGGTATATTTTTTATTTAGGAGAAAAGCATGAAAGAGATAGATTTAATGGAAATAGGTGGCTTTAAGGTGGGTCACGCAGATGATGAAAAAGGCATTACAGGCTGCACAGTTGTCATCTTTGACAAGGGAGTGGAGGCTGGAGTAGATGTGCGGGGCGGAGGCCCGGCATCAAGAGAGACACCACTTCTTAATCCGGTGGCAGACTGTCATGCCCTCAATGCCATACTTTTATCAGGAGGCTCAGCCTACGGCCTGGATGCAGCAGGTGGAGTAATGCGATATATGGAGGAGCGGGGCATAGGCTTCAATGTGGGGGTGACTACGGTACCTCTTGTTGCCACATCCTGTCTTTTTGACTTGATGATAGGAGACTATAAGGTGCGACCAGATGCGGCTATGGCATATAGGGCCTGTGAAAATGCCAGCTATGAGTCGGTGGCTCAGGGCAATCATGGAGTTGGTATGGGATGCACTGTGGGTAAGTATCATATGCCTATATCAAGGGGAATGAAGTCAGGCCTTGGCACCTATGCTATCCAGCTGGGTGACTTGAAGGTAGGAGCCATGGTGGCAGTCAATGCCTTGGGAGACATATATGACATAGATACAAATAAGGAACTGGCAGGGGCAACAGATGAAAAGGGTCAGCTTCTGAGAGATGAATCCATATATTTTGAGGATATGGCTCAACTATCCGGAAATGCCTTTGGCAATAAAGAAAATACTACCCTGGGTATTATTTTTACCAATGCAAAAATGGACAAGACTACTCTAACAAAGGTGGCAGCCATGGCACATAATGGCTATGGCAGAGCTATCAGGCCAGTGCATACCATGGCGGATGGTGACAGTATATATGCGGCATCTGTAGGTGAGGTGGAGTCTAATGTAAATATCGTAGGGCCACTGGCTGCAGTTGTTATGGGACGTGCCATTAAAAATGCTCTGCTTCATGCGGACAGCCTTGGCGGTGTAAAAGCAGCAAAGGATCTGATTTAAGGAGGGAAAAGGATATATGCCATTATTTGCAAGCAAAAAACAACAAAAGAAACAAACAACTTTTTCACCGGGCCAGGAGGAATTGACGACTCAAAATAAGACATATTATTCTGAAACAAACTATGAGCAAAATAAGACCAAGGCCGATGTTATGGCTCAATTCAAAAATACCAGTGATTTATCAGATTATTTCTTTCATAAATTAGATGATACTATAAAACAGTTAGATGCACTTCATAAATCATTTGAACATATAGATAAATCAATTGCAGCTGATAGAGAAACTCTTAATGACCCAAATATGTCAGATGAAGTAAAAATGGTAATAAGAGAAAACTGGGATCTTATGCTAGAGGTACGTCAGAATCACCTCAAGGCCATAAATGTAATGGCTAAGGAAATTATCCGGGAGGAATACGCCTTTAACAACAGAAGACTTCAATTGGAAAAACCTCTTTTTTTTATGGGGGAAAATAATACTGACAAGGATTGGAAAGCATATTCTCAGCAGATTACTTTAGAAAGTAAGATGATGCTTATTAATGCGCTGAAGAATTCTGCTTGTAAAGATTTAATTTCTATTCCGGAAGAGCTTAATCTGGAGGTACTGGAGGCAAAAAAAGAGAGGCTGACTGAGGAGGAGAGTGCGGAAAAAGCAAAGGCACAAACTATAGTTCAATTTGAAAATAGATATAAACAAGTTGACAACGAGATTCGCAGTCAAAATGCTGCTGATTTTATAAGAATGGAAACGACCACTAAGCCTGATGAGATACTTGGAAACTGTTTGATTTATAAGGCAAGGTACTGGGATCGAAACAGGGCGGTATTCTTAGATCCGAGTAATTTAAATGCAAATCTGAAAGACTATTTGTTTATCATAGAGGCAGTAGATAGATTGTGTGCGACTTTTAAGGTAAATGACAAGCTGTTTAAAAAATACAAAACCAATAAAATATATGAAGAAAAAATTAAAAAAGCGGGTCTGACGGATCTAAGTCAAAAGACAAAAGCAGAAGTGACAGAAGAAGAGAAAGCTACTCTAAAAGAAATATGGGATTCAGCTAAAAATGAGGCAGACATATTTTTTAAAAATCTTTTAGACGTGATGAAGTATATGCGGCTGCATATCAAAAATATGATGGCAGATCTTGGGAAGGGAATAGAATTTGAAAAAAATTTGCCGAAACTAATTGATTTGAAGGCAGACAAAAACAATTTTATTATTCGACAAAGAATGTGGAAAGAGGACTACGTTCAGTATGAAAAGCTTGTAAGAACTCAGGCACAGCCTGTACAAGCAAATCAAGAGGCGGCAAATCAAGAGGCGGCAAATCAGGAGGAAGAAAAACCTGCAGAAATAAATGATGAATCTAAGCTGTCGGCACTAGAGAAGGAACTTGGAATAGTAGCTAATCCGAACCTGGCATTTGAAAATGTTCAAATAAATCGGAAAAAAATTGAAACTGGGGATGAAAAAGAGTTCAATACAACAGGTACTATCAGACTTAATCAGTATTATATGACCAATTTAAGTAATTCGAAGTATGATGTAACTAAAGTATCTCGAATGAATAATATTATTGCTGCTTTAATTCAAAAGGTTGACGGTGAAGGGGTAAGTACTGAAAATTTCAAAAAGATACAGAATCTCTTTACTAATTATATTAAAAAAATGGATTTGAATGAGGATGCCCAGGATGATTATGTAACAAGAACCAATAATTTATGGGAAAGTGTTCAAAATAGTATTTTTTATATAATTAAATACTCAAATAGTTATAGAGAAAAGCAGTATGCTGCACTTTTTTCAAGTAAATTGGTTGAGCTGGGTGGCGGCGAATTGAATTATTATTATGATGGGGATTTTGTAACTAAGGATGAATACTTTACGGATATGGTGCAAAACCCTAAATTTATTAATACAAAAACAGGCGAGACTTATAAACGATGCTTTATATCTGTCATTGACCGCCCTCTTTTTGAACATGAGCCTTGCTTGAAGGATATTAAGCAGGGAGCGGTAGGTGACTGTTATTTGATGGCTTCTCTTGCAGCAATAATATCTGCAGATCCAAAGAAAATTAAAAAAATGATGAAGGATAATTTAGATGGCACTGTAACTGTTCGTTTTTTTAATACGGATGAGGAAAAAAAGCCTATATATGTTAAAGTATCTAAAACAATACCGGTGGATATTTATGAATCAGGTAAGGTAGTTGATGCCTTTGCTAAGGGACCTTTATGGATAAAAATGATAGAAAAGGCTTATGCCAGCGTCCGACTTAAAAATGGTCGTCAGCAAGGACGGAATTACAAATATTATTTTACAAACAAACTAAGAACTCAGGCTAATCTATTTAAATTTAGCTATGATAATATTTCTGGCGGTAATGCCTATGATACAATAAAACATATTACTGGCGAAGATACAGAGATAAAGCAGGATGGACAAGTAAAGTTACAATTTAAAACATTTGAAAGTCGAATGAAAAAAATAGATGGTGATTTAACACGGCCAGAAGTGGATGCTTTAAGCTTTTTACTATTTAAAAGTAAGCATAGCAATGATGCAGCGGCAATGAGATATTTAGCTAATAATAGAGCTAAAAACAAAGCTTATGAAAAAGAGCTTAAGAAATATCATCATTTCAGGGACTTGCTAGAGCAGACATTAATAATTATACATGGGCAGGATATTTTAAATTCAATGAGTTCTGTTGCTTTTATTAAGGCATTAAATGAAGTGTTGAATAGCCTATCAAAATTTAAAGATGTAACTGGTTCCACACCATCTGATCTTGCATTAAAAGAAGCAGGAGTGCCTGAAGAAGCTATTAAATACTTTAAAAAATGCTGGAAGGATTATTCTAAGAATGGTACAGATTTCTTTAATGACATTTCTGCCATGGTAGCATTGTTTAATGCAGATTATCAGGAAGAGGTTGCAAATCGAGGAAGTGAGTATACAGCAGAAGAGGAAGAAATTTTTAACACTATCAAAGACAGATTAGATGCTAAAAAAAGTGTCGCATTTGGTATCGACGAATTGAAATCATCAAATGCAAAGATAAAGGGCACAGCAGGAGAAAATATTAACAATGGTCTTGTTGCTACTCACCAGTATATTATAGTGGGAACAGAGGAAATAGAATATAATGGAGTAAAGAGAAAATGGTTAATAGTTCAAAATCCTCATGGACATAATATACCGGTATATAAGCTTAATGACGATGGTAGCATAAAGAGAATAGCCCGAAAAGACAGTGCAGATTATGAGTATGACATATATGACGATCAAACATCGGGATTGTTTCTGTTTGAATTAAGGGATGCATGTTCTGTGATTAATGATTTGACTTTTACAAAATAGACAGGCCCATAGCTTTTTAAGGCTAATACCCGGGGATTTTAGGAGATAATAAATGGCAGAATATATTGAATTTGATGAATATGAAGATTTAGAGGAATTGGAAGACTACGAAGACGATGAAGATGATGCAGTAGAGGATGATAGTACCTATGAATTAATGCGTTTGCTGCAGCTGGAAGATTCTTTACATCAGATGGATATTGAATGTATGCAGACAGTCTTTGAGGACAAGCCTGCCTTAAGACTTTTTATAGTTACAGAGACTGAGGAAATTAGCTTTTTTATCAGATATTATCTGGTGGATATAGACAAGGGCAATTTTATTTTAGAGGCGGTTATGCCTATGTCTGCTGTTGAGGATAAGAATAAAGCTGCCTTGTTTTGTATGAATTACAATCGCAGCTCTGTAGCAAGTACAGCCTATTGGAATAAGGGACGCTATTATCTTAGACTTATTCAAAAGGAGTATGGCATGCCTTTAGATGAAGAGCAAATGCTTGATTTTATTGAAGAAGTACAGATGGAAAGAAAAATTTTTACTGTAATGACTATGTAAAAAGCTTAGGAGAAAATTATGCTTAAAGGAAAATGTGTAGTACTGGGAGTCACAGGCTCCATAGCAGCCTATAAGATAGCATCTCTGGCATCAGCTTTGGTAAAATTGCATGCCGAGGTGCATGTCATTATGACAAAGAATGCCACCAATTTTATAAATCCTATTACCTTCGAGACATTGACCAGCCATAAGTGTCTGGTTGATACCTTCGACCGCAATTTTGAGTATAGTGTTGAGCATGTGTCCTTGGCTAAAAAAGCAGATATTTTTATGGTGGCACCAGCTAGTGCCAATGTTATAGGTAAAATTGCCCATGGCATTGCGGACGATATGCTGACAACCACCATTATGGCAGCTAAGTGTAAGAAGATAATCAGCCCGGCTATGAACACCAATATGTATGAGAATCCTATAGTGCAGGACAATTTGCGTAGGCTGGAAAAATACGGCTATGAGGTCATCAGTCCAGCCAGTGGCTACCTAGCCTGCGGAGATACAGGGGCAGGCAAAATGCCTGAGCCGGAGATTTTGCTGAAGTATATATTAAGAGACTTGGCCCATGATCATGACTTGGCAGGTAAGAAAGTGCTTGTTACAGCGGGGCCAACCAGGGAAGCCATAGACCCAGTTCGCTACATTACCAATCACAGCACTGGTAAGATGGGATATGCTATTGCCCAGGCTGCCATGGAGCGGGGAGCCTCAGTTACCTTGGTTAGTGGACCTGTCAGTATAGAGCCACCTATGTTTGTGGAGCTGGTGCCTGTAGTATCTGCAGCTGATATGGCTAAGGCTGTCAAGGAGAGAGCAGCAGACCAGGATATTATTATAAAAAGTGCAGCAGTGGCTGATTTTAGACCGGTAAATGTAGCTGCTGAAAAGATAAAGAAGAAGGATTCTTCGGATTCATCCATAGAGCTGGAGAGGACAGAAGATATACTTTCTTATCTGGGAGCTCATAAGAAGGAAGGTCAGTTTATTTGTGGCTTTTCTATGGAGACAGAGCACATGCTGGAGAATTCCACAGCCAAGTTGAAAAAGAAAAATGTGGACATGATAGTTGCCAATAATCTTCGCACAGATGGAGCCGGCTTTGGTACAGATACTAATATTGTTACCCTGATTACAGAGACAGGAGCTAAGGAACTGCCAAAGATGACCAAAAGAGAAGTAGCTGATGCTATTTTGGATAGGATAATGGAAGGATAGATAAAGTTTTATTTAAGGAGAAATCGCAATACATGAATTGCCGAGATATTATGAAACTCCCTGAATTGAAGGACGTGCTAATCCTTAGGGCAGGGGAGGATGGACTCGATCACAATATACGCTGGATATATTTTGCAGATTGCCTTCAGTGTGTTAAAAGTGAATATCGTATGGAGGATTACATCCACGGCAGTGAGTTTGTGGTTTTGACTAATCCCAAGCTGACAGGGGATACAGTGGCCCTGAGAGAGCTAATAGAAAAGATGAGAGCCTTTGACATAGCGGCTCTTGGAATAAATGAGGGCCAAATATCTGATGAGATGGTGGATTATTGCGATAGATATAAGCTTCCTCTTTTTGAATTGCCGGAAAAATATGCCTTAGTAGACCTGAGTCAAATCCTGTGCCAACAGCTTGTATTGGAGGAGCATAGGCGGGGTGAGGAAAAACAAGGCTTTTATAATTTGATTGCCAAAATTGATGATGACAAAGCCCTGGATGATTTTGTGGAGGCTCAGCTGGGTCTGCTTTTGAGGGCAGACCAGGTGCGAGACAGCAGCCTGTCAGATACCCTGCGTCAGTATCTCAATCACAATTGCAATGCTAAGGAGACAGCGGAGGCTATGTTTTTACATCGCAATACCTTAAATTACAGGTTGTCTCGTATAAAGGAAATATTGGGAGTAGATTTTGATGCTTTAGAGGATTTGGTTAATCTCAAGCTTGCTTTTGCAATATTGGAGCATCAGGGCGGTCATAAATAGGTGCATTGTGCACGGCGCACAATAAAAATAGTGCACGACCTACATTGAACTGAAGAGAAATAGTGCTAGAATATGCACTATCAAAAGGCAAAGACAAAGGCGTCGAGCAGTAGTTACTGTTCGACGCTTTTTTTCTAATCAAAAAGGAAAAATGGAGGAAAGAAAAATGTCAGATTTGAGAACAGCATTACCAGAGATTGTAACAGCACAGGTTCCAGGACCTAAGTCAAAGGAGCTTCTTGATAGAAGAGATGCTTCTATTCCAAAGGCATTATGCGGCAAGGCATATCCTATTTGTATTAAGGAAGGCGCAGGCGCCATGTTTGAGGACCTGGATGGTAATAAGTTCCTTGACTGGGTTGGCGGCGTAGGCGTACTTAATGTAGGCTATTCAAATCCAGAGGTTATTGAGGCAGTTAAGGCTCAGGCTGAGAAGTATTTCCACACTATTTTTAATGTATATGTACATGACGGATATGTAACATTGGCTGAGAGACTCAACGCTATCATGCCTGTAAAGGGTGATGTAAAGAAGACATATTTTGCAAACTCAGGTGCTGAGTGCGATGAGAACGCTATCAAGATTGCAAAGGCTTACACAGGCAGAAATGCAGTTGTTTGCTTCACAGGCGCATTCCACGGTAGAACAAACCTGACAATGGCCCTCACAGCCAAGAAGGTATATGCTCAGGGCATGGGACCTTTCCCAGCTAGCATCTACAGAGCTCCTTATCCATATATGTACAGAGCACCAAAGGGCTACACAGAGGCTGAGGCAGTTCAGTACTACATCGATGAGCTTAATCGTATCTTTGATGAGGGCGCTCCTGCAAAGGAAGTTGCATGTATGATAGTAGAGCCACTTCAGGGCGAGGGTGGATTTATCCCAGCTCCTATCGAGTGGGTAAAGGCAGTAAGAAAGATCTGCGATGACAATGGCATCCTTCTTATTGCAGACGAGGTACAGTGCGGTAACTGCCGTACAGGCAAGTATTTTGCATCAGAGTACTGGGCAGAGGCTGGAGCAGCTCCAGATATTATTGCAACAGCAAAGTCTTTGGGCGGCGGTCTTCCTATCTCAGCTATCACAGCAAGAGCTGAGGTTATGGATGCAGCACCAGCAGGTACTATCGGTGGTACATATTGTGGTAACCCTGTATCATGTGCATCAGCCCTGGCTGTTATGGATGTAATGCAGCGTGATGATTATGCTGGAAAGTCAGCTCATATCGGTGAGGTTGTAATGGCTCGTTTCAAGGAGCTTCAGGATAAGTATGATTGCATCGGCGATGTAAGAGGACTGGGCGCAATGATTGGTGTTGAGCTTGTTACAGACAGAGAGTCAAAGGCTCCTGCAACTAAGCTGGCAGCAGATGTAGTTGCTAAGGCTCTTCAGAAGGGACTTCTCCTTGAGACCTGCGGTTTTGCCAGCAACACAATTCGTTTCCTTGCTCCACTTTGCATGACAGATGAGCAGATGGCAAAGGGACTTGAGATTTACGAGGAAGCTTTAAAGGAAGCATTAGAGGCTTAAGAAAAATCAAGAAAAAACGACAATAAATGACAATGGAGTCAGAGCAAGAGTATAACTACCCTTGCTCTGACTTTTTTTACTTCGGAGGTATATTATGGAGCAAAAATCAAAGTTTGACAAAGTCATGGGCGGCTGGGATATCTTAGTTATAGCCTTTGGTGCCATGATTGGCTGGGGCTGGGTTATCAACTCAGGTGACTGGATTACCACAGCCGGCTTTGCAGGATCAATGATTGCCATGCTTATAGGTGGCATTATGGTACTTTTTGTAGGTCTGACCTACGCAGAGCTGACATCGGCAATGCCACAGTGTGGTGGTGAACATGTATTTTCATACAGGGCCATGGGACCTACAGGTTCATTTGTATGTACCTGGATGATCATTTTAGGATATGTAGCAACAGCTGCCTTTGAGGCAACAGCATTGCCTACAGTTATTACCTATCTTTTCCCAAATTTCAATCAGGTGTATTTATATACTGTAGCTGGTCGTGATATATATCTGACTACAGTTATTCTTGGTGTAGCTTTTTCTATTTTGATTACATATGTCAACATAAAGGGTGCAAAAACAGCAGCTATCCTGCAGACTGTTTTAACAGCAATCATTGCAATAGCAGGTATCCTTCTTATAGTAGGTTCAGCTGTTAATGGTGATGCCTCAAATATTACATCTCAGATGTGGGAGGCTGGCACAGGATCTACTTTGGGTTCTGTATTTAAGGTAGCCTGCATGACACCATTTCTTTTTATAGGCTTTGACGTTATTCCACAGGCGGCTGAGGAAATCAACGTACCTTATAAGAAGGTAGGCCGTATCATGCTGCTTTCCATTTTTCTTGCAGTAGCATGGTATTTACTTATAGTATTTGCAGTATGTAATATCATGCCACAATCTGCTATTGCTGAGGAAATGGGCTCTCAGAATGGTCTTGTTTCAGCAAAGGCTATAGAGATAGCTTTTAACTCTCCTATGATGGGCAAGGTTCTTATTATAGGTGGTTTATGTGGTATTGTTACTTCATGGAACTCATTTCTTATGGGCGGCAGCCGCGCCCTTTATTCTATGGGTGAGTCTTACATGATTCCAGGTAAGTTCGGTGAGCTGGGCAAGTACAAGACACCAGAGGCAGCTATTTATCTTTGCGGTGCGGCTTGCTGTATAGCACCATTCTTTGGAAGAGGTGTACTTGTATGGCTGGTAGACGCAGCATCATTTGGTTGTGTTATAGCTTATCTTTTTGTATCAATTTCATATTGTATTTTGAGAAAAAAGCGTCCTGATATGGATAGACCATACAAGGTAAAGTGTGGCAAGCTGGTGGGCTTTATGGCTGTTGTGATGGCTGGCTTTATGACACTTCTTTATATTATTCCAGCTTCATTTTCTGCAGCTCTTGTATGGCAGGAATGGATCGTAGTTGGTGCATGGCTTCTTCTTGGTGTATTTTTCTATGTTTATTCTAAGAACAAATATGGTGAAGAATTCGGTCGTGATATTTTCATCGTAGAGGATACTGAGGAAGAGTACACAACAGTAGAGGCAGAGAATTTTGCAGAAATCAACAAGAGATACGCTGGCAAGAAATTTGCTATTACTATAGGTTGTGAGTGTGGCAGTGGCGGACCAGAGATAGCTAAAATGGTAGCAGATTATTTTGGTATTGCTTACTATGACAGAGACCTGGTAGATTCTGTAGTTGATCATCTGGGCGTAGACAAGGAGCTTGTAGCTGAGGCCGATAACAAAATCGGTGTCAGATATTCTTTTGATACTTCATATGGTGTGCGCTATGCTAACCTTTCCAACAGGGTTATTGATGCTCAGTTTGAAGCTATCAATGAGTTTGCCAACAATTCTCCTTGCGTAATTGTTGGTAGAAGTAGCAATTATATCCTTAAGGGTAGAGATAATGTACTAAATGTATTTGTTTACGCTCCTGAAGAGGATGAGATTGCTCAGGTAATGAAGGACAAGGGACTGAGCCATGAAAAGGCTAAGGAAGAGTGGGAGGCTGATGAACGTGCTCAGCATTCTCGTCATGAGTATATTACTGGCACAAAGCGTGGAGACAGACGTACTCGTGATATTCTTCTCAACTCAAGCTTGCTTGGATGGGAAGAAACAGCAAAATTTATTATAGGTCTTGCTGAGCGCAAGTTTGATTTAAGTGACGAAGAGGTAAAAAAGGAGGCTTAAGGTAATGAAGGGTTTTTCAATTACAACTGAGATAGGAGAGTTTGATACTTTTGCGGAGTTTGCAGCAGATGCAGGCATAGGTCCAGATGACCTGGTTCTTTGTGGTGAGCATACTTACAAGGACTATGTAGAGGGACTTGGCACAGGTGTCCAGACACTTTTCAGAGAAAAATATTCCAAGGGAGAGCCTACAGATGGAGATGTGGATGCTATTTTAGATGCTCTTCGTGATAAAAAATATGACCGTATTATCGCAATTGGCGGCGGTACTGTTATAGATATAGCCAAGGTTGTAGCTGTGGCAGGACCAGAGGATAAGGTAGATGACCTTTACGATCATGTGGCAGATCTGAAAAAGGTTCATCCTCTTATTGTAGTGCCTACTACCTGTGGTACAGGCAGTGAGGTAACCAGCATTTCTGTTATCAACCGTGTTAGCAAGGGCGTTAAGATGGGACTGGCATCTCCTGCTATGATTCCAGATAGCGCTGTAATGATAACAAATATGTTGGAAAGTCTGCCATATAAGGTATTTGCTACATCTTCAATCGATGCTATGGTTCACGCTGTTGAGTCTTTCCTCAGCCCTAATCGTTGCAGTATTTCAGCTATTTTCTCAACAGAGGCACTTAAGACTATAGTATCATGCTGGAAGAAGGCAGTTGCAGCAGGTGGCGGCGATACATGGAAGGAATATGCAGCAGATTTCCTCAAAGCATCTAACTGGGCAGGTCTGGGCTTTGGCTACGCTGGATGTGCAGCAGTACATGCCTGTGCTTATCCACTTGGATCCGTATATCATATACCTCATGGTCAGTCTAACCAGCTTATGTTTGCACCAGTTATGAAGACATATAAGAAATTGCAGCCAGAAGGCCGTATCAATGAGCTTGAGGCAGTCCTTGCCGAAGTTCTAGAGGTAGCTCCAGAGGAAGCATTGGAAGCATTGTATTCCCTTATGGACCAGGTCCTTAAGAGTCAGCCACTGAAGGAGTTTGGAGTGAAGGAAGAAGACTTAGCTGTTTTTGCCAGAGATGTTATTGCCACTCAGCAGAGACTTCTTAAAAACAACTATATTCCACTCTTGGAAGAGCAGGTGCTTGATATATATACAAAGGCATTTTAATAGTTAGATTTCATAAAAAAATGAAGCCAGTTGCATGAAAATGCAGCTGGCTTTTTTACGGGTATTTATTTAAATAAGCTTATCGGGCTATTGGCTTTTTTAGGTATTAGTTATGAATAAAAATGGCTTTGATTAATGAAATGTGAGTTCAGAAAATATTATTTAAACAATTACAGGAATTAGTTGTTATAAGTATTCTGGTGTGATAGCATTTAATCAACAAAAACCAAGAAATGGGGAGGAAAAATTATGTTAATAGCTTTAGTAATTATTGTTTTAGTTATTGTTATTGCAGGCTTTAGGATTGTTCCACAGTCAAGCGTGTATGTTGTGGAGCGCTTAGGTAAGTACATGACCACATGGAATTCAGGTCCACATGTGCTAATACCCCTGGTAGACAGAGTGGCAAAGCGCATTTCTATGAAGGAGCAGGTTTGTGATTTCCCACCACAGGGAGTTATTACAAAGGACAACGTTATCATGCAGATTGATACAGTTGTTTACTTTAAGGTGGCAGATCCAAAGCTCTATGCTTATGGTGCTGAGCGTCCTATTATGGCCTTGGAAAACCTTACAGCTACAACTCTGCGTAACCTGGTAGGTGAGCTGGAGCTGGACCAGACCCTTACATCCCGAGATACAATCAACAGCAAGATGCAGGGCATTTTGGATGAGGCCACTGACCCATGGGGCATCAAGGTAAACCGTGTAGAGCTGAAAAATATCATCCCACCAGAGGAGATACAGCGCTCTATGGAAAAGCAGATGAAGGCAGAGCGTGATCGCCGAGAGACTTTACTTGAAGCAGAGGGACATAAGCAGGCTTCTATCACAAGAGCTGAGGGTGATAAGACAGCCTTAGTTCTCAAGGCTGAGGCAGAGCGTGATGCAGCCATAGCCAGAGCTACAGGTCAGGCTGAGTCTATTCGCCTGGTATATGAGGCTGAGGCTCGTGGTATTGAGATGTTGAAAAATGCCCAGATGGATGACAGCGTACTTGCTTTGAAGAAGCTTGAAGCCTTGAGCAAGCTGGGTGATGGTAGAGCCACCAAGATAGTAGTGCCTACAGATTTGGCAGCTGCAGCAGCAGACCTTACCTTTAAGACGGAAATGCTTGGCTTTGGCAATAACACTGCAGTAAACACTGCTCCAAAAACAGTTTCACAGCCAAAGGAAAAGGACATTTGCTGTGATGAGCCAGGAAAGAGTCAGACTACCAGGGAGCTTGCAAAAGAGTAAGCCTTTTACTAAGTGGGAGTCCAAGTACACCCAAAATCTTCCGTATTATTTTGCCTTCTCAAATTCCTGGGCTACTCCCACAAGAAGCTCACGGATAGGCAGGTGTTGAGGGCAGGCCTTTTCACACTTGCCACACTTGATACAGTCAGAGGCTTTATGGCTTTCGGAGGCGTGGATACCGTAGTAGTAATCGGCGTTCCAGTCGTGGTGAATCTGCTTGCTGTTTTGGACGGCAAAAAGATCTGGAATCTTAATCTGCTTAGGACAACCGGCTTCGCAGTAGCGGCAGGCGGTACAAGGGATGAGGTTTTCCCCTCTGAAGATAGCCTGTACTTTTGCAATGGCTTCCTGCTCTGTCTCATCGAGAGGCTTGAAGTCCTTCATAAAGCTGAGGTTGTCTTCCATTTGCTCGAAGGTGCTCATGCCGGAAAGAACCATGGCTATGCCTTCAAAGCCTGCAGCAAAGCGGATGGCATAGCTGGCTGAGGAGCCACCATGCAGGTCATCAATGACTTTCTGAGCCTCGGCTGGAAGATTGACCAGATTGCCGCCCTTTACAGGCTCCATAACAAGGACTGGCTTGCCATGCTTGCGGCAGACCTCGTAGCACTTGCGGCTTTCAACAGCTGGGTCCTCGTAGTCTACGTAGTTGAACTGTATCTGAACTACCTCTATCTGTGGGTATTCAGTGAGTATCTGATCCAAAACAGAAGCCTTGTCGTGGAAGGACATGCCTACATGCTTTACTTTTCCCTCTTCCTTCAAGGCGAAGGCTGTCTCGTAAGCATTATTCTTCTTGAAGTGCTGGAATATTTCAGCGTTCTGGGCATGCATAAGATAATAATCGAAATAATCCACGCCACAGTCTTTTAACTGCTGCTCAAAAAATGGGCGAATATCAGCCTCTGTCTTGAAATAAAAATTGGTCAGCTTGTTGGTGAGAATGTACTCACTTCTATCGTGACGGTCTGTCAGGCATGTTTTTAGCGCCTTTTCGCTGAGACCATTTAAGTAACCATGAGCTGTGTCAAAATAATTGAAGCCCTGCTCAAGGAAATAATCTACCATTTTGTTCATCTGTGGGATGTCTACTGCACCATCAATCATAGGTAAGCGCATGCATCCGAAGCCAAAGTTTTTCTTTACTCCATCCATCTTATTTCTCCGTGATAAAATTATTAGACTAAACATAACTAACCGGTAAGTGCTTAGCTTAAGATGATCCTAACAGTTACTGGAAAGTTATTACACTTTTACGCCTATAAGTGTACCACTTGGAGTCTAGTTCAGGTCAAGTATTTGGAGGCAATTTTTCTTAATACTTCTGAAGAAGGGGAAAATATGCTAAAATTCAAGTAACTTATCAGTAGAAGATAAAGGAGCGAGGATGGGTAGATATTTAAATCAAGGCAATGAGAGCTTTCAGAAAAGTATTAATTCTGAGATATATGTAGATAAGACCGGCCTAATAGAGTATACCAACAGGATGCTTAACACCCAGCAGTGCTATATTTGTGTCAGTCGTCCTCGTCGTTTTGGCAAGTCTATGGCAGCCGATATGCTTACGGCATATTATAGTCGTGGATGTGATTCGGCTCAGCTTTTTGAGGGATTACATATAGCAGGGACTTCCAATTTTAATGAACATCTTAATAAGTACAATACTATTTCTCTTAATATGCAGGAGTTTTTAAGTAGGAGCAATGATGTAGCTGAATTAATAGAGCGCCTTAAATCTCTTGTGATTAGAGACTTGAAAAAAGAATACCCAACAGTAGATTATTACGACGAAGGCGATTTGATTGAATCCGTGCAGGATATATACCAGGCTACAAAGGAGCCTTTTGTCATTATTATAGATGAATGGGATTGTGTTTTTAGGGAATATCCCCAGGATAAAGAAGCCCAAGAGCTGTATCTGGATTTCCTGAGGGATTTATTAAAAGATAAGGCATATGTTCATCTGGCATATATAACTGGAATTTTGCCAATTAAAAAATATGGTACACATTCAGCTCTCAATATGTTTGATGAATTTTCCATGTTGCATCCTGGCCCTTTGGCTTCTTATGTGGGATTTACAGAAAAAGAGGTAATGAGTCTGTGCGATAGCTATGGAATGGATTTGGAAGAGGTTAAAGCATGGTATGATGGATATTCTTTTCCAGATGAGCTTTCAATTTATAGTCCCAGGTCTGTTGCCAACAGCATGCTTTTTGGAAAAATAGAGAATTATTGGAATCAAACTGAGACATTTGAAGCTCTGCAGGTCTATATTGATATGAATTTTGAAGGTCTCAAGGATGACGTGCTTAGCATGATTGCTGGGGAAAGCGTTCATGTGAATATAGGCAGTTTTACCAATGATATGACTACCTTTAGAACTGAAGACGACGTACTTACTTTGTTGATTCACCTGGGTTATCTTGCCTATGATTCAGACAATAAAACCGTAAAAATACCAAACAATGAAGTGCGGAGTGAATATGTAAACAGTGTAGCGGCATCAGATTGGGGTCCGGTATCACAATCTTTAAAAAATTCAGCAGATCTGCTTCAGGCAATATGGCAGGGAAGAGAAGAGCAGGTGGCTGAGAGCATTAGACAGGCACATTTTGAGACATCGCATATTCAGTATAATGATGAAAATGCCTTGAGTTACACTATCTCTTTGGCTTTATATGCAGCAAGAAATTACTACACAGTCTATAGAGAATTAGCTGGAGGAAAGGGATTTGCCGATTTGGTTTTTATACCAAGAAAGAAATTTGTAGACAAGCCAGCCCTTGTAGTAGAACTTAAATGGGATAATTCGGCGAGCGGAGCAATAGAGCAGATTAAAAAGAAGGAATATTGTAACAGCCTAAGTGAGTACCAGGGCAATCTATTACTAGTAGGTATTAATTACGACAAGAAGACGAAGTTGCATGAATGCAATATAGAAAAATATAAGCTATGAAATACACATTAATAAATACCTTCGACTCAAATAAAATAATAGCAGGCTACACCACAGATGCCTCTGGTCATTGGCGCAATAATGAGGCTGAAGACTACCCACAGTATGAGGCCTTGGCAGGGGAATTTGGTTTGACAGCTTCAGATATGGTGCGAGTGAGACAGCGCCACACGGATTTAATTCGTGGGGTTAGTAAGAAAAATGGCGGTGAGGGCATACTTAAAGAAGTAGAAAATGCGAAAGTCCAAGAGAATGATAGACAGATGACGTCTGGTTCACAAGCTGTGGGGGAGTCAAACATCTATGATGGCATGATAACCCAGGATAGAGGTCTTATACTGGCTATAGTTACCGCAGATTGTGTGCCAGTATTTTTGCATGACCCGGTCCATGAAGCTATAGGTCTGGTACATAGTGGGAGAGATGGATGTGCCAAGGAGATTGTGTTGCAAGCTGTAGAAAAAATGCAGATGGAATATGGCACTAATCCTGCAGATATAATATGTCACCTGGGTCCATACATTAGCCCAAGGCACCACGAGGTGCAAGAAAAGGACTTGCAAGGCTTTTATGATAATTTTTCTAGCCAGGAGTGCCAGGCAATTATCGAGGCCAAGGACAATGGCAGGTACAATATAGATATGGGAGCTGCCATTAGAGCATCTCTTCTGAGGGCGGGGCTTATGGCTGAAAATATTCATGACAACCATATCTGCACCTTTGAGAATAGGGAACTGTATTCCTGGAGAAGAGACCACGATAAGGATGCCAGAATATTGTCTTTTATGGTTGTGAGATAAGGAAAAAAGGGGCGGATTTTAATAAATTATTATGTTAAAAGAGGAACAACATTATGGTTGTTCCTCTTTTCACTATTTGTTATTTGTTTCAAATGCAATACTTTTGACATCACGTCCGCCATATACAATTCTGATAATTGTTACGGTTTGAGAGTCATCTGTTACAGTGTAGAAAATAATAAAGTTATCGACAGGTATCTTATGCATTCCCAGGCTTTTCCAAGGCTCCCAATCAACGATAGGATTTCGTGCCGGCATAAAGTCAAGTGCTCGGATTGCTTTTCTGATTCGGTTTACTTGTCCTTCGGCAGTGCTTGGAACCAATAATTCAAAAGCAATAT
>CAVJHG010000008.1:0-75725 GCA_963649335.1 bacterium
ACTCGATTGTTTTATGGTGCCCATTTTCTTAGCGCTATGTGCTTAGTGGAACTTTGCAGCGCGGTCCGGCACATATTGGGCGGTGCAGATTCCCTTGGATGCAATATACAACCTCAGGGGGCGGGCCAATACGTAAACCCGGCACTTAGTTAAATATGCATTTTACATATTGACAGATACCTTGCGGGGGTATATTATCTATGGCATGGAGATACCCCGTGGGGGTATATGGAGGTGAACATATGTCAATAGATAAAGAGGTGGATCGTGGCCTTGATGAAGCCGCTTGTCCTTGCTGTTCGGGTAAGCATAAGGATCGAGGAGACCAGGAAAAGCGGGATTTGATGAACAGGCTGAAGCGAATAGAAGGTCAGGTGCGGGGAGTCGAGGGCATGCTAGAGAACGATGCCTATTGCACAGATATTTTGATGCAGGTATCGGCTATTACATCGGCTCTCAATAGCTTTAATAAGGTGCTTCTTGCTAATCATGTCAAGACCTGTGTGGCGGACAATATTCGCCAGGGCAATGATGACGTGGTGGATGAGTTGGTAACTACATTACAGAAGCTGATGAAGTAGGAGGTAGGTTATGGAGCAATACAATGTTACTGGCATGAGCTGTGCAGCCTGTCAGGCCAGGGTGGAAAAGGCAGTGTCGGCTGTACCAGGTGTTACTTCCTGCGCGGTCAGTCTTTTGACTAATTCTATGGGCGTAGAAGGAAGTGCCAGCTCTGTGGATGTTATTAAGGCTGTCACTGATGCAGGCTATGGTGCCAGCTTAAAGGGCCAGCAGCAGACATCCCAGGCAGGGTATGATGATGCACTTAAGGATACTGAGACCCCAAAGATGAAGAGAAGACTTATTGCCTCAGTTATTATACTTTTGCCACTTATGTATGTATCCATGGGTCATATGATGTGGGATTGGCCATTGCCTGGCTTTTTATCAGGTAACCATATAGCCATGGGCTTATACGAGATGCTTCTTACCATAGCTATTATGGTTATTAATCAGAAGTTTTTTGTCAGTGGCTTTAAGGGGCTTGTACACGGGTCCCCTAATATGGATACACTAGTAGCCTTGGGAGCTACGGCTTCTTTCGGATACTCTGTATATGTGCTTTTCGCTATGACAGGGGTCCAGGTGGCAGGGGACAGTGCCAGGGTTATGGAACTTATGATGGAATTTTATTTTGAGTCCGCAGCAATGATTCTTACCTTGATTACAGTGGGCAAGATGCTTGAAGCTATGTCTAAGGGCCGCACTACAGATGCCTTAAAAAGTTTAATGAAGCTGGCTCCACAGACAGCCACTTTGGTTAAAAATGGCGCAGAAGTTACTGTAGAAATTGCCGCAGTGCAGGCCGGTGATATTTTTGTAGTAAGGCCAGGTGAGAGCATTCCGGTGGATGGAGTAGTAATAGATGGAAGTACGGCTGTTAATGAATCTGCATTGACAGGAGAGAGTATTCCTGTAGATAAGGCACCAGGGGATGCAGTGTCTGCAGCAACTATCAATGAGTCTGGTTTTATTACCTGTAGGGCTACTCGGGTGGGCCAGGACACTACGCTGTCTCAGATTATTGCCATGGTCAGTGATGCAGCTGCCACCAAAGCCCCTATTGCCAAGGTGGCAGATAGGGTTTCTGGTATATTTGTGCCGGCGGTTATCACAATTGCCATTATTACTTTTATTATATGGATGCTGGTAGGACAGACTTTAGGCTATGCCTTGACCAGAGCAATATCTGTGCTTGTTATATCCTGCCCATGTGCCTTGGGCCTTGCTACTCCGGTAGCTATTATGGTAGGCAATGGTGTGGGTGCCAAGCATGGCATTTTATTTAAGACTGCTGTTTCCTTGGAGGAGACAGGCAAAACTCAGATTATTTGTCTTGACAAGACAGGTACTATCACTGAGGGCAAGCCTATGGTGACGGGGCTATATCCAGCATATGGTATAGAGGAGAGCCAGCTGCTTACTCTTGCAGCCAGCTTGGAAAAGTCGTCTGAGCATCCTTTGGCCAGGGCCATAAGCCAATATGCTACAGAGCAAGATGTATCAATTGAGGCTGTAACTGATTTTAAAGCCTTGCCAGGCAATGGTATAGAGGCCACTATTGATGGGCAAAAAGCATATGCCGGCAGTCAGTTATTTATAAAAGAAAAATTAACATTATCAGATGATATGATGCTAAAGGCTGACTCTTTGGCAGCAAAAGGCATGACACCATTATTTTTTGCCAAATCAGGCAAGCTGTATGGCATGATAGCTGTGGCAGATGTAATCAAAGCTGATTCTAAGGATGCAATAGACCAGCTTAAGGCAATGGGAATTCATGTTATTATGCTGACAGGAGATAATGAGCTGACCGCTCGGGCTATTGCTAGTCAGGCAGGAGTTGATGAGGTGGTGGCTTCAGTTAAACCTGATGGCAAGGCTGCTGTAGTGCAGCAGCTAAAAAATAAAGGTAAAGTAGTTATGGTAGGAGATGGAATCAATGATGCTCCGGCTCTTACTTCGGCAGATATAGGTATAGCTATTGGTGCCGGCACAGATGTAGCCATAGATGCTGCAGATGTAGTAGTTATGAAAAGCAAGCTCAGTGATGTAGCTGCTTCCATAAGGATTAGTCGGGCTACATTGCGCAATATACACGAGAATCTTTTCTGGGCATTTTTCTATAATGTTATAGGTATACCGCTAGCGGCAGGAGCTTATATACATGCCTTTGGCTGGACCCTAAATCCTATGTTTGGAGCGGCAGCCATGAGTCTTTCCAGCTTTTGTGTTGTCAGCAATGCTCTGCGACTGAATTTGTGCAAGCTTTACGGCAATGGTCATGATAAAATTATAAAAAATACTTTGGGACATGAGCCTCTTTTAACAAAGGCCAGCCCAGAGGTTAATAAAAAGGAGGACAATACAATGGAAATTACAGTAAAAGGAATGATGTGCCCACACTGCGAGGCTCATGTAAAGGAAGCTTTGGAGAAGCTCAGTGGTATTGAGGAGGCAAGAGCCAATCATGGAGAAAACTTAGTAAGTATTACCACATCCGCTGAGGTGGCTGAGGCTGATATCAAGGCAGCAGTGGAAGCTGCCGGATATGAGTATGTTGGAATAAAGGAAGCTAATTAAGAGCAAATTTGCCCCAGTGTTAGCCTCTATCCTCTAAGAGTGAGTAAAGGTAGAGGCTAACAATTTCGACATAGTGGTCGAAATCCTCATTTAGCAAAGCAGTAGCGAAGGTGTGCATAATTTTGTACTTTATAAAATACAATTGATTTGTTTATTAAATGAAGTTTAATGATAAAATGTTATCATTAAATAAAACGAAAACAAAGTACAAAAGGAGTACAGACATGGCAGATTCAAAGGTATACTTTACATCCTTTAAGGCTACTGAGCATGAGAATCTTCTTCAGAAGCTACACAGGCTTATGAAGACCGCAGGCTTTGAGGACATCGATTTTACAGACAAGTATGCAGCTATCAAGATTCACTTTGGTGAGTATGGCAACCTGGCTTTTTTACGTCCTAACTATGCAAAGGTAGTGGCAGATTATGTTAAGGAGCTTGGCGGTAAAGCTTTTCTTACAGATTGTAACACCCTTTATGTGGGAAGTCGTAAGAACGCACTGGACCATCTGGACACAGCCTATGTCAATGGCTTTTCTCCGCTTCAGACAGGCTGTCATGTCATTATAGGTGATGGCCTCAAAGGTACAGATGAGACATTGGTGCCTATAGACGGAGAGTATGTCAAAGAAGCCAAGATAGGTCATGCTATTATGGATGCTGATGTATTTATTTCCCTGACTCACTTTAAGGGCCATGAGATGGCAGGCTTTGGCGGTACCATCAAAAATATTGGTATGGGATGTGGTTCCCGTGCCGGTAAGATGGAGCAGCATTGTGATGGTAAGCCAAGTGTAGACACTGATATGTGTGTGGGCTGTGGAGCATGCTCTCGTATATGCGCTCACGGTGCCCCAGTTATTACTGATAGAAAAGCCACCATTGATCATGACAAGTGTGTAGGCTGTGGCCGTTGTCTGGCTGTTTGCCCAAAGAATGCTATTGCAGCTGATTTTACAGATTCCATCAAGGTACTTAATTGCAAGATGGCTGAGTATACCTTAGCGGTAGTTAAAGACCGTCCATGCTTCCATGTGTCACTTATTTGCGATGTTTCACCTAATTGTGATTGTCATGCAGAAAATGATATCCCTATTATTCCAAATATAGGTATGTTGGCATCCTTTGATCCAGTTGCTTTGGATCAGTGCTGTGCAGACATGGTAAATAAGCAGCCTGTTATGGCAGGTTCTCTTCTTTCACAGAATCTGGAAAAATATGGCTCTGAGGATCACAACCACGAGCATTTTCATATGACTCATCCAGATGCTGAGTGGGAGACATGCTTAGAGCACGCTCAAAAGATTGGACTTGGTTCTCGGGAGTATGAGATGATCACTATATAGTGGTTATGGCAATATAATGGATTGACAAAATGGGACCTCAGCTTGAGGCCCCATTTTTGATGATATAGGAGATTTTATGACAGAAAAAAAAGGAACATTATATGGTATTGGGGTAGGGCCGGGAGACCCGGAATTGCTGACTCTTAAGGCTCTTAGACTTATAGAAGCCTGCGATTATATAGCCTTTCCTGGAGAAAATAAAGAAGAAAATATAGCATATTCAATAGTGTCTCAGGTGGCAGCTGGCTTGGAGGATAAGCAATATTTGGCTTGCCCGGTTAAAATGACTAAGGATAAAGCCTTGCTTGCAGCAGATTACCAAAGGGCAGTGGACAAAATAATTGCAGCCTTGGACACAGGGGCTGATGTTGCCTTTCTCACTATCGGAGATCCTGCCATATATTCCACCTACATGCCTGTTCATAAAAAAGTAAAGGCTGCAGGTTACAGGGCACAAATCATTAGTGGAATTCCTTCCTTTTGTGCAGCAGCTGCAGCTATGGACATTGAGCTGTGTAAGCACCAGGAGCAGCTGCATATTATCCCCTCCAATTATGACCTGGGCCAGGCCCTTAGTTTGCCCGGTACTCGGGTTTTTATGAAGGCTGCCAGCAAGCTGCCACAGCTTAAAGCTGCCCTCATGGATAGGGATGACCAGGTTTATATGATTGAAAACTGCGGCATGCCAAATCAGAGAATCTTTACCACTGCTGCATCTATGGATGCAGCCGCAGACTATCTCAGCCTGGTGGTGGCAAAGGAACCTAAGGCTTAAGTATTGGGCGCCTGCAAAATCGAACAAGGTTGTGAGTCTAAACGGTGCGCCTGCCTTATGTGCGGGGTGGTATTTATACTTCTAAAGGGGTATAATGACTTGGATTTTGAAAGGACGCTGTTTAGATGAAGAGATTTTGTGGGGCGGTTTTGCTTTTGTGCATGCTGTTTTGTATAGATTGTGGGTCGGTAAAGGCAGCAGAGGATGGGGATGGCCCCCAGGTGGTGGCCCACAGGGGCTATTCTGCCATTTATCCAGAAAATACCCTGCTTAGCTTTTATGAGGCTGTGGAAAATGGTGCCACCATGGTGGAGCTTGATGTGCGCCGCACTTCAGATGGCAAGCTGGTGGTTTATCATGACAATGATTTGTCTCGTGTCATGGGGCAGGAGACTGATCTTGGTGTGGCGGATCTGACCTATAAGGAGGTCAGAAAGCTGGATGCAGGAAGCTTTTTGGCGGAGGAATACATTGGTCTTAAGATTCCATCACTTGCTGAGGCTCTTGCCTTTTTACAGCAATATGATGTGCAAATAGTGGTAGAGCTTAAGCCAATAGCAGATGACAAGGGCTTTGTCCGGCAGACATATAATATGGTAAAAAAATACGATATGTTGGACAGGGTTTGCTTTGCATCCTTCAGCAGTAAGTATTTAAGGCAAATAAAAAAGCTAAATTACCTGCAGCCTACCATGAAGTTTGACAATAAGGGGCAGGTGGATTTGGTTAAAAAGTGCCCTGCCGATTATTATGGAGTTAATGAGTACGTTCTGACTAAAGAGCTGGTGGATATCATTCACGCTGCAGGAAGTCAGGTCTTTGCATATACATCAGTTAACATGGATGAAGTGACAGCTATGGAGTCCCTTGGGGTAGATGGGGTGATAATAAATTTCCCTACTATTGCCGCTATGGAGTCATCAGAAGAGGGAGTTGCCTCAGGACCAGTAGAGGATGTAAGGGATTGCAGTGGCAGATAAGTAGCCTGTCACAAGCGAAAGGAATTATTTATGAAAAGTAAGCATAAAGGTATTTTATATATTATAGGGGCGGCATTTTGCTTTTCGCTTATGACAGTTTGTGTCAGGGCATCAGGAGATTTGCCTACCATGGAAAAGGTACTTTTCCGTAACCTGGTGGCAGCCTTTGTATCCTGGGGCATACTTTTTAAAAATAAGACACCAATAAAAATTGCAAAAGGTGACTGGCCTGATTTGCTTATGCGGTCTATATGCGGCGGTCTTGGCATGATTCTCAATTTCTATGCCATAGACAGGCTCAATATTTCAGATGCCAATTTGCTCAATAAGCTGTCTCCTTTTTTTTCTATGCTTATGAGTATATGGATATTAAAAGAGAAGCCTTCCAAAAAAGAATGGGGAATACTTGGCATTGCATTTATCGGTGCTCTTTTTGTTATAAAGCCAGGCTTTAATATGGCACTTATTCCGGCTTTGGCAGGAACCTTAGGTGGCTTTGGAGCAGGAGTTGCTTACACCTATGTGAGACGACTTGGCATGCGTGGTGTGCCAGGAACTATTATCGTTATGTTTTTTTCTACTTTCACCACTATATTTTGCTTTCCATTTTTCCTGGCCAGCTTTGTACCTATGACCTGGATTCAGCTTGCCTGTCTTTTAGGAGCAGGTGTGGCTGCTACCGGAGGTCAGTTGTGTATTACCGCAGCCTATACCCATGCACCGGCTAAAGAGATTTCTGTTTACGATTATACCCAGGTGGTTTTTGCCGCTGTATGGGGCTTCGTATTGTGGGGCCAGGTGCCGGATATTTATTCTATCATCGGCTACATAATCATTATTGGCGTTGCCATTTACAGGGTCTTATAAGCTATGGACAAAAATCAGATTTTAAAAATATATGGCAAAGACTATAGGGCTATGACCATAGCCCTGCTTCAGGCTGCTGGCCTTTCAGCCATGATAGATAAGGGGATGAAAATAGGTATTAAGCCCAATCTTGTGTCTCCAACACCGGCAGAATTTGGCGCCACAACCCATCCTCAGGTGGTAGAAGGGCTTATAGAATATCTGCTTGCTGCAGGTCATACAGACATTACTATTATTGAGGGCTCCTGGGTGGGAGATAAGACTGAGGAAGCCTTTGAGTATTGTGGTTATAGAGCCTTATGTGAAAAATATAATATTCCATTTTATGATATGCAAAAGGATACCTGGCATCCTGTCAGCTGTCAGGGGATGGACATCAATATATGCGATAAAGTATCTAATATTGATTTTCTTATTAATGTACCGGTGCTTAAAGGGCATGGCCAAACTCGCATGACCTGCGCTCTTAAAAATATGAAGGGCCTTATTCCAAATAGTGAGAAGCGGCTTTTTCATAAGCTGGGTCTTCACAAGCCTATAGCTCATCTCAATACTGGAATCCACCAGGATTTTATTTTGGTGGACCATATATGTGGGGACTTGACCTTCGAGGATGGTGGCAATCCAGTAGAGACTGATAGCCTTTACGTCTCCCTTGATCCGGTACTGACAGATGCCTATGGCTGCGCTTTGATGGGGATAGACTTATCAGAAGTACCTTATATTTCCATGGCAGAAGAGCTTGACATTGGCTCATCAAAGCTGGAGGGGGCCAGCCTTATTTCTTATAGCTGGGACCATGAAAAAAATCAGCTTGTAAAATTATCAGAGCATGCCGCCTCAAAGGAAGATAAATACGAGCCCTTTAGAAAGTCTGAAGACAAGCTTTTGGATGTAAAATTTGCTGTGGAGGAGGTAGAGTCCTGCTCTGCCTGTCATGGTGCTCTTTTGCCTGCTCTTGTACGAATAAAGGAGCAGGGGCACTTGGTGGAACTTATGGAGATACTTGGTGGCAAAATATCCATAGGCCAGGGCTACAAGGGAAAGGCAGGTGCCTTTGGCATAGGGGCTTGCTGCACAGGCTTTGATAAAAATGTAAAGGGCTGCCCTCCAGAAAGTGAAGATATATACAAGGCTTTGATGGAAATCATAGAGCAAAAGGAATATAATTGACATAAGTATTACTGTAGAAAGCAGGTGCTTACATAGGACTTTGTTAGCTGGCTTAGATGAAAGCTATAAGGCAGGGTCTTGGTAGTGAGTCCTGATACTACAGGGGGATTACAATTCAACAAAAATCAAAGGAGAAGCAATTATGGACACATTCAAGGAATTACAGGATTTTGTTAAAAAGAAGGGGCCTAAGTCTTCACAGTACACCAATGTAAATGGTGAGGAGGTATACCTTTCACGGGGTATCAAAGAAGTATTTATGGTGGATTTTGTAGAGGAGCAAAAGATTGTCAATGCGATAGCTCGTTTCCAAAAGAAGGACTATGGCAATGCGGCTGACTATGGCAAGGAGCCACGTGCTGGTCACGAATATGGCCGCTATGAGATAGCATCCTTTGATGATGAAGAGGATTACGATGACACAGCAGTGTGGGTACATCGTGTAGAGGATGCCATAAAAGTATATTTTAAGTTTGAAAGATAGTTGCTTTTTGTTTTTATAGTATTTTTTCTTATTGTAATGAAAAGCAAAGTTTATAGAGGGAATAGATTGTGGAGTCTACATTAAAGCGCACCTGGGCTGAGATTGATCTGGATGCCATAGCACATAATTATCATACATTGCGTGAAAAAACAGGACCTAAGGTCAAGTTCTTAGGAGTGGTTAAGGCGGATGCCTATGGCCATGGTTCGGTACAGGTAAGCAGGCTTTTGCAGCAGCTGGGAGCGGATTATCTGGCTGTAAGCTCTATAGATGAAGCCATTGAGCTTAGAGTAAATGGCATTACCATGCCTATCCTTATATTGGGGCATACACCAAAGGAGCAGGTGGCTCGTTTGCTGGAGTATGATATTACCCAGGCTGTAACCTGCAAGGCCAAGGCTGACGAGTATTCTGATGAGGCTCTTAAGTGTGGCGGTACTTTAAAGGTCCACATCAAGGTGGATACAGGTATGTCTCGCTTGGGCTACCTTTGCGATGGAGATGGCTTTAATACTGGTGTGGAGGGAATCTCCTATGCCTGCAATTTGCCAGGGCTTTTTGCAGAGGGCATATTTACCCATTTTGCTGTGTCAGATGTGCCTGGGGAGGAGTGTGCTAAGTATACTCATCACCAGTTTGAGCTTTTTACATCAGTTATAGATGCAGTAGAAAAGAAAATAGGTCATAAGTTTCAAATACGCCATTGCACTAATACAGGGGCTTTGGCCAGATATCCTGATACCTATCTTGATATGGTGCGCCCAGGTCTGCTTCTTTATGGATATGGAGACTTTGCAGAGGAGCTTAATCTCCATCCTGCCATGACACTGAAGACTACCATAAGCACCATCAAGATATATCCTGCCGGTACGGCCATTAGCTATGGTGGCATTTATGTCACCGACAAGACTACCCGTATAGGCGTGGTACCTTATGGTTATGCCGATGGCTTTTTCCGCTGTCTTTCCAATAAATGCAGCTTGTATACCAAGGCAGGGCTTGCCCCACAGCGAGGCAAGATATGCATGGATATGTGCATGATAGACATTACCGATATGCCTGCAGTTGATGTTGGCTCTGAGGTAGAGATTTTTGGTAAACACAATTCTATCAATGATATGGCTGCAATTGCCGGAACCATTCCTTATGAGCTAACCTGTGCTGTATCCAAGAGAGTTCCTCGAGTATACTTGCAGGATGGTAAGATAGTGGAAAAGGAGCTTTTGCTTCGCATGTAAGTTTTCACCGCTTCTATGAGTAGTGGAAATATAATAAAAAAGTAAGATGCTGTACTAGTGTAGGTGCGGCATCTTTTTTTATATGAGATTTTCAGTTAGCTTATATTTTTTATATCAAGAAAAGATGTTTTGTGAGATAGCTAGCTACGCTGAGGCTTTTTGGACTGTGCAAAAAGGATTTGCAGGCGAGTGAATAGGCTAGTTATTTTGTAAACGCTGCACTAGCTTCTATTGAAGCAGCAAAATTGTTGCAGGGTTTTTGCGCTTTAGTGTGGAAAAGTGTACCTACTTGTATTAGAATAATGTGAGTTGTAAAAGGAGGATTTACCCAATGGGAAAAGTATTTAAATTTGACAAGGATGTGGATACTGACCAGATTATTGCTTCTCAGTACCTATTGTTTCCTACTATAGATGAAATGAAGGCTCACACCTTTGAGTCCCTAAATGCTGACTTTGCTACATCAGTTAAGCCTGGAGATTTTGTTGTGGCTGATGAGAATTTTGGCTGTGGCTCTTCAAGAGAGCAGGCCCCTTCTGTTCTTAAGGCTCTTGGAGTTAAGGCAGTTGTAGCCAAGTCCTTTGCCCGTATTTTTTATCGCAATTCTATCAATATTGGCATGCCTGTTATTGTTTCAAAGGAGCTTCACGATGCAGTTTCAGAAGGTGATGACATGGAGCTTGACCTTGAGGCAGGACAGATTACCTGTGGCGGCAAGACATATTCCTGCACTAAGCTTCCAGCCAAGATGCAGGCAATACTTGATCAGGGAGGCCTTATTGCCTCTTTAAATAAGGAGGACTAGAGCTATGGGAATGACAATGGCTGAGAAAATAATTGCAGCAGCTGCAGGGGTAGAGACTACCAAGGCTGGTGATATTGAGACTGTCACACTTGACAGGCTTATGAGTAACGACGGCACCACACATCTTACTATTGATATGTACAATAACAAGCTGAAAAATCCCCATATCGCTGATGTAGATAAGCTGGTATGGATAGTGGATCACAATATACCTGCTGATTCACCAAAGACTGCAGCCTCTCAGAAAAAGATGCGTGATTTTGCAAAAGAGCATGGCATTAAGTTTTACGAGGGAGAGGGTGTCTGCCATCAGGTGATGATGGAAAATCATGTACGTCCGGGAGAGTTGATTTTTGGTGCAGATTCACATACCTGTGCTTATGGAGCCTTGGGAGCCTTTGGTACAGGTGTAGGCTGTACAGACTATCTTTATGCTATGGTTACAGGCACTTCATGGTTGCTTGTACCGGAGACTATTCGATTTAATCTGACAGGGCAGCTTAATGAGGGGGTATATGCCAGAGATTTAATACTTACTATCATTGGCCGTATTTCTGCCAATGGAGCAAACTATAAGGCCATGGAGTTTGCCGGAGAAGGACTTCACAGCCTTACTATGGCTGACAGAATAGCTGTATGCAATCTCTGTGTGGAGGCCGGTGCTAAGACTGCTCTTATGGAAGTAGATGACCTGGCCCTTGATTATCTTCATGCCCATGGAAGAGAGCCAAAGGCTATTTTTAAATCAGACAATGACGCTGTATTTGCACAGGTGATAGATATTGATTTATCTCAGATACAGCCTATAGTGGCAAAGCCTCATTTTGTAGACAATGTAGTGCCAGCAAAGGAGGCTATAGGTACCCATATTGACGAGGCCTTTCTTGGGTCTTGCAACAATGGCCGTATAGAGGATTTGCGGGTAGGCGCAGCTGTTATCAAGGGTAAAAAGGTAGCCGATAAGGTGCGTTTTCTTGTGGTTCCTGCTTCTAAATCTATTTACAAACAAGCCATGGAAGAGGGCTTGCTTGATATATTTATGGAGGCTGGTGCTATAGTTATGAATCCTAATTGCTCTGTATGCTGGGGTGCATGCCAGGGCGTTATAGGCGAAGGGGAGACTCTTATTTCTACTGGTACCCGCAATTTTAAGGGCCGCGCAGGACACAAGGATTCCTTTGTTTATTTGGCCAGCGCAGCTACAGTTACAGCATCTGCCATAGCAGGCTCTATTGCCACAGCAGATATGGTATAGGAGGAAAAATGAGCAATACATTTACAGCAAAAATATGGGTCCTTGGGGATGACATAGACACAGATATAATACTGCCTACAGAGTATTTGGCATTAAAGTCAGTAGAGGACATGAAAAAGTATGCTTTTTCACCTCTCAGACCAGAGCTGGCAGGTCTTATTTCACCTGGTGATATGATTGTGGCAGGCAAGAATTTTGGCTGCGGCTCTTCACGTGAGCAGGCACCAGAGGTGGTAAAGGCTCTTGGGATTTCCTGCATAGTTGCCAAGTCCTACGCTAGAATATTTTTTAGAAATGCCATTAATAACGGTATCCTTCTTATAGAAAATGCTGACCTCTACGATGCAGTTACAGAGGGGGATTTGGCAGAGGTGACTCCAGGCAAAGAGATAGTATATAAGGGCAAGAGCTATGAGATAGCAGCTCTTCCAGATAATCTTCTTGAAATACTTGAAGCAGGCGGTTTGGTGAAGGCCATGCGCAAAAAAAATGGTTTGGATTAGGAGATTATCATGGGAAAGACATTAATAGAAAAAATAATTGGAAACAAGGTGGGACATCCTGTAAAGCCTGGTGATATAGTAACAGTACCTGTAGATTGGTGCATGATAGATGACATTATGGTGCCTTTTGCAGTAAGTAAGTTTGAGGAGATGGGCTTTAAGAAGGTGTGGGACCCTGACAAGGTGGTTTTGATATATGACCACTTTTTGCCAGCTACTCAAACTGATGACTCTCGCCATTTTAGAGAGGGAGATGCCTTCGCAGACAAATATGGCATTAAAAATGTTCACAGGACAGATGGTATTTGCCACCAGCTCATGACTGAGGCAGGCTATGTTAAGCCAGGAGATATTGCTTTTGGTACAGACAGCCATACTGTTACCTACGGTTGCGTGGGCGCATTTTCCACAGGAATAGGCTACACAGAGATGGCAGGCATTCTAGGCACAGGTCAGCTGTGGATTAAGGTTCCTGAGACAATTCGTGTAATTATAGATGGAAAGCTTCCTGATAATGTTACATCCAAGGACGTAATACTTCGAATAATTGGAGATTTGACTGCATCAGGTGCAACATATCAGGCCCTGCAGTTTGAAGGCTCTACAGTGGAAAATATGACTGTGGCTAGCCGTATGACTATGAGTAACATGGCAGTGGAGGCCGGGGCCAAGTGTGGCTTGTTTGCTCCAGATGAGAAGACCTGCCAGTATTGCAATATTGATTACACTGACCAGGTAAAGGCACTTTTCGGAGATGAGGATGCCTCTTATGCCAGAGTTATGACCTATAAGGCAGAGGACTTTGTGCCAGTTATGGCTTGTCCATCCTTAGTAGATAATATTCATCCAGTATCTGAGATGGCGGGCAAGCATGTAGACCAGGTATTTTTAGGCTCCTGCACCAATGGACGCCTGGAGGATTTGCACACTGCAGCAGCTATTTTAAAAGACAAGCATGTGGCAGAATATTTAAAGATGATTGTCACACCTGCAAGCCGCAAAATATACAGGGAGGCTCTTGCAGATGGCACCCTTGGTATTTTGTCTGATGCAGGTTGCATTATAACTACCCCAGGCTGTGGCCTTTGCTGCGGCAGAGGAGGCGGTATTCTTTCAGATGGAGAGGTAGTAGTAGCCACCAATAACCGCAATTTCTTGGGCCGTATGGGCACAAGTAAGGTGGAGATATACTTGGCTTCTCCTGCAACTGCTGCGGCAACAGCATTGACTGGAGTTATAACAGAAGCATAAATAAAAGCAAAAGGTTCAGAACCATTGTGATATGCATCTTCTTTACTGGACAAGCAGTAAGGAGGGGACATATCATTGATGGTCTGAACCTTTTTTATTTGGTCTATTTTGGCTTGTCTGCCCACGTTAGGGTTTTAAAATGAAGGGGCTGTATGAATCAGCTGATTGAGTTAAAGTTATGAAAAATTTGTTTAACTGAAATAGAAAAAGAAGTCTTGTAAGTTATGACTGCTTAGTACTCCATCTTCCATATAGCTACAGAATAGCCCTTCAGGTTGCTGCCGCCTCCAAAGTCATGGCTGGTGTCAGTGATAAGGTCAAGAGCTATGCCACAGCCCGCATCAAAGTGGGCATCAAAGTCATTTTCATCTGCATTGATGGCTACATAGATGCGCTCATGCTCAGATTTTCGCTCAAATATACATTGGCGATTGGTAAGGAGAACAGAGCGAAAAGAGCCGTAATTTAAGGCCTCAGAATGCTTCTTTATTTCAGCAAGGCGGCTTATGAAGCTACTTAATTCATTTTCTACAGGCTCAGCAAAGGAGGCTCGAAGAGCAGGATCTCCTTCTTCCTTTCTGGCCTTGGCTCCCCATTCACTGCCGTAGTAAATGCAAGGAATGCCTGGCATTGTAAATAAAAGACCATAGATAAGGGGCAGATGCTTTTCATTTGTAAGCATGCTGGCAATACGGGTAACATCGTGATTGTCCACAAAGGATAGCAGGTGCTTACCCTTATATAATGTCCACTGGTCTGGGCCAAACTGGCGGAGAAGAGAGTGATTTATCTCAAACATATTCATGGAGTTGAAGCTGGAGTAAAGGCCCTTGTAGCATTCATAGTTGGTGACAGAGTGGAGCATGGAGTCATTCATCCACTGGTTATAATCTCCGTGGAGAGTTTCCCCTACCAAAAAGAAGTCCTTCTTCAGGCTGTCGCAAAAGCTTCGTAAGCGACAAAGAAAGTCATGGTCCAGACAGTAGGCCACATCAAGTCTCAGGCCGTCTATATCAAATTCTTCTACCCAGCCTTTTATGGCAGCAAAAATATGCTGCACTACTTCTTCGTTTCTGAGATTTAGCTTGACTAGGTCAAAGTTTCCTTCCCAGCCCTCATACCAAAGGCCGTCGTTGTAGTTGGAATTGCCCTCAAAGCTGATATAAAACCAGTCCTTATAAGGGGAGTTCCATTTATTTTTCAAGACATCTTCAAAAGCAAAGAAGCCCCGGCCTACGTGGTTGAATACTCCATCTAAAACTACCTTGATGCCATTTTTATGAAGGCTTTGGCAAACAGAGGCAAAGTCCTCATTGCTGCCAAGACGGAAGTCTATTTTTGTGTAGTCTCTGGTATTGTAGCCATGGGTGTCGGACTCAAATACAGGGGAAAAATATATGGCATTTGCCCCTAGATTTTTGATATGAGGTATCCAGTCATTGACCTTTAAAATTCGAGGCTGAAGTATGCCATCATTTTCAAAGGGGGCGCCACAAAAGCCCAAAGGATATATTTGATAAAAAACTGATTCATATGCCCACATAAAAAATCTCCTTTATATAAAAATGGGACAGGTCTGAACAAATATTAACTATTAGCTAATATTTTTATCAGAAACTGTCCCTGACTCCTTCACTTAGTCAAACTCAATCCCAACTCTTTAAGCATTAGCAGAGAGGGAAGAAAGCTGACTGAGTCTTGGATTTATTCTTCTGTACGGTTTTCGATGGCCTGGTATGTTCTGTGAGGGTTGACTGTCATATAGGCAGGACGCATAATCTTGCCCTTTTGACATACCTCCTCCATACGGTGTGCTGACCAGCCAGCGATACGAGCTATGGCAAAAATAGGAGTGAAAAGCTCTCCCGGTATGCCAAGCATCTGATAAACGAAGCCTGAGTAGAAGTCTACGTTTGGTGAAACACCCTTGTATATCTTGCGCTCCTCGGCAATGAGCTGTGGAGCCAGGCGGGCTACTGTTTCGTAGAGCTGGTATTCCTTTTCCATGCCCTTTTCTATGGCTAGCTTTTCCACGAAGGAGTGGAAGGTGCGGGCACGAGGATCTGAGATGGAATAAACTGCATGTCCCATACCATAGATAAGACCTGCGTTGTCAAAGGCCTCGCCGTGAAGCAGGGCTCTTAGATAATCAGTGATAGCCTCCTCGTCATCCCAGTTAGAGACATTTTCCTTGAGGTCGGCAAACATCTTAACAACCTTGATATTGGCACCGCCGTGCTTAGGACCCTTGAGGGAACCTAAGGCACCTGCTATGGTGGCATAGGTATCTGTACCAGATGAAGACAGAAGGTGGGTGGTAAATGAAGAGTTGTTACCGCCGCCGTGCTCCATGTGAAGGATAAGGGCTACGTCAAGAAGCTTTGCCTCAAGTGGAGTGTACTTGCCATCATGTCTCAGACAGCGCAGGATATTTTCTGCAGTGGATAAAGCTGGGTCTGGCTGATGTATAATCAATGAAGCATCATTGTAGTAGTAGTTGTAGGTGGCATAGCTGTACACTGATAAAAGTGGAAACATGGCTATGAGCTGCAGACACTGTCTAAGTACATTGCTTTCTGATGTATCATCTGCCATATCATCATATGAATAGAGGGCCAGCACTGAACGGGCAAGGGAATTCATCATATCCTTGCTTGGCTTTTTCATAATGATGTCACGGACAAAATTAGGTGGCAGATGGCGATAGCTGGCCAGAAGCTTTTTGAAATCCTCAAGCTGGCTTGTGGTAGGCAGATTGCCAAAGAGTAAAAGGTAGGTAGCCTCTTCAAATCCAAAATGAGAGTCGAGAGAGGTGTTTTTTACCAGCTCCTGAACATTGTAGCCTCTATAAAAAAGCTCACCATCACAAGGAGTTTCTTTGCCATCTATTATTTTTTTAGAATTGACCTCGGAAATATTGGTGATTCCAACAAGGACACCCTTGCCGGATACATCACGCAGGCCTCGCTTTACATCGTAGGTGCTGTAAAGCTCTGGGTCTATATATGAAGCCTTGCGGGAAAGTGCTGCAAGCTTTGTAAGCTCAGGAGTAATCTCGCTGAAATAATCTGATGACATATTATCCTCCTTTTATAAACGGGTGTGTTTCACACTTTAGCACGTTAAATTACGATTAGTCGTATGTTACCATTAAATGAAGTATAAAACAAGATTTTTAAGTATACAATCTTACTTGGGTAAAAAAGCATGAACAGATTTGGAAATTTGTTTGTTGAACAAGGAAAAAAAGCTTATTTATAATTGACAATAAAATAACGATTGAATAGAATGTTATTCAGAAAAAGTTGTTTTTTTAGCAGTGCAATTTTGCACCAGCTAGCAATAACAATATTATTTTAAGAAAAGCGAGGTACTAATGATGGCAAATGTTGATTTAACCAAGTATGGCATCACCGGAGCAACTGAGATTGTTTACAATCCTTCATATGAGGTGCTCTTTGAGGAGGAGACCAAGGCAGGTCTTGAGGGTTATGAAGTAGGAAAGAATACAGAGCTTGACACAGTCAACGTTATGACTGGTGTATTTACAGGCCGTTCACCTAAAGATAAGTATATCGTTATGGATGAGAACTCAAAGGACACTGTATGGTGGACTTCAGAGGAGTATCCAAATGACAACCATCCTATGTCAGAGTCTACATGGGCAACAGTTAAGGATCTTGCAAAGAAGGAGCTCTCTAATAAGAGACTTTTCGTAGTAGATGCTTTCTGCGGTGCCAATGCAGATACACGTATGGCAGTTCGTTTCATCGTTGAGGTTGCTTGGCAGGCTCACTTTGTTACCAACATGTTCATCCGTCCTACAGAAGAAGAGCTTGCTTCATTTGAGCCAGATTTCATCGTTTACAATGCTTCAAAGGCAAAGGTAGACAACTACGCAGAGCTTGGTCTCAACTCAGAGACATGTGTTGCTTTCAATATCACATCTAAGGAGCAGGTTATCCTTAATACATGGTATGGCGGCGAGATGAAGAAGGGTATGTTCTCTATGATGAACTACTACCTTCCACTTAAGGGTATCGCTTCTATGCACTGCTCAGCTAACACAGATATGGATGGTAAGCACACAGCTATCTTCTTTGGTCTTTCAGGAACAGGTAAGACTACACTTTCTACAGATCCTAAGCGTCTCCTTATTGGTGATGATGAGCACGGCTGGGATGACAATGGCGTATTCAACCTTGAGGGTGGATGCTACGCTAAGGTTATCGGCCTTGACAAGGAGTCTGAGCCAGATATCTATAATGCAATCAGAAGAAATTCTCTCCTTGAGAACGTTACTGTTGCAGAGGATGGCACTATCGATTTCGATGATAAGAGCGTAACAGAGAATACTCGTGTTTCTTACCCAATCGACCACATCGAGAAGATTGCTTCAACAGTTAATGGTGTATCTGCAGGTCCTGCTGCTGACAACGTTATCTTCCTTTCAGCTGATGCTTTTGGAGTACTTCCTCCAGTATCTATACTTACACCAGAGCAGACACAGTACTACTTCCTTTCAGGTTTTACTGCTAAGCTTGCTGGTACAGAGAGAGGTATCACAGAGCCTACTCCTACATTCTCAGCTTGCTTTGGACAGGCTTTCCTTGAGCTTCATCCTACAAAGTACGCAGAGGAGCTTGTTAAGAAGATGGAGAAGTCTGGTGCAAAGGCATACCTTGTTAACACAGGATGGAATGGAACAGGTAAGAGAATCACAATCAAGGATACAAGAGGTATTATCGATGCAATCCTTTCAGGTGACATCCTTAAGGCTCCTACAAAGAAGATTCCTATGTTCGACTTTGAGGTACCTACAGAGCTTCCAGGCGTAGATCCAGCTATCCTTGATCCTAGAGATACATATGCTGATCCTACTGAGTGGGAGACAAAGGCTAAGGATCTTGCTGCAAGATTCAATAAGAACTTTGTTAAGTACACAACAAATGATGCTGGCAAGGCTCTTGTAGCTGCAGGCCCACAGCTTTAATCATTGTATGGATGTAATTGCTTCTTGTAATTTAAGAAGCACAATCCTATAATAGACCTATCAGCTAACCTGAGATGTACGATTTAACTTATCTATGTTGAACCTACATTTACTTTAATTGGAATGCTTATATCTCTTTAGGGCTGTCAAGCCTCCGTTTGCAGTGGAAGGCAAAACTAAAGTTGCGGCAATCCACCTAGCTTTGCTAGGAGTCACTCGGATAGGCCTGGCATTTTGGGTTAGTTTGTTGTGAATTTTATGAGACTGCACCTTGTGCAGTCTCTTTCTTTATGTAGACTGCTTCATATTGAGATAAAGGCCATTGTCTGTTATCCTATGAGACAGAAAAGAAAATAAATTTCTGGTAATTGATTTTTAAAACATGCAAGCCTGTGTTGATAATTAATAATTGTGTTTTAAGAAGTAGCATTACCTGAGGGATTCATTATGATTTGGATGATAATAGGTTATGGCAAGACCTATCTGGACAAGTGCAGCAAGGATCATATAGGAGCCTATGCGGCTCAGGCGGCATATTTTTTCATTATGTCAGCCATTCCATTTTTGATGTTGTTCTTTGCTATATGTGATTATTCGTCGTCACTTATGACTTATGTAACGGACTTTATTCATGAAGCTGTGCCTGCTGCGATAGAGCCTTATATCGACAAGATTATGGATGCTGTTTTACAGTCTTCCATGGGAATAGTTTTCATATCTGCAATATTAGCCCTATGGGGCTCAGGCAAGGCCTTTCAGAATCTTATGGTAGGTCTTAATGTGGTCCATGAGGTAAAGGTGCAGAAGAACTGGTTGTCCGCCAGGATATACTCGGTCTTTTATACCATGATTCTATTTGTGGCAATGATTGTTATCATGCTCATGCTGGTATATACCCAGCAGCTGCAATACGTGTTACATAATTACTATGGCTTTTTGGCCTATGTAGTTGGTATCCGCCCACTTTTCAGATACGTTTTTGTATTTGTTTTTCTTATTATTGTATTTACCTTTTTGTTTAAATCCTTGCCAAATAAAAAGCTTACCTTCAAAAGTCAGCTGCCAGGAGGCATTATTTCAGCCATTAGCTGGTATATTTTCTCGGCCCTGCTTACCATATGGGTTCGATTATTTGGTGCATTTTCTATGTATGGAGCCTTAGCTACCATCATGATTTTTATGTTTTGGCTGTATTTTTGTATGTATTTTATGCTTATGGCGGCAGAGGCCAATGTATTCTTTGAGCAGGCCTTTGGTATAGCCTACAGAAAAATGAAGCAGAGAGTGCGGGATACCTATGCGGATAAGCTGACTCAAAAGAAGGACTAGTCCTTTGAATAAGGCTTACATATATTGATTAAGTATTGATTAAGGAGATGCAAATTTTACCATGAAAGTAACAGATTTCGATTACGATTTGCCGGAGGAGCTGATAGCTCAGGATCCTTTGGAAAAAAGAAGTAATTCACGACTTATGGTCATTGATAAAAATACTGGTGAGATTTCTCATCAGCATTTTTACGATATTAAAAATTATTTAAAGGCGGGGGATTGTCTGGTTATAAACAATACTCGTGTTATACCAGCAAGGCTTTATGGAGCCAGAGTGGGCTCTGGTGGCAAGGTGGAGATTCTCCTTCTTAAAAGAAAAAGTGATAACGTATGGGAATGCCTGGTTAAGCCTGGCAAGAAAGCTAGGCCTGGTATGGAAATATCCTTTGGAGATGGCCTTCTCTTAGGCAAGATTACAGATATTGTAGATGAAGGCAACCGTCTTATAGAATTTAGCTACGAGGGGATTTTTGAGGAAATATTGGATAAGCTTGGTGAGATGCCATTGCCTCCATATATTACCCATCGTCTTGAGGACAGAGACAGGTACCAGACAGTCTATGCCAAGTATGATGGCTCTGCAGCTGCTCCTACAGCAGGCTTGCATTTTACACCGGAGCTCTTATCAGAAATAAAAGACATGGGAGTGAAGGTGGCAGAGGTTACACTTCATGTAGGTCTTGGTACCTTTAGGCCAGTCAAGGAGGAAGAGGTTTTAGATCATCACATGCACTCGGAGTACTATGAGATTACCCAGGAGGCTTGTGATATTATCAATGAGACTAAAGCTCATGGTGGCAGGGTAATATCGGTGGGCACCACATCTACTAGGACCTTAGAGTCGGCTGCTGTAGCAGGCCAGCCCCTTGTGCCAAAGAGCGGTTGGACAGAGATTTTTATATATCCAGGCTATGAGTTTAAGGTTATAGATGGCCTCATTACCAATTTTCACCTGCCACAGTCTACACTTATAATGCTGGTGTCAGCCTTGGCAGGCAGAGAGCATGTGCTTCATGCCTATGAGGTGGCAGTTAAAGAAAGATACCGCTTCTTTTCTTTTGGCGATGCCATGCTAATCGCCGATTTGACTTGAATTTAGGCTTGTGTACTGATACATTTATATAGTGTGGGTAAAGTTGCTTTGCCTGCAATATTATAGTTGATATGGGTTTTACCCAAATAGATATAGGGAGGCCAGAGATGGTTGATATTATTTCAGAACTGAGCACCAGGTTTGAAAATGAGCTTGAGAATATCAAGAACTCAGAGGAATTAGAGAACATCAGAGTTTCTTACCTGGGCAAAAAGGGCAGTATTACAGCTGCCATGAAGGAGATGGGCAAGCTTTCCGCAGAAGAAAAAAAGGAATTTGGCCAGAAAATTAACCTTCTTAAAAATAGTGTAGGAGAGAAAATTCAGCAGCGCAAGGAGGAAATCGCTTCTCTTGAGCTTCAGCGTGAGATTGACAAGGTGCCAGAGTTTGACATGTCAATACCAGCTACAGTTAAGCCTGGTTCATTTCACCCTATCACCTTAGTACAGCGCCAGTGTGAGAATATTTTCAAGTCCATGGGCTTTACAGTGGAGGATTACAGCGAGGTTGTTACAGACTACGAGTGCTTCGAGTCTTTAAATATTCCAAAGTTCCACCCGGCCCGTGATATGCAGGATACCTATTATTTGGAAAATGGTCAGCTCCTCAAGTCTCAGACTTCAGCAGCCCAAAATGCCATTTACAAGAAGTATAAGGATCAGCTTATCAATGATGGCACACCTATTAAGGCTATTTTCCCAGGCAGATGCTTCAGAAACGAGGCTACTGATGCCTGTCACGAGAATACCTTCTTCCAAATGGAAGGTGTTATGGTAGGCAAGGATGTTTCTATTGCCAATCTTATATATTTCATGAAGACTATGCTTTCTGAGGTGTTCCGCAGAGATATCAAGGTTCGCCTTCGTCCTGGTTTTTTCCCATTTGTGGAGCCTGGCTTTGAGCTGGATATCAACTGCCTTATTTGTGGCGGTGAGGGTTGTCCATCCTGCAAGCATTCAGGCTGGCTTGAGCTGTGCCCTTGCGGTATGATTCATCCTAATGTATTAAAGGAAGGCGGCATTGATCCTGACAAGTATACAGGCTTTGCCTTCGGTCTTGGTCTTACCCGTCTTGCCATGATGAAGTATGGCATTAAGGATATCCGTGATCTGAACGGAGGCAATCTCCAAAGTATGATTCAGTTCAACTATGATGAGCAGTAGGAGGCGTGAAAGATGTTTATATCAATGAATTGGATTTCTGACTTCGTAGATCTTTCAGGTCTTGATAAGTTGGATTTAATTAGCAAGTTTTCTCTTTCTACAGCAGAAGTAGAAAATGAGATTTTTATGAAGGGCTCTGATTTGTCAGGTCTTGTTGTAGCTGAGATTAAGTCAGTAGAGCCTCATCCAGAGTCAAAGAAGCTTCATTTACTCAAGGTAGATGCAGGTGATGGCAAGCTTACAGATGTGGTCTGTGGTGCACCAAATGTTCGCGTAGGCATGAAGACTGCCTTTGCAAAGGTTGGCGCACAGATTGGAGATATTACCATAGCTCCTCGTCCTTTGGCTGGATTTGAGTCATGCGGTATGTGCTGCTCTGAGAAGGAGATTGGCATCTCTGACAATAACGATGGTATCATGGATATTTTAGAGGATGTAGCCTGCGGTACAGATATCAAGGATTTATATGCTATCGATGATATTGTTTTTGAGGTAGACAACAAGTCTCTTACTAACAGACCTGATCTGTGGGGCCACTATGGCATTGCAAGAGAATTCGCCTGCATTGCAAAGCGTCCATTGAAGCCTATTCCACAGATTGACTTATCTGCATATGATTCTTTGGAAAAAATAGACATGAAGATAGAGGATGACCTTTGCCAGCGTTATTCTTGTCTTAAGGTAGAAAATGTCACCCAAAATGTCAGCCCAATGAATATGCGTATCCGTCTTTTCTATTGTGGCATGAGAGGTATCAATCTTCTGGCAGATTTGACCAATTACCTCATGCTTGAGATGGGCCAGCCTATGCATGCCTTTGATTCCCGCAAGGTGGAAAAGATACGTATTAAGCGTTTTGACAAGGCCTTTACCTTTACTACTCTTGATGGAGTAGAGAGAAATATCGATGAAAATACCCTTATGATTTGCAATGGCGACACACCAGTAGCTATAGCAGGTATTATGGGGGGCCTTGATTCTGAGATAGTGGAGGATACTACTCAGCTTACTCTTGAGTCAGCTACCTTCAATTCAGCATCTATTCGTAAGTCTGCAGTTCGTCTGGCTCATCGTACAGATGCATCTGCTCGTTATGAAAAGAGCCTTGATCCAGAGATGACTACAGTTGCCATAGCTCGTTTTATGCAGCTTCTTATGGAGATCGATCCAGGTGTCAAGGTGGTATCATCTCTTACAGATGACTACGCTTTCCACTACCCACAGGTAAGCCTGGACTTCGACAAGGACTTTGTTGACAAGTACACAGGTATTGAGATTTCTAACGATCATATTGTAGAGACTCTTTCAGCCCTTGGCTTTGACATTACAGCTGATGGGGACAATTTCCACGTGGAGGTTCCATCTTATAGAGCCACCAAGGATGTCACCATGAAGGCGGATATCATCGAGGAAATTACCCGTATTTACGGTTATGACAACTTTGATGTATTTACTGCCAAGGCACCTCTCTATCCTGTACGTATGGCTGATGAGAAAAATGTAGAGGAGGACATTAAGAATCTCCTTGTGCAGCGTTTCCAGCTCCATGAGCTTCACTCATATGTATGGCAGTATGCTGATGAGTACAAGAAGCTTGGCATGGAGGTAGAGGACAATATTAAGCTTGCCAATTCTACCAACCCTAATATAGAGACACTTCGTAATTCCATTGTGCCTACCCAGCTTTGCCAGGTAAGCTACAATACAGGCTTTGATACAGACTTTGGTGTATTCGAGATAGGTCATGTATTTAATGGCCTTAAGGAAGATGGTCTTGTTGATGAGCACAAGAAGCTTTGCATCACTCTTTTCTCTAAGACTAAGAGTGTAGAGACTCTCTACTTTGAGCTGAGAGATATGCTTGCTGAGCTTGTAGATGACATAAAGCATAGCCCGCTTACATTTGAAAAAATGGAAGCTAAGCATTCATATGAGCATCCAAAGAACCTCAATGCTATTATGTGCGATGGCAAGGCTATTGGCTCACTTGGAGTAGTTCATCCATTGACTGGTAAAAAGATTGACAAGAAGGCTTCTATAGTATTTGCCGAAATCGATATAGCAGATATTACTGCAGTTTCAAATAAGGGCATTGCTTATGAAGAGCCATCTAAGTATCCATCTATCGAGATTGACTTGTCCTTTGTGGCTGATACCTTTGCCCAGATTAATGAGGCTATAGCAGAGGCACATGAGTCTATTTTAAAGAAGGTAGGAGTTACCGACGTATACAATGATGGCGATAACAAGTCTATTACAGTTCGCCTCCTCTTTGGCCATGAGGAGCGTACATTGACTCATGAGGAAGTTCAAAAGGTAGTAGATGAGATAATCGAAAAGCTTAAGAGTAAAAATATCAATCTTAAGCAGTAGTTGAAATTATCAAAGCTGATATAAGGGGAGTCTCATGGAAGAGAAGAGAAAACACAAAAGACTTGATATAGATGTCAAGGTAGAAATCGAGCGCATAGCTGTGGATGACATTACTACAGTTAAGTATCGAGATGTCAAGGTAGTTAATATTTCAAAAAATGGCTTGGCTTTTCGTACAACAGCTGATTTTAATATAGGGGATTGCTTTGATGCCAAGATTCAGATATGGACCAAGGAGACAATCGATACTGTCTTCAAGGTGGTTCGTATCAATGACCTTGCTGGTGGAGAGAAGGAATACGGCTGCATCTTTATAGGCATGATGGATACCGACGCCCTAAAGATTGAGATATATCAGTTGTTTAGCGATAACAATTAGAGGTGAGATGGTTTGGACACAAGTATTATTTTTCCTAATTTACACATCACCCTTGATAATGTAGGCAAATATATTTCCATAGGAGGCTTTAGAATAGCCTTCTATGGCATTATTATAGCTATCGGCATGTTAGTGGGGGTCACATTTATATTAAAAGAGGCCAAGAGAGTTGGCTATGATGAGGATTCCTTTTTGGATATATGCATCATCACTATCGTAGTTGGTGTTATTGGAGCCAGGGCCTATTATGTGATTTTTGCTTGGGATAGCTACAAGGATAATTTGCTTTCCATATTTAATATCCGTCAGGGTGGCTTGGCCATATATGGTGGCATTTTGGCAGGTATAGCCTGCGTCTTTATTTTGTGCCGCATCAAAAAGTATAGCTTTCTAGGTGTTGTGGATTGCTGCATTTTTGGCGTTGTCATAGGACAGATATTTGGTCGTTGGGGCAATTTCTTCAATAGAGAGGCCTTTGGACAGTATTCAGATGGGCTTTTTGCTATGCTGCTGCCCACATCAGCTGTGCGGTCCCAGTCAGACCTGACTGCTGAGATGCTTCAGAATATTGTTACTATAGGTGGTGTGGATTATGTTTCGGTTCATCCCACATTTCTTTATGAATCCCTGTGGAACTTAGCCCTTCTTATTATCATGCTTTGTACCCGCAAGGGTAAAAGGTTTGATGGACAGATTTTTTTCACTTATCTTATAGGCTATGGGGCAGGACGCTTCTGGATAGAAGGCTTGCGTACAGACCAGCTTCTTATATGGGGTACAGATATTGCTGTGTCACAGGTATTGGCTGCAGTTCTTGTGGTGATAGGCTGTGCTTGCTTCTTTTATAATTACAAGCTGTCTGTCAGCAAGAAAAACAATTAAATAATGTAATTTATGAGCACTGTTTAGAGCACTGGATTATTCCAAGCACTGGATTATTCCAGTGCTTTTTTTTATGTAAAGGAGGTTTTTTCACACTAAGTTCAGATTTGTAGAAAATTTTTTGAAAAATAATTCAATAATTTTGAAACCATTAGACATAAGTCGGGCTGAAACACTAAATTATCACAATTGTTGTCTTGTATTTGATGGTTGTGTGGAGTAGAATAGAACAAAAGTGGAGCAAAGTGGAGAGAAAGTGTCGGAAAGTGGTGGAAAGGAGGAAGATGTCTTATGTTCATGGGCGAATACAGTCACAATTTAGACGCCAAAAATCGTCTGATTATGCCTGCCAAGTTCAGAGAACAGTTAGGAGACAGCTTCGTTGCCACAAAGGGACTTGATGGCTGCCTTTTCGTGTATCCACTTACCGAGTGGAAAAAGATAGAAGAGCGTTTTAGCCAGACCCCACTTACCACAAAGGATGCCAGAAAATTCTCCCGTTTCTTCTTTGCTGGAGCTGCAGAGTGTGAGATAGATAAACAGGGACGTGTGCTTCTTCCAGCCACCTTGAAGGAATATGCAGGAATAGAAAAGGAAGTCGTATCGGTTGGTGTTCTTAACCGTATAGAGATATGGGCTAAGGACAGATGGGAGACTGAAGGCACTTATGATGATATGGATGAAATAGCAGAACATATGGCAGAGCTTGGCCTTGGAATATAGGAGAGGGATATGGAATTTAATCATTATTCTGTTCTCTTACATGAGACAATTGACAATTTAAAAGTGAAGCCAGATGGAATATATGTAGATGGTACCTTAGGGGGAGGAGGACATTCTTATGAGATCGCTAAGCAACTTACATCAGGCCACCTGTATGGTTTTGACCAGGATGAGGATGCACTTAGAGCAGCAGGCCAGAGGCTTGCGTGCTTTGGTGACAAAGTAAGTCGCATTCATAGCAATTATGAGTTTATGAAGGAACGCCTGGCAGATGAAGGCATTAAATCTGTAAATGGTATAGTGCTTGACCTGGGAGTATCTTCTTTTCAGTTGGATGAGGCTGAAAGAGGATTCACTTACAGGGTTGATGATGCGCCTCTTGACATGCGTATGGACAAGGATAATCCCATGACGGCGGCAGATATAGTTAATACCTATTCGCCTGAGGATTTGACAAGGGTACTTTTTACCTATGGCGAGGAAAAATTTTCCAAGCAAATAGTAAAAAACATTGTTAAAGCCAGGGAGACTGAAGCAATCACTACTGCGGGCCAGCTCAATGCCATTATTGCCGCAAGCATACCAAAGAAGGCTCAGATAGGTCAGGGACATCCCTCGAAAAGAACCTATCAGGCCTTGAGGATTGAGCTTAACCGAGAGCTTACAGTCTTAGAAGATCATATTGATGACATGATTGATTTGCTGGCACCTGGTGGCAGGCTTTGTATCATTACCTTCCATTCTTTGGAGGACAGAATCACCAAGGTGGCCTTCAAGAGAAATGAAGATCCATGTACCTGTCCAAAGGATTTTCCTGTGTGTGTATGTGGAAAAAAGTCAAAGGGCAAGGTTATCACCAGAAAGCCTATATTGCCAGGTGCGGAAGAGCTTGAGGCAAATTCAAGATCTAAGAGTGCAAAGCTTAGGGTATTTGAAAAGAAAATGTAAATTTCAGCCAGTAAATGGCAATCTATAAAGGAGTAAGATATGCAGGAACTGAGGACCTATTATTATCAAGACGGCAACACCGTCAGAAAACCTGAATTTTATGTGGCTCCTGCCAGAGCGCTGCCTACTAGAGAGCAGAGGGAAAGAGAGAAACGTGAGGCAGCCAGAATAAATCAAAAAATAACAGATAGAAGAAGAGCAGCTGAGCTGAGGAAGCAGCGCTTTTTGACAAATATAATGCTTCTTTCAGTTATTATGCTGTGCACCATTATGGTGGGGTATGTATACCTTCAGACATCTGTTTCTACAAAAATGAAGCATGTAGCTAGCTTAAAGACTGAGCTTTCGGATGTAAAAGCTGACAATAAGGCTGCAGAAAGCCGCATAGCTACAACCATAAACTTAAGCGATATAAAGGAAAAGGCTATCAATGACCTTGGCATGGTGTATGCCACAAGCAGTCAGATAGTATATTATAGTGTGGACTCTACAGACTTTATGAGCCAGTACTATGATATTCCATAGGACATTGGATTTTCTTTAGAAAGCAAAAGTTATGGCAAGAAATATAAGACCCAGAAAAAAATTTAAATATACGAGAATGCTTAAGAGAATGCAGCGCAAGCTATGGTTGGTATTTGGCCTGTTTTGTATTCTCTTTGTTGCGCTATTAGGCCGTGTAATGTACATTCACTACACTAGTGGCTCCAAGTATGAAAAGATTGTCTTGGCTCAGCAGGATTATTCCAGCGAGACAATACCCTTTCAGCGAGGTAATATCATTGATGCCAGGGGTACAGTCCTGGCTACATCGGTGGATGTATACAATGTTATATTGGACTCAAAGGTACTAAGTGCCAATGAAAAGTCAATCGAAACAACAATTGCTGCAGTAGAGGCATGTTTTGAGGAAATAGATGGAGACACCATCAGAGACAAGCTGAAGACAGATCCTGACAATTCTTACTATGTATTGGCAAAAAGAGTATCCTATGAGGAAATGTCTGCCTTTGAAGACCTAAAGGTAACAGAGGACTACAAGGGCAAGGTGTATGGTATTTGGTTTGAAAAGGAGTATGTCCGCAATTATCCTTATTCAACCCTGGCGGCAGCTACAATTGGATATGCTTCCAGTGGAAATGTAGGTGTTATCGGACTGGAAAATAAATATTCCAATGTTTTAAATGGCACCAATGGCCGTACCTATGGTTACCTTAATTCAGACAGTAATTTGGAAAAAACGACAATAGAGGCTGAAGCCGGAAACAATATTGTTCTTTCCTTGGATGTAAATATACAGACCATAGTGGAGGACGCCATAGCCAACTGGAATGCAGAGTATGAGGCAGACGGAGAGTTGGGCTCTAAGCATACAGCTGCTCTTGTGATGAATCCAAAAACCGGCGAGGTACTTGCTATGGCTCAGTACCCTACCTTTGATTTGAACAATCCAAGAGACTTGTCGGCCTATTATACTGAAGAAGAGCTTTCAGTGATGACTGAAGATGAAAAGATGGACAAGCTTAATTCTATCTGGCAGAATTTTACCACCACATACACCTATGAGCCTGGTTCTACTTTCAAGCCATTTACCATTGCAACAGGCTTGGAGACAGGTACACTTCATGGCGATGAGACATACGTCTGCGATGGTTCTGAGTATGTAGGTGGTTTTCAGATTCACTGCGTTGCCAGAGGTGGTCACGGTACAGAGGATATTAAGCTGGCTCTTTCCAATTCCTGCAATGATGCCCTGATGCAGATGTCATATGTAATTGGAGCTGAAAATTTTGCTGAATATCAGTCTATCTTTGGCTTCGGACAAAAGACAGGAATAGACCTGACAGGAGAAGCTTCTACAGCAGGCCTTATTTATTCTGAGGAAGACTTGGAGTCGGCAGTTAATTTGGCTACCAATTCTTTTGGTCAAAACTTTAATACAACTATGATACAGCTGGCTACAGCCTTTTCTTCTCTGGTTAATGGGGGATATCTGTACGAGCCCCATTTGGTTACAAAGATTACCGACAGTAATGGCAACACAGTCCAGGATATATCACCTACCTTACTGAAAAGAACTGTATCTAATGAGACAGCAGATATAATGAAGGACTACCTTCATTATGTAGTATCTGATGGTACTGGTAAAACAGCTGGAGTTGATGGCTATGAAATAGGTGGTAAGACGGGTACAGCTGAGAAGCTTCCAAGAAAAAATGGCAAATATTTGGTGTCCTTTATAGGCTTTGCCCCAGTTGATGATCCACAGATAGTGGTATATGTTGTAGTTGATGAGCCAAACTGTGATGATCAGGCTCATTCAAGCTATGCCCAGACTATTGCTCACAGCATTTTTGAGCAGACCCTGCCATATCTTGGAGTAGCACCTGATTTAACTGAAGAGGAGGAGGCAGCAGCTACTGCAGCCCGTACCGAAGAAGCGAAGCAAAGCGACCAGGAAGTGACTACTGAGGAGGGGACTACAGATACCCCAGAGGGTGAGGCTTCATCCAATGCGGATAGTGAAGACACACCGGAGACACCGGTGGGAGATGAGGAGTAAGTTATGACAGAAATATTTTTACCAATGATAATAGCATTTGTCCTGATGCTGGTGTTGTGCCCCGTGATGATACCGGTACTTAGACGACTTAAGATGGGCAACACTGAAAGGGAGTATATCAAGGAGCATGCTGCCAAAAATGGCACACCATCCATGGGTGGGGTGATGATTCTTATTGCTTTTACCATAGTGTCTCTTATTTTTGGAGGCAGCCATCCTCATGTATATCCCATATTGCTTGTTACATTAGGCTTCGGTATTATTGGCTTTTTGGATGATTACCTTAAGGCAGTGAGAAGAAAGTCGGATGGCCTTAAGGCCTGGCAAAAAATGGCAGGCCAGATTGTTGTGACCGCAGGCTTTGCTATATATATGGAAGGCTTTTCAGATGTTACTCTTGAAATCATGACACCTTTTACAAGGAACTATGTGGATATAGGTCCCCTTGCTATTGTTATACTTGTTATTGCGGTACTTGGTACAGTTAATGGCGCTAATTTTACCGATGGCTTAGATGGACTTGCTACATCAGTGACATTGGCTATTGCAGCCTTTCTTGGAGTTGCATCAATTACTCTTTCATCTGATATTACACCAGCAGTAGCAGCCATGATAGGAGCACTGCTTGGTTTTCTTATGTTTAACGTGCATCCAGCCCAGGTTTTCATGGGAGATACAGGTTCTCTTGCTTTAGGCGGCTTTGTAGTTACAGCAGCCTACATGCTTCAGATACCTTTTGTTATTATTTTAATTGCACTTATTTACCTTGTAGAGGTGCTGTCTGTTATTTTGCAGGTGGGTTATTTTAAAATGACTCATGGTAAAAGAATATTTAGAATGGCACCAATACATCATCACTTTGAGTTGGGAGGATGGTCAGAGGTAAAGGTGGTAGCTGTATTTACAACAGTAACCATACTGCTTTGCACCTTTGCTTACTTCCTTATTTAGTCAGGAGTTTATATGGCAAAATCAGCAGAGGCAGCCAGAGAAAGAAAAGCTGCCAAGAAGAGAAAAAAAGTTAATAGAATGCTGAATTTTGACTATACCCTGCTCTTTTTGACTATTTTTCTGCTGGCTTTTGGCCTGGTAATGATATATTCCACCACTGCCTATGGCGCAGCTTTGAAAAATGATGGCAATTCTCTTTTTTATTTGAAGAAACAGGCTATATCGGCAGGGATTGGTTTTGGTTTTCTGCTTGTTTTTGCCTGGACAGATTACAAGATTTGGAAGCCCTTTATACCTGCTTTTTATATAGTTACCTTTGTTGCCAATATAGCAGTACTTTTTATTGGAACCTCATCTAATGGATCATCCCGTTGGTTTAGAATAGCAGGATTTAGTATACAGCCATCAGAGTTTGCCAAGGCGGCAATTATTGGTGGAGCGGCACTGATTATAGCAGCTCAACCTAAAGCTCAAAGAAAGATGTCAAATACAATTAAATCCCTTGGTGTCTTGGTTTGTCCCCTTGCGGTCCCGGTTGCTAAAGAAAATCTTACAACTGGATTTATTATTGCCGCTATAGCTGTAATAATGTTTTTTGTTGTATCTCCTAAATTTAAGGATTTTATAGTTGTTGGCCTAGTGGTATTATTGCTGGGTGTCATGTTCATTGCCTTTGCTGGATACAGAGGTGCAAGAATACAGGCCTGGCTTCATCCGGAGGATTTTACAGACAGTCAGGGCTTTCAGACTTTGCAGGCCTTGTATGCCATTGGCTCAGGTGGGCTTTTTGGTAAGGGCTTAGGTGAAAGTATGCAAAAAACTATAGTACCTGAAGCCCAGAATGATATGATTTTTTCCATCATATGTGAGGAGCTGGGAGTTTTTGGAGCAGTATGTTTGATCCTTCTATACATATTGCTTTTGTACAGGTTGGCATTCATTGCCTGCCATGCCAGGGATATGTTTGGTTCCTATCTTTGTATAGGTATTATGGCCCATTATTCCATGCAGATTGTGCTCAACATTGCGGTTGTAACCAACTCCATGCCAAACACCGGTGTTACCTTGCCTCTTATAAGCTATGGTGGTTCTGCAGTAATAGTGCTTTTGGCCGAGATTGGTCTGGCCTTAAGTGTGTCCAAGTATATGATTTTTGAGGATAAAGGCAATGGCTAGAAGAAAAAAGAAAAGAGGAGGGCTAGTCCTTGTAATAATCGAAATAATTCTGGCCTTAATTATCATTTTGATTCTTGCTGGGGTAGCTGCTTACTATTTTTGCCCACTGGAAAATGTAACAGTGGAAGGCACTGATTTGTATACAGATGATGAAATAAAAGGTTATATTTTAGATGATGAATATTCTGTCAATACAGTCTATGTTTTCTTGAAAAATAAGCTTTTTCCAAAGGATAATGCTCAGTTCATAGAATCCTTTGATGTAAAAATAAAGGATAGAAATTCTATCAATATAGTTTGCAAAGAAAAAACAATACTGGGTTATATAGCCAATGACGATGGCACATATATTTACTTTGACTACAATGGCATTATTGCTGAAATAAGTGATGTCTACATCGATGGCTATATGCGGGTAGAGGGTGTAGTCAGTGAGGATGCAGCCATAGGTGATATCCTTAATATAGGAGAGGACGAAGTGGGATATCTCACATCCCTGATTAAGCTTTTGCAAAAGTTTGATATTATTCCTCATGTTATCTCTTATGACGAAAATAAAGATATTACATTGAAGTATGATACCTATGATATAGTGGTGGGCAGCAGTGCTTATCTGGAGGAAAAGATAGACCGGCTGGAGTATATATTGCCCCAGATAGAGGGAATGTCTGGAACACTACATCTAGAAAATTATTCCAATGAAAACACAGATATTGTATTTGAAAAGGCTGATGAGGCACAAGAATAAATCCATTTTTTTTATGTAAAATGGTTGATAATTGACATAAAAAACTATAATATAAATGTAACTAGTTTTGTAAGTGTATGCATGGGCTAGACTAGCTTGTGTTTAAGCTGTACTAAAGTATATTTCTTTAGTAGATTTATAGATTAAATATATTGACTTTCGGGGTCAATATTAAGGAGGATAAGGTTTTGGTTAATATTACCACTGATGAGACTGGAGCACCTGTCAGAATCATAGTTGTCGGTGTAGGCGGCGCCGGCAATAATGCGGTTGCTCGTATGATAGATGACGGCATTGGAGGAGTAGAGTTTGTTGGTATCAATACTGATAAGCAGGCTCTTGACGTGTGCAAGGCTCCTACTTTGCTTGCAATAGGTGAGAAGACTACTGGAGGAAAGGGCGCTGGCGCCAATCCTGAGGTGGGACAGAAGGCGGCTGAGGAGAGCGCTGAGGATATTTCGGCAGCTATCAAGGGCGCTGATATGGTATTTGTTACCTGTGGTATGGGTGGCGGCACTGGTACAGGTGCAGCTCCTGTTATTGCCCAGATAGCAAAGGAGCAGGGGATCCTTACTGTAGGTGTTGTTACCAGACCTTTCAAGTTCGAGGCTAAGACCCGTGCTGCCAATGCAGCTGGCGGTATTGCCAAGCTTAAGGAGTGCGTTGATACTCTTATCGTTATCCCTAACGACAAGCTTCTTGAGATATGCAACAAGTCAACAAAGGCTCCTGATGCCTTAAAGAAGGCTGATGAGGTTCTTCGCCAGTGTGTACAGGGTATTACAGATCTTATCACAAAGAACTCTCTGGTTAACCTTGACTTTGCAGATGTTACCACAGTTATGAAGGATAAGGGCTATGCTCACGTAGGTATTGGCTCTGCCAAGGGTGATGAGAAGGCTCTTGAGGCTGTTAAGGCAGCTGTTGCTTCTCCACTTCTTGAGACAAGTATTGTTGGTGCTACAGATGTTATCGTTAATATCTGTGGTGATGTAGGTCTCAATGATGCAGCTGAGGCTACATCTTATGTTGAGGATATGACAGGCCCTGATACCAATATTATCATGGGTATCACTATGGATGACAATGTAGAGGACGAGATTTCAGTTACTGTTATTGCTACAGGTATGGCTGAGCCAGTTGCTTCTAATACATCTACAGTTCGTTCATCTTCTGGTATGATGTATTCAGCTCAGACAAAGCGTACTACAGCAGAGACACTTAACACTATGAATAGACCTGTTGCTCCAGCTTCACAGTCAGGAGTTACTTCATCAACACCAGTTGTTAATCGTCCTGTTATGCCATCTAGTCCAGCTGCTCCAACTACTAGCACTGTACCTGAGCTCAACATTAAGATGCCTGACTTTATGAATTCTATCAGAAAATAATAATCAGGTATTTCTTCTTAGAATAGGCTAGGTAGATATTTATATTTGAAACTTATGCGTCACCTTTATGGTGACGCTTTTTTTTAATTCATAGGAAAGTTGTTTTTGGTGTTAATAATCTAAAAAATCTTTTATGGTGACACTTTTTTTAATACATAGGAAAGTGCGAATTTTAGTATGGGCTTGTATAAAACTTTTGTCACTGCCATGAAAAGTAAAAATAACAAAAGCTAATTAAAGCTAACTATAAGAAGGGAAAATAAGCTTGAATTTATTATTTTTTATGGCATCCCATATATATCTATGATAAAATGAATAACCGTGAGTTCGTAACCATCCTCACGTAAAACAAAACTAAGGAGAATAGAATAATGAACAAGAAGACAATTTACATTTGTCAGGCTGCTATGATCGCAGCCATCTACGTAGTACTTACCGTATTTATCAATGCCTTTGGCCTTGCCAATGGAGCTGTTCAGGTCCGTATATCTGAGGCTCTATGCATATTGCCTATCTTCACACCGGCTGCTATACCGGGGCTTTTTGTAGGCTGTCTTTTGGCCAACACTATTACTGGTGCAGTGATTTTTGATATTATTTTTGGAAGTATTGCCACTCTTATAGGTGCTATAGGTACCTACTACTTGAGAAATACCAAGTTTGTATTTACCCTTCCACCTGTTATTGCCAATACCATAGTGGTACCTCTTGTGTTAAAATACGCATATGGTTTGGGTGATGCTTACCTTTATTTGGTAGTTACCATACTGATTGGAGAGGTACTTAGCATATGCATTCTTGGCATGGTGCTTAAGGCAGCTCTTTGGAAGGAAAGAGGATATATATTTAGACAGGCTGACAACTAACAGCCTTATGGAGGACGAAGATGAAAGAGATTCTTCAGCTTATTAAAGAAGAAGTAGTAGCAGGCTTTACAGCTGCAGGTTATGACGAGAAATATGGAATGGTTACCTTGTCAAACCGCCCTGATTTATGCCAGTTCCAGTGTAATGGTGCTCTCGCTGCTGCAAAGGAATACAAAAAGGCTCCTATAGCCATTGCTACAGAGGTTGCAGAGAAGCTGTCAGACTGCAGCAAGTTTTCAAAGTGTGAGGCATGCCCTCCAGGCTTTTTGAACATCAATATGTCGGATGACTTTTTGGCTCAGTACGTGTCTGAACAGGCAGCTGATGGAGATCGTTTTGGAGTAGATAAGGTTATAGCTCCAAAGAAGGTTATGATTGATTACGGCGGACCAAACGTAGCAAAGCCACTTCATGTAGGCCATCTTCGTTCTGCAATTATTGGTGAGTCTATCAAGCGCACAGCCCGTTTTATGGGAGATGAGGTTATAGGCGATGTACATTTGGGAGACTGGGGTCTTCAGATGGGCCTTATTATCACTGAGCTTAAGCTTCGCCAGCCGGATCTTTGCTATTTTGATGAAAATTATGACGGGGAGTATCCTACAGAGGCTCCTTTTACCATATCAGAGCTTGAGGAGATATATCCTTGCGCTTCAGGCAAGTCCAAAGAGGATGAGGCCTACAAGGAAGCTGCCATGACAGCTACCTATGAGCTTCAGCATGGACGAAAGGGCTACCAGGCTCTTCTTTCTCATATTCTCAATGTGTCAGTTACAGATTTAAAGGGCAACTATGAGAAGCTTGGGGTATCTTTTGACCTGTGGAAGGGTGAGTCTGATGCTCAGCCTTATATTCCTGCTATGGTGCAGAAGATGAAGGATGATGGATATGCCTACATTTCAGAGGGAGCTCTTGTAGTAGATGTCAAGGAAGATAACGATAAAAAGGAAATTCCTCCTTGCATGATTCTAAAGAGTGATGGAGCTTCTCTTTACAATACAACTGACCTGGCTACTATGGTATGGCGTATGGAGGACTATAATCCAGATTCCTTCGTATATGTAGTAGATAAGCGTCAGGAGCTTTATTTTACCCAGGTTTTCCGTTGCGCAAAGAAGACTGGTATTGTGCCTGCTGACAGAGAGCTTCATTTCATTGGCTTTGGCACCATGAATGGCAAGGACGGCAAGCCATTTAAGACAAGACAGGGTGGTGTTATGCGTCTTGAGTACCTTATTTCAGAGGTAGAAGACAAGATGCTGTCTAAGATCATGGAAAACGGCACTATGGATGAGGCTGAGGCAAAGGCTACAGCATCAGTGGTTGCCCTTGCAGCTATTAAGTATGGCGACTTGTCCAACCAGGCATCCAAGGATTATATTTTTGATATTGACAGATTTACATCTGCAGAGGGTAATACAGGCCCATATATTCTCTACACAATAGTACGTTGCAAGTCTATCTTAAAGAAGGCTGGCTATACTCCTGTAGATACAGCTATCCTTCCAGCTCATTCAGAGTCTGAAAGAGCATTGCAGTTAGAGCTTACCCACTACATGGCAGCATTACAGGCAGCTTACGAGGAGATGGCTCCACACAAGATATGTGCTTATATCTATGACCTTGCCAATGCCTTCAACAAGTTTTATCATGACACCAAGATTCTTGCAGAAGAGGATGAGAGCCTTAAGGCCAGCTATTTGCGTCTCCTTTGGCTTACAAAGGGAGTACTTGAGCAGGCTATTGACCTTCTTGGATTTGAAGCACCGGAGCGTATGTAATGGCAGATTTTAGCTTTTTACCAATAGATTTTTTAAATCGCATGGAACAGGACTTAGGTCCTGATTTCCATGCTTTTTTGTCTTCTTATGAAGAAAATAAAATATCGGCACTGAGGTTTAACACATTAAAGACTAAAGGGGAGGTGCCAGGGGCCTGCAGCGCCTTTTTACAAGACCAAGTAAAGTGGAGTCCTGAAGGGTATTATTATGATGAGGAAAAAAGACCAGGCCTCCATCCATATCATCATGCAGGGGTATATTATATACAGGATGCTTCGGCTCAGCTGCCGGCAGCAATGCTTGCTCCAAGCCCAGGTGATTTTGTTCTTGATTTGTGCGCAGCTCCAGGAGGTAAGTCTACCCAGCTGGCGGCAGCCTTGCAGGGACAGGGGCTTCTTATTTCTAATGAGCCTATTAAAAACAGGGCTAGGATTCTCTCAGAAAACATAGAGCGCATGGGCATTACAAATGCCATTGTGGTATCAGAATACCCTGATAAGCTGGCAGGTTCCTTTCCACATTTCTTCGACAAGATAATGGTGGATGCTCCATGCTCAGGAGAGGGCATGTTTAGAAAAAATCATGATGCTTGCACAGAATGGAGCCTTGATGCTGTGGCAGAGTGTGCAAACAGACAGGAGGAAATTCTTGAGGCTGCCTACCAAATGCTTATACCTGGTGGCAGGATATGCTACTCAACCTGCACCTTTGCAAGGGATGAGGATGAAAAGCAGATAGAGCATTTTATATCCCTTCATCCGGATATGAGGCTTATTGAGGAGAGAAGACTGTGGCCCCACAAGGACAAGGGAGAAGGTCACTATGCTGCTCTTTTAATAAAAGAGGCAAGTCAAGAGGCCTATGAGGAGGCTGTAAGGGAGAGGTCTTCATACAAGTACAAAAAGCTAAATGCTGGGACTATAGCGGATTTTTTAAAGTTTGAAAAAGATAGCCTAAAGGTCAAGCTTGAAGATAATCTGATTATGGTGGAGGATGCCTTGTATGCTCTTTGTGCAGGTACTCCTAGATTAGATAAGATTCATGTCCTTAGAGGAGGACTGTGCCTGGGCACTTTCAAGAAAAATCGCTTTGAACCGGCTCATGCCCTGGCTTTGGCCCTTAAGGCAGATGAGGTGGTTCGGTCAGTGGATTTTAGTGCAGACAGTGAAGAGATACATCAGTATTTGCTGGGGCAGGCTCTTAGCATAGAGGGAGCTGATGGCTGGACCTTGGTTACAGTGGATGGATACTCCATAGGCTGGGGCAAGGTGACAAGGGGACTGCTGAAAAATCATTACCCAAAGGGGCTTAGGCTGCTGAAATAGACAGGAGAACAATATGGGAAAAAACACTACCTGGGGCATATTGGCTCATGTAGATGCGGGGAAAACTACATTATCTGAGGCTTTGCTTTATCATGGAAAGGCTATATCTGGCAGGGGCAGGGTAGACCATGGAGATGCTTTTTTGGATACGGATGCTCAGGAAAAGGACAGGGGAATCACTATTTTTTCCAAGCCTGCCTTGCTTAATTATAAGGGCTTTTCCATGACGCTTTTAGATACTCCAGGGCATGTGGATTTTGCCACAGAGACAGAGCGTGCTATATGGGCCCTGGATTATTGTATTCTTCTCGTCAGTGGGGTAGACGGGGTGCAGGCTCACACAAGGACTCTTTTTAAGCTTCTTGATACATATCAGGTTCCCACCCTTATTTTTATAAATAAATGCGACCAGAATGGGGCGAATGCCGACAGGGTCCTTAAGGATTTGCAGGCTAATTTATCAGACAGATGCCATTTTTACCAGGATAAAGAGTCGCTTGCCATGGAGGATGAAAGTGCCATGGAGGAGTATTTGCAAAGTGGAAAGCTGTCTGATAGTACCTGCGCCAGTCTTTTTATAAAAAGGCAGGCATTTTTTGTTTTTACTGGCTCAGCCCTGCAGGATGAGGGAGTAGAGGAGCTGATGGATGCCATGGCTCTTTTGTCAGACCAGTCGCAGGATACCACTGGCTCATTTGGTGCCAGGGTATATAAGATAGAGGCCTTGGGCAGGGATCACAGGCTTACCTTTGCAAAGATTACATCTGGGAAAATTCAAGTAAAGGATAGCCTTGAGACAGGGGAAAAAATAGATCAGATAAGGGTATATTCTGGTAACAAATATACTCAGGTCCAGGAGGCTGATGCTGGGGATATCGTTGCTTTGGTAGGACCAAAGGAGACCTATGCAGGTCAGGGCTTAGGTGTGGAAGAAGATAGGACAGGGCTTAAGATTACACCAGTTCTTTCTTATGCTTTGGAGTTTTTAGATGGCACCAATCCAAGGCTTGCCTTTGACAAGATAAAGCTATTGTCGGAGGAGGATACATCCTTAAATATAGTTTGGGATGAGACTTTGGGGCAGATATGCATCAGTCTCATGGGACAGGTGCAAACTGAGATATTGACTGCCCGAATAAAGGAAGAATTGGGATATGAAGTGAGCTTTATGGAGCGGGGGATCATTTACAAGGAGACCCTTGCCTCTTCGGTGGAGGGAGTAGGTCACTTCGAGCCCTTACGTCACTATGCGGAGGCTCATATATATATGGAGCCTCTGCCGCAGGGCTCTGGCATAGAGGTGGAGTGCGACTGCTCCACAGATGATTTGGCTCTTAACTGGCAGCGCCTTATCACTACTCATATTTTGGAAAAGGACCACCTGGGGGTAGCTATAGGGGCCCCTGTTACAGATATAAAATATACAGTTATAGGTGGCAGAGCCCATATTAAGCACACAGAAGGTGGAGATTTCAGAGAGGCTACCTACAGGGCTATTCGTCAGGGCTTTATGGAGGCTGGCACTATTATTTTAGAGCCATATTATAATTTTGAAATCAGCCTGCCAACGGAGATGTTGGGCAGAACCATGAGTGATGTGACAGCCATGAGTGGAAGCTTTACAGGGCCTGAAGACAGGGATGGTTTTTCCATAATTACAGGACAGGCTCCTGCAGCCAACATTTTAAATTATCAGTCAAGCCTTACCTCCTATACAAAAGGCTTAGGGAATATAGCTCTTGATTTTGCAGGATATTTCCCATGTCATAATTCTGATGAAATAATAGACAGCAAAGGCTACAATCCCTTAGATGATGTGGCAAATTCACCAGGGTCTGTATTTTGTGCTCATGGAGCCAGTGATTACGTGGCTTGGGATCAGGTGAAAAGTCGCTGCCATGTACCTTGTAGAGAGGATAAAACATCAGAAGAGGTTGAGTTTTCCTTTTCCACAAAAAGAGAAGCTCGTCAAATGGATGAGTGGATAGATATAGAGGAAATTGATAGAATACTTCACCAGGCAAGCCACAGCAATGGTGGGAAAAATCCTAAGAAGGGCTGGCATTATGGGGAGGATCGCATTCGCCGAAAGGACAGTGACTACACCTATGTAGCTCCCAAGGAAGTAAAGAAAAAGGAAAAGTATATGCTGGTGGATGGCTATAATCTGATACATGCATGGCCTGAGCTAAAGGAGGTTCTTGAGGATAATTTAGATGGAGCCAGAGGCAAGCTCCTTGATATATTGAGCAACTATAAGGCTATGACAGATTATGACATCATAGCTGTCTTTGATGCTTACAGGGTAAAGGGCCATGGGGAGGAGGCTTCTGACTACCTTAATATACATCAGGTGTTTACCAGGGAAGCGCAGACAGCAGATTCCTACATACAAAAATTTACCCATGATTATGGCAAGTCTTACGACATTACGGTAGTTACATCCGATGGTATGGAGCAGCTGATTATCAGAGGGGCTGGAGCTCATCTGATATCCTCCAGAGAATTCATTGAAGAGGTGGCAAGGAAGGCCCAAGAGCTGAGAGAAGAGTACGATATTAAGTAAAAAAGCATATCGGCCCTGGCTCATTACATCCATAATAATTCACAAAAAACATAATTTAATGTGCAATTTATACAATTTAAAAAAAGTGTAGCTTCTTATTAATAACGTGTTGAATTTTATTTTTTTCAGGGGTAGAATAGGCACTGTTTTAGGAGTTTTGTATTTATGTTAGTACAATATAGGACGGTTTCCTGAAAGCTGGCTATATTGTAGGAAGAGGAGTGAATTATGGATTACACGTTTTTATTATGGATAGCTCTTATCCTAATGATGACCAAGCTGCTTGGCATTTTCTGTAAGATGATTAAGCTTCCAGAGGTTGTAGGTTCTCTTATAGCCGGTGTTTTGCTTGGACCATCTGTTATCAATCTTATTTCTTTTGATGGCAGCACCAATGCAAGCTTTTTGGAGCTGTCAGCTGAGGTAGGTGTTATTTTCCTCATGTATTCCGCAGGTCTAGATATCGACTTAAAGGAAATGAAGGAAAATATGGTGGCTTCATTTGTTACAGCATTGGTTGGTGTTATAGTACCTTTGATAGGTGGTTTCGCCTGCTATGCTTTGTTTTTCAAGGAAGATATCACCAATTACAACACTATGCTGCAGTGTCTTTTCGTAGGTGTTGTACTTACTGCTACATCAGTTAGCATCACAGTAGAGTGTCTTCGTGAGCTAGGCTGCATGAAGGGCAAGGTTGGAACTACAATTCTTGGAGCTGCCATTATTGATGATATCCTTGGCATGATAGTTCTTGCTGTTGTATCAAGTATGAAGGATACATCAGTTAAGCCATCTACAGTTTTGGTTAAGATTATTCTTTACTTCGTTCTTATTATCATTCTCTTTCTTCTTATCAACAGGATGGAGTTTGTTATTGAAAGAGCAGACCATAAGAGAAGAGCAGCAGTATTTGCCATTGCCTTTGCTTTCTTCATTGCCTATATTTCAGAGGTATTCTTTGGCATTGCAGATATTACAGGTGCCTTCTTTGCCGGTGTTATGTTTAGCCAGTCCAAGATCAAGAATTACGTTGATTTAAAGGTACATGATGTATCTACTGTATTTTTCTCATGCTTATTCTTCGCCAGCGTAGGTCTCAAGGTTGAGCTTTCAGGTATGACACCTACACTTTGGCTCTTTGCAGTAGTTCTTACAGTAGTTGCTGTTATTACTAAGCTTGTAGGCTGTGGACTTGGTGCCAAGATATGTGGCTTTGGCTGGAAAGAAGCACTTCAGACAGGTGTGGGCATGATTTCCCGTGGTGAGGTTGCCCTTATCGTTGCAGAAAAAGGCCGTCAGATAGGTCTTGTCAGCGAGGAGCTTTTTGCACCAGTCATCGTAGTAGTTATTGTTACAACTCTTATTACACCTATCCTTCTTAAGATGGTATTCAAGAAGGAAGTTGCTGCTCAGGCTAATTAGGTTATTTTAATTCAGAGCTAGCAATTCCCTACATCTAAGAGTTAATGAAGGTGGGATAATAGTCTTGACGAAAAGGAGTATTTATGCCAGGTAAGATTACAGGCAAGGCAGAGCTTATACATGATGCTAAAAGGGTATATGTATATAGCTATGGACCAGATAGCAGTCACATGGATGGAAAGATTACTATTTCAAAGCGTATTTTATCCGCAGGAGAGATAGATTTCGTGGAAGCTCTTGAAAAAAGAGAGATAGAAATAGACAATGCCAGCCCATGTGTTACCAAGGTATACATTCCACCGGTAGAGGTGGATGAGGTTGCTTTGTCACTTCTTAGTCGCATTATAGATGCCTATGAATCAGAGCACGCTATGCCCTCTTCAGTAGAAAAGTAAGCGATAGTTCTTTTTAAAAATTCTTAAGTATATATTATTTTACATAATCAAAGCCTCTCAGGGCTCGAGACAAATCCTTTGTTTTGGGCCTTTGAGGGGCTTTTTTCATTCTATTAAAGAATAGAAATGTAAATGTCGATGTAAACTCTTTAAAAAGAATTTACAAAAGATTTACAAATGCCTTGTTATTCTTTTTACATTACCCCCTTATTATCTTTACTTGTAAAACCGAATGAGGTTAAGAAAAAAGAAAAGAGGAAAACAAAATGAAAAAGAAACTTGTGTCTTGCATTCTTGCACTTGGAATGATTGCATGTGGATTCACAGGATGTGGATCAGATTCATCAGAGGAGGCAGCAAGCACTGATGCTGCAACAGAGACAACAGATGCAGCTGCTGAGAGCTCATCAGATTTAAGCGGAACAATTTCACTTGCTGGTTCTACTTCAATGGAAAAGCTTTGCGAAGCTATGATGGAAAGCTTCATGGAGGCAAACCCAGGAGTAACAGTTACAGCTGAGTATACTGGTTCAGGCGCTGGTCTTGAGTCACTTGCAGCTGGCAGCGTTGATATAGGAAATGCTTCAAGAGCATTAAAGGATGACGAGAAGGCAAACGGAGCTGTAGAGAACATCGTAGCTATTGATGGTATTGCAGTTATCACAGATAAGGCAAATACAGTAACAGATCTTTCTTCTGAGGATCTTGCAGCTATCTATACAGGACAGATTAGCAACTGGTCAGAAGTAGGTGGCGAGGATGAGGCAATCGTTGTAATTGGACGTGAGGCTGGTTCAGGTACAAGAGATGCCTTCGAGGAGCTTCTTGATGTAGCAGATTCTTGCCAGTATGCACAGGAGCTTGACTCTACAGGTGCTGTTCTTGCAACAGTAGCAGCTACACCAGGTGCTATCGGATATGTATCACTTGATGTTGTTGATGATACTATTACAGCTATGTCAATCGATGGCGTTGCTTCTACAGAGGAAGAAATCCTTGCTGGTAACTATCTCCTTCAGAGACCATTCGTAATGGCTACTATGGGAGAGATTTCAGAGCAGAGCGATTTGGTACAGGCTTGGTTTGATTTCATCAACTCTGATGCTGGTAAGAACGTAATCACTTCAGTTGGACTTATCATTCCACAGTAGTAAGGAGTAGATATGGCAAAAAAAGCAGCAGTAGAGAAAACAGCACAGATCATTTTCATGGTATGTGCAATAATAGCTATACTTGCTGTAGTGTCCATCACAATATATATGCTTTTAAAGGGAACCCCAGCACTTCATAAAGTTGGGGTTCTTGACTTGTTATTCAAGACCGAGTGGGCACCTACAGCAACAGAACCAAAGTATGGCATAGCTTATATTATTTTATCTTCAATAGTTGGTACCGGCATGTCAGTGCTGATAGGCGTACCTATCGCTCTTCTTACAGCAGTATTTTTGTCAGAGATGGCTCGTCCATTTACTGCAAAAATAGTAGGTGGAGCAGTAGAGCTTTTGGCCGCAGTACCTTCAGTTATTTATGGTCTTATTGGAAAAATGGTCCTTAATCCATTTATGTATAATCTGGAGAAGGCCATCTACAAGGATGATCCTACCCATCAGTTTACAGGTGGAGCCAATATGCTCTCAGCTATCATTGTACTGATGATAATGATTCTTCCTACAGTTATATCAGTAAGCCGCAGTTCATTGCTTGCTGTTACAGATTCAATCAGAGCGGCATCCTTAGCCCTTGGAGCTACCAAGATACAGACCATTTTCAAGGTTGTAGTTCCAGCAGCAAAGTCAGGTATTTTGACCGGTGTGGTTCTTGGCATAGGAAGAGCCTTGGGTGAGGCCATGGCTATTAACATGGTCGCAGGTGGTTCAGTTAACCTGCCACTTCCATTTAATTCAGTTCGTACTCTTACCACCCAGATTGTATCAGAGATGGGATATGCATCAGGCACTCACAGACAGATACTTTTCACAGTAGGTTTGGTACTTTACATCTTTATTATGATTATCAACTTTATACTGCTTAAAGTGAGAAAGGCAGGTGCAAAGGATTGATTACAAAAAAGCTTAGAATAAGTGACTTGATTGTCACAGGTCTAATATATGTATGCTCTGCCTTTTCAGTAGTAATTCTTGTAGCCATTATAGGCTATGTATTGTACAAGGGACTTGGTACAGTAAGTCTTTCCTTTTTGACTTCAGTTACATCAGTGCTGAAGGGCACAGTGGGAATAGCAGGAAATATAGTAAATACCCTCTACATTATCCTGATTACCATGATTATTGCTACACCAATAGGTGTTGGCTCGGCTATATACCTTAACGAATATGCCAAGCCAGGCAGACTGGTTACTTTGATAGAGTATGCCACAGAGACACTTTCAGGTATTCCATCTATTATATTTGGTCTCTTTGGTATGATGTTCTTCGGTGAGACTCTGGGCCTTGGTTATTCACTTTTGACAGGTTCTCTTACTTTGATATTGATGGTGCTTCCACTTATTACCAGAAATACCCAGGAGGCTTTAAAGACCGTACCTGATTCTTACAGACATGGAGCTATAGGTCTTGGCTCTGGCAAGTGGCATATGATTCGCACCATTCTTATTCCAAGTGCTATGCCTGGTATTATCACAGGTGTTATACTTGCCATCGGTCGTATCGTAGGTGAGTCGGCAGCCCTGCTTTTTACAGCTGGTTCAGCCAAGGGCCTGCCAAACCTCTTGAGTCAGTACCTGGATAAAATATTCCAGTCAGGTGGTACCCTTACCATACAGCTTTATCTGTCAGCCACCTCAGAGGGAGATTTTGACACAGCCTTTGGTATTGCAGTAGTTCTTCTTATACTTGTTTTCCTGATAAATATAGCTACCAAGGCCTTGGCCAGCAAGTTTGATGTGTCAAAGAGAGATTAGTTATTCCTTAATGGATACAGATTAGAAAGGATATAAAGGAATATAAATGGAAAAAGATACAATTATCTCAGTGAAGGATCTCAACCTTTATTATGGTGAGAACCATGCGCTTAAAGATGTAAATATGGATATAAAAAGAAATGCCATTACAGCATTTATCGGCCCTTCTGGTTGCGGTAAGTCTACCTTTTTAAAGACTCTTAACCGCATGAACGACCTGGTGGAAAATGTAAGAATTGATGGCACTGTGGAGCTGGATGGCCAGAATATTTATGATAAAAATCTTGACACCACTATTCTTCGTAAAAAGGTAGGTATGGTGTTCCAGCAGCCAAACCCATTTCCAATGAGCATATATGACAATATAGCTTATGGCCCAAGAGTCCATGGTATTAAGAGCAAGGCAAAGCTTGATGAAATCGTAGAAGAGTCACTTCGGGGTGCAGCTATTTTTGATGAGGTAAAGGACAGACTTAAAAAATCAGCCCTGGGACTTTCTGGTGGTCAGCAGCAGCGTATCTGCATAGCAAGAGCCCTGGCAGTATCACCAGAGGTGCTTCTTATGGATGAGCCTACATCAGCTCTTGATCCTATTTCCACCCTCAAGATTGAGGAGCTTATGGAGGAGCTTAAAAAGAAGTATACCGTAGTTGTAGTTACTCATAACATGCAGCAGGCTGTCCGTGTATCTGACTACACTGCATTTTTCTTAGTAGGAGAGATGGTAGAGTTTGGGGACACCAAGACTATATTCTCTTATCCACAGGACAAGCGTACAGAAGACTATATAACCGGCCGATTTGGTTGATTTTTCTGGCAGTTTTACTTGGTTGATAAAGCTGGTAAAGTCTTGAATTTAGTTATAAAAATAAATACGGAGGACCAATATGCGAAGCAAATTTGATGAGCAGCTAGCAAAGCTCAATGAGCAAATGATAAAGATGGGTAATACCATCGAGACTTCCATAGTGAGAGCAGTTGAGGCTCTTGGCAGCAAGGATATGGAGCTTGCCAAGGAAATTATGGAGGGTGACATAGAGATAGACAAGATGCAAAAGGAGGTAGAAAATATCTGCTTTAACCTCCTTATTCAACAGCAGCCTGTAGCAAAGGACTTGAGAGTTATTACAGCTGCTATGAAGATGGTTACAGACATGGAGCGAATCGGCGATCACGCTGCAGACATATCTGAGATGACCATATTTATGGGAGATAAGGAGCGTTCAATCGGCTTTAACCATATTAATAAGATGGCATCTGAGACAGTTTTGATGCTTAACTGGGCCATAGAAGCTTATGTGCAAAAGGATATTGATAAGGCTAGACAGGTTATTTCTTATGATGATGTAGTGGATGACCTCTTTGATGCGGTTAAGAAGGATATTATCAAAATGATCAGGGAAAATCCTGGAGATGGTGAGGAGGCCACCGATCTGCTTATGGTGGCAAAGTACTTTGAGAGAATAGGAGACCACGCGACAAATATAGCCGAGGCAATCTGCCAATCCTTGCGGACAGACCCAAATGAAGTTTTATACTAAGATGAAGAAGCGCTGAGAGGAAGTCTCAGCGCTTTTATAATACGATAAAAGTGTAGCTGTTAGAGAGTAATTAATCCTGACATCTGCACTTTTTTATATTCAAATTTAATGGGATGAAGGGCGAGTAGTTACAAAGACAGGTTAATAAAGTTAATATTGATTACTGAAATGACAGAATGTGTCATTGTCGAATGATATGATTTAAGGAAAAAAGAGGAGCAGTATTTAACTAAATATAAAAATATCTAATAGTAAAAAATAGCGGTTAGTTAAAGACTTATTTCAAATATTATTAGGAGGACGATTATGACAAAGAATGAAGGAGGAAAAAAATTTTGCATTTTGGGTATTGGGGGAGCAGGATTAAATGCCCTCAATTATATGAATCAACATGGATTTCATTTGCTTAATGAAGTTGATTTTTGTGGAATAGATACTGACAGACGTGCAGTGGAAAGATATGCTAATTTTGAGACCATATTAATTGGGAAAAATGTTGCCATGGGATTGGGATGTGGAAGAAATTTAGACCGTGGATATAGGGCTGCCCGTGAGAACTATAAACAAATCACAGATATAGTGAGCCAGCGTAAACGTATTTGCATTATATGTGGGCTTGTAGGGGGAACTGGAGCGGGAGCATCCTTGGCAATTATGGAAATGGCTAAACAAAATGATGTTGAGGTAATAGTATTAGCGTTTAAACCTTTCATGTTTGAGCAAAAGACCGAAAGATCTAAGCTGGCGTTAGATATACTTCGCGAGAAGGCAGATATAATAAAAACATATGATATTGATGAGGCACTTACAAATACAGATTTGAATGCAACAATCGCTGAAGTCTTTGCCATAATTTATGAAAAAGTGGAATCAGATTTAACCAGAATTTTATTGACAGAGTACGAGTGACGCCCCAAATTGGAAGGAATGCGATGTGACGTATGGAGAGGAGAACGGAACATGAAGCATATAGCTATAATTGATGGTACAGAATACAAGGAGAAGTTGAAGATTTTTCGAGAGTTTCTGTGTGGTATAGTTGATTGGTGATATGTTCCAAAATGGATGGGAAGTTTGAAAATTCCGTGAAATAGAGCAAATTATTTATAAACTTGTCTATAATGATTCTAGTAGTATATGTAATATGATTGTAATTTTATATGGTATAACATTGTGATGCAAAACTAAAAGAGTTTGTGAGAAGGTAGTAAGTTATATTGTGGATGACATCATAGGTGATCTGTGATGTCACTTGTTTTTTGGAAAATCCTAGAATGAAAGAATTTATTATTTTAAGGAAAATATAGATTAATTATGGGAGAGACTTATGGAGAACGAATCAGCAGATAAGATTGAGAGAGTGCTTGGCATATACACAAAGTTGCTAAATGGAGTACTTGTTAATAAGGCAGATGAAGCTCAAAACTATAACTGCAATGAACGAAGTATTCAAAGAGACATAGATGATATTCGTAACTATATGGATTTGCAAGGTATAAATGAAGGACGTATCAATTCCGTAGTTTATGATCGTCAGGCTAAGGGATATCGTTTAGAGCAAATCTATAAGTTAAAGCTTACCAATTCGGAAATTCTTGCAATTTGTAAAATACTTTTGGATAGTAGAGCATTTACCAAAAAAGAAATGGAGAATATTCTGGCAAAATTGATTGATAGCTGTGTGCCGGAAGATAACCAGCAGTTGGTAAAGGAAATGATTAGTAACGAAGAGTTCCACTATATTCAGCCAAGGCATGGTTCAGTATTCATAGATAAAATGTGGGACATCAGTCAAGCAATACACAATCATAACTATATCGAAATTAGATATCAGGGGATTCAGGGGTCTTCTGTAAAGACCAGAAAATTGAAGCCCCTGGCAGTGATGTTTTCAGAATATTATTTTTACATGGCTGCTTTTATCGATGATGAGAAGATAAGAGAAAATTTCAATGTAATTAATGATTCTTTTCCAACAATATACCGAATCGACAGGATTAGGAGCTTGCAGATACTTGATGAAAAGTATCATATTCCATATAGTGACCGTTTTGAAGAGGGGGAGTTTCGAAAGCGAATTCAATTTATGTATGGTGGGAAATTAAGAAGAGTTAAATTTCAGTATTCAGGTTATTCAGTGGAAGCAATTTTAGACAGGCTGCCAACAGCAAAGATTCTGGATGAAGAGCCTCATGATGATGGGAAAAGGACTGTGTATACAATTTCTGCAGAGGTGTTTGGAGATGGAATTGATATGTGGCTGAGAAGCCAGGGAGAGAGTATATTAAATTTGTAATAAAAGAATAATCACAAATAAAATAACAAAACAGGAGTGAGTCAAATTGGCAGGGAGTTATAAAATAGCATCGTTTAATTCTTGCAATCTTTCTTTTAATTCATCTTCAGAAAAACTTCAATATATCGCAGAGATTATAAAGGATGAAAATTTTAGTTTTGATATTGTTGCTGTTCAAGAGGTTCTACAAGAAGGTAAGGCATGGACAGGTGCTGTTGGACAGAGTTCTATTGAAAGTGAAATTAATCAGAGATTTTTAAAATATAATTTACCAGGGTGGGAATGTAAATATTGTAAACCATCAAAAGAAAATTCACGAACAAAAGATAACAGAGGTGAAGGTTTTTTCTTTATGTGGAAAAGAAGTTCTTTTAGACTTGCTGAATATAAGGAGCCTAATTCTGAGAAGATTAAAGCTTTTGAACCACGAATTATTAATGAGTTGACGTATGAAACCAAGAAAGAAATACCACCAATGGCAAGGATGCCAATGTATGCCAGATTTGTGGCTAATAATAACAGTATGATTGAACTAAGATTAATAAATGTTCATTTATATGAAGGCGGATACTATGGCTTTGGGGCAAGACAGGAAGAATTTTGGACAGTTATAAATGAGATTTACACAGGAATACAATCTTTAACGTATGGGACTGGGGTTAAACCTTACACAATAGTTATGGGAGATTATAATCTTATAATTGATGATGAACGTGCATATAAGGATCAAATATTAGCTAAGGATAGTCAGTATATTAAATCAATTAACGTAAATGATAATGGATATAAAATTATAACAGGACAGAATCTGCCAACTTCATTACAAAATCCATTCATTGATGAAAGTGGAGAAGAGCAAATGCCGGATGCCCCATATAATAACAATTATGACCATTTTTCATTTGATATAGAAAGATTTGATGGGAATGGAGTTCAAGTAGATATTAGAAGGCTAACAATAGAAGAGTGCATTAAAAAATCTCCGCAAAGGTACAAAACCAAGGAACTTGAGTATAGAAAGATAATTTCTGATCATGTGCCTATCGTAATGGAAATAACTTTTTAGGAGGAGGGAGAGAAATGGCAGATTTGTATGAATATGAGTCGGTTATATCAGATAAAAAGAAGGAAGCTGATGGGTTGATGAATGAAGAGCAAATGGAAGCTTGCAATGTTGCAATACACGCTGCAGCAGTTGCTGCTGGAGTAGTTGGAGCTATTCCAATTCCAGTTCCTGATGCATTGCCTATATCTGGTGCACAAGTAACTATGGCAATTGCTTTAGGAAAAATCTTTGAACAAAAGTTGTCAGATAGCATGGCAAAAGCTTTAGTTAGTGCTGCAGCAACTACATTTGTGGGACGGACACTTATAAAGTTTATTCCTGTAGTGGGATGGATTGTTTCTGCAGGTGTAGCTGCAGGAGTTACTGAGGCGATAGGATGGATATTAGCGGTAGATTTTGCAAAAGAATATCAAAAAGATTATCCAAAAGACTATGTAGAAAGTGATGATGTCAGAATGGAGAAAATCGAAGATGAGGTAATATCAAATTGCAATGAAGATAGCTTGATTAATGAGATTGAAAAAGCATTTAGAGAGGAGGGGGTATAGTGAAAGAAGATATTAGTAACATTGAAAATGAGTTAGGGGTTAAGAGTCCCCAGGTATCAAGAGAACAATTACAGGCAGCTTATGCATTAAATTTATGTTCGGTGTCTGTCTCTCAGATAATAGATTATAATGATATGTATATTCTTGAACAGGAATATGATGTAATCCTAAATAATTTAAATTTAGAGAATATGCCTAAAGATGAGGCTTTATTAGATATAATTAAAAGAACTCTTGAAACGATTACATTTTTTAAAATACAAGAAGGCGAAAAAGCTTTTATCGAGAAAGATTATCAACAGAAAATAAAAAACGCAATTTGGAGCGCTATACCTAATCCAGGAGCTTTAGTGGCTGCCGGATTGAGTCGTGGAGTGGCCGGCTTGGCGGTTTCATTAGCAGCTACTGTAGGAACTGCATATATGAATTATAGAAAAAATAGGTCTGAGTATCAGCTGGGAAAGGAAAAGCAGTTTTGGGAATTGAAAAAGTCTGCTATTGAGCAGTTTCAATCTTTACAGCAACAACTTTTTGAGACATCATGGCGTTTAGCTGATACATATAAATTCCAGGATTGTTTAAGACTAACTGAAAAACAAATTAAGCAGTATGATGAAATACTAAAGGATTCTGATGAGATTAGAAAATTTGAACGTTTAGAAGCAGTTAAACATAAATTTGCAGCTTATCCCCCGTTTTGGTATTACTTTGGTAATACAGCAAATACAATAGCGCTAGGTGAGCATTATGGACTTGATGAAAAAGAAAAAGAAGTATATAGAAATTATGCCAAGAGATGCTTTGAGTATTTTGCCGAACTTAATAAATATAATTTGTTGCGGGAAGATAATATTACAGCATCATGCTATTTGGAATATATAGATTTATTAGATATCAGCGAAGATGAAGAAAAAATAAGAGGGCTTATTAAGAAAACAATCGAGGTTGCAGGTAATTCAATGGATATTCTGCAATTGTGTGCGGTTGCTTATATGAAAATTGGGGACTTAAAAGAAGCAGCATATTTACTTCGACAGCTTGTAAATGAGCAATATAATGAAGTAACAAATGCGCAATTATTAAGCTCAATCTATGTAAATAGTTATGTTGATAATCAAGAGATTGAGGTTAAGTCTGCATATAAATTGTTAGCGTCTCGTGTCAGTCCTGTGTATCTATTTCCACTGCCGGAGGATATAGAAATTGCTGATAAATCCTTGCTACAAGATGAATTTGTTAAAGCTCAGAGACAGATTTTTAAGATTAAATATAAATTAGTCCTTATTGATTTTATAAGGAAGTATGAAATTAAAATAAACAGTATTATTCCTCTTCCGAGCACTATGGATCAGAATGTATCTGAAGATTTGTATGCTGAAAAAAAATCAGCAAGAAACGAACGCATGGCTCAGGTTCAAATGGAATTGTATAAAGGAAATAGAGGTAATAGATATTGTGCTATTGTTCAGAATATTCCATATTCTCATGAAGTGCTCGAAATATTAAATGAAATGTTTGATGCACTTTGTATGCTTGAGTGTGTACAGGACGAACAAACACAGCTTTTGCTTCAGGAAGAAGTGAAAAAAGGAATAAACTGCTGTCACAAAAGTTTGGAGGATATAGATAAAAATTTAGCCTCTTTTGATGAAAATGTATATAAAGAAATACAAGATATATCGCTAAAAAGATTAACAGCTAATTTATTTAAGAAAATGGTGAATTTGATTGTAAATTCGGTAAATGCTAAAACAGAGATGAGAGATTTTGCAATTGCAGAGTATAATCTTGTTGAGTTCTGTAAGCGTGAAAAAATTACTAGTCCAGAAATTCTTTTTGCGCATAAAGATGATGTTGTTATAGACTCAACAGTAAAGACCTATTTTACACCTGATATGATTGGAAAGAATACTATACAGCAGAGTGAGCGTATTAATAAAAATAAGCAAATGGTAGCGTCAATAAAGCAAGCAATAGGGGACATTGTTAAGTCAGAAGAGATTGAATTCTATACTCAAGAAGATCAACGAATTAATAGATATTTTTATGGTTGGCCGATGCAAAAAAATCGAAATATTAGATCTAAAATTTTGGCTGTCTTGGATGATCGTACAAAATGGGATAAGGATTTATTGTTTACAACAGAAGGTGTTATGCCAGTTATAAAGGGACGGTGCAAAGCTGTTGTTCCATATGATCATATTTCTTGGAGCAATAATACAAAGAGAAAAGAGTTGATAATTGGTGTCAAGTATTCAAATGATAATCTTGATATGGATAAACTATATGAACTTATCAAAGAATTAGCAATTAATGAGTCATACGTTGAAGTTGGTTTTTTAAAATAAAAAATATAGAGAATGATGAAGCAACTGATTAATATTGGTAAAATAAAGTAGAAAGACATAAGCAGGAGGTTTTAATTAGGGATGAAGCAGGAGATATTAAATGAATTGAACCTTAGCGAAAATCATGAGCGAGAATGTAAGCTGGCAACTGGTGGATTCCCTGAGAGTATATGGGAGACATATTCTTCATTTGCCAATACAAATGGTGGCACAATTTTACTTGGAATTAAGGAACATAGGGATTCTTTTACGATTGAAGGATTAACAGATAAACAGATTGTTAAATATCAGAAGGATTTCTGGAGTATCTTGAATGATAGAAATAAGGTATCAAAGAATATTTTATTGAATCATCATGTCAGACCAATGATAGTTGGAGGAAAGGAAATACTACGCATTGATGTTCCTGCGGCAGATAGGCATGATAAGCCTGTATATATTGGGACAAATCCGATGAAGGGTACCTATAAAAGAGATTACGAAGGTGACTTTCTTTGTACAGAAGAAGCAGTTCGTGCGATGTTTGCTGATCAGAGAGATGTATCTGGTGACGTGGAAGTATTGGAAGAGTTTGGATTGGATGCTTTGAATCATGATACGGTAAAAGGCTATAGAATTATTTTTGAACAGCTCCACAGTGGACATCCATGGAATAGCCTTGCGAATGATGAGTTCCTTATGAAACTAAGGGCGGTAACAAAGAATAAGAATGGTACATTATCTCCAACAATAGCTGGATTATTATTTTTTGGCGAATCGTATTATATTACTAATATTTTTCCTAATTATTTTCTTGATTATCGTGAGGAGTGCGATGATAAAGCAGTGCGCTGGTTATTTCGAACACACTCTAATGAAGGTGATTGGAGTGGCAATCTATATGACTTTTTTTCTAAGGTGCGTACAAGAATGGATGATGATGTGGCAGTTCCATTTGTTAATAGACGAAATGGATATCGGATAGATAGAGTGGATGTGCACGACGCTATGGAAGAGGCATTGGCAAATGCACTGGCACATGCAAATTATTATGGTAGAAGAGGAATTCTTGTTGTTAAAAAGGGTAAGGAGCTTAGTATTTCTAATCCGGGTACTCTTAGAGTAACAAAAGAAGAATTTTATGCTGGTGGCAATAGTGATCCACGAAATCCGAATATTCTAAAGATGTTTGGTTTTGTAAATGTCGGTGAACGTGCTGGCAGTGGTATAGATAAGATTATGACTGCATGGGCAGAACAAAACTGGAAAAAACCAGAATTTGAATTTTCAGAGCGTAATGATAGGGTGACATTAAAGCTGGAAGTTGGACAAGTGGTATATGTTCCAGAAGCTGCTGACATAAGAAATGTGAGGAGAAATATTGAATTAGAAAACATAACGAATATATTAAAAGAAGATATAGTGATTGCTTATATCAGACAAAATGGAAGTATTTCAATGCAAAAAGTAATGGAGATATGCAGTTATAAATCTAGGACTGGAGCAAGAAAATTGATAGATAAAATGATACATGCAGATTTGTTAGAAAAAACTGGAGAAGGAAATTATACAATCTATATATTAAAAAATATAAACGATGGTCACTTAAAATAATATGGAGACCACCAAGTGGTCACTTCTATGAAAAAATGACCACGCAGAGACCACTGAGTGGTCTCTGAACTCAACAGAGTGACCACAGTTTAGAAAAAGGTTGTAAAAAGTTAGGTCCGAACTTTTTACAACTTTTTTAAGATATTCTCCTTTAGGGAACAAAGCCTATTTTTGCCCAAACTACACCAAGATTTTACTTTAATTTGACTCTCCAAAGCCTTGCTTATGCTATAAGTAATGGGTGGAGGTGGTAAATTGACAAAAGCACTTTTAACAGTTAAAAAACTGTCAAGTCTGTTTAGACGCTTTTGCATATACTTAAGAATAAATTAAATATGGCGTAAAAAGAATGTGTCGAGCATGTAACATTTGAGAAAATTTTGTAAAATCTTTTTACTTTCTCTTTACATAAACCCCTATTATTTTTTACAATGATATCGTATGTTATTTACGAAACGGAAGAATGTAAATATGAGGTAAAAAAAGATGGACATTTTTGACGCATTGAATCTGATAGGCGGACTGGCGCTCTTTTTGTTTGGAATGTCAGCAATGGGAGACAGCTTATCAAAAATGGCAGGCGGTAAGCTGGAGAACATATTAGAGAAGCTTACTTCCAAAAGAATTTTTGCGGTTCTTTTAGGCGCAGGCGTGACTGCCGTTATTCAGTCATCATCAGCAACTACAGTCATGATTGTAGGTTTTGTTAACTCAGGTATTATGCAGCTGTCCCAGGCTGTAGGTATCATTATGGGTGCCAATATTGGTACTACAGTTACATCATGGCTTTTGTCACTTACAGGCATACAGGGCAGCTCTATGTTGATACAGCTGCTAAAGCCAAGCTCATTTTCACCTGTACTTGCAGCTATAGGTATTATCCTTACCATGGCAAGCAAGGGTGAGTCCAAGAAAAAGGATTTGGGAAATATTCTTCTTGGCTTTGCTATCCTGATGTTTGGTATGGAAACCATGTCTGATTCAGTGTCAGGTCTTTCTAATAATGCTGGTTTTACTGGTATGTTAACAGCTTTTTCCAATCCAGTTCTTGGTATGATAGCTGGTGCCGTGCTTACTGCCATTATCCAGAGCTCTTCAGCTTCTGTAGGTATCTTGCAGGCACTTTGTTCTACTGGTGCGGTACACTACTCAGCAGCTATTCCTATTATTATGGGACAGAATATTGGTACCTGTGTGACTTCTCTTATTTCAGCTATCGGAGCCAGCAAGAATGCCAAGAGAGCTTCCATGATACATCTTTTCTTTAACCTGATTGGTACTATTCTTTTCATGGTGGTATTTTATACCATTAATGTATTTGTGGATTTTGCTTTCCTCGATGAGTCTGCCAATGCGGCAGGTATTGCTATAGTACATTCACTTTTCAATATCGGAGCAACCATAGTGCTTTTCCCATTTGCAGATGGCCTTGTTAAGCTGGCTACCTTGTCTATTCCAGAAGGCAAGCATGAGGAAGAGGAAGAGACAGGGGTTGTATCTATTGACCCACGTTTCTTAGAGCGTCCTTCATTTGCGGTAGAGATTTGCAAGCAGAAGACCTATGAGATGGCTCAGTATGCTAAGGAAGCCTTCGTCCTTTCTATGGATGTATTGCAAAAATACAACAAGAAGTCAGCTAAGCGGGTATATGAGCTTGAGAACATGGTAGATAAGTATGAGGATGCCTTAGGCAGCTACCTGGTTACACTTTCCAGCATGAATCTGTCTTTGAAGGATAGTCAGAGCTTGTCTCTTATGCTGCATAGCATCAGTGATTTTGAACGTATTTCGGATAGAGCTACCAATATAGTGGAGTCAGCTGAGGAGATGAAGGAAAAGAGCCTTACCTTCTCTGAGTCAGCAGGCCGTGAGATAGGTGTTATCTGCTCTGCAGTAGGGGATATCTTAACTCAGACTACAGATATCTTTACAAAAGAGGATGTTGCTGCAGCTACCCACATAGAGCCTTTTGAGGAGGTTATTGATTCTCTTACCAAGAAAATCAAGCAGCATCACGTCAAGAGACTACAAAAGGGCAAGTGCACTATAGAGATGGGCCTTATCCTAGAGGATGTGCTGACCAACCTAGAGCGTGTATCGGATCACTGCTCTAATATAGCGGTTGAGATGATGGCTATCAGCGACAATGGCTTTGATACACATGAGTATTTCGATGAGATGTCTGGTGAAGAGAGACAGGCATTTTCAGACGAATACAATATGCTAAAGGCTAAATACAGCCTTAAGAAAGAGGAAGACTAAAAAAAGCGCCTGAAGATAATTATCTTCAGGCCTTTATTAAATAAAGAAAAGATGAGTTTTGATTAGCCCATTGCTTTAGCTCACTAGTCGAGAGCCCCATCAATCAAGCCTTAGCAAGGGCGGGGCTAATAAGATACACTAGACTGTTGGCTTGTATGTACAATAAAAAAGGAGATTTATATGGCTTTAATTTATATAGTAGAGGATGATGAGAGCATCCGTGAAATAGAAGAATTTGCATTGAAAAATGCAGGCCACAAGGTGGTGGGCTTTGGCAGCGCCAGCAGCTTTTACAAGCAGATGGCATCTGTTATTCCAGAGCTTGTCCTGGTAGATGTAATGCTGCCTGATGAAAGTGGCAATGAAATAGTAAAAAAGCTTCGCCGCAATCCAGATACCAAGAGACTGCCAATAATCATGGTTACTGCAAAGACTACAGAGCTTGATTTGGTTAAGGGCCTGGAGGATGGAGCAGATGATTACATAAAGAAGCCTTTTTCTGTAATGGAGCTTATATCAAGGGTTAAGGCAATATTGCGCCGCACCGAGCCTGAGCTGGTAAAGGTGATTGAGCTGGAGGAGCTTTTGCTTAATAACGACAAGCATGAGGTGTCTGTGGCGGGAGAGGCGATAGACCTTACCTTTAAGGAGTATGAGCTTTTACAGTACTTAATGATCAATAAGGGAATAGTTCTTACCCGAGATTCCATTATGGACCATGTTTGGGGTACTGACTATGAGGGCGAGTCCCGCACACTTGATATGCATATAAAGACCCTGCGTCAAAAGCTTAAGGAGTCGGGAGGACGTATCCGTACTGTAAGAAATGTAGGCTACATCATAGAATAATGCTTTGTATACCATATAAGAAGGTGCCTTATGAAAAGAAAAATCAATAGGGGAATGCTGCAATTAGCCCTGCTTGCTATTGCAGCTACTTTTTTAATTATTACTGCTGTGTATTACAGCCTTTTTCGCAACCAGGTAATCAATGACCTGGCTATATCTGCCAAGCTTATAGAGGCTAGTCATTATTTTGACGATACCAGTATAGATACATCTACCATACATCTGTCAGATGAAATAGAGGAGCTTAGGGTTACCTGGATAGATGCTGATGGTCAGGTGCTTTATGACAATGGCTATGATGTATCTTCCATGGAAAATCATAATTCTCGTCCCGAAATTAATGAGGCAAGGGACACAGGCTCAGGTCAGTCCATGAGACATTCTAACACCCTCAATCAAAATACCTTTTACTATGCCCTTTTACTTAAAAATGGCACGGTTGTTAGGGTATCTACAGATGCCAGTAATATACTGTCGGTGTATTTGTCTGTCATTCCTATTCTTATTTTGATTATTGTTATTATTATTTTTATTGCGGTACAGATATCCCATGTGTTGACTACCCAGCTTATCAGTCCTATAGAGGATATGGCAAGACATATGGAGGACTCTGACAATAAGGCACCTTACAAGGAGCTGGAGCCCTTTGCAGCCATGATTCGCAAGCAGCATCTGGATATACTTATGGCGGCCCAGGCTAGGCAGGACTTTACAGCCAATGTGTCCCATGAGCTAAAAACCCCCCTTACTGCCATTACAGGTTATGCAGAGCTTATTAATAACAATATGGTGGACAAGGACCAGGAAAAGCACTTTATTGTTGAGATAATCAAGAATTCCAACCGTTTGCTTTCTCTAATAGATGACATTCTTCGTTTATCTGATCTGGATAGAACAGAGGAGAACACTCTTACTGAGACAGTGGATTTATTTACCATAGTTGAGGAGTGTATGGATGAGCTGACAGTCAACGCTATGAAACGGGAAGTGGAGCTGCAGTTTGCTGGAGACCACACTAATGTCAGAGGTGACAGCGGTATGCTAAAAGAGCTGGTGGAAAATCTGGTGCAAAATGCTATTCGTTACAATAATCCAGGAGGACATGTATGGGTGTCTGTGGAGAATGAGGATGGTCCATGTCTTATAGTCAAGGATGATGGTATAGGAATACCTGAGGCGGACCAGGGCCGTATATTTGAGCGTTTTTACAGGGTGGATAAAAGCAGGTCAAAGGCTACAGGCGGCACAGGACTTGGCCTTGCTATAGTAAAGCACATAGTGGAGATTCACTCAGCCAAGCTTAGCTTGGAAAGCAGCCCTGGCAAGGGAAGTGTGTTTAGTGTACATTTCTAGTTCTTGTAATATGCTGCTTTAGAATAAAGTCATTTTTAAAATGATGGGTTTAAGAGTAATATGCTAAAATAAGGCAAGGCACATTAAGGGGACATGAGATATGGAAGTAATCAAATCGCCTATATTTAAGAATTTTTCAAAAGAGGAATTTGAGGCAATGGCAGCTTGCGGCTGCTTGAGACGGGAGAGCTTTAACAAGGGGGATACCATTTTTTATACTGGAGATATGGTGTCAGAGATAGGCATTGTGGAAAAGGGCAGTGTCAATATAGAAAATATAGATTTGCTAGGCAATAAGTCCATACTTAGTAACGTGCCTGCCGGCTCTATTTTTGCAGAAAGCTATGCCATCTGCGCTGAGCCTATGATGGTGGATGCAGTGGCTGCAGAGGCAGCATCTATTGCCTTTTTAAATCTTTCAGTAGTCCATGACTGCAAGCATATGACTGATGAATGGCATGGCAAGCTTTTGACAAACCTGCTTCAGGTTGCTGTTAGGAAAAATCTCACCCTGTCTACCCGTATTTTTTGCACATCAGGAAAGACTATCAGAAGCCGTCTGCTTACATATTTAACCGGTCAGCAGGTTAAGGCAGGAAGTAGCACCTTTCAGATTCCTTTTGACAGGCAGCAGCTGGCAGACTATCTCAATGTAGACAGGTCAGCCCTGTCCAAGGAGCTTGGAAAAATGAAGGATGAAGGCATTATAGATTTTTATAAGAGCTCTTTTAGGCTTCTCTAATATAACTTAAGTAAGAGTCAGCGGGACCATAAGGCTAAAGGCTCGGCATGTCTTGATTTAGAGGATAAGGAGTCTGTCACGACAGCAGGTGACAGGCTCTGTTTTTTTGCTCGAACAAGTGTTATAGTAGAAGCAGTGATTTTACTATGATGGTATGGGGAAGGGGTATGTTTTTTTCAAAAGAAGACCGCAATCGTGGAGATTATTTAATGAATCAGTTTTCTACCGGAATGATGGTATTGAAACTGACAGAGGGGAAGAATTTTTTTGTAGAATTTTGTAATGAGGCTTTTGCCCAGATACTTGACTACGAATATGAAGAATTAAAGCACATTTTAAGTTATGATGTTAAACAAATACTTTATCCTGCAGATTACAGCAAGGTAATTAGCAGTATTCTGGCTACACCGGTAGATGGCAGCTTTGCAGGTTCCTTTAGGATGGTTAAAAAGTCTGGCAATGTTTTTTGGGTATTGGGCCATTGTCATGTTATAGTCAATGAGGGAAATACCTTTGTATTCTTGACGGTCAACAATATTGAAGAATATGTTATCCATCAAAACAAACTGGATACAGTTGGTACTGACTGGTTTGATGTCATCAATTCTATTCCTGTAGGTATTTTTATTTTTTCCAAGGACACCAATGACAGGATTTCCGTAATCACTATTAACGATACCTTGGTTGATTTTGCCTCAAAGGTAGGTAAGGCAATGGATGGCAAGGTCAGGACCTGGACTAAGGAAAAATTAAGCTTCCTTTTGGGGCAAAATCTATATGCCTTTTGTGTTGACGAGGACGCCCATCAGATAAGTGACATGCTGACTACAAGTGAAGGCAAGGGCTTTTCTGATTGCACCTTCAGGCTGCGGGGCTCTACAGACGAGAAGGCTGTATATATATTTTGCAGCTGCAATTCTAATATGGGACCTGATGGCAATCGTATATATTATGTCTTGTATCAGGATGTGACAGAGGATGAGCTTAGAAAAAAGGAGTTAGAGGCCAACCACCAGGCTCTTATGAACCTCAGCCTTTATGACTCCTTGACTGGGGTGAAAAACCGCAATTACTATAACAAAATGGTAGAGCAGTTTAAGGAGCAGCGCCACTACAATGTGGGCATTGTTTTTGCTGACGTCAATGGCTTAAAACATGTCAATGACTCAATAGGTCACCTGCAGGGGGATGACTTGATTAGGCATTTTTCTCGTATATTGACAGAGACCTTTGGCATAGACAATGTATATCGTATCTCTGGGGACGAGTTTGTGGTTATTATCTGGGACATAGAGCGGGATCACTTTGCAAGGATAATGCATCATATTAGAGACATGGTCCATGAGGCCAATGACATAGCCTCTATCGGTGCTATCTGGAAAGAAAATGTATCGGATATCAGACGCAGGGTTTTGCAGGCTGAAGACCTGATGTATTTGGAAAAAAAGAAGTTCTATGCTGACAATATTACACTTAGCTCAAAGCACAGGGATAAGCTCCTTGCAGCTGTAATAGGTGATTTGCAAAGTAACAGGTATAAAATGTACCTGCAGCCTAAGGCTTATGTATCAGATACCAGGGTGACTGGGGCTGAGGCCTTGGTGCGTTATATTGGAAAAGACGGCAGGGTAGTAGCTCCCTATGAGTTTATCTCAAATTTAGAGCAGGAAAAGCTTATAAGCTATGTGGACTTTTTTATGCTGGAGGAGACCTGTAAGCTTTTGGGAGACTTGAAGCGACAGGGCAATGAATCCTTTGTTATATCTGTCAATGCCTCCCGTGTGACTATGGCAGAGGTGGATTATATAGAGCGTGTACTTGAGATTGTAGACCGCTATGATATTAACCGCTGGCAGCTGGAATTTGAGATAACTGAGTCATCTCAGACCATGGACAAAATGCGCTTGGAGGATGATGTAAGAAAGCTTCATGAGCTGGGCTTTAGGGTGTCCTTGGATGATGTTGGCACAGATTATTCTTCTTTTCCAATGCTTATACTTGACGGCATCGATGTGGTCAAGCTGGATAGGTCATTTATTATAAAGCTTGGCACACCAAAGGTAGATACCCTTATAAGCCATATCATTAAGCTGAGCCACGAGCTGGGGCTCTTTGTTATAGCTGAAGGTGTGGAGACAGATGAGGTCCGCCAATCATTAGAGGAAAAGGGCTGCGATATGTACCAGGGTTATCTTTTGTCCAAGCCCATTCCGACAGAGGCGTTTGTAGAAAAATATCTATAATTTGTCTGTAATACGTTAAAGATTGATTAAAGATTGGTTATCACTTGTGGTGATAACCTTTTTTTGTGTTAAAATAAACTTATTAGTGAAGTTGAAGAGGGAAACTTTTTAACTCAGAGATAGTAAAATTTTCATCTTTTAAGCATTGAATAAGGTGGGTATACAAATAAATATAATTTTTTAGGAGCAAGAAAGTAGATGAAATTTAAGTATATAAAAGAAAATGAAAGAAATCTTGTGGCAAGGCTGGTGCCAGATTATTGTATGGACCAGGCCAAGGCTCTTATAGCATTAGAGGATGAGGGTGATATCAGTGGAGTAGTCGCTTTGATGCAAAAGGATATAGAGTGGACCCTTACCTGGATATATGTAAAAGAGGATAAGCGGGAGGCTGGACTTGGGGACATGCTCTTGGACGAGGCAATAAGATATGCCCTAAAAAAGGGCGGTCAGCTTTTTACAGCTATATTTGATCAAAATGGACAGACTTCCGATGTGCTTTTGCTAATGTTTGCAAGGCGAGGCTTTATGCTGGATTACGAGCAGGTAAATACCATCGAGGTAAGCAGAGACCAGTTTGAGCAGGCAGTATTTATGACGGATGAGAAGTATTTAAATATTTCTTATCAGGGACATAGCAAAACCCAGGTATATCCTTTTTACAAGGTGAAGGCAGCCGACCTGTCCGCTTTTGTAAAAAAGTATGAGGAAAAAGAATTTTATCTTGTCAGCAGGGCAGATTTTAATCGGGCCGATGGAAGGCTTAGTAAGGCTCTTTTTTACGAAGGCAATATGGTAGGCCTGCTTTTAATTGAAAAAGCAAAGGAGCCTGGAACCTATACTGTCTCCACCTGCTTTGTTAGCAGCAAGTATCATACTGGCTTTGTGGAGCTTATAAAAAGTACTGCAGATGAATTGTTAAACCAGACTGAAGATTTTCATATCCTTTCCTTTAATTGTATGGATGAGACAGTTCAAAAACTGGGGGAGCATATTTTCCCAGAGCACGATTCCTATTGGGACGAATTGGTAATAGCTCAAAGGTGGTTACAAATAAATACTTTGGATGAGTAAAAGATATATTTTGACTAATAAAAGGATGGTAGATATAGGCCATAGGCCTGGAGGTATTAAATATGGATCAGCAGCTTTATAGGGGTAGCATAGCTCAGCAAAAATCACATCAGAAAATGGATGTTGTAGAGGCAATGCATAAGAGAGTGGCTAATGCTTTTGCGTTAGATTATTCTTCAATGGAAATTGTCTATGCCAGAGAGAAGAATTATATAGAAGAATTAGATAGGAATATTGCGGAACCACCAGCGTCGGTGTGGAAAAAGGGCAAATATAGGGATAAGAAAAAGAAGGAGCGTCAGAGACTGCTAACTGCTTATTCTGAGGCATATGGCATTCAAATGAATAATGAGGCTTATGAAACGGAAATTACAACTATTTTCGATAAGGAATTAGACAAATACAATGCTTGTACTTTCGATGAAATATATACAAAATTATATACTGAAGTGCAGAATAAGCTAAATATGCAGGATTTTGTGAATGGGCTCAAAAGTAAAAAAGAGCTTAAGACTAATAAACAAACCAGAGTGGATTTATTGGCACAACAGATAGATACATTTAACAGGGCATTGCAAGCTGATATAACTATAACATCGGATCAAGCCAAGGAGATGGTCAAGGGTGTTGGCTTGGAGAAAAGCCCTGGAATATGGTCTAAGCTGTTGGCAGACTTTATGACTGTAAAAAATGCTGATGGTCTTGAAGAAAAGAAATTTTCTGGTATTGATTTTATGGCGGAAAGATACCCAAAGCTATTGGTTATGCTGGCATATCAACGGGTGATGGCGCAGATGGATGCAGAATTGTCTTCAAGATTAGAGAAGCAGGATATATCGAAAAAGAATGACCCAGTTTATGCGGCATTTTTACAGCAAAAATTAATTTTGGGCAACATTTCTGCAGAGTTGCAGATGAAGTCTGTAAGAGAGGGAGTCTTTAATGAGTATTTTGAGTATAAAAGAGAGCTTAGAGGTGATGAGAATGCTATAACCCAGGAGGACCAGGAACACGAGGCTAAAATTTTATATAACGTATCTGATTCGGAAATAAATAGAGTTAATAAATGGCCGGAGTTCTTTCCACGGTATAAGGCCTGGAAGAATAATCCTGCCCATAAGGCTGACATGGACGCATTTAATTCTAATGATATAAAGGTATTAAGAGCCCTTAAGGAGAAATATTCTAAGGATTACTTACTTAAGAGGCATATCAATAATAGAATAGAGCAGTTGATTCTGATTGAGAAAATCAAGGAGGCTGGTCCATTAAATACAAAGTATACACTTGTAAATAAGGGCAATGCAAGAAATGAAGATTTTGAATTAAAAGGAATTAATCATGAAAAACAAAGCTCTTTTAATGGCTGTTGGTCTGTAGTATTGATGGAAATGCTGGCCCATGAAGGAATTAACTTAGATCAGCGCACCATCAGATGCCATCACGGGGAGTTTGACAAGACTATTGATGTGGAGTGTGGGCTATTACAAAATACAGATACAAGTGTCAATATGGAAGTGCACGTGAATCTTATAAATAAGTTTTTGCCTAATACCGCATTTCACAAGGTAGACTACAACATGGTTAAGTTGAGTCCGCGCTTAGTAAAGTCATCCTTTAAGCAATTGATAATAAAGGTGGTAAAGGAACAAGGCTCTCCACTTGCTATCAGATATCATGGGCACTTTAGGCTGGTAGCTGGAATGAAGGGGGATACCCTTAGGGTATATGATCCATTATATAATAATATGCAAAATGTAAATATTGATTCTATTTTTGATACAATTCAATATGATACAAAGGATAAATTTTTAGATTGCTATTATCTGGGTAATATTGCTATTACAGACAACAAGCCTACATTTAAGCAGAAGCTGGATTGCGGCAGGATCCTTTCTTATAATGAAAAGGGTGAGCTTGAGAATGAGATAGATCCAGAGGTAGAAGAGAATAAGGTCAAAGCGGATGGTATGTTGATCAATACGACTGACTTTGAGGATTATCACGGCTTTATAATTAGCTCTGAGATAACTACAGTTAATTCTAAGCAAATAGATCAACCCATAGAGACAATTTATGTTCCGACAAAGTTAAAGCTACAGGAACAAGAATTAAATCCTAATATTCTTGGAGCAGATAAAGGTAACCTAGAAAAGCAAATAGGGATATAGTAAAATATGACTTGATGTAGCAGATATACATTTCATTAAAGTAAAAAGAGACTTCTTATGGGAGTCCATTTATGTGTAATAAGTGGAGGAAATCAAATGAAAAAATGTGATGTTGTAGCCCTAGGCGAGCTTTTAATTGATTTTACAGAAAACGGACTTAGTGGTCAGGGAAATCCTATGATGGAGGCCAATCCTGGAGGAGCTCCATGTAATGTCCTTGCCATGCTGACAAAGCTGGGACACAACTGCAGATTTATAGGAAAAGTAGGAGACGATTATCTGGGCAATATGCTCGATGAGCGTGTCAGTGGCCTTGGAATAGACACTGACTACCTTTACCATGATAAGGACGTCCATACCACACTTGCCTTTGTGCATACCTTTGAGGATGGAGATAGAGATTTTTCTTTTTATCGCAATCCTGGAGCGGACATGATGCTTGTTGAAGATGAGGTGGTAGAGAATGCCTTCGAGGGGGCTGAGATTTTCCACTTTGGCACCTTGTCTATGACTCATGAGGGTGTGAGAGCGGCCACAAAAAAGGCAGTTGATTTTGCTAAAAAGGCCGGAGCAGTCATTTCTTTCGACCCAAATATTAGAGAGCCACTTTGGAAGGATATGGAGGAGCTGAGAGCCCAGATAGAGTATGGTCTTGGAGTATGTCAGGTCCTTAAGATATCTGACAACGAGATTACCTGGTTGACAGGGGAAGAGGACTTTACTGCAGGAGTAAATAAGATACGTGAGAGCTATGATATTCCACTTATTTTGGTATCTATGGGAAAAACTGGCAGCCGAGCTTACTATGGAGATATGATGGTAGAGGTGCCTGCTTTTATACAAGACCATACCATCGAGACTACCGGAGCCGGTGATACCTTTGACGCTTGTGTCCTTGACTATGTATCAAGAAATGGTCTAAAAGGCTTGACAGAGGACCAGCTTAAGGAGATGCTGACCTTTGCCAATGCAGGAGCTTCTATTATTACCACAAGAAAGGGAGCCCTTTCTGTAATGCCAGAGAAGGCAGAGATTGAGAGTCTTATTTCGAAATAATATCTATCAGCTTTTGTCTGAAGGTCATGGTGCCACCAGCTGCTGCTATAGTTTCAGTGGCAGCAAGAAGACCACATTCCTTCATATAGGTAGATAAAAAGCAGGCACCATTTATGGAAGGCTCTACAGCAAGAACTGCCCCAAGTAGGGCAGAGGACATACAGCCCGTGCCTGTAATTTTACTCATAAGCTTATGACCACCAGAGATGGTGGTCATTTTTTTGCCATTTGTAATTAAATCAATTTCCCCTGAGGCTATGAGTATAAGCTTATTTTTTTCGGCAAAGTCTGCCATTTGCTCTTGGAAGGAAAGGTCTGCTGCCTGATCTGTCTTAAGAGCATCAACTCCAGGACCGCGATTACAGTTAGTTAAGAGTGCCTTGATTTCTGAGTAGTTGCCACGTATACAGGTGATATGGCTTTCCTCTAGCAGCTGATATAACATGTCACGTCTGAAGGTGGAGCCAGAGACTCCTACTGGGTCTATTACTATAGGGTGGCTCAATTCAGAAGCCCTTTTTGCAGCCAAAAGCATGGCATCATAGTCATCTGTAGCACCCAGGTTGCACACAAGGGCGTGGCAGCCAGAGGTGATTTCCTCTACCTCAGCCACGTGGTGGGCCATAGTAGGAGAGGCACCAATTGCAAGAAGGGTATTGGCACAGTCATTTACAGTCACTGGATTTGTAATGCAATGCACTATTGGGGTTGTTATACGTATTTTTTCTATAATATCAGTAGTCATATTTTAGTCTTTTAAAATGAATTTAATGCTTTGTATCAGTTGCTCTTATTTAGGAGAAGCTTATGGTAGGCTTTATAATTTATATTTGTAACTCCTGCTTCAGGTAACTAAAGAGGCCAGTTTTTTTTAAGGCATACACTATGACAATAGCAAGGATGGCTCCACCCATAGTGCTGATGAGAAATGGCACTACAAAGGTAAAAAGGGCTGCAGCATCGTTGCCTAGTATTAGGGCTGCCACAGGGTATGCCAGCATACCTCCTAAAAAGCCGGTGCCCACTACCTCTCCAACAAGGGCGAAGGGAAGCTTTTTGCCATACTTATATAAAAGTCCAGACAAGAGGGCACCACACATGCTGCCTGGAAAGGCCAGCAGGGTGCCAAGACCTGTTATATTTCTAATGAGGCTGGAGGTAAAGGCAGCCGCCAGCCCCCAGCCTGGCCCTAAAAAGATAGCGCACATGATGTTGGCCAGGTGCTGGATGGGAGCACATTTGGAGCCTAAAACCGGAAAGGAAAAGAGGCTTCCTACTACAGCGAGAGCTGCAAAAAGGGCTGTCAGTGTTAGTTTTTTTAGCTGTGTCTTGTTTTTCATGATAATCTCCATTCTGCCTCTGTCAAGGCAGACAGAGGTCTTATGATTTTTTAGAGTGAATATTACCCAGCAAGCTTCTTACCACAAGTAAAATGACCAGAGTGACTATCATGTCAGGCAGGGTGTTGCCTACAGGGGTATCTATCTGCATTAGTAAGCGGTAAATAACAAAGCCTGCAAGCCATACAATGAGGTTAATCAGACACTTGTATTTGTCATCTCTGTTTTTTAATACAAAGTAGTCACCAATCTGGACAGCAATCATAGGGGCAAAGACAGAGCCTATGAGGTAAAGAAAGTCGGTGATGTCATCCATTGGAAAGACCATGGCACATATGGTGCCTATAATGGTAACAATGAGGGCTGCCCACTTGCCATTGATTTTATCGGAAATGGACTGAGCTGATATACCGGCTGAGTAGGCGTCCAAAAAGGTGGTGGTTACTGTAGAAAAAACTATAATGAGAAGTCCAATAGTGCCCAGGCCCGCCTTGACCATAATGGTCGCTATGTCGGTCTGACCTGTGTAAAGGACAGCTCCCATGCCTATGATGTACATAAATATGCTGACAAGACTGTAGGTTAATACACTTACTGCAGTAGCCTCCCGTGGCTTTTTTGCTTCTCTTGTATAGTCACTGATAAGGGGAAGCCAGGACAGGGGCATGGCTACAGCCAGTTCCACGGCAGCACCAAAGCTCATGCTATTTTCTGAGGCCTGATAGCTGGTGCCATTTCCCGAGAAAAAGATTACCTTGCAAAGTACTAAAGTCAGTATAAAAAGAGCAGCCATAGCTACAGTGTTTACTTTTCCCAGATTGGTGAGACCTATAAGGATCCATACCAGTATAAGAAGGCCGATAACTAAGGCCCAAAGCCAGATGCCTGTGGAAATCACCTGATTTGCAGCCAGGGCACCATCGTAAATCATGATGGCTGTCCAGCCTAAGAGCTGGGCTACATTTAGGACTGCAAAAAGAAGGCAGCCGTTTTTTCCAAAGCTCATGCGGACAGTTTCCATGGCGCTTTTGCCTTCTCTGCCGCCAATAGTGCCGGCAAAGTACATAAGGACGCCGCCAATTAGATGTCCAAGTAAAATAGCAGCAAAGGCCTTGGTAAAGCCCAGATCGGCAAAGTAGGTACCGGTGAGAATTTCTGCAATGGAAAGACCTGCACCAAACCAGATAAGCCCATTGCTAAAGGTAGAAGTTTTATTAGTTTCCATCATAGACCTCCTTTAAATGCAAGCTAGAGTAGTTGCCATTAATTGCAAAGGCATGGTTCATAGGACCGCTTCCCTTGCCCAGGTTTAGGCCATAGGCCAGGGCGCCTGAAATATAATTTTTTGCATACTTTACAGAAGTTGTCAGGTCCAAGCCCTTTGCCAGGTTAGACGCAATGGCACTAGATAGGGTACAGCCGGTGCCATGGGTATTGGGATTATCTATCCTTTTGCCATTGAACCAGACGGTGTAGCCATCCTTTGTATAGAGAAGGTCATTGGCATCGTTAATATTGTGGCCGCCTTTAAGCAGGACGTTACAGGCAAATCTTTCGCATATATGGACTGCTGCTTTTTCCATATCAGCAGCAGTGACAATAGTCATGTCTGAAAGAATCTCGGCCTCTGGAATATTTGGGGTAATAAGATCTGCCAGGGGTAATAATTCACTTTTCAAGGTGCTGATGGCATGGTCTTCTATAAGCTTGGCTCCGCTGGTGGCTACCATAACAGGGTCAACTACGATATTTTTTGCCTGATAGAAGGACAGCCTTCCTGCGATTACCTGAATAAGTCCGCTAGAAGCTACCATGCCGATTTTGACTGCATCCGGAAAGATATCTGTAAAAATACAGTCCAACTGTTTTTCAAGAAAGTCAGGACTTGCCTCCATAATGTCTGTAACGCCGGTAGTATTTTGGGCAGTAAGAGCCGTGATTGCACTCATGGCATATACGCCATGGGCAGTCATAGTCTTGATATCTGCCTGGATGCCGGCGCCTCCGCTGGAATCAGAGCCAGCGATTGTTAATGCTGTGTTCATATTTGTTCTCCTTTTACATGCATTAATTTTATATAGCGACAAAAGGTGGTGCCCCCGGTTTGCCGCTGAGTTAATAGATAAGAGTAAGCCTGGGCTTGTAATATTTTGCCAGCTTACAATAGTTTTTTGGCCAGTTCATTTAGATGGGCTGCAGACTTTTGGATGTCAGGTTGGGCAAAAATACCACTGACAACAGCTATGCCTGCAAGACCTGTTTTTGCAAGCCCCATAGCCTTATTTTCATCTATGCCGCCTATGGCAACTACAGGAATCTTTACACTGTGACAGATCTCCTTGAAAAGTCCTATATCCATTGGGATGGCATCTGTTTTGGTTGAAGAGCCAAATACAGCTCCGCTGCCTAGATAATCTGCTCCTGCGTTTTGGGCTGCTAAGGCCTGTGTTACAGTTTTTGCTGTGGCTCCTATTATTTTGTCAGGCCCCAAGGCCTCTCTTGCAGCAGCCACTGTCATGTCGGATAGTCCCACATGAACTCCATCTGCATTTATTTCTTTGGCCAGGTCTACATAGTCATTGATGATAAAGGGTACCTTGTAGCTGTGGCAGAGGTCCCTTAGGCTTATGGCCTCCTCAATGGAAGGATTTTGCTTTTGCCTGTACTGGACCATGGTGACGCCGCCTTCTAAGGCTTCTTTTACCTGCTCAGTCAGAGTCTTGCCCTCTAGCCATGCCTTGTCTGTAATGGCATAGAGTAGTAGGGATTCTTTATTCATATTTCCTCCTTTCAATTTATGGTGGTATTTGCCAAGGGGCCTTTTTAGAAGGAAGCTTGGCTTTTAAATTTATGCAATAAAAAAAGCGAACTCCCGCAGGAATCCGCTCTTGGCATACAAAAAAGGCCTTGATAATTATTTCCCTACGTTGGCATTATCCAAATCAGGTAATGGGTCAAAGCACACAGCTTACTCTCAGCCCACTTCAGTGAGCTCCCCTATTATATGTATATGATTATGTAAATGGAGCATACGGGACTTGAACCCGTGACCTCCACACTGCCAGTGTGGCGCGCTCCCAACTGCGCTAATGCCCCGAAGGTGTCATCAAAATTATTGACGACTTCTAGAGAATAGCACACTTGATGAGAAAAGCCAAGGGGGAGTTTTGAATCGATTCATTTGGTTGGAAAAATAACATTTATAGGGCTAAAAGCGGTTGGAAAAATAGCATTTATAGGGGTAAAAGTGGTTGGAAAAATAGCATTTTGGCAGTATAATGAGGTTGGAAAAATAACACGATACACTTAAAGAGGTGATTTTATGATTATCCGACAGGCAAAAAAAATGGTGACAGACTGGATTTTATATGGAAAAGAAGCGCTTTTACTCACAGGGGCAAGACAGATTGGGAAAACCTATCTGATTCGTCAATGCTTACAGGAAAATAAAATTTCTTATTTAGAGCTCAATTTCATAGAGCGACCTGAGTTGATAGAGTTGTTTTCAGGAGCACAAGATACAAAAGATTTGTTAATGCGGTTAAGCTTAGTTTCTGACAAAACGCTGGAAAAGGGAAAAACAATTATTTTTCTAGATGAGGTCCAGGAATATAAAGATATTGTTACAAAGATCAAGTTTTTAGTAGAAGAAGGGAGCTATAGGTATATCATGAGTGGTTCTCTTTTAGGGGTAGAGCTGCGTGATTTGCGTTCAGCACCAGTTGGATTTCTGAGGATTTTTGATATGTATCCACTTAGTTTTATGGAATTTGCCCAGGCTGTCGGAATTCATCAGGACACACTTGATGTTTTAAAAAGTAGTTTTTATAAGAGACAGCCGGTGGATGAGTTTGTACATAAAAAAATGCTGGATGTATTTTATTTATACTTAATTGTAGGAGGAATGCCAGAAGCGGTAGATACATATATCAATACATATGATTTGGCAGAGGTGGCACAGATCCATGAGAAGATAAGTCGTTTATACAAGACTGATTTTTCAAAATATGAAATAAATTATAAATTGAAGCTTAGGGAAATATATGATGCTATGCCGGGGCAGTTGGATCAAAAAACAAAGCGTTTTCAATTTGCTCAAATTGGAAAAGGACTTAGCTATGATCGAACAGAAAATGATTTTTTATGGTTAAAGGATGCGGGGGTTGCCATACCTGTATATAACATCAGTGAACCTAAGATACCGCTTATTATTAGTGAAAACCGTAATCTGTTTAAATTATTTTTCTCAGATGTAGGCTTGCTTACAAGCAACTATTCTAATGAGGTAAAGATAGCCCTGCTAAATAAAGAAAAAGATATTAACAATGGTGCTCTTTTTGAAAATGTTGTGGCACAGGAGCTCCTTAGTAAAGGGCATAAATTATATTATTTTAACAGCAAAAAACAGGGAGAATTAGATTTTGTGCTAGAGCTTTCTGGTAAAGTTGTTCCATTGGAAATCAAATCAGGCAAAGATTATAAAAGACATTCTGCCTTAAACAATGTATTAAATAATAGTGAATATGAAATTGAGGAAGCATATATTTTTTCAGAAGGAAATGTGGAAGTTGTCGAAAAAAGAATATATATGCCAATTTATATGATTATGTTTTTGGAGAATCGTCCAATGGAGAATACCGTATATAGGCTTGATTTACAAGGGCTATAATATAAGGCTTATTGGACATGGATCAGCTCGTATAATGGATTTAGGAATGCTATACTGTTAATTATGATTAGATATAGAAGTATTAACGAAGAAATGAAAGCTACCTATGGCAGGAAGGTCTACCGTGTATCTTTAGATGGGGGCATGACCTGCCCCAACAGGGATGGCAGCATTGACAGCAGAGGCTGTATTTTTTGCTCTGCTGGAGGCTCTGGAGACTTTGCTGAGGATAGGAGCTTGTCCATTACTGAGCAGATAGAGGCTGGTAAAAGGCGCATTGCAAAGAAGGCTCCTTTCTGTGATGCTTTTATAGCCTATTTTCAGGCATATACCAATACCTATGCCAAGGTGGACTATCTGAGGAGCATTTTTACAGAAGCAATAGGTCATCCCCAGGTTGTGGTCTTGTCTATTGCCACCAGACCAGACTGCATCAGTGATGAGGTGGTGGCCTTGCTTACAGAGCTAAATGAAATAAAGCCTGTGTGGGTAGAGCTAGGGCTGCAGACCATACATGAGTCAACGGCTGCTTTTATCAGGCGGGGATATCCATTGTCTGTATATGATGATGCCCTTTCAAGGCTTACTGCAGCAGGGATAAAGGTTATCACCCATGTTATTTTAGGCCTGCCAGGGGAGTCTCATGAGGATATGCTATCTACAGTGGATTATGTATGCAAAGGTGGAGCTTGGGGAATCAAGCTGCAGCTGCTTCATGTCCTAAAGGGGACGGACCTGGCTACATATTATGAGGCCCATCCTTTTCATATAATGAGCCTGGAGGAGTACTGCGACCTGCTGGTGGATTGCCTTCGCCTGGTGCCAGATGACATGGTGGTTCACAGGATTACAGGGGATGGGCCAAAGTCTCTTTTGATAGAACCGACTTGGAGCGGGGATAAAAAGAGAGTTCTTAATACCATTACAAAAAAGCTGAGGGAGGCTGATTAGCAAGATGAAAATTGTTTTGATTCACGGACAAAGCCATAAGGGGTCTACATACCATATAGCAAGAAGCCTGGCTGACAAGCTGGAGGGACAGATAGAAGAATTCTTTTTGCCGAGAGACTTTAAGGATATGTGCCTGGGCTGCGGACAGTGCATATTAAAGGATGAAAAGCTTTGCCCTCATTATGCAAATATTGCACCAATTACTGCCGCTATAGATGCTGCCGATTTGCTTATTTTAGAAAGCCCTGTATATGCCTACCATGTCACGTCAGCCATGAAGGCATTTTTGGAGCACTACGGCTGGCGCTGGATGCTGCACCGTCCTGAAGGTTCCATGTTTAATAAGCAGGTGGTTTGCATTGCCACAGCTGCAGGAGGAGGCCAGAAAAACACCTGCCAGGACATGGCAGACAGTGCCTTTTATTGGGGAGCAGGTAAAATATATAAGCGTGGCTACGCCATCAGAGCCATGAAGTGGGCAGATGTAAAGCCAGAAATGAAGGCAAAAATAGATGCAGATATGGACAAACTGGCGGGCAGAATTAAGGTAAAGCATGGCAGGGTAAAGCCAGGCCTGAAGACAAGACTATTTTTCTTTATCATGGGACGGATTGTTAGTATAAGACCGGATTCGGTGGATTATGCTTACTGGAAGGACCAGGGGTGGATAGGGAAATAGTAAAGGATTTTTGTGATGGGCAACTCCGCATTTCGCGTTTTCTTTGCTGCACCATAAATTAAGTAATGCTATACTGGGACTATCAATTAGGAGGTATCCACAGTGAATAGTACAGCATTTGCAGATTTAAAAGATGGCCTTGGCACTGCCTTTATAGATGGCACTATTGCTTCAAGCATAGCCTATAGACCTACATTTGTATCTAATGTTCCGGCAGAAGGTAAAAAGGTCTTATCTACTATAGAGTCAGAGCTCTTAAATTGTGACAGATTTCAGATTAGTGTAGCCTTTATTACTATGAGTGGGGTGACTCCCCTTTTACAGACTTTAAAAGAGCTTGAAGAGAAAAACATTCCAGGCCAGATCTTAACTACCAATTATCTCAACTTTAGTGAGCCGGCAGCATTAAACAAGCTTAATAAATTAAAGAATGTCACAATAAAAATGTATGACGTGCAAAGCGCTGACACAGGCTTTCACACAAAGGGATACATTTTTAAAAAGGATGAAATATATCGTATTATTATAGGCAGCTCCAATATGACCATGGCTGCTTTGACAGAAAATAAGGAATGGAACACCAGGATTATTTCTACTGAGCAGGGGGAGATGGCCCAGGAGATAGTCAGGGAATTTGACAGCTTTTGGAATTCTGATAATGCCTTAGGCTATGATGATTTTATAGAGTCCTACAGCTTGGCCTATGAGATTATCAAAAAGCAGCGTAAAATAGCCAGACAGGACAATATTGTTTCACTAGAAAAATACAAGCTAAAGCCAAATGCAATGCAGCTTGGCTTTATTGAAAATCTCCAGCGAATTGTAAGTGCTGGTGAGGACAGGGCTTTACTTATAAGTGCCACAGGCACCGGCAAGACCTACGCTTCTGCCTTTGCCATGCGAGAGCTAGGCTTTGAGAGGGTGCTTTTTATCGTCCACAGGGCAACTCTTGCCAAGCAGGCCATTAAGTCATTTAAAAATGTATTTGATGGGAAAAAATCCATGGGAATTGTTGGAGCAGGATACAGCGACTATGATGCAGACTACATTTTTGCCATGGTAGAGACTATGCACAAGGAGGACAATCTTAGGAGATTTTCACCAGACCATTTTGACTGTATAGTGCTGGATGA
>CAVJHG010000009.1:0-68427 GCA_963649335.1 bacterium
TTAAAAATCATAGGTCCTCCTAATATAAAAGCACCCTCTCGTTATGAGAGAGTGCCATGTGCTACTCTTCGTTGAAAAGGCTGCCTGCACTCTTCTCCGCTTGTATTTCCTGCATCATTTCGTCCACCTCGTCAGAGCTGAAGCCTTCATACTCCATCAGGTATTTGCGCGTGCTGTACTTACCAAGGTTCATAAGCTGGTAAGCTCTATTCCTGTCCTGTTCAAAGGTTGCCAGCAAATCTTTGAAGTAGAATATATCTTCGTCTGCTACGGAATCGTCCAGCGCATTCACATAGCCATCTGGAAGCATATATACCAAGTCGCAATACTTATCCAGGGCATATATAAGGTCTTTGATTGCACTCTTTACAGCATTACGGATATCGGTAATTGTTTCGATCGTCTCATTGTCGTCACTCTCTATCTGCGTAGCTGTAAGGCGGCCGCTCTTTCTGTCCAGGACAAATTGTCCCTGCGAGAATCCAGCCTTTGTAGATATCATGGACAAGATGCTATTTATATCTGTGATTCGCTGGTCTGTAAGAAGGGTTGCTACGTGCTCATCTATGGTGCTGCCTGAATCAACACCGTGGCGCATGCCCTTAACAAATCTAGGCATCTTGATTTTACGGCCATCCTTGCGGGTAAGCACATTGTCATCAACGAAAGTGATGTGCTGGGAATCTTCAATCTTTGTCCCCTTCCTGCTCCAGGCAATATCGAGGTCTCGAAGCTCCTCTACGCAGTTCGCAAATATCGATACTCCCTCAGGGCTTCTATAGTCAATAGTGTTGTTAGTAGGCATCTTCAGGTATCCGAAGAGGGCCTGCTCCATCTCTGTGGAAGTGATCGTATCCACTCCAAATACTATTTAAAAAAAAACTTATTTGATGTAGTATAAAAGAAAAAATAAATATTGGGCAGTTATGTATAAGAATTGATAAATATATTTTATGTTCGATAATGATTTGAGGTATTAAATTCTTTAACAATCGTAAGGGAAGTTGCATATTATTATCAATATATGACAAAGCTTATGGGGATGTAGTGATTATAGTGGGGGCCTATATGAACTCAGTGGTAGAATTTTTAACGGAAGAGCCAATAGAAAATATAATGACTTGTCTGAATTTTAAGATAGACAAGGTAATATATTTAGGTTATGAGGATGTGATAAAAAGGCAAAAGCGACGTATCACAGATTTTCTTACGGAAAAATGTCATGTATGTGAAGTTGTTTTTATTACGGTGCCCAGTCAGGATTTACAGACCACCGAGGATATAGTGGAGGATCTGATAGTAAAAGAAGAGCAGGCAAAAAATAAAATATATTTTGATATTACAGGTGGCAGAGAACTGCCCCTGGTGGCATTTGGCAGGATTTCAAGAAAATACAAGGCACCAATACATATGTATGACATTATTAATAATACGCTGGTGGATTTGGATCAAGAGGTTGAGTATCATATATCAAGTCATGTTCCAAGGCAGCATGTAGAGCTTACCATACCGTCCCTTATAGAGCTTTTTGGAGGCAAGGTAAATATGAGCCTTCATAAGCACAGTAAGGATTTAAGAAATGCTGATTTTATCCGGGATGTGAAAAATATGTACGCCATTGCAGCAAGAAGCTGGGAACAATGGAACTGCTTGTCGGTATTTATGAGAGGGCATATGCTGACTGATAGTCAACTTCATGTGCGAGTGTCTAAAAAATCAATTAATAAGGCATTGCAAGGGACAAGAGGGCAGATTACATCTATAAGTCAGATAGAAGGCTATCTTAATATTTTTTCAAAAAAGGGAATAATAAAAGATTTTTACAAGGATGGAGCTGTCTTTGACTACTACATCAAAAATCAAAATATAAAGGACCTGCTGTGGGACAGTGGCAGTGTATTGGAGTTGCAGACTTATCTGGAGATGAAGAAGATAAGCAATGACTGCATGGTAGGGGTGCATATAGATTGGGATGGTATCATCCATAAAAATGTGGGAGATGATGTCTTAAATGAGATAGATGTGCTTGCATTGCAGGGCTATCGTCCTATATTTATTTCCTGCAAATCGGGTTCAATGAGTGGTGATAAGCCACTACATGCCTTGTATGAGCTGCAGACAGTGGCGGACAGATTCGGAGGCAAGTACGCCATTAAGCAACTTGTAGCGACTCAGCATATGGGCAAAATATATCGTGAGCGAGCTAAGGAGATGGGGATAGAAATAGTGGGCTAGCAGAGGGCAAAAATATGAAAACCAATAAAGAATTGGAAATACTTTTGGCACAAAAAGAGGCTGAACTTGTATCCTACAAACATCAGGTGCAGGATATGGTTAGCTTGCAAAATATACAAAAGGAGCAATTGAGTAAAATTCTGGCCAATCAGCAGTCTAAGCAGATGGAAAAGGACGAGGAGTTAGCAGAAATCACTAAGCTCAATGCTTCTCTGCAGGAATGCAATGATATAATAGCCAATGCCAAAATGGGTATTTGGCATATTTTTATTAGAGAAGGGCAGCCATCGAGAATGCAGCCCAATTGTAAAATGAGGGAGCTTTTAGGATTGTCAGAGGACTGTCAGGACGAAGCTGAGATATATGACAGTTGGTACAATAATATCCCTCAGTCAGAGATAGCCTCAGTACAGGCAAGTGTAGCTGAAATGATTGGTGGTCATTTTTCGGAAAATACCTATCGCTGGAATCATCCTAAAAAGGGTGTAATTTATGTCAGGTGCGGTGGTACGGCAATTACCTTAGATGATGGTACCCATATGCTCAGTGGTTATCATTATGATGCCACGGATATAGTGCTGACGGACAAGGCAAAAGAGGAGGCACTGGCAAAGGCAAAAGAAGCTGCCGAGGCAGCCAATAAGGCCAAGACAAATTTTCTTTTTAATATGTCCCATGACATTCGAACTCCAATGAATGCCATTATGGGATTTACAGATCTGCTGAAAAAGAATATTGATGATAAAGATAAGGCACTTAATTATCTGGAAAAAATAGATTCAGCCAGCAGGCTTCTTTTGTCTCTTATTAATGAGGTACTGGAGGTGGCTCGTATAGAGAGCGGTCATACTACAGTGACAGAGAGCCTTGTGGATATTGCGGAGTTTGAAACTTCAATGGTGGCTATATTCTCCGAGCAGATGAGGAGCAAAAATATAGCCTTTTCACTTAAAAGAGATGTCCAGCACAATTATATATTTTCAGACCCAGTGAAGTTGAAAGAGATATTTTTAAATATTATCTCTAATGCATATAAATACACTAAAGAGGGTGGCTCGATAGCCATTGATTTAAAGGAATACCCTAGTGAGAAGGAGGGGTATGCTTGCTATAAAAGTAGGGTTATGGATACTGGTTCTGGTATTTCGGAGGAGTTTTTACCCCATATATTTGAGGAATTTACCAGAGATTCGACAACTAAAGAAAGCAGGATAGAGGGCACTGGTCTTGGTCTTTCCATAGTAAAAAGGCTGGTGGAATTGCTTGGTGGCACCATAGAGGTGGAAAGTCAGATGGGAGTGGGATCCACCTTTACAGTCAGTATTGACCATAAAATAGCATACTCTGAAGGAAAGCCATATAAAAATGATGTACCGCAGGTGGATTTATCAATATTTAACGGTAAGAAAATTCTTCTGGCTGAAGATAATGATTTAAATGCAGAGATAGTGGAGACATTGCTAAGAGAAAGAAATATTCCTGTGGACCGTGTGGTCAACGGTAAAGAATGCATAGAGGCAGTGAAAAAAGCGGACAAGGCTTATGATTTGATACTCATGGATGTGCAGATGCCGGTGATGAATGGTTATGAAGCCGCAGCAGCCATACGTAATATTGAAGGGCCAAGAGGTAACATACCTGTCATAGCATTGACAGCCAATGCCTTTGATGAGGATAGGTACGATGCATATAATGCAGGAATGAATGCCCATGTGGCTAAACCCGTTGATATTAATACGTTAATAGGGGTAATGTCACAATACTTATCATAAATAGACAAAAATACACTTTTGGTAATTTTCTTATTAGCATATAAATGGTAAAATATTCATGTTTGGTGAATAAAGCTAAGAATATATGTTTACCAAAACAAGAACAGGCCAAATAAAGCTAATTAATGAGACAGAGGGTTTGGATTAGATGAATACGATATTGATTGCCGATGACGCTAAAATTAACAGAGATATTTTAAAAGTCATTTTTGAAGATCGTTATAATGTGATTGAAGCTGTTGATGGAGATGAGACTGTCGAGATGCTTGATAAGTATGGACAGAATATCTCGCTGGTATTTCTTGATTTAATTATGCCAGGACGCACAGGACTTGAAGTGCTGCAATATATGCATAGCAAGGATATGAAGCAGCATATACCGGTTATTATGATTACTGGTGAGGCAACCGAGGAGAGCGATTACAAGGCTTATGAGTATGGTGCAGACGATGTAGTCTACAAGCCTTTTAATACTCGAGTTGTTACCAGACGAGCCATGAACTTAATAGAGCAGTACAAATATCGTATTTCCATAGAAAATGCGCTGGAGGCCCGCACCAAAGAGGTTATAGACAACCACAGGCAGATGGAGGAGATGAATGAATTCCTGCTGGAAGCCTTGGGTAGTGTGGTAGAATTCCGCAGCATGGAGTCTGGTGAGCACATCCAGAGGGTGAAGTATTTTACCAGAATTATTCTTGACTATGTTAAAAATTGTTATCCGGAATATGGTCTTACAAATAGGCAGATAGAGCTGATATCTCGAGCCTCTGCCTTGCATGATGTGGGCAAGATAGCTATACCGGATGAGATATTAAAGGCACCTCGAAAGCTTACTGAGGAAGAATTCGAGACCATGAAAATGCACACTGTATATGGTTGCGAAATCTTGGACAAGTTCAAGATAGCTGACAACGAATTTTTCAAATATTGTTATCATATATGCCGCTGGCATCATGAAAAGGTGGATGGCAAGGGCTATCCTGATGGCCTTAAGGACGACGATATCCCAATATATTGCCAGGTTGTATCCATGGCGGATTGCTTTGATGCCTTGGTAAGTAAGAGGGTATACAAGGATGCAGTGGATTGTACGGAGGCCTACAACATGATTATGGATGGTCAGTGCGGAGCCTTTTCTGATAAGATGCGCAAGTGCTTTGAGATGTCCAAGCTGGAAATGTTTATGGCGGTTGAAAAGGTTAATAAGCTTAAAGCAAAATAGGGGAAATAAAAAAAGAGGCGATTGATATTTTAATCGCCTCTAATTATTATATTTTGATAGGATACTTGATAAATCAATGAGAAGTTTTGCCTTGATAACAAAACAAGACTAATGAGTATGAATAAATAATAAGGAGAAAAAATGAGCGTAAGAGTAATTGAAGTAAAGGAAAGTGTTTTTGCTGCAAATGATGCAGCAGCAGAGGATATCAGGGCAGCAATGACAGCCCAGGGTACTTTTTTTGTAAATGTAATGTCAGGGCCTGGTTCAGGCAAAACTACTACCTTGTCTGCCCTCATCAATATGATGAAGGATAAGTATAAGATAGGCGAAATGGATGTGGATATAGAGACCAGCATAGATGCCCAGAGGGTAGCCGACGCCACTGGGGTAGAGTCATTGCAAATACACAATATGGGCCTGTGCCATATAGATGCAGATATGACAAAACGGGCTTTAGCAGAGTATGACACAAAGGACTTGGATTTGCTTATACTGGAAAATATCGGCAATCTGGTGTGTCCAGCAGAATTTGATACGGGTGCCCATAAGAATATTATGCTTTTGTCTGTGCCTGAGGGAGATGACAAGCCTCTCAAGTACCCATTGATGTTTTCAATCAGTGACCTGGTACTTATCAATAAAATAGACACCTTGGAATATTTTGATTTTGATAAGGAAGCAGTAGTTGACCATATTACAAAGCTCAATCCTAATGCCAAGATATGCTTTATTTCAGCTAAAACTGGAGAGGGCATGGATCAGGTAGTGGAGTGGATGGAGCAGGAAATTAAAGCAGTAAAGGCTGGCAAATAAAAAGCATAATAAAGGGGCTCCAGAAAACTGGAGCCCCTTTCATAATGTTATCCTTTTACAGCCTCTTATCGAGGAGTAATTAGTGTATTTAAGTCAACACCGCACATTGCAGAAGCTTGAGCTGTGTAGGCTGGATCACCAGCATGCTGGTAGTACTCATAAGAGAGCTTGTGAGCATTGTTGGTACCCATAAGTCCATTTGCAAGACCCTGGGCAATCTCTACTGCCTCATCCTTCTCACGAGAAAGAATCATGCCGTCAATGTGGCTGTTATTTAAGGCAACTAAGTATGCATAGGTAACTGCAACCGCCTGTGCCTGCTCACCAGTAAGTGAGGTGTAGCCCTGCTCTGAAAGCTTAACTGTACGAACAGCACCTGTTGGTGACAGGAAGTCCTTCTGGCAAAGGAAGTCGGTAACAACATCGATATTTCTAAGAGAAATATATGGTGAGTTCTGGTTATGAGTCAAGTTCTTGTTGGCTGACCAAACATCTGCATTGTAGAGAGGTACATTGTATGCATGTGTTGCAAGTCTCCAATCAATATTTCCGGTAGAACGAATATTGTTGTTAAAGAGTGTCAGGAAGGTTTTGCCAGGATAGTAAATGCTGGCTGAACGAGCCCACTGCTGGTCAGTACAGCAATATACATTGGCTGTAGCATTCTCAGACTTGATACCATTGTAAAGCATACGGAAGGCATCAGAGTACTGTTTTGTGAAGGCCTCAGCAGAGCCACAATTCATGTAGTTCCAATCAGTGTATGCATTAACCTCATTACCGATGATGTAGTTGTCTACCTGAAGGCCTGCACCTGACCATCTTTTTGCAAGATAAGCACCTGCAGCAGCAATGATGTTAAGACCATCTGTTGTAGCTGCATTGAGACCATAGTAGTTGTGGGCACCAAGGCCATCATAAGAGTAAGGGTTGATAAACTCTGTTTTTGCAGCAGCATCAACAACAAGGATTACAGAAACCTGAGCACCCTGGGCGTTCATTCTTCTGATAAAGTGGTCGAAACCGCTGATGTATCTTGTTTCAAAATTGTACTGACGTCCATTGAAGGTGAATGGTACGCCGGTACCATTTGAAATCTTTGACAATGGAAGGGTAAGAGTTACCTGGTTGACACCTAGGGCCTTTACATTGCACTGGTCAACAACTGCTGCCTCAGTAGAAGCGAGAAGCCCCTTTTTGCCAAAGTCCATTCTTGCAGGGGCTGCGCTAGCACATGCCTCAGGGTTGGTGATGTACATGCTGTTGGATACAGCTGTGAGAGCTCCGCCCTTCATAACACAGATAGTGAATTTTTTAAGTAACATGGAATCTGCAGTGCCCTTGTTGAGAGGTACTGTAAAATTAACTGCAGCGGCAACTGCTGCCTGGGCTACATCTGTGCCCACATTATTTGCCTGGTTGCAATCAGAAGCAACAAGATGGTAAAGACCGTCCTCAGATCCGGTTGTGCCGGATGTGGCAACCACTACCTGATCGCCCTGGATAAGAACTCCACCGATGGCTACGCCGCTGGATGCAGCAGCCTTTTTGCTTGACTTTGCTTCTGCTACAAGGGATGTAGGCAGGATGGATACAACCATCAGAAGGGCAAGAGTAAAGCAAAGAATTTTGCGTACTAGCTTCATACTAATCTCCTCCGTTTATAAAATTATGAATTAATGGGTATTCCTTAATTCTCAGTGATTGAGGAATACCTTAACCATATTAAGTTACTGTTGTGAAAATTCTGTTAATTTATTTAATTTTTTCAAAAAAATATTTTGACAAGATTTTCTGCAAAAATTCACATTTGTGTGTTATGGTAGTAATCGTTATGAAAGAAGATATGAGAAGCAGGCTGAGCCTGGAAAAATACAATTACAAAAAGTTGGGATGGCTCCACGATTCTATTAAGTTTGTGGTGCTTTTTGTGGTGCTTTTTATTATATTCCGCTACATCATAGGTGTGTCGGTAGTAAATGGCAACTCTATGGATCCTACCCTAAAGGATGGGGAGTGGGTGGTTTATCTCAGAACTGCCACCAATTATCAGGTGGGAGATGTGGTATGTGTCTGGGTGCCTTCCGGCAACTATTATGTGAAGAGAGTAGTAGCAGTGGGCGGAGACACTGTAGAGATAGAGGATGGCAAACTAGAGGTAAATGGGGATGACAGCGATAAATATGCAGTAGGAGCTACAGATGAGCAGGAGTCTGCTGTGTTTTATCCATATCATATAGGAGAAGGCAATTACTTCGTACTGGGTGATAATAGGGAAGTGTCTGTAGACTCTCGTACATTTGGTGAGGTAAGCAGTCTTCAGGTTAAGGGCAGGATTATATTCCATTTTGGAGGAAAGTAGCCATGAAAAATTATAAAAGAATAAAGACCTTTCAACTGATTGCAGTGTTGATATTGGTCATTGTTATTTTGGTCAATATTTTTACCAGCTATGATCTGTATCATGTTCTGGCAGGAGACGCAAAGCATATATTTATTTATTTTTGGATATTGGCCTTGCTGTCATTTATTTTTCTTGTATATGACTTTAATGTATATAGTCAGCTGAAGAAAAAATACGGTGAGATAGATATGGCCCTTTACTCAGACCCTCTTACAGGCCTAGGCAATCGTTCTTCTCTTGATGCCTACATAGAGTCCTATAAGGGCAAGGAATTACCTGCAGGTGTGGGGGCTATCACCTTTCGTCTCACTGGCATAGTGGAAATCAATGAGGAATATGGAAATGCTGAGGGAGACAGAATCATTAAGACCTTTTCTAATATACTGGCTTCAAATGGCAAGAACAGGGCCTTTGTAGGTCGCAATGGTGGCAATAATTTCTTAGCTCTTTTTAAGGATGCAAATGAGACAGATCTGGACTGGTTTATCAGCTTTATTGATGAGGAAGTGAAGCAGTTTAATGAGATAACCAAGGGGGCAACCTTGACCTATGCTGTGGGCTATGCATTGCATCAGGATGAGGATATAAGCATTACGGAGCTGGTGGCTCAGTCTTATAGGAATTCTTTGGAGAATAAATAATGGATAAACTGGACAATAAATATTTATCAGAGCTAGTCATTAAGGCCCAGGCAGGCAGCTCAAATGCTTTTGCGGAGCTTTTTACCGCTACATATCAGTCCCAGTTTGCCTATGCCTATAAGAGCGTGCAGGACAAGGATAGGGCAAAAAAAATATTGAAGGATACCTATGGCAGGGCACTAAAGGAGATACACAAGCTTACAGAGCCGGAGGTGGTGCTGGCATGGCTTTATCGCTTATGTTTTCAGGTAACTCAGGAGCTGCAGGAAAAAAGCGGTGACTTAATAGATGATAGCATGAGCATAGATGGCACTACATATTATGTGGCCCAGCTTACTAAAAACCTGCCACTGACAGAGGCCCAGGTGTTGATAATGCACTATTATCAGGGCTATAGCCTAAAGGAAGTGGCAAAGATGCTGGATCTAAATAAATCAGGAATCAGGTGGAGCCTGAGAAGCGGCAAGGGGCATTTGCATCAGCTTATGAGGCATGGGAAGTAGACGGACAATATGTTATGAGTATTTTTAAGAAAAAGAAAACTGAAGATATTCCACAGCTGACAGTGGAGGAGGCGGAGGAAATATTATCTCAGGTCTTTATGGACTGCTATGAGGACGCTAATTCTATTCCTGTAGAGCAGCTGGAAAGCTACAGTAATTACAGATCAGAAAGAATGAACCTGCAAAGAATTGTAGCAGAGCTGGGGCTTTTATTTTTTCTTGTTTTGCCATGCTTTTTTGCAAGACCCCAGTTTACAGTGTCAGATCCAGTGGCGGGTGTAAGAGCTTTGCCAGTGTATACTGTGAGGGTTGAGAATTTTTTACCTATATATTCGGTTACTGCAGTGCAAAAGGGCTATAGCCTGCCGGTATACCAAAAGGATAAGAGGGTATTTACCATAGAGCCTGTGGAAGCGGGCCCCATGACAGTGACGGTGACGCTTTTTTCCAGACAATGGGAGTCAACGGTGGTGCAGGTGGGAGAAGTAGATGAAGACCCGCCGATTTTGGAAGGCACAGCCCTGGATGGAAATACGGTCTATGTGTATGTAACTGATGAGGGCAGCGGCATAGACTATGACAGGTCTTATGGCATAGACAATAAGGGCCATAAATGCAAAAGTCTGGAGTATGATGAATCCGTAGGATACCTGGAATTTGACAATGCAACTTCACTGGAAAAAATCATTATTTTTGACAATTATGGCAACAAGCTTTCGGTTTCGGTCACACAGAGGTAAGTCTTTGTGAAGTGGTTTGCAGAAGAGAAATTATCGTGTTAAACTGTGGATAATAAAAGTAGTAAGAAGTATATAATATCGAAAGAAGGAGTATAGCATTATGAAAAAAAATATTAAGGGAATTGCAGCAGTAGTCGTAGCGCTTGTACTTGTTATTACAGCCGGTGCTTATATGGCAGATCACAGTCTGAAGGCTACGGATGGCGAAGAAAACAATGTAGAGATAGAGGCCGAGGGAAATACAAGTGAGATGGATATGGCACTTGTAGAGGAGCCTGCAGCAGATGAGGAAACTACAGCTGACGAAACATCAGCAGATGATCAGGCTTCAGAGGATGGTCAGACTCCAGCAGATGGAGAAGCTTCAGAGGACGGCCAGACCTCAGAGGATCAGAATACTGAAGAAAATCCTGATGCAGATACTACTGAAGACGCAGATGCAAGCAAAACTGAAGAGGATGCCGAGGAGTGCCAGCACGAAGATGCAGATGGAGATGGTATCTGCGATAAGTGTAATGAGCCTATGCCAGCTGAAGAAGAGGTTGAAGAAGAAGAAAAAGAAGAGGGCACAGTAAGGATTACAGCTAATGTAGATGCAAGCAATCCTATTACAAAGGGTACTAAGATAACTCTTACAGCTGAAACAGAAGGCTTTGGAGACCGTGAGATAAGTCATTATCAGTGGCTTCGCACAAAGGATGGCACAAACTGGGAAATTATAGAGGGTGCTAATAGCAGCAAGTATACCTTTGAAATGAATGAAGACAATACAGGATACCAGTGGAAGGTTCGTGTAAATGTAGCAGACAAATAAAACCTACAGCATCAGATACTCCTGTATGCAAAGAATAAAAACTAGAATGAAAGCTAGAATAAAAGCTTTATAAATAGGAAAAAACGCATGACAAAAATAACAAAGAAAATAATTTCATTTTGTTTGGCCCTTGCCATGGTGGTGACCTTACTTCCTACCCAGTCTATGACAGCCCAGGCTAAGCAGCATGAGAGTAATGTTAGTGAAAAATATAATATTGACCCTGCTGGGGATGACGAGCAGGTAAATGTCGCAGTGTTTGTCGATGCTAACTCTAGTGATTTTGATAATAAAAATTATAAGTTTGGAGAATTTGTAAAAAAAACCAATTTTTATAAAGTGGGTACAGTAAAGATAGCAAAGAGTCAGCTGGAAAATCTTAGTACGAGCTATGCATCTGTTACTGGTGAAGTTACAAGCATAATCACTGAGACCTTTTCGGCCAATGGCGATACAAATGCAGAGGCATTTAAAAATAGGAATAAAACCTGGAAAATAACAGAGTATAAAATAGCAGATCCAAACGCAACTTATCAGGATGGCTATCATCTTGATTTAAAAGTAGAGACAATCGAAGAAGAAAGAGTTGCTGTTGCAGTATATGTAACAGATGGCTCTGATACATTTAGTAGCAATTATGATTTGATGGATGAGCTTGGAATCGACTATGTTCAAACTGAGGACGAATATGCACCTGTAGGTGTTATCAACCTTCCAAAGTCATTTTTTGAAGGCAAACGCTCGCCATATATTACAAATGATAGCGATTGGTCTGCAGTAAAAAATGCAATAAAAGAAATTGATACTTCTAAGCTAAAGGGAGCCGCTACAGACAATAGATCAAATAAGATATATACTCTTCTCGAGCAAGGCAAGGTTAGCGTGGATATTAATGGTACTGCCGGTTCATACAAGACAGCACTTATTGATTGGAATAGACAGGAGAGAACTAATTCTATTGAGCTGATTGATGGACAGAAGTATAAGTATCATCTTGACCTTCGTCTTAATACATACTGTGTATATTATCGTTATGTGGATGAAAAGACAGGAGATATCATAGATGAGAATGGAAATGTTTTTAATGAAAACTATGAGGACCTTGTCGATAAGAAGGTTAGTTTCTGGGAAAATGATGTTGTTACAGAGGATGTAAATAATCTGCCAGGTATGCCTACTGGTTATGAGGTAAAGGAAAAGTATTTAATTGATCAAACTACTGGGGCAACGGACAAAAATTATGTAGGTAAAAAGCTTAAAGATGGAGATTATATTTGGGTAATAGTTTCTAAGCCAGAAGAAGCTAGCTATAGAGTTACATTTGATTTAAATGGTGGACAGATTAATGGCAACAAGGACCAGGTAAAGGTAGACGAGGTAGCCATTAATAGCAAATTAAAGGATGTTGTTACTAGCAATATAGAAGAAGAACCTACACGCCTGGGATACAAATTCTTGGGCTGGAGTACAAGTAAAAATAGCGATGCTATGTCTGCTAACAGGTACAATAACTATCAGATCAAGTCTGACACTACTTTTTATGCAGTGTGGGAATCAATGCCAGAGTGTACTGTGGAATATGAGTATAGAGGTGACGTACCAGCAGATAAGACAGCTCCGGATGCTCATACTTATAAGTATGGAGGGGTTATTAAATTAAAGAAGCATCCTAATGCGCCAAAGGGATACACATTTGAAGCAAGTGAGAATTGGGGATCAGATGCAGATTATACTGTTACTGGGGATGTGACATTTATTGGCACATGGACAGCCAATGAAGTGTCTTACACCATACAATATTACTATGAAAAGGCAGACGATGAGGGATACTCACTAGAGTATCATAAAAGCAAAACAGCCAAGACAGGCAGTGAACTTTCAGTGGACAATGCAGATATTGCAGGTAACACTAGGACAGGCTTTGTATATAACGAGGAAAAGACAGCAGAGGCAAACGAGGACCTGGTAGTAGACGGCGATGGAAAGACCAAGCTTAAAATCTACTACGACAGAGAAAGATATACCTTGACCTTTAAATATAAGAATGGTTCAAAGACAGGCTTCCCAGCTCTTCCAGTGGCCAAGGAGTATAAGTATGGTCAGGAAATCGAGCGTTTTAATAATACTGATATTACTGTACCAAAGGGCTATACATTTGAAGGATGGGACACAGGTTCTTTGGAATACGATGATAAATCAACCCGCTACAGAATGCCAAACCAGGATTTTACAATCTATGCTATTGTAAATGCTAACAGTGATACAAATTATACTGTAACCAATTATTTTGAAAATGTAGATGGCACTTATACTTCTCAATCAATAATTCTTGCTGGCACAACAGATGCGGCAGTTGATGTTTATGTTGATGACGAGAAGAATGTAGCTAGCCAGCCAGGTTACACCTTTGATCAAGATAATACAGACAATGTATTGGAAGGAACTATTAATCCAGAGGGTACTACAGAGCTGAAGGTATACTACAAAAGAAATACAGCGGATATCACTTACATATGGGTAGACAAGGATGGCAATAGACAGACAGATAAGGATTCTACTAATAAGTGGGGAAGCAATCTGGATGCTTTAAAAGAAGTAACAGCGCCAAGAGGTTATAGCTTCGTTGGTTGGACTACTGCCCAGGATGGAAAAGATGCTGTAGCTTCTGATGCCACACTTCCACAGGAAGGCATTACCTTATATGGTAAGATTGTTGCCAATACAGATACTGCATATGTAGTAGAGTACTACAAGCAGCCTCTTGATATGACTACTGATTTGAACAAGTATGAGCTTGCCGATAAGGAGGAAAATCTTAAGGGAACTACTGATGCAGCAGCCTCTTTTGATAAGACTGCACTTGCTGGTAAGTACACAGGCTTTACTTTTGATGAGGCAAACAGCAAGCTTGATATCACAATAGCAGGTGACGGAAGCACAGTATATAAGCTTTACTATACTCGAAACACCTATACAGTGACTGTTAATTATAAGGATGCTTCAGGCAATACTATTGCAAACAGTGTTACAGTAGGCGTGCCATATGGTGGTCAGTACACTATCTTTACACCAGCCGTTGCTGGATATAGTCCTGACAGAAGCCAGATTGTTGGTACTAATATGCCAAATCAAAATCTTGAGGTAACCGTTATCTATACAAGTAATCCATCAAATGGAAATAATGGTGGAAACGGTGGAAATAGTGGCAATAACGGTGGCACAAGCAATAGCGGCTCAGGCTCATCTACATCAACAGCAGATGCGAACGGTGTTGAACAGCCTACAGCAACTGCAGCTACAGTACCATTTGTTGTTGAGACTGTTGTAGCACCAGCAGGTCAGCCTGTTGTAGTAGCTACACCTCCACAGGTCGTAGAGGATGAGGAGGTTCCAGCAGGAGCTATTGAAGTTGACGAAGATGGACAGGCTCAGATAGTTGATATTGCAGAAGAGGACACACCTCTTGCAGCAGGAACAGAAACTAATAACAGTGCTTGGGCACTAGTTAACCTTATCTCAATGATTGTCACAGCAATCCTTGCTATTATTCTTCTTATCCAGGCCTTCAAGAAGAAGGATGAGGAAGAAGAAGCTCAGATGACTGAGGACCAGATTGAGGATGAAAAGAAGCGTAAGAGAAGAAAGCTTCTTGGTTTGATACCTGCAATCGTAGCTATAGTAGCTTTTGTCCTTACAGAAGATATCTTTAGCCCAATGGCTTTGGTAGACAAGTGGACAATCCTTATGATTATCATTCTTGTTGTAGAGGCACTTGTTTGCTATTTTACAAGAAAAAAGGATGAAGACCAGAAGTCAGATAAGGGAGAGCTTAATACAATTTAATAAGTAAAAGGAGGGGCGCCAGCTGATGCTGGCGCTCTTTTTTTGGTAAAGAGAGTTTCGGCTAATTAAATAATATAGTTAGTGATAATATGAGTTTTACATGATGAAAAAGAAGAACAGAAAGTCTGTTGACGGCAAATTAAAATGACAATATAATGACTGAGACAAATTAAGAACAAATACGAACAAACAAGAACAAATAGATTTTTTTCAAACAAAAAATAAGAATAAATACAAACAAATAAGAACAAATATGTATTGCGAGGTTATTATATAAAAATGAAAAAGGCTATAATAAAGGCCTTTCCAAGAACCTTGCCTGTTATGGCAGGCTATATATTCTTAGGAATTGCCTTTGGAATACTTGCAGTTGAATATGGCTTTGGAATGCCGGTGGTATTTGCCATGTCGGCTTTTGTATATGCAGGCAGTGCTCAGTTTTTGGGAGTAGCACTTATGGCGGCCAACACCCCACTTCCTCAGGTCTTTTTTCTGGTCTTGGTGCTTAACTTCAGACATTTCTTTTATGGGCTTTCAATGCTGAGTAGATATAAGGGCAAGGGTGCTATAAAGCAATATCTGATATTTGCCTTATCGGATGAGACCTATGCCCTGCTAGCAGGCTCACAGGCTCCAGGGGGAGTAGAGGATAGGGACTACTACCTGGCTGTGACAGCCTTAGATCAAATATATTGGATAGCCGGTTCTATAATTGGGGCTGCTATAGGGGGAGCCTTACCTATTGATTTGACAGGAATAGATTTTGCCATGACAGCTCTTTTTGCAGTGCTATTTGTTGAGCAATGGAAAAATACAAGGTGTCATATACCGGCTGTCACAGGGTTTATAGTATCGGTTTTGGCCTTGATTTTGCTGGGAGCAAACTCTTATTTGATACCAGCTCTTGTGGGAATATGCTTTCTTGTGTTGGTGCTTAGGGAGAAAATTGAGCTTAGTGGGAGTTAGACTACAAAGTCAGCGGAGAAGAATTTGAGAATTTAGCTAAAATTAGAAAAACGGAGTAAATAATGGATAATAACTATATACTGCTTGCCATAATTGTAATGATGATTGCCACCATGCTGTGCCGCTTTTTACCATTTGTTATATTTGAAAGGGGCGGACAGATACCAAAGGTGATAGATTACCTGGGAAAGGTGCTGCCACCGGCTCTTATGAGCTTTCTTATTGTATATTGCGTCAGGTCTGTTGATATTAAAAGTGGAAGCCATGGTTTGCCGGAGCTGATTGGTCTTATAACAGCTATAGGGCTTCATTTTTGGAAGGGAAATACATTTCTTAGCATAGGAGCAGCTACTGTTTTATATATGGTCTTAGTGCAAGTAGTATTTTAGGATGTATATGTTTGCAAAGGCAGACTTCAATCTGGCGCAAAAGACTCCCCAGCGAGACTTGACATTAGTCTAGAAAAAAAGCTTGAAGCATAAGTGGGTAGGGGCTAACAGCTTGTACAAGTAAACTTGTACCAGATTTAGGAGAGCCTTTGCCTTTGAAAAGTTCACAAGATTTAGACTGAGATTTTGTGACAATGGACGAAATAACTCCAGGGTTATTGACGAAGATTCAACCCTGGAGTATTATTTTTATATCAGCTGGAAACGATACCAGTAACGTTTCCAAAAAAGCTCCTCCATATAGCGGATTAGGCCCCGCGGAAGAGCAAATGCCATGAGTGAAAACTCCTTTGTAAGGATTGGTGATAGATTTTTATCTCCAAACAGAGGACATGGCAAGTAATACAATCAGGGTAAAAAGGATTAAATCAATAAGGAAGGAAAACTCATATGACCATAAAAGACATAGCACGTCTGTCTGGGGTCAGTGTAAGTACTGTATCACGGGTGTTAAATGATCATCCGGATGTAAGCCAGGCAGCTAAGGATAAGGTGCTGAGTGTAGTGGCAGAATATAACTACGTGCCTAACACCAGTGCAAGAGATTTAGGAAAATCATCATCAGACAATATAGGACTTGTGGTCAGGGGTTTGTCCAATCCCTTCTATACCAGGATTATTACTGAGATTGGAGACAAAATAGAAAAGGCTGGCTACACCATGGTGATGCAGCAGATTGCATCCAGTGCCGACGAGGTTATGACAGGTGCCATGATGGAGCGAGATAAAAGATTGCTTGGCCTTATATTTTTGGGAGGCAGGCTGGATTATTCCAAGGAGCAGCTGATTACAATTGGCGTACCTTATGTATGCTGTTCCTTTAATAATAAGTACGGCACATTGGACCGCAAAGAATACTCCAGTGTGTGCATAGATGATAATCAGGCAGCCTATGAGGCTGTGGAGCGGCTCTATAACAAGGACCACCGCAGGATAGCTGTTCTTTTGGCAAGGCCAGATGATGGCTCAGTGTCTCAGGTGAGATATGAAGGCTATGAGAGAGCCCTCAATGATTTAGGCTTACAGCTTGATGAAGATCTGATTATATCTACAGACACTTTCAATATTAAGGATGCTTATATCGCCACGAAAGAGTGGCTTAATAAGAAAATAGAATTTGATGCGATTTTTGCCATAGCAGACAACCTGGCTATGGGAGCATCGAAGGCATTAAGAGAAGCAGGCAAGGTTATTCCAGAGGATGTGGCTATTATAGCCATTGATGGAATCGAGGCTTCAGAGTATATGAATCCAGAGCTTACCACACTTTGCCAGCCTATGACTCAGATGGGGACCACAGCAGTTCAGCTGTTGACGGACCTGATTGAGGGCAAGAACACCAACAAGCATGTACTTCTACCTACAGTATTTAGGGAGGGCGGTACACTTTAGGACAACAGCTTGCTGCAACACTTGCCAGACCTAGAACCCATCTGTTAAAACTTAGGTTTTTACACTGCATGCAGTGTGAGAATAAATTTTTTCATCATCGTAAGACAAAAGGCTTTCAGCAGAAAGCCCGGTCTTACAACAACAATATCAAAGGAGATGTAAAGTATGAAAATGAAAAAAGTATTGGCATGTGGGTTACTTGCTATGATGACAGCTTCCCTTTTTGCAGGATGTGGTTCATCAGATTCTGGTTCAGATGCAGCCAGCACAGATTCAGCAACAGATGGAGCTTCAGGACAGGTATATTACCTCAACTTCAAGCCAGAGGCAGATGAGGCTTGGCAGGAAATCGCAGCAAGCTACACAGAGCAGACAGGTGTACCTGTAACAGTTGTTACAGCAGCATCAAACACTTACGAGGAGACACTTTCAGCTGAGATTATCAAGGACGAGGCTCCTACACTTTTCCAGGTAAACGGACCTGTAGGTCTTGCAAACTGGAAGGATTACTGCTATGACCTTAAGGATTCTTCACTTTACAATGAGCTTACCAGTGATTCATATGCACTCTATGATGGAGATGCAGTTGCAGGTATCTCATATGTTATCGAGTCTTACGGACTTATCACCAACGTAGAGCTCCTTGAGAAGGCAGGCTACACAATAGACGATATTCAGTCATTTGATGACTTGAAGAAGGTGGCTGAGGACATTACAGCTCGTTCGTCAGAGCTTGGCTTTGCAGCATTTACATCAGCAGGTATGGATTCATCTTCTGACTGGAGATTCAAGACTCACCTTGCCAACCTTCCTATTTACTTTGAGTATCAGGCAGATGGCATTGACAGCACAGACGCTATTAAGGGCACATATCTTGATAACTACAAGAACATATTTGACCTTTACATCAACAATGCTACATGCGCTCCAACAGAGCTTGCTGGCAAGACCGGTGATGATGCTGAAAATGAGTTCGCAAACGGCGAGGCTGTTTTCTATCAGAATGGTTCTTGGGAGTATGCTAACCTGACAGGCAAGGGCATGACAGATGATCAGCTTGCTATGATTCCTATCTATGTTGGCGCTGGCGATGAGGCTAATCAGGGCCTTTGCACAGGTACAGAGAACTACTGGTGTGTAAATAATGAGGCTTCTGAGGAGGATATCCAGGCTACAATCGATTTCCTTACATGGATGGTTACATCTGATGAGGGAACAAAGATGCTTTCAGACACTATCGGTGTTATTCCTTTCAAAAATGCTCAGGATACAAACAACCTCTTCGTTCTTAACGATAGAGCATACACAGAGGCAGGCAAGACACCTGTATCTTGGAACTTTACTACAATGCCTTCAGAGGAGTGGAAGAATGGTGTAGGTTCAGCTCTTACAGCTTATGCAGCAGGCACAGGCTCTTGGGATGATGTAGTATCAGCATTCGTAGATGGCTGGGCAACAGAGTACGCTGCAGCTCATCAATAAGATGTCTATTGCGGCAACGCAATTCACATACAAATAGAAGATTTTTCTTCTTATCTAATCCTTTTGCAGGCAATGCCTGCGACCTTAAAAAGTGGAGGGCGCGGCCTAACGCCCTCCATAATTTGTATAAGTAGCCGAATTAGTGCATCATTTGCTAAATAACTAGTGTATGGTTTCATGAATAACAGGCGGAATCACGCAGAATGCAAATTCGATTGCATGGACCAAAAGCCGCAGATAAGTAGCTGGGGCAATAATGGAGATTGATATGGAAAAAGCTATAAGAAAATATTGGCCTATATTTGTGCTGCCTACTCTGGCTGCCTTTTGCGTAGGCTTTTTATATCCTTTTATACAGGGACTTTACCTGTCCTTTTGTAAGTTTACTACAATTAAAAAAGTTACATTTGTTGGACTCGGAAATTATGCGTATGCCCTGGGTGATGCAGATTTTTGGCATTCATTCTGGTTTACAGCGCTTTTCACTGTTATATCTACAGTGCTTATAAATGTCATTGCCTTTGCCATTGCCTTGGCTCTCACCAATAAAATCAAGGGCTCTGATTTCTTTAGAACAGTATTTTTTATGCCAAACCTTATCGGAGGTATTGTCCTTGGATACATTTGGCAGATATTACTTAACTGCGTTCTCTCTATGCTTGAAAAGCCTTTGCTGGCTTTGGATGCCACCTATGGCTTTATAGGACTTGTAATCCTTATGTGCTGGCAGCAGATAGGCTATATGATGATTATCTATATAGCAGGCCTGCAGTCCATTCCGGATGACTACATTGAGGCTGCCAAGATAGACGGTGCTACTACAAGGCAGATTCTTTTTAGAGTAAAAATACCAAATGTAATGCCTTCTATAACTATCTGTTCATTTTTGACCATTACCAATGGCTTCAAGCTTTTTGATCAGAACCTGGCTCTTACAGGTGGTGAGCCTGCTCATGCATCTGAGATGCTTGCCCTCAATATCTACAACACCTTCTATAGCCGCTCTGGTGCCCAGTGGAAGGGATATGGACAGGCCAAGGCTGTTATTTTCTGTATCATGGTTATTGTTATCTCTATGATTCAGCTTAAAGTAACCAAGTCAAAGGAGGTGCAGCAGTAATGGAAAAGAGAAATAAAATAGCAAGAACTGTGGTATTTGTAGTTCTTTGTATCCTGGCTGTGCTGTGGATATATCCTGTATTTATGATACTTATCAACTCTCTCAAGGGTGATGCATATATCAGCACTTCATCGGTATTTCAGTTGCCTGATTCTGAGAGCTTTGTAGGTCTTGCCAATTACTCAGAGGCCCTTCTTTCTCAGGGCTTTGCTTCAGCCTTTGGCACCAGCTTACTTATTACAGTTACCTCAGACATCCTTATTTTGGTATGTACATCTATGTGTGCCTGGTATGTCACCAGAGTACATAGCTGGTTATCCAAGGTCTGCTATGCACTATTTGTATTTTCTATGGTAGTGCCTTTTCAGATGCTGATGTTTACACTTTCTTCCACAGCAGACAGATTAGATTTTGACACACCTTACAATATTTGTATAATATATTTAGGTTTCGGCGCTGGCCTGGCGGTATTTATGTTTACAGGCTTTATGAAGTCTATTCCTTTAGAGATAGAGGAGGCTGCCATGATAGACGGCTGCAATCCTGTTCAGACATTCTTCCAGATAGTGCTGCCTATTCTCAAGCCTACACTTATTTCAGTGGCAATACTTGAGACTATGTGGCTGTGGAACGATTATCTCCTTCCATATCTGGTACTTGACAGGAAAAAGTACATGACTATTCCTATTCTCATCCAGTACTTCAGAGGCAGCTATGGACATGTAGCCATGGGACCTATGATGGCATGTATCATGATGACAGTTCTTCCTATTATCATTATGTATATATGTCTGCAAAAATATATTATCAAGGGCGTTATTGCGGGAGCAGTAAAGGGCTAGTTAGGAGTTTATACAATGAAGCGCAGTAGTGGAATATTACTACCTATATCATCTTTGCCATCGCCATATGGCATAGGTACCATGGGAAAGGCCGCCTATGATTTTGCTGATTTTTTGGCAGAAGCTGGGCAAAAATACTGGCAGGTACTTCCTCTTGGACCTACCAGCTATGGTGATTCACCATATCAGAGCTTTTCCACTTATGCAGGTAATCCATATTTTATCGATTTAGATATGCTGATAGAAGAGGGCCTGCTTACAAAAGAAGAGGTGGAAGAAGAAAATTGGGGCACCAATCCTCGTTATGTGGATTATGGCCAGATATATACCAGTCGCTTCAAGATTCTTGCTTTGGCAAAAAATAGGGGCTATCAGTCTAGCCTGGCAGAGGTTAATCGATTTAAACAGGACAATGAATGGGTAGAAAATTATGCCCTTTTCATGGCTATTAAGAAGTATTTTGGACAAGTAAGCTGGCAGGAGTGGCCAGATGAGGACATTCGTCTTCACAAGCTGGCAGCCGTTAATTCTTACAAGGAAAAGCTTGCGGAGGATATTGAGTTTTATATATACATTCAGTATCTTTTCTTCAAGCAGTGGACAGCTTTGAAAAAATACATTAATGACCTTGGCATCGAGGTAATAGGAGATATTCCTATCTATGTGGCTATGGATTCCTGCGATGTATGGGCTGAGCCTCACTACTTTGCTTTGGATGAAGAAAACTATCCTGTAGAGGTATCCGGTGTACCACCAGATTATTTCAGTGAAGATGGCCAGCTGTGGGGCAATCCTCTCTATGATTGGGATGTCATGAAGGAAGATGGCTATGATTGGTGGCTTCGTCGTATAGGTGGCTTAAGCCATCTATATGATGTTATTCGTATTGATCATTTCCGAGGATTTGATGAGTACTGGGCTGTGCCAGCAGGTGACACTACCGCTAAAAATGGTCAGTGGAAAAAGGGCCCTGGCATGGATCTGGTAGGTCTTTTGGCAGAAAAGTTTCCTAAGCTGGAGTTTATCGCCGAGGACCTGGGTGAGCCTTCTCCTACAGTAACTCAGTTACTTAATGATTCTGGCTGGCCAGGCATGAAGGTACTGGAGTTTGCTTTTGATTCAGGTGAGCCTAATAACTATCAGCCACACACATATGGCACTAATTGCATATGCTACACAGGCACCCATGACAATGCTTCTATTATGGAGTGGTATGAGGATGCCGACCAAAAGGATCGTGACTACGCTTGCAAGTATCTTGGCATTGGCAAGGGCGAAAAGTTTAACTGGGGCATTATCAGAGGTGGTATGAGCTCTGTAGCAAGGCTTTTTGTGGCTCAGATGCAGGATTATCTTGGCTTGGGCAAGTACAATCGTATCAATTTGCCAGGCACATCTACTGGCAACTGGCAGTGGCGCATGCTTTCTAAGGAGCCTACAAGTGCTTTAGCTGCCAAGATAAAAGACATGACAGCCTTGTATGGCAGGTGTCAAAAGACGAGCGCTGAAGTCGAGGAAAAGTAAAGCTTTAAAGTGTATTAGTGATTATAATTATGTTTTTAAGGACTGGTCCTATGGACCAGTCCTTATTTTAGATTGGAACATTTATTTTTTGCGGGAGTATTGTCTATGTTTCCCCAAACCATAATCGCTAAGTCTTGAGGAAAATTTCCAAAAATCAAGTCAGAAGGTGGCATTAGCCCTTTTGGTAGGCTATAATAAAGCATATGCGTATCCGACGCGAAAGGAGAGTAATATTATGGGATCTAACAATCAATTTTCACTTGTTATGGAGGGGCAGTCTACTACTATTGACGGCGAGGCCAGCATCATTACAGGTACTGTATGTGGCACTGTTGCAATAGGGGATGAAGCCTTTATATACATGCCAGATGGCAACCATACTACCTGCGAGATTACTGGTATTGAGGCCAGTATAGATGGAAAGACAAAGCTGGTGGAGGAGGCCACAGATACTCAGGTTAACCTGCAGCTTGATATGGCAGCCACACTTCCTGCTTGGTCAGTATTTACTACAGAGGAGCAGGTAGGCAACCCTACTGAGGGAGTACTTCCTACCAATCCAGCCTTAGCAGGTCTTATTAAGATTTTGCCACAGCATTCAAGAGACAATACATTTCATGCAGTACTTTCTTACTGGACTGCTCACGCAAAGTTCCTTACACTTGTTCAGGTTAATGGGCAGGTGGAGTCCCATGAGGGCATGGTTACCATGAAAAAGGGTACTACCCTGGGCTTTAGGATGCTGTCTACCAAGATAAAGATTGATCCTGAAAAGGATCCTCAGGATTGTTTCGTTCTTCCACTTTTCACCAATAATGAGAGGGTGGAGGCTTGGAAAAATGCCAATGAGGAGAATAAAAAGCTGGCAACTCAGGTGCTGAGCTTCCAGGATGTTATAAATATTATTAAGGGCAATGGCTCTCAGTTTTCTGGTATTGTTATCAATCCTTTTGATAAGACACCATGCACCTTGCCTATGAAGTATATTGATACAATTATCGGTACAAAGGGCTATCAGGCAGAGTTTGGCAAGGCTCCTGCAGTAGGTGATACTAATCACGGCGGTGCTGCCCCAGAGCCATCAAAGCAGCAGCGTGTTCTTATTGGCGTGCCAAAGGAGAGTGATGAGTCAAAGGGTATCAGAGAAGCACTTGCCGCTTATGGCCAGAGCCATGATGAGGTGCGTTCTATATCTCTTATGGTCAAGATAGAGGAAGCTACAAAAAAGATGCGATATCTTATCCTTCTCGATCTGGGCCAGGAAAAGCCAGACAATGCTGCAGCCAAGCCACATATGGATGGTATTTTTAAATCTATCAGACCTTTCTGCAAGGAGGTTGTAGAGGTGGAGTTTGCTCTCAGGGGACAGATACCTCAGGTAGATGCAGTGGCTGACAAGACTGCTGAAAAAATGCTGGTATATTCAGTTACAAAGGTGACTGTTTAGATACACTTGAAGTAGATTTCATCTGCTTTTTACATAAAGCAGTTAGACTATGGGGATGTAGGGCAGCTTGGGGAAGCTGCCTGAAATAAAACGCTCCGCAGGGATGCACAGGGATTCAAGTCTGCTAAGGCAGATGCGAATCCGATGTGCAATACTGGTGAGGGAGTGTTGATTAAAGGGGGTAAATTAAATGAAACTCAACGTAAAAAAGACTATACAGATGGGCTTTGCCTTTCTGTCAATTTGTGCCTTTTGGCAGATGTACAACTCCATCATTCCATTGATATTGACCAATACCTTTCATCTAAATGAGACATATTCTGGCATTATCATGGCTATGGATAATATTCTAGCTCTCTTTCTTTTGCCTATATTTGGAGGTATATCAGACAGGTGTACATCTTCTATGGGCAGGCGCAAGCCTTTTATTTTGTTTGGTACCATTGCCGCAGTTATTCTTATGATGCTTTTGCCACTTGTTGACAATTCATATTTTGCCAGCCCATCTACCGGCAAGGCAGTGCTTTTTATAGGAATACTTGGAGCCTTGCTTGTGGCTATGGGCACATATCGCAGCCCTGCGGTGGCATTGATGCCGGACTGCACTCCAAAGCCACTTAGGTCAAAGGCAAATGCTATTATTAACCTCATGGGAGCCTTGGGTGGCATCCTTTATCTTGGTGTGGCAGCAGTGCTTTTTCCATCATCAAAGACAGAGGGGCTTGATCATGTCAACTACCTACTGCTTTTTATGATAGTGGCAGGCATCATGCTTTTGGCCCTAGTGATAGTCATGGTGACAGTGGACGAGGCTGGGCTTCACAAGCAGATGGAGGATTATGAGTATATTCATCCTGAGGACAATCTCACTGTAGAGGATGAGTCAGGAGATGAGGTGCTGCCAGCTGATGTTAAGCGATCTTTAAACATGCTGCTTATATCCATAGCCTTGTGGTTTATAGCCTATAATGGCATGGAGACCTGGTTTACCACATACGCTGTTAAAATGTGGAATATGTCACTTGGTGGAGCGTCCCTTTGTCTTATGGTAGCCACTGGTGGAGCTATACTTTGCTACATACCTTCAGGTGCCTTGGCTTCTGCAATAGGCAGGAAAAAGACCATATTGCTGGGAGTTGCTATTTTGGCAGTCAGCTTTTTGGCGGCATTTATTTTTACATTGGCACACCCTAGCTTTTCTCCACTTTTGTATGTGCTTTTTGCCAGCGTGGGCATAGGCTGGGCTTTTATCAATGTAAATTCTCTTCCTATGGTGGTGGAAATGTGCAAGGGCTCTGATATAGGCAAGTTTACAGGTCTTTACTATACATTTTCCATGGCAGCCCAGATAGTGACGCCTATCGTGGCAGGCTGGCTTTTGAATCACGTGGGATATATGACACTTTTCCCATATGCAGCAGTATTTTCCATTGTGGCTTTTATCACCATGCTTTTTGTGCGTCACGGAGATGGCAATGTAGATGTAAAAAGAGGCTTAGAGGCCTTTGAGGATTTTGATTAAGGATTTAGGAGGTATCATTATGAAACAACCACTTATATGGGCACATAGAGGAGCCAGCGGATATATGCCAGAAAATACATTGCCTGCTTTTCAGAAGGCAATTGACCTGGGGGCTGATGGTATAGAGCTGGATATTCACAAGACAAAGGACGGCAAGATGGTAGTTATCCACGATGAGTGGATAGACCGCACTTCAGATGGCAGGGGCTGGGTCAAGGACTTGACCTTTGATGAGCTGCGTCAGTTCAACTACAACAAGACTGTGCCTGAGTGTCAGCATGCAGACATTCCTACTATGGAAGAGGTATTTGAGCTGATTGCACCTACCAGTCTTACTATTAATATTGAGTTAAAGACAGGCATTGTTTTTTACGAAAATATAGAGCAGGAAATCATAGATATGGTGGCAAAGTATGGCATGGAGGACAGGGTTATTTATTCTTCCTTTAACCATGCCAGTATCCTCAAGGTAAAGGAGCTTAATCCTGCTGCTAAGACAGGCTTCCTATATGCAGATGGCACACTTAATATGCCAGCCTATGGTCATGAGCACGGTGTAGATGCCCTGCATCCAGCCCTTTATAATATTCAATATCCTAATTTTATCAAGGAGTGCCGCCAGTATGGCTTGGCTATCAACAGCTGGACTATCAATGAGCCAGAGCATTTGCACATGGCATGTCAGGCAGGAGTAGATGCCATTATTACCAACTACCCTGACAGGGCAAGACAGATTGTAGAAAGCTACAGCTGGGATTAGAAAAAATGAGGCAAGGTAATTTAAATCAGTGATTGAGATTCTCGTCTTATAAGCGGAAGCGACGAAGGCAGGTGTAACAATCATGACATGTTCAGAGGTTTTATGAATTTTAACGATATATTTATTAAAGAGAAGGATTTCACCGCCAGAATGGAGGGTGAAGTCCTTCCCTTTATGAGGGAAAATTTAAAAGGGGGCTACTTCGAAAATAAAGAGGGTGGCCTTTTGCACTACAATTATATTATAAGAGAAGACAGTACTAGAGCCATGGTTATATCCCATGGCTATTGTGAGTTTGCCTACAAATTTACCGAGATTATCTGGTATTTTTATCAAATGGGCTACAGCGTGTTTATATTAGAGCACCGAGGTCATGGATATTCTTATCGCCTGGTTGACAATATGTCCAAGGTTCATGTGGAGCATTTTCAGGATTACGTGGATGACTTTGATTTGTTTTTGCATAATATTGTTATTCCTCGTGTGAAAGATGCTGATCTTTATCTTTTTGCCCACTCCATGGGCGGAGCCATAGGAGCGCTTTATTTGGAGCAGAATCCTTATGTTTTTAAAAAGGCAATATTAACTTCTCCTATGATACATATGTCTACCGGCAATGTGCCAGCTATTGTTGTCAAGGCAGTCTGCGCTTTGTCTCATATATCGGGCTTTGCGCAAATGTATATTCCGGGACAAAATAAGGACTACGATCACACATATCATTATCCTAAGTGTTCTGCCCTAAGTGAGGTGAGATACCAGCTGCAATATAATGCCAGGGAGCAGGATGAGCACTATCGCATGAATACAGGCACCATCACATGGTTTCGTGAAGCAGTTAATGTTTATAAAAAAATCATTAAAAACGCGAAAAATGTAAAAATACCTGTTATACTGATGCAAGCATCTGCTGACAGTCTGGTGGAGGCTGACGGACAGGATAAGTTTGCAGAGCTGGTGGATAGCTGTAAGCTCATTAGGTTCGAGGGTGCAAAACACGAGATTTTTAACGCAACTGATGATATAATCTTGGATTATTACCACCACATTTTTGCGTTTCTGGGGTAAATGAAGCAAGGAGAAAATATGAGCAATCAGGATTTTAGAGAATTTGACCCAAATGAGGAGGCTACCATCAATGACGAGATCATTGAAGAGGTAACGGGAGAAGAGGTAAAAAAGGAGGACGACCATAAGTCTGAGGATGTGGAGTTTTGTTATATCTGCCACAGACCAAGCACGGTTACTGGCTCCCAGATTAAGCTGGCGCCAGGTATGAGTGTATGCTCCGATTGTATGCAAAAGACCTTTGATTCTATGGGTTCCTTCGGTTTTGGAGGAGGAGATAACTCCAAGTCCAATATGGACATGAGTAAGATACCAAATGTCAGCTTTTTCAACCTTGGTTCTCTCTTTGGAGATGGTCCAAAGCTGAAAAATGCCAACCCAAAGGCGGGAGCAGGGGCAAAAAGTGAGGAGAAAAAGGAGCAGGCTGCTATCGATATCAACAATATCATCCCACCTCACAAGATAAAGGCTATGCTGGATGAATATGTAGTAGGTCAGGACCACGCCAAAAAGGTTATGTCGGTGGCTGTATACAATCACTACAAGCGTATTGCCTGCGGGGTAAGTGATGATATAGAGATAGAAAAGTCCAATATGCTTATGCTTGGACCTACAGGTTCAGGTAAGACATATTTGGTCAAGACCTTGGCCCGTCTTCTTGATGTGCCTCTTGCTATTACAGATGCCACATCCCTTACTGAGGCAGGCTATATAGGTGATGATATTGAGTCTGTTGTCAGCAAGCTTCTTGCAGCAGCTGATAATGATGTAAAGCGTTGCCAGCAGGGGATTATTTTTATCGATGAGATAGATAAGCTGGCTAAAAAGAAAAATGCCAATCAGAGAGATGTGTCAGGTGAGTCAGTGCAGCAGGGCATGCTAAAGCTTTTAGAGGGCGCCGACGTGGAGGTACCTGTGGGAGCTTCAAGCAAAAATGCCATGGTGCCAACTACTACAATCAATACCCGCAATATCTTATTTATCTGTGGTGGTGCATTCCCAGCCATGGACGAGATTATTAAAAACCGTCTCAACAAGTCTGCTTCCATGGGCTTTATGGCTGATTTGAAGGACAAGTATGACGAAGACAAAAATATCCTTCAGAAGGTTACAGTAGAGGACTTGCGAGAATTTGGCATGATACCAGAGTTTATAGGTCGTTTGCCAGTTATCTTTGCCACAGAAACCTTGGATGAGGATATGCTGGTCCGTATCCTCAAGGAGCCTAAAAATGCCATTATCAAGCAGTACAAGAAGCTCTTGGAGTTGGATGAGGTTAAGCTGGAGTTTGAGGACGAGGCTCTTCACGCTATTGCAAAGAAGGCTTTGGAGAAAAAGCTGGGAGCCAGAGGACTTCGTTCCATCATCGAGGAATTTATGCTGGATATCATGTATGAGATTCCAAAGGACGACAATATCGGAGAGGTTATCATTACTGCTGATTATATAGAAAAGAAGGGTGGCCCTCGTATTCTCACCAGGTCTACAACAGGTCTTTTAGAAGGCTAATAAGGCATAAAAGTTCCTTCAAAAAACCTCTAATTTTGTTTACTTTATAGGGTGGTTATGTTAATCTAACATATGGTTGGTTTTGCCAACAAGAATATTTTGGAGGTACTTTGGCATGAGCAAGGGTACAGTTAAGTGGTTCAATAATTCAAAGGGCTACGGTTTTATTTCAGACGAAGCTGGCAACGATGTATTCGTACATTTCAGCGGCATCAACTCAGATGGTTTCAAGACCCTCGAGGAAGGCGCTACAGTTGAGTATGAAGTAACTGATGGTGCAAAGGGACCACAGGCAGTTAACGTTACAGTAGTTCGTTAATTGACACATTTAATCAGGGATTTGTACCTTTGGTTTTGTTATAAATACATAGCTACAGGCAATATCAGTGATTAAGGGGAGGCGACGTAATATATATTACGTCGCCTTTGTCGTATATGCAGGCGGAGGAAGTCAGCAGGTGGGTTAATTCCTGTTTCATTTGATGGAATATTCTCTTAATCTGGGCATGCCATAAATATCAGGAGATTATTTTGAGAAAGCATTTTTTTAGCGCATTTTTAAAAACAATAGCTACTCTTTGCATAGTGACTGCCATAGGCTGCTTTGCTATGGCCTTATATAGCGGCAATGTGGATAATGACTATGTAAATAAGGCAGTTGATATAGCGGACAGGGCAATAGGCAAGTTGACAGGAAATACTGCTATTTCGGGCAGTGGAAATACAAGTGTGGCGGAACCGGTAAGTGTGGAAAGTGTCTCCTATGACAGATATGCCTATCAGCAGCTGGATTCCACTACTCAGGGGGTCTATGACCAGATATATGACTGCATTATTAATTTCAAAGACAAGGTTAGTCTGACAAGCTACGATGAAAATGTACTTGCCACCGCCTACGAGGCCATGATGGCTGATTATGGCTCCCTCTTTTGGATGAGAGATTACAAGTATAATACCTATAAGCGAGGGGATAGTGTGGTAGGGCTGGAGTTTGAGCCTAAGTATACCATGACACAGGCTGAGCGGGATGACTATCAGGCCAGGATTGATGAGGTGGCGGCAGAGTGGTTGTCCGGTATTAGCAGTGATGCCTCTGATTATGACAAGGCTCTTTTTGTATTTGAAACCCTTATAGATAATGTGGACTATGATACAGAGTCAGAGCAAAATCAAAATATTATCAGTGTATTTATAAATAAGTCGACTGTCTGCCAGGGCTATGCGGACGCAGCTTGGTATCTTCTTGACAAGCTGGGAATAAAAAGTACCATAGTGACAGGCAATGCCAACAATCAGGCTCATGCCTGGAACCTGGTATATTTGGATGGCGCTTACTACTATATGGATGTTACTTGGGGTAATAGCCGCTATCTTAACTTGGATAACTCCACCACAAAGCGGGTTAACTATGCATATCTTGCCATGACAACTCAGGAGCTTACCCGCACCCATACCCTTGGCATGAGTATAGAAATGCCGGAATGCGTCTCTACGGCAGACAACTATTTTGTCAAAAATGGTCTGTATTTTAATTCGTTTGATGCAAATGCCATAGGTTCGGTTTTGGGAGATTCCTACAATAGGGGGGATGAGTCGATCTCCATAAAGCTGGCGGATGCTGCACTTTATTCTCAGGTAAGCCAGTATTTTTTTGATGACCAGCATATATCACAATATTGCAGGGGGCTGTCTACCATATATTATCTTATGGATGAAAGCGTCTATGTAATAAGTGTGCAGTGGTGAAGGACTTTAAGATGTATAAGTTTGCGAGAGAAGACCTGAAGCCGGAGGGTGAGATTCGAAAGTGGCTTGGCTTTAGTGGCTTAAACACTCCCAGCAGATGCGCATGGTAAGACATGCAAAATTCGCCAGGAAATCGTGAAATTTTGCTTAGGTTAAGTTGGTGGGCGAGATTTGCAACTTCTAAGTGAAAAATAAGAGATTGAAGCATAGTTACTTACAAGAAGTGCTTTTGGAAATCCGACATGTAGTTTTGAAAACTGCATGATAAAATAATAAAAACTATTTACGCGCATATCATCTAATGCTATAATAGGCGCATAGCGGAGGTACTTATGTACAAGATTATTATAGACAGTTGCGGTGAGCTTACCCAGACCATGAAGGAGGATGGACATTTTGTTAATGTTCCCCTTACCTTGGAGGTGGGAGACACCAGTATTTTAGATGATCAGGATTTTGACCAGGCTTCATTTTTACAGCAGGTAGCAGATTGCCCTACAGCACCAAAGAGCGCCTGCCCTTCACCTAATGCCTACATGGTGGAGATGGAGTGTGAGGCCGACCATATATATGTTGTCACCTTGTCAGCCCAGCTTTCAGGCTCTTATAACAGCGCCTGCTTGGCAAAGGATCTTTATGAGGAGGATGACGACAGCAAGTGCATACATGTTTTTGATTCCAAGTCTGCTTCCATAGGTCAGACACTTATTGGACTCAAGATAGCTGAGTGTGAGAACGCAGGTATGAGCTTTGAGGAGGTTATAGAGGCGGTGGATGCCTATATTGCTTCCCAGCATACTTTTTTTGTATTGGAGTCACTGGAGACCTTGCGCAAGGCAGGCCGCCTTTCCAACCTTAAGGCTGCCCTGGCTGGTACTCTCAATATCAAGCCAGTTATGGGTTCTACTGATGAAGGCAGCATCCAGCAGCTGGCTCAGGCCAGGGGCATGGTCAAGGCTATTGACAAGATGAGCCAGTGCCTGATGGACGTGACAGAGGACGCGGAAAATAGAATCCTTGCTATTTCCCATTGCAACTGCAGGGAACGTGCTTTATCATTAAAGCAAAAAATGGAGAAATTGGCCCACTTTAAGGAGATATTTATCGTGGACACCCAGGGAGTTAGCTCTATGTATGCTGGCGATGGGGGCGTCATTATGGTGGTCTAGCATGATATGACATACGAAGAGGTTATATATACAATAGAAAATAAGCGCCGTTTTGGTAAGGCCTGCGGGCGGGATGTCACAGAGGAGATGCTTGATGTATTGGGACACCCAGAGCAGGGTATGGAGGTTATCCATATTGCAGGCACTAACGGCAAGGGTTCAGTAGCAGCATTTGTAAGTAGTATCTTAGGTGCTGCTTCTTTTTATGAGAAAAATAATGGTGGAGCCGATTTTAAAGTTGGCACATTTACCTCTCCTCATTTGGTGGATTTTACTGAACGTATACAGGTGGACGGGGTGCAAATACCAGAGGCGGATGCTACAAGGATAGGGCAAGAGCTATTGGGACTTGAGCTGAAGCTGGAGCCTACCATGTTTGATTATTGCTTAGCCATGGCCCTTATTTATTTTAAGGAGCAGGGAGTGAGATTTCTTGTGTTGGAGACTGGTCTTGGAGGAGCAAAGGACTCTACCAGAGGTCTTGCCACAGTGCCTCAGGTATCGGTGATTACATCTATTGGCTTGGAGCATACGGCTATTTTGGGGGATACCCTTGCCCTTATAGCAGGGGAGAAGGCCGGTATTTTGCGAACTGGCACCACTGCCGTTTTAGGTCATATGGAAAAAGAAGCCCTTGATGTTATTACAGATAAGTGCAAGCAGCTCAAGGTGCCTGCACTTATGCCTGGACAGCTGCCGGAAGGGCAGGCATTGGGGCTTTTTGGAGCCTATCAGAGAAAAAATGGTGCCGTGGCAGCTGAGGCTTGCAGGCATTTATCTATTGGTATTTCAGAGGATATTATAGAAAAAGGTTTGGAGCAGGCACTTTGGCCAGGGCGCATGCAGATATTGTCTCACCAGCCTTTTATTATGATAGATGGAGCACACAATCCTTCCGGGGTACAGGCTCTTTCTGACAGCCTGGCTCAGGCCTTTGGACAGGAGAAATACACCTTTATCATGGCAGTTATGGCAGACAAGGATTATGTGGAGATGGCCCGCATTATAAGTGGACAAGCCAGTCGTATTTTTACCTGCACTGTGGATTACAGCAGGGCCTTGCAGGCTGCTAAGCTTGCAGAGGCACTAGAGCAGGATGGTATAAAAGAAGCTAAAAGCTTTGATAGCTACGAGGCAGCCCTTGAGGCAGCAAAGCAATATTCGCAGAAAATAATAGCCTTCGGCTCCTTGTATTTTATAGGGGAGGTCTTGACTCAGTGGTCAAAATAAGCTTTCTTGAAGCCTAATAAAAGATAGGGGCTAACAATTTTAAATCAGTAGGGCTCAAGTGAGTCTTGACAGAAAATGTCGCCCTACAGATAAGGGCCTGCCGGAGTCTTAGAGATAGTATTAAGGGATTATGATTAGTAAAGCAAAAGAAAATACATTATATAAATCCATTTTTTTATCAGTAATAACCATAGCTTTGCCTACCATGCTAGAGCAGATTATGTCTGTGTTTATGCAATATGTAGATACAGCTATGGTAGGTAATTTGGGGGCTAATGCCACGGCAGCAGTGTCCACATCTACTACCATCACCTGGCTTATAAACTCAGTGCCAGCTGCCTTTGGAGTGGCAGCAATGACCATGATTGCCCAGGCTATTGGTTCAAAGGACAGGGTCTCTATAGAAAAAGCTGCAGCCCTATCCCTTGGATTTGCTTTTGTGGTTGGTGCAATACTTGAGATTATATGTCTTTGCCTATCTCCCTTTGTGGCTGGATGGATGGGGGCTGAGGAGGCTGTTGCTCCTGGGGCTACCAGGTATTTTTTCTGGATATCAGTGCCTATAGTACTAAAGTCGGCAAATATTATTTTGGCGGCGGCCATTAGGGCCACCAAGGACACCAAGACTCCTATGTATATAGGAGTAGGTGCCAATGTGCTCAATGTGGTTTTAGACTATATTTTTATATATCAGTTCAATCTGGGAGTGGACGGAGCGGCCTATGCTACAGCTATTTCCACAGCTGTAGGCGGTATATGTATGCTGACAGCTTTTTTCAAAAATCCAAACCTGCACTTTGAGTGGGCTGACATAAAAGGCGATGGCAGTCATTCATATCTAAAAAGAATGTGGAGTTTATCCTATCCTGTACTTGTTATCAACGTGGCTTCCTGTGCAGGCTATGTAGTGTTTGCCGGCATGGTGTCTCATATGGGGACCATTATTTTCGCTGCCCACAGCATAGCTGTAGGAGCAGAGGAGCTCTTCTATATAGGAGGCTATGGCTTTAAGTCCGCATCCAACACCTTAGTAGGCATATCTTATGGTGAAAAGAATCGTGAAAAATATCATGTGGTTTGTATCAGCACAATAGTCTGTACGCTTTTTATTATGACTGTCAGTGGCATACTTTTATTTGTTTTTGCTGAGCCTCTTATGGGATTTTTCACTAGGGATTCTCAGGTTATTGCCATAGGTACTGCGGTGCTTAAGCTGGTGGCTTTCAATGAGCCTTTCTTTGGAATATACGTGGTGGCAGAGGGCATTTATTATGGCCTGGGCCGCACCCGCTATCCACTTTTTGTGGAGTTTTTTGGCATGTGGTGTGTCCGTATTCTTTCCACATATGTCTGCATCCATGTATTTGGGCTGGGACTTACTGCTGTGTGGTGCTGTATGATAGCCGACAATGTATTAAAGGCCCTGCTTTTGGCAGCACCATTGCCACGGCTATGGGGGAAGTCCTTTTCCTAAGGGCTTCCTATTTTGTCGTTGACGAAGATAATTGGGACGACTACAATAAAACTATCTGTGGGTAGGCGTAGAATACGCTAATTTTCGTTGATTAAAGGATTTTTTATGTCAAAAGATATATATACATTGTGCTGTCCATGCCATTTTGGCTTGGAGGCACCACTTAAGCGAGAGATATACGATCTGGGCTACGATGTGACTGAGGTGACAGATGGCAGGGTGTCCTTTACTGGGGATGCGGAGGCCATTGTCAGGGCCAATATCCATCTTCGTATGGCAGAGCGTGTCCTTATAGAGGTGGGGCGTTTTAATGCCACTACTTTTGAGGAGCTATTTCAGGGAATTAAGGCTCTTGATTGGGAGAATTATATTCCAAAGGATGGCAAGTTTTGGGTGACTAAGGCTACATCTGTCAAGTCCAAGCTTTTTTCCTTGACTGATATACAGTCTATTGTAAAAAAAGCCATGGTGGAGCGGATGAAGGACTACTACGGCATCAAGTGGTTTGATGAGGATGGGGCTTCATACCCGGTTCGTATTTTTATATTAAAGGATCAGGTGGTGGTGACACTGGATACCACTGGCACACCACTTCACAAGAGAGGCTATCGTACCTATACCAGCAAGGCACCTTTGTCAGAAACTATGGCGGCGGCTATATTGTCACTGACACCTTGGCGAGGAGACAGGATTTTAGTGGACCCATTTTGTGGCTCAGGCACTTTTCTCATAGAGGCAGCCCTTATGGCTTGTAATATAGCTCCGGGCCTAAATCGAGACTTTACTTCCATGGATTGGAACAATCTGATAGAGCCTGGGCTGTGGAAGGAGTGCTTAAATGAAGCCAGAGAGGCAGTAAATACCCATGTAGAGTGCGACCTGCAGGGCTATGACATAGATCCTGAGGCTATCAAAATAGCCCGACTTAATGCTAAGAATGCCGGTGTGGACCATCTCATACACTTCCAGGTGAGGGATGTGGCTCAGCTGAAGCATCCTAAAAAGTATGGATTTATAGTAACTAATCCTCCATATGGAGAGCGTCTGGAGGACAAAAAGGACTTGCCAGAATTGTATGGCAAGCTGGGAGCGGCCTTTAAGGGATTAGATTCCTGGTCTATGTATGTTATTACAAGCTACGAGAATGCAGCTCATGATATTGGACGCAAGGCTGACAAGAATCGTAAAATATACAACGGAATGATAAAGACATATCTTTATCAGTTTCTAGGACCAAAACCGCCTAAGAGATAGGAAAATGATGCGGGTTTCAAAGAGATATCTGCTTTTTGCAGCACTGCTTATTGCAGTTATTATGCTGAAACTGAATAAATGGAGTGATACATATGCCGCAGTGGAGATGTTCCGTGGGGCTTCTTTGAGTGATGAAGTTTTTTATCCGCTTATCTCCAAGAATCTCAATGACGAGGGCAGGCTCAATATTTTTATTAATGACGAAAACTATGTAAATAGCTCGGGCAATGTAATATTGTCGGATGGGTTATATCCGGTGGCTTCCTTGGATTTTGTCAGAGATGTACTATACGGGTCGGCCTATATGCAGGATGATACATCGGCAATAGTTCAGGTGGGGGATGAAATATATGAGTTTTTGGACCACAATGCTACTGCCTTGAAGGATGGCGATGACTATACCCTTGTGTTTGCCCCTGTGGTAAAAAATGGCCAGATGTACATTAGCACCGAGGATTTGTGCAATATATTTGGCTACCAGTATTCTTACAGTGATGAGTCATATTATATGTTGATTAATATGGCCGGCAGGCCTCAATTGCCTGGTCAGTACGACCTTAGAGATTCTGGTAGGGTAAGTGCAATAAGAGACCAGGGCTCTACCTCTACATGTTGGGCCTGTGCTTCTCTCGAGGCCTTAGAATCATCACTTCTTCCATATAAGACCGATATATACTCTGTGGATAAGATGATATCTGACAACAGTTTTGATTTGACAGAGGATGACGGTGGCGATTACACCATGGCTCTCGCCTATCTTACCTCATGGCAGGGCCCGGTAACGGAGGAGTCCGATGGAGGTCATCTTATAGATAACATTACTTCTTCTGATGGGACTGCAAATCCTGTGCATTTACAGGAGGCTCTCTTTTATGATTCGGAGGACTTGGATGGCATAAAGTGGGCTGTTTACAGATATGGTGGTGTGTCTACATCTATATATGCCAGTGTGTCAACTTCCAATCTGACCCAGTCTACCAGCTACAACAGGGCTACCAATTCTTATTGTTATACAGGCAATAAGAAGCCTAACCACGATGTGGTAATAATAGGCTGGGATGACAAGTATCCAGCATCTGCTTTTTCAGAAAATGTGCCAGGAAATGGAGCCTTTATCTGCCAGAATTCCTGGGGCTCAGGCTTTGGTGACAACGGTATTTTTTACATATCCTACTACGACTCCAACATAGGCAATCAGGCTGTCTGCTACTCAGGAGTAGATACCCAAAATACCTACAAGTATATTTATCAAAGCGATTTGTGTGGCTGGGTAGGCCAGGTAGGCTATGGTAATGAATGGGCATATGGGGCCAATGTTTTCACAGCTGATGGTGATATGACCATAGATGCAGCAGGCTTTTATGCCTTGGATGAGGACAGCAGCTACGAGGTTTATTTTGTGGCAAATTATGAAAATTCCAGCTCATTGGCCCACAGGGAGCTGGTAGCATCAGGCAGTCTTGAGGATGCAGGATATTTCACCATACATTTTGACTCTACCAAGGAAGTGGTGGCAGGAGAAAGCTTTGCCATTATTTTATATATAAATACCCCTGATACCACTAGACCTATGGCTGTGGAGTATGCAGCAGACGGTATGTCTAAGGCTGTGGATTTGACTGATGGCAATGGCTTCATAAGCAGCAATGGCCTGGATTGGGAGAGCGCTGAGGATACAGCCTCAGCAAATCTATGTATCAAGGCTTATGGCAACGATGTGATGGAAGTCCACAAATAATGTACGAAAAATTTATAAGAATTACTGCAGTAATAATGGTATTTCTTACCATTTTTACCTGCTTTCTGATGGTAAATTTTAAAAAAATACATAGTTGGTCCCTAAGACTGGCCGATAATAACCTTAGCTTGGATGGGCCAGTTATGCTAACGGGAGCCCTTGACTCTTCATTGGCTGCAGATAATAGCAAGGATTTAAGTGAAGCTGCTTTGCACCAGATAAGCATGGAGCTTCCTACGGATGTGAATGGGGATAATATTCAGATTGAAGAATCCTACATAGACAAAACGGTCACCCTGACTATCAAGGGACTAGGCAAGGATTACTACACCAGCTATGACATATGGGGCAGGGCTGATAATATAGTGGAGATGTCCTATTACAGCCGGGACATGGTGGGAACTATCGACATTACCCTATCAAAGGTGTTGGAGCTTGAGACTACTGTAAAGGATGGCTGCCTGTATCTGGATTTTGTGGATCCTCATGACTTATATGATTATGTTGTTGTGGTGGATGCTGGCCACGGAGGCGAGATGCCTGGAGCAGACAAGCAGGGAGTTTTGGAAAAAGATATTGACCTGGATATAGTGCTCAAACTAAAAGAGATTTTTGATAAAAGCAATGAGAACATAGGTGTCTACTATACACGAATTACAGATACGAACCCAGAGTTTGCCCAAAGAGTTGGCCTGGCCAATGACTCTCAAGCGGATATTTTTATATCAATCCACAATAATTCTACTGCCTCAGGAAGAATGAGCTCCATAAGCGGTACCGAGGTAATGTATCAGGGGGCAGACAAGTCTGGCAGATCAAAAGAGCTGGCGGAAAGCTGCCTTTCACACCTTTTGACAAATCTTAGCACTGAGTCAAAGGGTACTGTGGTGGGAGATGACATATATATTATTCGAGAATCCTTAGTGCCGGTGACACTTGTGGAGGTAGGCTTTATGACTAACAAAGAGGAGCTGGCCAATCTTTGCGATGAGGATTTTCAACAGAGGGCAGCTCAGGCAATATATGATGCAGCACTAGAGTTTTTGTCCACTAAGACAGTGGAGTAAGAAGGAGGAAAGATGAAAACAAAGATTATTTTTGCTACAGGCAATGCCAATAAAATGCGAGAGATTCGTGAGATTTTAGGAGAGGATAAATACGATATTTTTTCCATGAAGGAGGCAGGCATAGACATCGATATAGTAGAGGATGGGGCAACCTTTGAGGAAAATGCCATGATTAAGGCAAAAGCAGTGGCAGCTCTTGCACCAGATGCCATAGTGCTTTCTGACGATTCAGGCTTGGAAATTGATGCCCTTAATAAGGAACCAGGCATTTATTCTGCCAGATATATGGGCGAGGATACCAGCTATGATATTAAAAATGCTGCCCTTATAGAGCGTCTTGAAGGGGTGGCAAAGGAAAACCGTTCGGCACGTTTCGTATGTTCGGTGGCTGCAGTTTTTCCAGACGGCACAAGTGACGTGGTTAGAGGCACAGTGGAAGGCTATATAGGCTATGAGCCAGCCGGAGAAAATGGTTTTGGCTATGATCCTATTTTTTATCTCTGGGACAGGGATGTCAGCACAGCATCATTACCTCGTGAAGAGAAAAATGCCATATCCCACAGGGGCAATGCCTTAAGAAAGATAAAGGAAGTAATAGCTGCTCATGAAAATACTGGTTGTTAGTGATTGCCACGGCAGATCGGGCAATTTTAAAGATGCAATAGCCATAGAAAAGCCAGACCGTATATATCACCTGGGGGATAGCCAGGGAGTAGAGGACAGCCTGTGGATGGCTACAGACCTGCCAATAGAATGGGTGGCAGGCAATAATGATTGGGGTAGTAATATGCCTTCGGAAGTAGTGCTTGAAGTAGGCAATCATGTACTGCTGCTTACTCATGGCCACTACTATCATGTGCTGTCAAGCCTTAGTATGCTTGCTCAGGCTGCCAAGGATAAGGGCTGTGATGTGGCTCTTTACGGCCATACCCATGTGCCAGGAATTGATAATTATGCAGGGATTATCTGTGCCAATCCAGGGTCTATTTCTCAGCCAAGGCAAGCCAGCCGTGAGCATACCTATATGGTTATTACAGTGGACGAAGCCGGAGAGCTGCGCTTTGATTTGCATTCTTTGGAAGAATATGACAGAAAATGGAAATAAAAATAATAATTACAGGCCGTGATGAGCCTGAAGAATACACAGTAGTTAGTGATAGCCCCATTAGCTTTCGCCAGGCCATGGCTCAGCTGGGGCTTAATTTATATACCCCTTGCGGTGGAGCAGGACGTTGTCTCAAGTGTGGTATTCGTTTTGTATATGGAGCCAGTGAAATTACGAAAGATGATGACAGGGCTTTTGACTGTAACAGGCTGAGGGACGGTTATCGATTGGGCTGTAAATCCCTACTAAAAAAGGACTGTAAAATAGAAGTGCCCCATAATTTGCTGGCAGATATTTTATCGGCTTCTACTCAACTTGTGGAAAAGCCTTCGGATCTTGCCATAGCCTGTGACGTGGGTTCTACCACTATTGCTATGGCTGTAGTGGATTTGAATGATGGCAAGGTTGTGGCAGAAAGGACAGCCATCAACTCCCAGATTAACTATGGAGCAGATGTAATGACCCGTATCAAGGCCGCCAGTCAGGGTAAGGACAAGGAGATGTTTTCTCTCATCAGGAGGGATTTGGCTGCTCTTGGCATGAAGCTTGTGGGTAATATGGATTATCCACACAAGGTAATATGTGCCGGCAATACCACCATGGTTCATCTTGCTATGGATTATCCCTGCGGAGGGCTTTCTCATTTTCCTTTTGTGCCATATACCTTAGAGGCGGTGGATTTTGTAGAAAAATACAGGCAGATACATATTTTCCCAGGCATAGGTGCCTTTGTGGGAGGAGACATAGTATCAGGTCTTTATTACCTTGACTTGCCTAGGACTGACGGAGTGTCTGTGCTGGTGGACATGGGAACTAATGCTGAGATAGTGCTTTTTGACGGGACAAAATACTATTGTGCATCGGCGGCAGCAGGCCCAGCCTTAGAGGGTGGCAATATAAGCTGTGGCATAGCCTCTATAGAGGGAGCTATCAGTCATGTAAATATCACAGACGTGGGCTGCTGCTATGAGACCATAGGCAATAAGCCAGCCTGTGGCATATGTGGAAGCGGTATCATAGATGCTATATATGAGTTGCACAAAGCAGGTATCATTGATGATGGTGGCCTTCTTGCAGAAAAGTACATGGATGAGGGATACCCAGTGGCGGACAATATTTTTATTACTGCTGAGGATATACAGCAGGTGCTTTTGGCAAAAAGTGCAATATGCTCTGGCATTGAAGTCCTTGTATCTAAGGCAGGCCTAAGTATAGAGGATATAGACCATCTGTATGTGGCAGGGGGACTGGGTGCAGCAGCTCGTCCTGAGGCAGTGGCAGGAATTGGTATTATACCCCAAGGGCTTTTGTCTAAGTATGAGGCTGTGGGAAATACATCCTTGCTTGGCACCATAAAGTATGCATGCAGTGGTGATGAGGGTAAGATTGATGCCATCATTAGTGCTTCACAGGTAGTTGAGCTGGGGGGGAATGCCCTTTTCGACAGGCTTTTTATAGAGAATTTGTTTTTGTAATTGAAAGTCTTGTTTTTTTAGGAGAGAATAATCCTAATCTACTAGAGCAAAAGATAAATCAGATAAGAAGCTGACACAGATTGGCTTCTTTTTTTACGAGGAGGATACATGAATAAAAAAGAGATAAATGAGATTAAACGACGCTTTAAGAAGGACGCATGCAACTTTGACAAAATGGTGGGTTGCTATGTAGATGCCAATAAGGAGATAGTCCTGACCTTCAGGGAGACCTTTCTTAATCTGGAGGACGAAGAGTTTCACAAGTATCTGGAGATTGCCAACAAGGCTATGTCAGGCACTTTAGGAAATAATCTTTTGGAGCTTCCCTTTGATCCGGAAAATGAGATAGAGGGCAGCGGCCATGATTTGCTTATGAAGCTGAGAGAGTCAGGGCTGAAGGATGATCAGCTTCTTTTAGACTATTACCAGCGCATTATAGAGTCCTATGATTATGTGGGCAATTACCTTATAGTGCTTTTCCATGACACCTATGATGTGCCAATGAAGACTAGTGATGATTTAACTCTGGATGAATCAGAGGAAGTATATGAGTATATTATATGTGCCATCTGTCCTGTAGCTCTTTCAAAGGCAGGTCTTGGATATCGTGAAGAAGAAAATCGTATAGGCGCCCGTGACAGGGACTGGGTAGTTGGGGCAGTTGATACAGCATTTACTTTTCCCGCTTTTACTGAGCGTTCTACAGATTTGCATGCCTGCTTAGCCTATACTAAAAATGCTAAGGAACCCCACTCAGAATTTTGGCTTGATTGCATAGGCTGTGGCAGTAAGAAGACATCTACCCAGAAAAAGGCTGCATTTAATAATATGCTGACAAAGGCCATAGGGGATGAGACAGAAGAAGCCACAGAGAAGGTCCTTGATATACAGCAAAATCTTTCTGATTTTATTGCAGTGGAGACGGAGCGCTTAGGCGAGGATGAACCTATAATACTTGAGCCTCAGGATGTGGCTAATATTCTGACAGACTCAGGACTTTCTGATATGAAGGTGGAAAAAATACAGGCCAACTATGAATCTTATTTTGAAGAGGCTATGCCTCTTGCAGAGGAGCTTCTTGATTCTAAGGCCCTTAAAAATAATGAGCTTCGCCTGGAGAAAAATGTTCTCAAGGAGAGGGTTGTAGACTTGACCAAGCAGCTGAAGGAAGTAGGAGCAATAGCTTCTGATGGCAGAGAAGCTGACATAGTAGTAAAGGTATCAGATAAGAAGGTAGAGGAAGTGACCACAGCCTTTGTGGATGGCAAAAAGTGCCTTTGCGTGCCTATTGATCCAGAGGATATGCTGGTAGTTAATGGGGAGCAGATGGAATAAGTGTTAAAAAAATAGCATTTACACTTTCACACACTAAAGTGATGTGCTATACTCATAGAAGTAATTTTGATTGACAGTTAGGAGTAATAAAATGAGCGTTAAAACTACGGATGTAAGAACTCTCCAAAGAGAGTATAAGGACTTCGGTGGTAAGGAAGTTACTGTAGCCGGTTGGGTGCGCAATATGCGTGATTCCAAGACTTTTGGATTTTTGGTTTTGGCAGATGGTACTTTTTTTAATCCAGTTCAGGTGGTATTCAATCAGGACAAGATTGACAACTTCGACGAGGTTCGTCACCTTAATGTAGGTGCAGCTGTATATGTTACTGGTATTGTGGAGCTTACACCAGAGGCTAAGCAGCCATTTGAAATACAGGCAACTAAGATAGTTGTAGAGGGCGCATCTACACCAGATTATCCTATTCAGCCAAAGCGTCATACTATGGAGTATTTGCGTACACAGTCTCATTTGAGAGCTCGTACCAATACCTTCCAGGCAGTTTTTAGAGTACGTTCTCTTTGTGCCTATGCTATTCACAAGTTTTTCCAGGAGAGAGACTTTGTATATGTACACACACCACTTATCACAGGATCTGACTGTGAGGGTGCCGGTGAGATGTTTCAGGTTACCACACTTGACCTCAATAACATCCCAAAGACAGAGGATGGCAAGGTTGATTTTTCTCAGGATTTCTTTGGTCACGCTACTAATCTGACTGTTTCAGGTCAGCTCAATGGTGAAACCTATGCTCAGGCATTTAAGAATATATATACCTTTGGACCTACCTTCCGTGCTGAGAATTCTAACACTACCCGTCATGCAGCAGAGTTCTGGATGATTGAGCCAGAGATTTCCTTCGCTGATCTGGAAGATGACATGGAGCTGGCTGAGGACATGATCAAGTACATTATCAACTATGTATTAGAGCATGCACCAGAGGAGATGGAGTTCTTTAACAGCTTTATCGACAAGGGACTTCTTGACAGGCTGCACCATGTAGCTACATCTGATTTCGGCCGTATTACCTATACAGACGCGGTGGCAGAGCTGGAAAAGCACAATGACGAGTTTGATTACAAGGTGTCATGGGGCTGCGATTTGCAGACAGAGCATGAGCGCTACCTGACAGAAAAGATATTTGGCAAGCCAGTATTTGTTACTGATTATCCAAAGGAAATCAAGGCATTCTACATGAAGCTCAACGAGGATGGCAAGACTGTTGCAGCTATGGATTGTCTTGTACCTGGTATCGGTGAGATTATCGGTGGTTCACAGCGTGAGGATGACTACGATGTGCTTCTTAACCGTATGCATGAGTGTGGCCTCAAGGAAGAGGATTATGGCTTCTACCTTGATTTGAGAAAATATGGTTCATCTCGTCACGCAGGCTTTGGACTTGGCTTCGAGAGATGTGTTATGTACCTGACCGGTATGGGAAATATTCGCGACGTATTGCCATTCCCACGTACAGTTGGCAATTGCGACCTTTAAATCTGAGGTTTGTTCCCTATCCTTTGGCCCTTAGCCAAGGTGGGGAAAATAATAAACCGGCTCCTGGCAAGAGGAGTCGGTTTTCTATGAAATAAATATATGGGAAGGATATTTTTATAATGAGCAAAATTAATATTCCAGAGGGCTATAAGTCTGCCTTGGACCTCAAGGAAACACAGATTGCTATCAAGAGGGTAAAGGACTTTTTTCAGGCACAGCTTACAGCAGAGCTTAATTTGCATCGTGTAACTGCGCCCCTTTTTGTACAGCCAGAGTCAGGCCTCAATGACAACCTTAATGGAGTTGAGCGCCCTGTTGCTTTTGGTGTAAAAGAGCAGGGGGACAAAGAAGTAGAGGTAGTACATTCTTTGGCCAAGTGGAAGCGTATGGCCTTGGGCCGCTACGGCTTTAATGTAGGAGAAGGTCTCTACACTGATATGAATGCTATCCGTCGTGATGAGGATACTGACAATATTCACTCTATATATGTAGACCAGTGGGATTGGGAGTGCATCATAGATAAGGCTGATCGCAATGAGGACACACTGAAAAAGTATGTTAAGAGCGTATATGCAGCCCTTAGGGTTACAGAAAAATACGTGGCTAATAGATATGATTATGTAGAGTGTATCCTGCCAGAAGAGATACATTTTATAACTACTCAGGAGCTGGAGGACCGCTGGCCAGATCTTAACCATTCGCAGCGTGAGTATGAGGCAGCAAAAGAATATGGGGCAATTTTCCTCATGAAGATAGGTGATTTGCTGGCATCAGGTAAGAAGCATGATGGCCGTGCCCCTGACTATGATGACTGGTCTCTCAATGGAGATATTATCGTATATTATCCAGTGGACGATATTTCTTTGGAGCTTTCATCTATGGGCATTAGAGTAGATGAGGATAGCTTGCTGTCTCAGCTTGACAAGGCCGGCTGTCTAGAGCGAGCAGGACTTCCATTCCAAAAGGCTATTATTGAAAAGAAGCTTCCATATACTATCGGTGGTGGCATAGGCCAGAGCCGTATCTGTATGTTCTTTTTGCGCAAGTGCCACATTGGAGAGGTTCAGTGTTCATTCTGGCCACAGGAGGATGTGGACTATGCATCTGAAAAGGGTGTAATTATATTATAAAAGTTAAATCATAATTTATTGGGTTTATTTCAAAACTTTAAAGTGTTAAACTAAAGTCAAGTGTAAAGGTATTGGATTTAGAACAATCCGCTTTTACAAGAACTCGATAATGTATTTTGTGTACCTGTCACAAAGGACATTTTGCTTTTGGCAGGTAGATTATGGTTTGATTAGGAGATTTATCAATGAACAAAAAGTTGGAGACAGCTGAGATGAATGAGCTTTTAGAGGGTATTCTCAGCTTAAATACAATTGAAGAGGCCTATGCTTTTTTCGAGGATTTGTGCACCGTCAATGAGATGGTGGCTATGAAGCAGCGCTTCGAGGTAGCCAAGATGCTTCGTGAGGAGCGCACTTATCAGGATATAGCAGATGAGACTGGAGCTAGCTCGGCTACTATTAGCCGTGTTAATCGTGCCTTAAATTATGGTAATGATGGCTATGACTTGGTGCTCAACCGCATAGGTCAGTAATATTGTAAGTAGAGTAATTTTATTTATGAAAAGAGACCTTCTGGAAATATTTTCCAGAAGGTTTTTTAATTCATAGGAAAGTGCATTCTATGAATTAAATGCTCCGGGAGAATGTTCATTCGGTGGGAGAATGTGCTAAGGCACATTCTTTCTTAATATTCCTTGAAATGTGGTTTTTAAAACTATATCATATAGTAAGATTGTTATATGATGAGTGATAACTAGTGTATCGATTCATAAATAACTGGCCGAATCACGCAAAATGCAGATTCGAGTGTGCAGTTAAAAAAACATAGGCGTAGCTGGATACGCTGAGGCTTTTTGGACTGTGCAATCGGATTTGCAGGCAAGTGAATAGGCTAGTTATTTTGTAAGCGATGCACTAGGTATTGCTTGGTATACACTAGTTGTATTTTTAGGTGAGGAAATCATGGATAAAAAAGCAAAGGATGAATTAAATAAATTATTAAAGCTCTTGGACGAGATAGATTATGTGCATCCCCAGGATATACCAAATATCGACCTCTATATGGACCAGGTGCTGACATTTTTGGATCAGGGGATGGGTACAGTAGCCAAGGCCACTGAGGACAAGGCTATGACCAAAACCATGATCAATAACTACACCAAGAATCAGATATTGCCGCCTCCTGAGAAGAAAAAATACTCCAGGGATCATATGTTAAATCTTATATTTATATATTATCTGAAGAATTTTTTGTCCATGAAGGACATTAAAAGTATCCTAGATCCCATTAATGACAAGTATTTTGGCAGTAAAGAGGGCATGGGAATATATGATATATACTCTCAGATGGTTGGCTTAGAATCTAACATGTCCAAGGACTTGATTAAGGACGTTATAAATAAATACAACCTCAGCCGGGAGTCCTTTAATGAGGCCGCCTCGGAGGATGAGAAGAAAGAACTGCAGGATTTTGCCTTTATTTGTCTTTTGTCCTTTGATGTATTTGTGAAAAAAATGATGATTGAGCAGTTTATTGAGGGCAAAAGGGAAAATACTGAGGCAGAGACTGAGAAAAAGGAAGAGGAATAAATGAATCTTGATATATTAAATGACAAGCAAAAGGAAGGTGTCCTTACTACAGAGGGCCCAGTGTTGATTTTGGCTGGAGCAGGCTCAGGAAAGACCAGAGTTTTGACCCATAGGGTGGCATACCTTATAGAGCAGGGGGTGATGCCCTACAATATTATGGCTATTACTTTTACCAATAAAGCAGCCAGAGAGATGCGGGAGCGTATCGATAATATAGTAGGCTTTGGGTCTGACGGTGTATGGGTGGCTACTTTTCACTCATCCTGTGTCAGAATATTGCGCCGTTTTATAGAGCGATTGGGATATGGCAGCAATTTTACTATCTATGATACAGATGACTGTAAGACCCTCATGAAGGAGGTTTGCAAGTACCTGCAGATAGATACCAAGCAGTTCAAGGAGCGCACCTTTTTAAATGTTATTTCTTCTGCAAAAAATGAGCTTATAGGGCCGGAGGAGTTTACAAACAGGGCAGTGGGAGACTACAATGCCACTCGCCAGGCCATGGTATACAGAGAGTATCAGGCAAGACTGCGACAGAATAACGCCCTGGATTTTGACGATCTGATTATGAAGACTGTGGAGCTTCTTCGCATAGATGGAGAGGTTCAGGCTTATTACAATAACAAGTTTAAGTATATCATGGTGGATGAGTACCAGGACACCAACACAGCCCAGTTTGAATTGGTTCGCCTTTTGGCATCAGGCAGGAATAATTTGTGCGTAGTAGGTGACGACGATCAGTCTATCTATAAGTTCCGTGGAGCTAACATATATAATATTCTCAATTTTGAACAGCATTTTCCAGATGCTCATGTGATAAAGCTGGAGCAAAACTACCGCTCTACTGCCAATATCTTAAATGCTGCCAATGCAGTTATAGCTAATAATGAGGCTCGTAAGGAAAAATCCTTGTGGACCGAAGAGGAGGCTGGAGAGCTAATAGAATTTAAGCAGTTTGATTCCGCCTATGAGGAGGCCAGCTTTATAGCCACTAACATTCATTCTCTGGTTCGCAGGGGAGAGGCAGATTATAAGGACTGTGCAGTATTGTACCGTACCAATGCCCAGTCCCGACTTATCGAGGAGAAAATGATATACGAGAATATCCCTTACAAGATAGTAGGTGGAGTTAATTTCTACAGTCGTAAGGAGATAAAGGATATAATTGCATATCTCAAGACAGTAGACAATGGCAGTGACGACATAGCTGTTCAGCGCATTATTAATATTCCAAAGCGAGGCATAGGGGCTACATCTATAGGACGAGTGGCAGACTATGCCAGAGAAAATGGCATTAGCTTTTATAGAGCCTTAACTGAGGCTAAAGATATTCCATCTATCGGCAAGGCCACGGAAAAGATAGCAGGCTTTACTGCCTTGATAGATAAGCTCCGTGGGATAGCTGCAAGCGAGAGTATTTCAGCCCTTGTAGAGGAGATAATAGAAAGCACTGATTATGTGGCAGAGCTTAAGGCTGAGGGCACAGATGAAGCTAAGGCCCGTATAGAAAATATAGACGAGCTCCTTTCTAAGGCAGTTGCCTATGAAAATGACCATGAGGCTGAGGAAGTCAGTCTGTCAGGCTTTTTGGAGGAAGTAGCCCTCGTTGCGGACATTGATTCCTATGACCAGGATGATAATTATGTGGTGCTGATGACTCTGCATGGAGCTAAGGGACTGGAGTTTCCTAGGGTTTACATGGCTGGCATGGAGGATGGTCTTTTCCCAGGAATGAGTGCTATATATGATGGCGGCGGAGCAGACTCTGAGATGGAGGAGGAGCGACGTCTTTGCTATGTAGGTATTACTAGAGCGAGAGAACACCTTACTATGACTGCGGCTCGTGCCCGCATGATTCGTGGGGAGACTCAGTTTTCCAAGATGTCTCGTTTTGTAAAGGAGATACCTGAGGCGCTTTTGCATGGCAACATGTGGGAACCTAAGCCTCAGGATGACTACAGCAGCACGCCTGTGGGACAGTATTCTGTATACAATAAGCCTACAGGGGGCAGTAAACCGGTGATTTCTACAAATTATGGCTCTACTGCAGCTAGGTCTGCAGCAGGTTCCTTAGGATATGGCAAGCCTTTTGGTGGGGCAGCAAAAAAAGCCACATCAGGTACTAAGATAGAAAAGGCTACATTGGATTATGGTGTGGGAGACAGGGTATCCCATATCAAGTTTAAGGAAGGCACGGTGCTTGCCATTGTGGACGAAGGCCGGGACTATGAGGTCGCGGTAGAGTTTGATGGGGCAGGGGTGAAAAAGATGTTTGCATCCTTTGCCAAGTTAAAGAAAATATAAAGTTAAAACAGGAGTATTTAGTATATGAAGCGAGGCGATTTGGTTCAGGGAAAGTGCATAAGCATTAGTTTTCCTAACAAGGGCGTAATAGAGACTGATTCAGGAGACAGGCTGCGAGTAAAGGGCGTGCTGCCAGGCCAGAGGGTATCTGTCAGGGTTAAAAAGTCTTCAAAGGATAAGGCTATGGGCAATCTCATTTCCGTGGATGCTCCTTCTGAGCTGGAGATGGCCACTCCTTTTTGCAAGCATTTTGGAACCTGCGGCGGCTGTACATACCAGTCGCTGCCTTACGATACTCAGCTTGATTTGAAAAGCAATATGGTACGAGACCTTCTTGTTCCTGTTATTAGTCAGGAAACCTGGGACAACACTTACGAGGGCATCAATGCTAGCCCACGTCAGTTTGAGTATCGTAACAAGATGGAATTTTCTTTTGGCGATAGCCAAAAGGATGGCCCATTGACTCTCGGTATGCACAAAAAGGCTAGTACTTACGATGTAGTTACTGTAGAGGATTGCCAAATTATTGATGCAGATATGCGACGGGTACTTACTATTACCCTTGATTATTTTTCAAAGTCCGGCCAGACTTATTATCACAAAAATACTCATGTAGGATATTTGAGACATCTTTTGGTGCGTAAGGCTGTAAAAACTGGTCAGATTCTTGTAGATTTGGTGACTTCTACCCAAATATCATCTATCTATGAGATAGCGCTGCTAGAAGGCTGGAAGCAAGCTTTGCTTAATTGCCAGGACTGGGAGGGAACACTGAGTGGTATCCTTCACACTAGAAATGATAGGGAGGCAGATATTGTAGCTGATGAGGGTACAGATGTGCTCTACGGCACCACTTATTTTAAGGAGGAGTTGCTAGGACTATCATTTCAGATATCACCATTTTCATTTTTCCAAACTAATTCTCTTGGAGCAGAGGTCCTCTATAGCACAGCCAGGGACTTTATTTCCACAGGAGCTGATGGGGCAGAGGTCTTTGACCTTTATTCAGGTACTGGCACCATTGCGCAGGTTATAGCACCTGCCGCTAAGCACGTTACAGGAGTGGAGATTGTGGCGGAGGCAGTAGAGGCTGCCAAGGAAAATGCCGCTCTAAATGGCCTTACTAATTGTGACTTTTTGGCAGGAGATGTACTAAAGGTCTTAGATGACATAGCCGAGAAGCCAGACTACATTATCTTAGACCCACCTCGTGATGGTATCAATCCAAAGGCCTTGGATAAAATTATTGACTATAATGTGGAGTCTCTGGTTTATATCTCTTGCAAGCCATCTTCCCTGGCCAGGGATTTGGAACGCTTCCTTTATAAGGGCTATGAGGTGAAAAGGATAGCCTGTGTGGATATGTTTCCGGGGACTTATCATGTGGAGACATGCGTTCTCTTGGAGAAAACGAGCGTAAGCGAGGTTTGAACCTAGAGACGCAGTCGTTCCGGCGAGTGAAACGAGAGCGGAACTTCCTTAATTTTGTCCAAACTTCATGAAGCAAAGTATCCATTATGATTATGAGTCAAACAATACGAATAGTGTTTATCTATTACTGTTGCGAAACTTGGCCGGCGTTGTATTATAATATTTATGAAAAAGTTCACAGAAATAACTGCTGTTTGAAAAACCACAGGCATATGCTATCTCAGTAATAGACATTGTGGTATTTCGAAGCAGAAAAACAGATTTCTCTAGACGATAACGGTTCAGATAGACCATAGGGGTAGTATTTAAATATTTCTGGAAAAGGGAAGTACACTTTGTCTTGCAGCAATTCCCGGAAGAGGAAATATCTTTCAGCATAATTTTATTTGGATAATTTTTTTGCACATATCCAATCATTGCAGTGAGAGATAGAATGTCTTCCGAATCTTTATCATAGTCAGGAAAATAGTTCATATTTTCAGCAAGCAATCGGAAAATATGAACTGTTTTTTCCAGAGTAATAAACGGTTGTATTTTGTCTATATTTTTTTCGTAAAGCATTTCAAGGTCACCAAGAATAGAATTCTGCCATTGAATCGATGGGTTCAGTTTCTGATAAGGAAAATGAATATTCTGTAACAGTGGATTCAAACAATTTTCTACAAATAAGTATTTATAGAAAGTAACAGTGGGGATAAAAGAATACAGATAAAAAGACATTCTGTATTTGTATCGGAATAGCCATAATGAAAGCAGCGGCTGTTTACAAAAATCCCTTCGCCCGTCTGCAAAGTAATCCTCTGACCATTCACATCATAAAACATTTGTCCATCTAAAATCAGAATAAATTCCAGATCGTCATGCCAATGGCTGACTGCACGAAAATTAGGATAGCTTGAAAGCTGTCCTTTTTTTATATAAGCAGGAAAGTCTGGATTGTTATAGGCAACATTTTCGGATGCATCTGAGTTTAAAACAGTACTTGGACATACTTCCATCAATAGCCCCTCCTTTGCGAACGTTTGTTATATTATTATGGCGGATTCTGGTATAAAAATAAATAAAATTTGTATATTTTTATATTGTTCACAGAAAGGAAATGAAATATAGATGGAAAAGGAATTCAGAAATAAGATTCTGAAACTTGCTCTGCCGATTACAGCACAGCAGTTTATGCTGGCACTTGTGAGTGCATGTGATGCTTTTATGCTGGGAGGACTCAATCAAAACTCTCTGTCAGCAGTTTCACTGGCTTCGCAGATCACCTTTGTTTTTAATTTGATTTTAACAGCACTTACAATAGGGGAGAATATGTTTGTTGCACAGTTTTATGGAAAAAAAGACTTTGATGGATTGCGGACATCAGCAGGACTTGTTTTGAAATATGTATTAGCGGTTTCTGTCATCTTTTTTATTGCAACATTATTTGTTCCTGAAACTCTTATGAGATTGTTTACAAATGATATTATATTGATTGACTATGGGGTTAAGTATCTGAAGCTGATTGGATTATCGTATGTGTTCTCGGGCATTTTACAGGTTTTACAGGGAATATTGAAAAATTGTGGTTATGTAGGCAAATGCACTATGATCAGTACAATCCTTGTCTGTGTTAATATTGCACTGAATGCTATTCTCATTTATGGATACTTTGGGTTTCCAAGAATGGAGATTGCGGGTGCAGCACTGGCTACGGTTATTGCAAATGGTCTTGGTCTGTTTATTACTATTTATATTTTGTACCCTAAAAAAGAACTTTGGATTGGATTAGCAGACATAAAAAATAGAAAAGCAAAGATAAGAGGAAGATTTTGGGAGCATGTTTATCCCGTTCTCTTAAATGAACTTGTTTGGGGCGGTGGATTTACCATGTATTCTGTTATACTGGGACATCTAGGCTCCGATGCGGTGGCGGCCAATTCCATTGCAAACATAACTAAAAATCTTCTGATCTGTATCTGTACTGGTTTTGGATATGGCGGAAGCATTATCATTGGAAATTTGCTTGGCCAAGGAAGCTTGTCAGAGGCAAGAAAAGTCGGAAATACTTTATGTAAAATTTCTGTACTTTCAGGAATTTTGACCGGAGGAATGATTCTCCTCCTGACACCGGTTATTCTGCATTTTACGAATCTGACCGATATAGCAGGTGGGTATTTGAAGTATATGCTGTTCATGAGCAGCTATTATGTAATAGGAAAATCTATAAATGCAATGACGATAGGAGGTATTTTCCCAGCAGGTGGAGATACAAAATTTGGATTAAAGTGCGATATGGTTACTATGTGGTGCTTTGCAGTTCCACTGGGCTGCCTCGCAGCATTCATTCTGAAGTTGCCGGTGCTGATGGTGTATTTTGTCTTAAATCTTGATGAGTTGGTAAAACTTCCGGCGGTATTTAAACATTACAGACAATATAAATGGGTAAAAAATTTAACAGAAAGGTCGAACTAAATTATGGATATGAAAAAAAGAAGAGATATGCAGCTTGCTTACATTTCAGATGAAGCTGTTATGGAAGAACAGAAAAGATGTAGAAAAATCATGCAAAAACTTAATTTTGCAGACCGATCAGACTTTGAGGAAATACAAAAAATAGTAAAAGAGCTTTTGGGAAAATCAGATGAAGCATGGAATATGATATGTGCACAGGAGAAAAAATAATATGACTATGAGAGAACGTATTGCGGCAGGAAAACTATTTACAGATTATTGCGAAGGACTTCCGGAAGATCGGACAAATTGTAAAAAAAGAATGATTCACTTTAATTCTACTATGCCCGATGATGTAAAGGCAAGAATGGCGGCATTAAATGAGCTTTTAGGAAAAGAAACAAATGCCTGGGTGGAACCGCCTTTTTATTGTTGCTATGGGACGAATATTACCATAGGAGAAGGCTCTTATCTGAATTTTAACTGTAATTTTGTTGATGATGGGAAAATTATCATTGGCAAAAAAGTAATGTTTGGTCCGGCTGTCACAATAGCAACGGTTGGGCATCCTGTTAATCCAAAGATGAGGGAATATATGTATACAGATCCGGTAACAATTGAGGATAACTGCTGGATCGGAGCTGGTGCAACAATTTGTCCAGGCGTCCATATAGGGGAAAACAGTGTGATCGGAGCAGGAAGTGTGGTAGTTCATGACATTCCAGCTAATTCCGTTGCGGCAGGGAATCCATGTAAAGTAATCCGTGGAATTGGAGAACAGGATCAAATTTATTATTATAAAGATCGTGTGATTGATGAATCTGATTTGGAAGAAGAACGGAAATTACGATAAGCAATACTATTGGTGAATCAAATGAAAATATGCGTATATGGATCGGTAGACATTCTGAGTGAGAAATGCATGAATGTGGCAAGATTGTTAGGCGAATATATTGGGAAAAATGGACATACTCTGGTATACGGAGGATTTGGGGATGGGTTGCTTGGAGCGGTTGCTGAGGAGGCTTGTAAAAATGGAGCAGATATAATATCAATTCTTCCGGAGAGACCACGTGTTGGACATACAGAATTTCAACACGCTAGACTGACATACCGAGAAAAAGATAAAAGACAGCGAAAAAAATTACAGGCTGAAAATGCAGATGCTTTTGTTGTAATGCCTGAGGGGTTGGGAGTATTGGATGAATTGTTTGAGATATTGCTTTTAAAACAGTATGGCGAGCATAATAAAGAAATTTATATTGTCAATATAGAGCATAAATATGACTTATTGATTTCGCTGTTGGAAGAGCAGGGATGCAAGGGATTATTTACGGTAATTTCTGGAGATGAATTTACAGAGATTGGAAGGAGCTGATTGTTTGAGAGCAGATTATCATGTGCATACAGAGTTTAGCGATGACTCAGAATATCAGATGGAGCAGGTCGTAAGAGACTCCATAGCAATGGGTCTGGATGAAATATGCTTCACAGACCATGTTGATTATGGGGTGAAAAATGACTGGAATGATGGTGAAAAAATAAGGTATCGGGAAGGAATACCGGGAGAACCGGAAAATATGCCGATACTCAATGTCAACTACCCTTTATATTACGAAACTTATCAGAAAGTACAAAAATTATATGGAGACAGGATTACGCTAAAACTGGGAATGGAATTTGGTATGCAGGCACATACGATTGAACAATATGAAAAATTGTATATTAAATATCCCTTTGATTTTATTATTTTATCAGTTCATGAAGTAGAAGATAAAGAATTCTGGACGCAGGATTTCCAACGTGGCAGGACACAGCAGGAATATAACGAACGCTACTATGAGGAATTATTATATCTTGTTCAGAATTATCACAATTACAGTGTTTTAGGGCACATGGATCTAATCACCAGATATGATAAAGCAGGTACATATCCATTTGAAAAATTAAAGCCCATACTTACTGAAATTTTAAAGACAGTAATAGCTGATGGAAAAGGAATTGAGGTAAATACTTCCAGTCACAGGTATGGATTGTCTGATCTTACCCCGTCAAGAGATATTTTGAAATTATATCGGGAGTTAGGCGGAAACATAATCACCATAGGAAGCGACAGCCACAAACCGGAACATTTGGGAACGTTTATTGATGAGACAAAACAGGAATTAAAGACATTGGGATTCAAAGAGTTTTGTACTTTTGATAAAATGAAATCGATTTATTATCAGTTATAATGAATTTAATTAAGCAGCCTGTATGTAATAAAGCCTACAGGCTAGTTGCGGTTTTTAATTCTAATAAATTGGGATATGTGTTTATTCATTTTTCACAGTCAGTGCTTAGGGCAATTAGGGATTATTTGTATGTTCACGTAGTTCGGTTCGGCAAAGAAGATAATCGGTGCTTACATGATAGAAGTCTGCAAGCGTTAGGAGATTGCCAAGTGAAATATCTACATTTTCATCTTTCTCTTAGTTGCCGAGTGTGGAACTCGGGATGCCGGTAGCATCAGACAATTCCTACAATGACATTCTAATTTCATACAATGAATCTGAAGGGAGTATAAAAATTATGGAATGTTGTAAATGTTTCAATATGAAAAAAGCCGGGAGGCGAAGCTCCATGAAAAATCATTTTCATGGTTTGAGGGGATTGGGAGTGCAAGACGTCCAGTGGACGTCTGTTCTGCACGGACCGGAGTGGAGCGGAGACTTTCCCCAACAAGCTAAAAAGGCATTTTGTACGTACAAATGCACTGCTTGCCAATTAGCAATATTTATGTTGCGAGAGTTGAATTTTAGGCAAGAATTGAGCACAAAAGGCTGTTAATGACGAAAGAACTTCAAAGTATATGGAGAATCAGGGAAAATGGAAAATACAAAATATGACGATAAGTTTTACAGATTACCGAAACGCTTATTTAAAGATGATCAATTTAGAAGTATGACGAATGAGGCAAAGGCACTTTATATGATTTTGTTGGACTGGCATTAAAAAGAAAATGGATTTTACGTGATTGGATAAAAAACATACAGGCAGATATAAAGTTATACTTATTTATGTACATAAAGTATTAAATAAAAATGTACAAATGTTATGATATGTGAGCTAACAAGGAGGAGTTCACAATGATAATAAAATCAAATATCATAACAGATCTGCGAATAGATTCAGTTAAAGATTTATTTAAATTAAAACCATTCGTGGAGGAAGGCATTTTGAAAGTTAATAAGAGCCAAATTGGCAGAGAATTAGGTGTTGATAGACGGACTATCGATAAATATATCAATGGTTTTGAAAAATCGAAATCACGGATATGTGACAATTGTATTACCCCTTACTATGACATCATCAAAGAATTATTGGATCCAGATAATCCACAAATTTTTTATTATAAAGTTATACTTTGGCAATACCTGGTTGATAATCATAATTACAAGGGCAGTTATGTAAACTTTTGCTCATATCTAAAAAAATATGATGAATTTGAGCATTATTTTAGGCAAAGAAGATCCTCAAATGTCAATCAAGTTACTATGCATTTCAGGCAGAGACCGTAATGGCATTACCTGCTCTCTGGCCAACAAGTATTACAGTGGCACAAAGCTGGAAAAAGAGGTTCGGGATGTTATTTCTGCCATGGTTACAATTCCTGAATTCGCCACATTGATTTCAAGCAAGATTGACCGTGAGACGGACATGGAGCTGCTCAGAAAGAAACGTGACAGCATTCAGGCCGAACATAATAAGTACGGCAACAATCTCGTGCAGACGGAGAAGCGGCTTGCCGAGCTGGATGCAGATGATAAGCACTACGAAAAGCGGGTCGATAGCCTGAATCGTGTGCTGGATGATATCTACGAGAAGCTGGATGATGCACAGTCAAGGCTGGATGAGGTAAACGAAGAAATCGCCATGGTTCAGAAATCTACCATGACGAAGGAAGCTATTTTCGAAATGCTGGAGGGCTTTTCCAAGTATTATGATGTAATGGAGCCGGAGGATAAGAAATCACTTCTGCGAGCCATGATTTCTTCTATTGAAATCTATAATACTCCGAAAGGGAAACACGCTGACGGACATCTCATCAAAACCATCCACTTTACAGTTCCGGTAACCTATGACGGAGAAAGTGGAGTCTTATTTGTCAGCAGTACAGGTGACGAAGTTGAGACGGTGTGTCTCTTGAGCAACCGAAAACCAGATGCCACGGTAAAATAGGCATTGATATGGAGGATTATTACCGTATCAGGGAGAATGCAGAAAGCAAATAAATCTTTAAAAAACTGAATAATACACTAAAACAAAGCACAGGATCAGAGAGCTGGCTGTTGAGTTAGAATAGATTATGTAGTTAGTGTTTGCGCAAGTTAATTAAAAAAGAAAGACCTTGAGTTCATTATAAACTCTTGGTCTTTCTTTTTTCGGGACTATTCTTTTTTTACAGGTTCTTCTTTTCTCCATTGTGATGGAGATACTTTATAGGTATTCTTAAAAGCCCTTGAAAAGTGAAGCTGATTTGGATAACCAACTGCTTTTCCAATATCCTGAATGGACATATCAGTCAGCTGCAGTAGTTGTGCTGCTTTGGACATACGGTAGCTGAGCAACAGCTGCTGTGGGCTCTGGCCGGTATGTTTCTTTAACAAACGGCTGAGATAACTTCTGCTGATATTGCAAAAAGCAGCAATATCTTCTACAGTAATATCATTATGAAAGTTTTGCTCAATGAAATGTACAGCTTCTTTAATGTAAGAATCGGAAATGCGTTCTCCTGAAATCAGTCTTCGGTCTTTTGAAGAACGTATCATATAATCCATACATTCGTATAACTTTGCAATCATTCCAAAAGATGATACAGGATCTTCAGAAAATGTCATCTCCAATATCTTATCTTTTAACTTGGCAGAAAGAGTACGGTCTGAGGCATGATAAATAGGGTGTAAAATATTGATTCCACAATTTGTCAGGATTTCTTCAACACGAACACCGTCAAATTCAATCCATGTATATTCCCAAGGATGGTCTTTGTCGGCAAAATAATGTGTGTTTTGTCCAGGAAAAATCATAAAACCCTGTCCACTTCGGATATGGTAGGTCTGATCGGTTCCGGTGGAATCTGTAGCAACTAATGTTCCACTTCCGGAAATTACATAATGAAAAAGGTAATGATTCCGAATAAAAGGACCGAAAGAAGAAAGCGGTGTACATTGTTCATAGCCATATTGATACAGGCAGAGATCGATAAAATATTGATTCTGGAAAAAATGGAATAGTGTAGCATCTGACATAAAAATCTCCTCATCGTTCTATTGCTGTTTAGTAGTAAAAAATAGACTCCCTTAATTGTTAAATGAAATGCAGTTTTTCATCTAACATTTCTTGTATTTAAATACTCATATTTGTAAAAAGCTCATGTAATGCATCATGGCTTACAAATATCTATTTGATTAATAATGACACAGCTTGTATCTTCTGATTGTTGGTGGCGGATAAGGAGGACGCTATGTCAAAGTTCTTTACTTATGAGGACCGTCTTAACCTTCAAAAAAATTGAAGGAAAGTATGTCCATCAAAGCTATTGCCAGTGACCTTGAGAAAAATCCAACAACCATTTCAAGAGAGATAAAAAAGTATTCTTCTGAGGTTGCAACCGGTCACCCATGCTATCCGTTCAATGAATGTAAGAACAGATTTAACTGCCGTAATAAAAATTTATGTGGTAAGGATTGTACCCGTAAGTCAGCCATTTATTGAACATTGATTTGCCTCGAAAAGTTAAGTTTCGCGAGAGATACAAAAAGCCCGAATTCAAGGTAGATAAAGGCTGTCGTATCGGTCGCAATTATCAGGAGTATCTCAAGTATAAAGAGAAAAATCCTGATTTGGCAGAAGTGCAAATGGATTCGGTAATGGGTGTAAAAGGCGGAAAATGTCTTTTAACAATCCACTTTGTAGAATCCAGCCTTATGCTAGCTTTTATAAGAGATGCAAACACTTCTCAGTCGGTGATAAATGTTTTTAATGGCCTAGATAAGGTCCTGGGTCATGAAACATTTGAAACATTGTTCCCTTACATATTGACGGACAATGGCAGCGAATTTTCGAATCCTAAAGCGATTGAATATCGTGATAATCCAGCCAGAGGCGAATCTCATCTAAGGACAAGAGTATTTTACTGCGATGCCGGTTGCCCGTATCAAAAGGGAGCATGCGAGGTTAATCATGAACTCATCAGAAGAATAATTCCAAAAGAGACAAGTATGGATGATCTCACACAGGAGGATATCTTCAAGATGATGAACCACATCAATTCTTATAAAAGAAAAAAGCTGAATAATCGTAGTCCTTACGAAACATTCAGCTTCTTACATGGAGAAGAGGTCTTGGCCAAACTTGGTTGCCGCCCGGTTGATGCCAAGGACATATGTCTAAAACCTAAGCTTCTCAAAAAATAAAATGTAAACAAGAGCCGCCAACATATTTACTTAAATATCGTAAATACCAGGGGTGGATTCTCCGTTTACAAATTTAAACGAGAGGGAATTGACCTCTGTTTGTCGTGGCTTTAAAAGCATCATACACCGAAAAAAGATGCTTGTATAGGTTGCATTTCGCTTACAAATATTTAGTTGTTGAATTACAAAGTTGCATTTTAGGATACAAAACTGCACCTCGTTCTGCTATTGAGTTAAAAAATAGACTCTGTAATTACTATATATCATAATGTGATATAGAAACAACAAAAAATAATAAATAATACACATATTGATATAAAACAGTCTATATTAATGCATTTTAGTACTCATTAAGATATATTACAATACTTTGTGTAAAGAGAAAAGATAATTTAGCCAGTTATCAAAGTAAATAGAAAATATGGGAGGTTATCATGGAGAGAAAGAATATGAGAAGAAATGTAGCACTTGTAATGGCAGGTGTACTTGCAATGGGACTAACAGCATGCGGTACCAACGGAAATGAATCCAGTGGAAACGGAAAGCTTGTTTTTCAGATCTGGGATGCGGGTCAGAAAGCAGGTATGGAGAAACTGGCAGAGGCTTATATGGAAGAGCATCCGGACGTGAAAATTGAAGTGCAGGCAACGGGATGGGATGAGTACTGGACAAAGTTGGAAGCTTCTGCAACAAGTAATTCTATGCCAGATATTTTCTGGATGCATTCCAATCAGATGTACAAATATGCAGACAATGGAATTCTTGCAGATTGTTCAGATGTTATAGATGCAAGCAATTTCTCCGATATTTCCATCGCAAATGCTGAGGGTAGTGACGGAAATATCTATGGAGTTCCAAAAGACAAAGACCTGGTGGTTTTAGTATACAATAAAGAGATTTTCGATCAGGCTGGTATTGCATACCCAGATGATACATGGACATGGGATAACCTGACAGAGGCTTCCGAGAAAATCTATGAGGAGACAGGAAAATACGGATATATGGCGTATGCTCATGATCAGATTGGATATTGGAACTTTGTATATCAGAATGGTGGAGAAATTCTGAACGAGGATGGAACAAAAGCAGAATATACAGAGAAAGCAACAAGTGATGCAATTAAATTTTATGTAAATCTTCAGGATAATGACTGGTGTCCGACACAGGAACAGTTCGCAAATACAAGTGCAACAGAGCAGTTTTTCTCAGGGCAGGGTGCAATGTTCTTTGCAGGAAGCTGGGATCTGGCAAATCTTTGTTCAACTTATACGGATATGAATGGAAAATGGGATGTAGCAGTTCTGCCTAAATGCCCAAATCCGGAAAGTGGTGACGGACGCGCGGTGATTTCTAACAGTGTATCTTATGCAACAGCAGCAGAAGGAAAGAATAAGGATACCGCAATGGATTTTCTGAAGTTCCTTGGATCAGAAGAAGGACAGAGGATTCAGGGAGAATCAGGTGTTGCAATTCCGGCATATAACGGATTGGAAGATACATGGGTGAATACATTTGCAGCGAATGGATATGACATTCATCCGGAGAATATTATTCCAATGTTTGAGTACAGTGTGAAATATGTGAACAATCCGTCAAGACCATCATGGGAGCCAAAGGTAGAACAGGCAGTACTTGATATTTATGCAGGAAATATGTCAGTCGATGATGGAATTCAGAACATGCAGGATATTGTTACGAAAGCAATTGCAGAAGAATAGACAAGCTTGGAGGTAGAGCCTGATGAAGAAAAAATCAAGGTTTGACCAGGATCATAAATGGGGTTATCTGATGATAGCCCCAACGATTCTTGGATTAATCATATTAAATGTGTATCCATTTATAGAGACAATTATTTTAAGTTTCTCATCGAAAAAAGTCTTTGGCGGAATAAAATTTGTAGGACTTGCAAACTATATAAAAATGTTTTCAAGCCCGGAATTTTGGAGAGCAACATGGAATACAATACTTTTTTGTATTCTGACAGTTCCAGGTGGTGTGCTTCTGGCATTGATCATAGCAGTTCTTTTGAATTCAAAGATTAAAGGTAAGGTTATGTTCCGTGCTATCTTTTTCCTTCCAATGGTTGTATCTCCGGCTGCGGTAGCAATGGTTTGGAAGTGGATGTTTAACTCAGACTATGGAATTATCAATACAATCTTTCATACAAATATTAATTGGACGACAAATCCCAAAGTAGTTATTTTTACAGTGGCAATTGTAGCAATCTGGAGTGCTCTTGGATATGATGCAGTCTTATTGCTCTCAGGAATTCAGAATATCTCAAAAAGCTATTATGAGGCGGCCAGTCTGGATGGCTGTACGAAATTCCAGCAGTTTCGTTACATTACCATGCCAATGGTTTCACCGACATTATTTGTTGTATTGATTATGAGATTGATGGCATCTCTTAAAGTATATGATTTGTTGTATATGATGGTAGGAGAAGGAAATCCTGCACTGAGCAAATCACAATCATTGATTTATTTATTCTATCGTGAATCCTTTATTTCCGGAAACCGTGGTTATGCATCAGCAATTGTAATCTGGACAGTACTCTTGATTGGAATAATAACAGCAATACAGTTCGTCGGACAAAGGAAATGGGTTAATTACGAGGTATAGGAGGCGCAGTATGAAGAAAAGCAAGAAAATATCAAATATATTTGTTTATGTTGCTTTGATTCTGGGATCTATCATAATGATTTTTCCATTTATATGGATGATTCTGACAGCATTTAAGACGAATGAAGAAGTACTTCGGGTTCCACCGACACTTTTACCGACCAACTGGAATTTTAGTTCATTTACAAAAGTTCTGGATTTATTGCCTTTTGAAAATCTCTACTTGAATACAGGATTGATGATTTTAATCAGGGTATTGTGTGCAGTTGTATTTTGTTCCATGGCTGGTTATGCATTCGCAAAATTGAATTTTAAAGGAAAGAATTTTCTTTTTACACTGGTTATTGTACAGCAAATGATTCCAGGACAGATTTTTATCATTCCACAGTATCAGATGATTGCAAAAATGGGAATGACAGACACAGTATTTGCATTAGTTTTCCCCGGAATTGTCAGTGCATTCGGAACTTTTTTCCTGAGACAGGCTTATATGGGAATCCCGAATGAAATAGCAGAAGCGGCATATCTGGATGGATGTAATCGCTGGCAGACATTTACGAAAGTTCTGTTTCCATTAACGAAATCTTCTCTTGCTGCACTTTCAGTGTTTACTGCAGTGTTTGCTTATACTGATTTAATGTGGCCGTTGATCGTAAATACGAATATTAATTCGACAACATTATCGGCAGGACTTTCCAGCCTGAATGGACAGTTTAGTACAAATTATCCGGTATTGATGGCTGGCTCCTTATTCGCAATGCTTCCAATGGTAATCTTGTATCTGATTTTCCAGAAACAGTTCATTGAAGGTGTAGCTATGACAGGAGGAAAATAAAGGAATAGAAAGGATAAGTTTGATGGAACTTATAACATTACATACAAAACATACAACCTATCAAATGGGAATTGCAGAGCATGGATTTTTGCTTCATTTGTATTATGGTCCAAAAACAGAGGGAGATATGAGCAGTCTGCTGACAGCATATGACAGAGGATTTTCAGGAAATCCATACGATGCGGGTAGTGACAGAACGTTTTCCATGGATACATTCCCACAGGAATATCCATGTTATGGAAATGGAGATTTCCGAAGCCCGGCTTTTAATGTGAAGAATGAGCAGGGGGTTTATGGTATTGATCTGAGGTATAAGAGTCATTCTGTGACAGAGGGAAAATATGGTATTCCCGGACTCCCGGCAGTATATGCGGAGAAGGCAGACGGTGCGTATACAGCAAATGTTGTTCTGGAAGATTCATTGCTTGGACTTGAGGTGACGCTGCGTTATGGTGTACTTCCTGAACTGGATGTGATTACAAGAAGTGTGATCGTGAAAAATAATGGAGAGTGTCCAGTCCATTTGACGAAAGTATACAGTGCAGGAATGGATTTCCTGACAGGAGATTTCGAACTTCTTCATTTCCATGGACGTCATGCAATGGAGCGTATGGAAGAGAGGATTCCAGTGATTTATGGAAATCAGAGTTTTGGCAGCAGAAGAGGAACATCCAGTCATCAGCAGAACCCGTTTTTTATTCTGGCAGAGAAAGAAACAACGGAAGATTTTGGTGCATGTTATGGAATATCTATGCTTTACAGTGGTAACTTTAAATGTGAAGTGGAAAAAGACCAGTTTGGACAGACCAGGATGCAAATGGGATTGTTGGATGAAATGTTTGAATATCCGTTAGAGTCGGGGAAAACATTCTATACACCAGAAGTTGCTATGGCATATTCAGAGGATGGACTTACATCACTGTCCCACATTTATCATAAACTGATTCGTTATCATATATGCCGTGGGAAGTATAAAACAGCAAGAAGACCAGTCCTTATAAATAACTGGGAAGCAACTTATATGGATTTTAACAGAGATAAGATTGTAGAGATTGCGAAACAGGCAGCAGAGCTTGGTGTAGAGATGCTGGTTCTGGATGATGGTTGGTTTGGAAGTAGAGACACAGATAACAGTGGGCTGGGAGACTGGGTTGTTAATGAAGAGAAAATGGGTGGTCCATTGTCTGAAACAGCAGATAAGATCAATGCAATGGGGATGAAATTCGGTCTCTGGATCGAACCAGAGATGGTAAATGAAGACAGTGATCTGTATCGTGAGCATCCGGACTGGGCATATGTGATTCCGGGACGTCGACCGATACGCGGAAGAAATCAACTCGTTTTGGATTTTTCAAGAAAAGAAGTAGTTGATTATATTTTTAATTCTATTTCAAAAGTATTTGATTCAGCTAATATAGCATATATTAAGATGGATATGAACCGAAGCATCTGTGATGTATATACAGCAGTAGAACAACAGCAGAACTATGGGAAGATTATGTATGAGTATGTGCTGGGAATATATGATTTCCTGGAACGACTGATTCAGAGATATCCTGACCTTTTGATTGAAGGATGTAGCGGAGGAGGAGGAAGATTCGATGCCGGAATGTTATACTATACTCCGCAGATCTGGTGCAGTGATGATACAGATGCAATCGAAAGAATTCAGATCCAGCATGGAACTTCTTTTGGATATCCAATTTCAGCAGTAGGATCTCATGTTTCGGCAGTACCTAATCATCAGACAGGAAGAATGACTTCAATTCAGACAAGAAGTGTTGTGGCAATGGCGGGAAGCTTTGGATATGAATTGGACTTAAATTTATTGTCTGATGCAGAAAAAGAAGCTGTGAAAGAGCAGATTAAGGATTACAAAAAATACTGGAATCTGATTCATAACGGTTTATATTACCGTCTGCATAATCCAAACACAAATCATGAATTTGCAGCGTGGGAATTCACAACAGAAGATAAAAGTGAAAGTTTGTTAAATATCGTCACATTGACAACGCATGCAAACGCACCGGTAAATTATGTAAAATGTAAAGGATTAGATCCGAAGCGAATGTACTGGTGTGAAAAAGATAATAAAGTTTATAGTGGAAATGCATTAATGAATGTAGGTTTCCCAATAGCAGTTATACCGGGAGAATATCATGGAATGCAAATACATTTGACTGTGGTATAGATTATAAACCACTGAGAAATTATATGAAAAAATAGAGTCTTTGAATTGTTTTTAGGTCTCCACTTTGGGTATAACCAAGTAAAACATTAGCTGGTATCAAATTGATGCCAGCTTGTTCTATAATAGATCTCTGAAATAGAAAAAACTTCACTTTTTGACATGAAAGCTAAGTTCTAACAGAAGAAAATGAAGCGGCAGTTTCCTGAAATATAAATTGAGAAATAGAACAGATGAGGTACAGTTTCTGAATGCAGTTCTGGAAGCTGGAACATTTGCGCTGACAGGTGGCGGAAAGCAGTCTCCGATTATTGTTGTGATTGTACTGCTATAGTTAATTTGTAACACCTTTGTCCGATTAGATATAATACTTTTTAGAAAGGTAGGTATCTAAAATGTCAAAGGGATACGATAAAGAATTTAAAAAGAAAATTGCATTGCTTCATCTCAGAGAGGGCCGAACAATTCAAAGCCTTCATGTCGAGTATGGAATAGCAAAATCCACCATTAATGTATGGTGTGATAATTATCAGCAAGAATGCCAAGCCAAAGCCGAAGAAAATCCAGATGCTGTAAATGAGTACACTCTTATGAAGGAGAATGCCGATTTACGAAAAAAACTTGCTGAAGTAGAAAAGGAAAATCTTTTCTTAAAAAAAGCGGCGGCATTCTTTGCGAAGGAGCTGGATTAGAGGCTTACCAGTTCATCGACAATTATAAAGATTTATTTGGAGTACGCTGGCTTCTTAGAAGACTGAAAATACATCCAAATTCTTATTACAACTATAGGCACAGCATATTTAAAAATAAATCTAAGGCAAAAGCTTCGGCGAAAATCAATGCCAAAATTAAAGAAATATATCATGATAATGATGGTGCTGTTGCCTATCGTCCAATGAAAAAATATTTAGAAAGCACTGGCTTCGCAAGGATTAACAACCACAACTTTAATACTTCATAGTGATCAAGGCAGTCAGTTTACATCCAAAGAATTTGTTGAGTTCTGTAAATCTGTTGGGATAAGACAGAGCATGAGCAAAGCTGGATATCCTTATGATAATGCCCCTATGGAAGGATATTTCAATACATTAAAAAATGACTATATAAATCTTCATGAGTATGCGACTGAAAGACAGCTTTACGCTGCTGTTGAATACTTTGCTTATACTAAATACAACAAAATTAGACCTCATGAATACAATAAGATGAAAACACCTTGGGAAGCAAGATGTGCATAATTCTGACACAACTCACTTAAAACGTGTTCTCAGAAGCTATTTATGGCATATCTTGAAATAATTGTATAAACAATTATTTTTGCTTAAATATTAATATTGAACCAATCAGAGAAACAATTTTAATACTAAAGGTGAGAATCATTGATTTTACGTTATCCAAAAACAGATAAATTGGAAATTGTATTAAATTGGTTCCCTATCAGTTAATTATTATATTTATTTGATAGATTTAGTTTTTGAGCTTGTAGTCAGCTTCATATTGAGTGGCTCAACATGCCATCAAATCGGACTTTGATGTTACAAAATCACTTGACCAGGTCAGAGCGTATGATGATTACCTGCTGTAATGACGGAACAAGACCTGTCATATTTAAAATAGAAAGAATCGACATCCCAGAGAACGAAGAAGAAAAACTGTGGCTGGAGAAGCAGAATTTCAAGAACACTGCACAGGATGCTTATACGGGATAATCGGTATTTGTTTGAGGTAAAATTATGAGTGACTGGAATGCAGTATTGTATGATAATAAGCATGATTTTGTTTCGGAATATGGCAAAGGTCTTTTAGAGTTTGTGCCTGTAAATAAAAATCAAAGTATTTTGGATTTGGGATGTGGGACAGGAACGCTTACTGCACAGCTGTTTGATCTTGCAGGTACAATTGTTGGTGTTGACAGTTCTGTAAGTATGATAGTAAAAGCGGAAGAGCAATATCCAAATATAAAATTTATGGTTTGCGATGCACTCGATTTACCATTTGAGGAGGAATTTGAAGTCGTTTTCTCAAATGCAGTTTTTCATTGGATATCTGATCATAATACTTTGTTAAAGCAAGTCCATAAAGTGTTGAAGCCAAATGGCTTATTGGTTTGTGAATTTGGTGCAAAGGGCAATATTGCCACCATCGAGAATGCCTTTATAGATGCTTGTCGTGAGTTGGAATATGAATATAAGCCGATGTTTAATTTTCCTATGAGTGAGAATTTTGCAGACTTGTTAGAGCAGAATGATTTTGTAATAGACAAAGTATACGATTATGCAAGACCAACGCCGTTAAAAGATAACGAGAGAGGATTAGCTAATTGGATGAGACAATTTTTTGCATCTGATTTGGAAATGATGCCTGAAAAGGTGCAGAATGAAATTATTAAAAAAGTTGAGAATTTAACTAAAGAGTCCCTTTGGAACGGTAATGAATGGATTGCCGATTATCGCAGATTAAGAGCAATCGCGAGAGTGTATTCTAAAGTGTGTAAGTCCTAAAAATCCCTTTATTTTAGTCTTATTTATGATTATGATATTTGAAAGGATATTTTTTAAGAAATTGGCGGCATGTCGAACAGCTTAAGACTGCCGGTGCAAAAATAGTTTTTAAGGACTCCTATTCAGGTGCCACATTGGACAGACCACAGTTTGTAGAACTAAGAAAAGCTTTGGAAGCTGGTGATACTCTAATGGTCACAAAGCTTGACAGACTAGCCCGATCCGCCACCAAAGGCATCGAGCTAATAGATGACCTACTATCCCATGGCATCAAGGTACATGTGTTAAATATGGGCCTTATGGACAATACACCAACAGGTAAGCTTATAAGAACCATTCTGCTGGCGTTTGCCGAATTTGAGAGAGACATGATAATCGAGCGAACTCAAGAGGGCCGTAGGTTATCTGGAAATCTAGGCGGTAGACCAAAGATGTACAAGAAAGAACAAATAGAACATTCTCTAAATTTGCTTCAAGAACATTCCTACACTCAGGTCTCTGAAATGACTAGAATTTCTATAAGTACAATCTACAGAGCTAAGCTAAAATCAGAGGTGGAATAAAAAGACTTACACACTTTACTTGATATAGTCGTGTGAGGTAGACTGTAATAATTTTGTGTTTAAGCGAAGAAATGGTCAAAACAATTATACAGAGCCTCATCATTTAGTACCGTTGTCAGTATATAAGGATTTTTAGGGAGTGGATTTAGAGAGACAGATTGCTTAGCTATTATTAAAGCTAGAGTCTGTTTCCGTAAGGCTATAAGGAGGCGCTTTATTTGGCAAAGAAAAAAGATGAGATAACCATCCGTTCCAGCGCAGCGGAATACT